>JADJRI010000040.1 GCA_016712275.1 Planctomycetota bacterium
CATCGGCGGTATCGAGCAATTCAACTTTGCGGCCACGGCCGGCACGCCGTACTTCTTGATTATCGATGGTTTCGGCGGTGCGTCCGGCACATTTACGGTCAGCGTCACCATGACGGGGGTGCGACCGGCGGCTTTTGCTCCTGCCGTCCGGCGGCTTTGTTCCAGTAGGAACCGAAGGCGACTGCATTGCTTTCGGCGGCGCCTATCAGGGCGATTCGGTTGCCTGTGCAACCGTCAACTGTCCTGCGCCGCCGCCCACCGGCGGGTGTTGCGATCCGAACGGCAACTGCACCATCGTCACTGAAACGCAATGTCAAAACGACGGTGGCACGTATCAGGGCGACTTCAGCCTCTGTACGCCCAGCCCCTGTGCCGATCCGAGCGGCGCCTGTTGCGCGCCGAATGATTCATGCAGCGAGACCGTTCGATCGGCCTGTCAGGCAGGCGGAGGCACATTTATCGGCGCGAACACCACGTGCCTCGCGCCCAACTGTTCGGATATTCCCGGCGCATGCTGCCTGCCGGATGGGTCGTGCGATTCGGTCGTATTCTCTGCGTGCCAGGCGTCCAACGGTTTATTCAAGGGCTTTTCGGTCGCTTGCGCGAATGCCAATTGTCCGACACCAACCGGCGCATGCTGTACAAGCGATTCCCCCTGCCAATTGCTGACCCAGGCCGCATGCGATACCGAAGGCGGCGCTTATCAGGGCAATGCGACAAGCTGCACGCCGAACCCCTGCCCGGCGCTGGCCCCCACCGGTGCATGTTGTGATGGCGCTGGTGTTTGTACGCTACGCACGCAAACGTCGTGCGAAAACCTCAGCAGCAGCTATCGCGGCGATAATACGGGAATGCAACAACGGACAATGCCCCACCGCGACCGGCGCATGCTGTTTTTCAGGCAATGCGTGTTCGCAAATCACGCAGGCCTCCTGCGAATCGGCCACCGGTGTGTTTGCCGGTGATGGCACCAACTGCGCTACGGGCTGCGCACCGACAAATGCCCGGACGATCCGAATAAGACCGCCCCCGGCGAATGCGGCTGCGGCGTAGCCGATTCAGATTCCGATGCCGACGGCAAATTTGACTGCCGGGACAACTGTCCGGACGATGCTAACAAGGAAGAACCGGGCACCTGCGGATGCGGGCGACCCGAAATTCCCGGCTGCCCGCCGGACCCGCCGGCCGGTGGGCAGACGCCCTGTTGTGCGGCCTCCGGGGCTGAGGCGACATTGCCATTCCTGCTTCTGGGATTGGGCATGATTCGTCGCCAGTATCGGCGACGGAGAGCCTGATTTACACTAAGATATGATTCACATCGCCGGGGCAACCCGGCGATGTCGTTTCTATCGGCCGAACAGCAATTGTAAAGGTTAATGTGGCACAGCCGTCCCCAACTGTGGAATTTCCTCTACCGCTACCTGTGTCGGCCCGTCCATTTCGCTTGCAATATCGAACGCTGGAGAATTTCTCGTCATTTTTGCCATTTCGTGAACTTTCGGCCCCCGCTGTGTCACTATTAAAGTGGGAGCCGCATGAGCCACGGCGATGCAACTTTGGAATCGGTTTACAGGGAACTGGGGTCCGGCATTCGTGCTTTTCTCCGGCGGCGGCTGGGCAATGCGAGTGCGGCCGATGAGTTGCTTCAGGAAACATTCCTGGCGGCGGCAGGAAATCCGTCCGCGCTATTCGCGGCGGCGTCGAAACGGGCATGGCTGATCGGCATCGCCGCCAATCTGGTGCGTGAACATGTTCGGCACGAGTACGCAACCGGAACGTCCCACTGGCAACCGAGATTCGGAATATTCCGAAAGTGCCGAGGATGAGCGACTGGATCCAATGCGCGAGGCCATTGCGCGGCTGCCGGAAGGCCACCGCGAAGTTCTGGAGTTGAGATTGGTGGAGGTGCTTTCCTACGCCGAAATTGCGGAGAGCCTTGCACTGCCGATCGGCACGGTGCGATCCCGCATCCATCATGCTGTCATGCGATTGCGAAATGAGCTGACAGGACAATCAAAAACTGAAGGTGGGAATACTGAACACGAGGAGCAACGGCATGTCGTTGGATAATCAAATGCTGGAACGGCTTGTCATCGATCGTGCGATGGGCGAATTGTCGGGCGATATGGCCGCGCTGTTGGACAATTATTTGTCGGCGAATCAGGAACAGTTGTTGGCGTCGCGATCCATCATGGCGACCGTGGCCGACGCGCGACGATCGTTGACTCGCAGTGATTATGCCGTAACTGAGGCACTCCCTCCGCCGCTGTTTGGTCGTGTCTCGCCGCGCAAGGTGTGGGTCACGAACGCCGTTCGAGGCGGATTCGTCGGATTTGCAGCCGCCGCGGCCATCGCACTCGCGCTTTGGATGGGGTATGGACCGACGCCGCAGTCGAAACAGATGGAACTGACCCGGCAGACGATGGTGTCAAGTGACGTGCACGACGCACCTCGCGGCGTTGCCGGATTCTGGAGTGTCAGTGATCTTCGCCGCGGCTTCTCGGCGAAGCGATCCACTGAAAATCGAAAAGTCGAATGGACCGGCCCCATTACGCGGCCGAAGATCGGAGCATGAACATGAGATTTGCAACGAGAAGGCAGGCAGGATTGATTACCGTGGGAATGGCGCTTGCCATGATATGGGGGTGCATTCCCGAAAAACGGGTGGTCTGGACCCATGTGATGGCTCGGTGGCGGCGGTAGTGTCGGACAAGGGCTTCTTTCTCATCAACGGCGATGGAAAGGTGCTGCCGGGTCGCGCGGAACTCAGCGCGGTAAGGGCGGCGTGGAGCCGCGATGGAAAGCGACTGCTGGGCGTGCATCGTACGGAGTCGGATTCCTGGAGCGACATTGAAAGTGTCATGAGCGAGGCCCAGCGAAAATACGTCGTCGAGAAATCCAAGATCGCCAAGCCGAGGATGATGGCGTACACCGGCGACTGGAAGGAATTCGAAATTCTGCCCGAAAAGAATATTCCCGGCGGCCTCCTGGTGGCCATCGTCCTTTACCTGCGCGACAACGATGCCGAAGGACTGCCGGAAAAACTTGGCGACAAATGGAAGGAACTCAGCGAGGTCAAGCCGACCATCTGGCACCTGCAGATCCTCGACCGCGACGGCGACACGCTGAAGTCCGGGCGCGTGCTGGTCCGATCGCTGGATGAAATCATCTTTCCGACTGCATCGCCGGATGACAAATATGTGGCATACAACAGTGACAGCTGGGGAGAATCCGGAATGGGCCGATCGCTCTTCGTCGTATCGGCCGATGGCGGCGCAGTTCGCGTGCCCGCGGTGAATGTGGCGGCCGGTTTCGACTGGAGCCCAGACGGACAGCGGCTGGCGTACGTGCGTTCGTCGCTCATTCATAACGGCATCGACGAGTATCTCCAACTCGGTTCGCTCGCGACGATTCGCATTCGTGGCGACGACGGCGCCCTGCTCAAGGAATGGGAAACGCTGGAGGATCGCGCGGGGCTGCTATTCAACCCATTTACCATCAAATGGGCTCAGCGACGGGCGCTCCTGTTCGGATCCCGGTGGAAATGACCCTTCCCGCGACGAAGCACGACATGCCGCGAAGATGGTCCATTTTCGCCGTCGATCCGCGCGTGGCCGCCAGCGTGACGCAGGTCCTGGGGCGCGATTTCGATGTGCCGATGGAGTCGGGCTTCGCAACCTTCGAGATCAGTCCGGACGAGAAGCGCTGTTTTCCCTGCAGCGATGGAGAAGTGGTAATTTACGATTTCGCAAACGGTGAAACCACCAAGTTGATCAATGTCGAACAGAAAGGTGGCAAAACCAGAATGATACCGACATGGAAAAGCAATGAGGAAGTGTGCTTTTCGATGTCGAAGACCTCCGGAACATCCGACAAGCAAATGGGAGCCGTCGCTCTCTGGAAGAATGGCAAGCCAAACAAAATCCTGAGCGATGATTGGAACGATGATCTAAAGGCGGGCTGGCTCGACGAATAGCGGTCATGACTGCAAACCTCCACCAACGAAGAAAAGCCGCCGGGACTTTGCAATCCCGGCGGCTATCATTTCTAAAAGCGACTCCGAACGTCGTCCTTGACGCTCGGAGAGCCAACAACGCGTTGTATCGTTCCCACCGGCGAAAGGAATCAGAAAGCCCGATGATTCGGCCATCCGGTTAATCGCCCGGCAACACGGCGAAGTGGCCGGGCGACATCATCCTCAAATGTCCATGGCTCGTGCATTGCCCTTGGACCCATCCGATGACCGCCAGAATGCCCTGAAACGTATACTCGCGTCGTGCGCGACTACACCATCCGTGTTCGCCGCGAACGAAGTAGAGATCATGGTTCAAAAATTGGCGAGCGGAAGGAGATCCTCAACCGACCCCCTCCCGCATCGCCAACCGAATCTACCCCTGGGCCCCCGTGCGATAACACATCGCCCGTTGGTCAGGTATCACTCACCGGCCTCTTGGCCGGTCTGCCGCCTTGAATCTCGATACGCAGGCCGGGCTTTTTCCTGCAAGTCGTGGAAGCGAACACGCGATTCAGCCAGGTGTCGCTCGAACGCGTCCTTGGGCCAGATTTCCAAATGATCGCACGCCGCATACCACCACTTCCCGTTTGAATCCCGCGTCCTCGATCAGCCGTTCCGGCAGTAAGTCGACCCTCCCGTCCGGCTCCAAACATTCGCCGGGGAGAACATCGCCTGGTCGAATTCCGCTGCTCGTCGCTCGGCGTTAGGGTTTTTTTCCCCAAGGTCCGAGAGACGCATGAAGTCTTTTTCCGGATAGAGCCACAACGTATTTTTCGGCTTACCCAGAACCAGCACGAACTGCGTACCGTTTACTTCAGGATCGATGTTCCTGCGGAACTTCGCCGGTATCGCCAGTCGGTGCTTGGCGTCGAGCAAAACATCGGAAAAACCGAGAAAAACCATAGGATTCGACGCCGGCTACTGCGGGGGTTCGTTTCCCCCACTTCGTGGGATGTAACATATCTTTTGCCCCACCAATTACAAGGACTATTTCGGTTTTTTTGAGCGAGAATATTTCCTATATCGGACGGCCAAGTCCGAACCTATTAAGAAATATGAGGTTGCGATTTTCGAGAAGAGCAACTCACAGCCGGAAAAGAAGTCGGGCAAGATTAGCGCTGGGCAAGAAGGTGATCATAGGCATCGCACCATTTCGCAAGAACCGATGCCATGCCGCGATGGGTTCGCATCCGGCTTGCAAAACTTCGAGTGCGGGATTTTTGAGACGTAGATGTGCTCAGGATTTCCAGCAGGAATCTTGTCATGCACTTAGTGTCATATGCATGGCATGACATTCCGCGCCCTGCCTCGCGAATCAATTCCACACATGCTGCGGCATCGCTCGTGACAACCGGGCATCCGCAACAGATGGCTTCGAGCACTGCATTGGGCGAACCTTCCGTGAGCGACGGAAAGAGCATTGCGTCCGCCGATTTCAATACCCCGATGACGTCGTCCATCCAGCCGGCGAATCGAACGTATTGAGACAACTGTCTTTCTTTGACAAGTTTTTCAAGGTGCCGCCGCTCCGGCCCATCGCCGATCAACAATCCCTGTGCTGGCCTCTCGCGCAGGACGCGCTCGAACACATCTATCCATGTGCGAAGATTCTTGACCGGATCCATCCGCCCCACCCAGACAACAAGTGGTATGTCACACTTCAAGCCCAGCGAGGCCCGATCGATTGGCGGTGTACGGTCAATCGCGTCGAAATCCACCGCATTCGGAACCACCACTACCCGGTCTGATGAAAAGCCCAAGTCCTCGCGAACATGCGCGGCCACTGCCTCGGAGTTTGCCGCGTGCAAATCGGAGAGCCCGGATGTCATCGATTCAAGGACGCGGTGCCACCGCCGCTCGATCTCGATGGTGACGCTGGATGTGAGAATGGGTCGCGGCCGATCCAGTCGCCCCACCAGCCTTGCGGCAAGATTCGCATGGAAAAGCGAGGCATGGATCACGTCCGGATCAAGTCTGCGGATGTGGGCGGCGAGTTTCGAAAGGCAGCGAAAGTCGAATCGGCCGGCGGCATCACAGGCAAATGTCTCAATGCCGTCCGCCTCCAGAACATCACTCAGGGGACCGCGCGAAGTAAGACACCCCACCACCGGCTCGACGTTGACATCCCTGAATCGTCGCGCCAGCCGGACCAGGCGCAGCGGTAGCCCGCCTTTTTGCAGGTCTGTTGACAGCAACAATACGCGAATGCGATGCACATCAGACCCGGCGTTCTGGAACTCGTTAAGACGCGTCCCCGGTACGAGTCGTCGGTACACGGCCCGGTCCTGAAATAAGATAAATGACAAACATCATGAGAAGTGTGACGCCCGCGCCAAGGGACAATCCAGCGTTCAAACGTGTGGTATCGAATGAAGCGATTGTGGGAGACTCCAACGACTGATAGGTAGCCAGGCCCGCCATATTAACCGACGTTGCCGTCTTCAATCGGGCCACCCGCGCCAGATGCTCCGCAACGTCGCGTTCGAGCCCCGAAATGACTTCCTGCTGGGCGGCAATTTCTTCGCGACGCGCCTGAAGCGCCTTGATCGTGGAATCGTCGACATTGAGCGCCGTTTGCATCGCGGCCATGGCCTGCTGGGCCAATGTGCGGTGAGCGACCTCGGCCTTGGAAACAACATCCTTCAATCGCGTTTCTTCGGCCAGCCAGTCGTTCTTTCGTTTCTCCGCCAGTTGCTTGGCCACATCGTCTCGAATCCGGGCACGGCCCTCATCTATGCGTGGTGTCAGCCCGACCAATGCACTGCGAAGCGCCTTGAGCTCCGGATTGTTGGCCGGCACGACTTCACTGGCGGCAACGGTCCATTCATTTCGTTGCTCAAAGCAGGATTGTGCATGCTTGGCCAATTGCGCCTGAATGATGCGGCGCTGCGTCATTTCAGCCCCACCGCGACCGACGTCATCGGCCCCCTTGATGGCTGCCCCTAACGCTGCTTTGGACTTTGTATGGAAATCGCGAACCAGGGTCTCGGCTCGTTTTTGATAATTCGAGAAGCTGTTCTGAATTCTCCTTGGATTTCCATGCGGCAATCTTCGGTGAGAGTTCATCCCACGATTGCGTGAATTCGTCGGCATGATCCTTGAGGTCCGAAAGATCCAGCGCGACTTGCTCCAGTTCCTTTCGAATTTCCGTGTCGGACTGCTTGGCGATCTGCTTTTCAACTTCGCCAGAGAACTCCGCAACGCATTTAAGCAAAGTCGTCAACGGAACCTGCGACTTGGAAACGGCCGAAACCAGGGCATCGTGGAATCGAATGGCCTTGGCCCCGCGTTCTTCAATCGCCAGGGTCAAATCCCGGTCGGCCGCAACGGCCTTTGCGATCTGAGCCTCGCTCGGCACGACGGGCGAAGTTGGCACGCCTTCCGATTGATGCCTTTGAAGTTCAGTCGTTGCGGCATTGAGCGCGCCTTCTGCTTCGGCTGTCCGACGATTCAGTGTTTCCTGGTCTTCACGGACATTACCGCCATTCTGAAGATTTTCCCGATCCACATCTTCCTGCAGGTGACGCAACTGCTCCATGGCTTGATCGCGCTGAACCACAAGGGTGTCGTACCGGCCCTGCGCCTCGTCCAATGCGGCCCGGCGCTGGTCGGCGCTGAATTCCATGTGTTCGAGACGCTTCTGATAAGCACGCCCAATGGCAGCCAGCCAGGCTTCAGCGGCCGCTTGCTCCGAGGGCGCGACCCGCGCGGTCAATTCAACGGCGTTGTCGTCGTTCGAGGGCTGAACCCCGACCACTCCCGACAGATAGAGTTTCCAAAGGTCCCGCCCTGCTTCCGCAGAAGCCGTCTCAAAAACAGCCCGATCGCCCACAATGCCGGCCACATGTTGCGCGGATGTCATTGTTGCATCGACACCACTCGAATTCAGCGCAAGCCGACCGCGAACCGTGGTTTGATCCGACGGCGACCACATATAAAACGCGGCAGCCAACGCTCCAACCACGATGGAGCAAATGCCGGTCGGAACGGGTCTGAATCGACGCGACGAGGGTGTCACAAGCGGCCGATCGACTTGTCGCGCGGACGAATCCGATTCGGATTCGGCATGCTTCACCGCCAGCGTGCCCACCTGCTGGGCCGGATCATGCGTGCCCAGCATCTCATCCATCGAGGCCGAATCGAGGGCATCCAGATCGGCCGCATCCAATTCCGAAAGCTCGACGGTCGTCGTGTCGGAACCATCGATGTGGCCGCGACCCTCAGCCGCCAGCGCCTTGCGATCCATTTCGATCCGTTCGCGTTCCGTCTCAACTTCCTGACGGCGGCGGCGCAGCAGCAACTCTTCCTCCGCCACGGCAGACTGGCGACGGCGAATGTCCTCAATTTGCTGATCGAGCCGGGATCGCGTTTCGTTAATTTCACGCTCGATGACTTCGTTTCGTTCGGACAAACCGGCTTCTGTTTTTTCGCGCCGAACTCTGAGCTCCGATTCAAGCTGACCGAGTCGTTCGTCGATATCGCGCTCGACTTCAAGGAGCCGTGCGGCGCATCGCGCTTCGACATCGGCCTCCTTGCGGGAGAGCTCCGCGAGGCGATCGGACATTTCCGATTCGATGCGGCGACGCAATTCGTCCATCGCATCCATCTCGCGCTCTTCCTGCTCTCGTTCCAGTTGATCCTTGTATTTAGCCGTCTCCTCCTGAATCTCGTGTTCGCGAATGCGAAGCCGCTCACGCTCGGCGTCGAGTTCGCGTTCTGATTCGCGGCGTAGTTTTTCAAGTGCGGCCTGGTCCGCCGCCATGACCAAACAAATGTGAATTCGCTGCGCTGGGCCTCGATCGCCGCCTGTTCGCATCCATCGTCTTGGCGCGATCATCCAGTTCACGAAGCCTGCGAGAAATCTGTTCTTCTTCCCGCTCCAACTCGGAAGCCCGCGCCGAAACGGCCTCGTCATGTGCTTCGATTTCCGAAGCACGCTGCCGCAACTCTTCGGCCTGGGCTTCATTCTGCTCGATCAGCGACCTCAGCCGTTTCGCGTCGGCCGATTCCTCATCCTGAACCTTAATAAATGCCTGATTCCGCTGATGAAGGTCGGTGTATTCTTCCTCGAGCCGATCGCGATACTCTTCGAGCTGGTTCGCCTTTTCCGCCAGGCGCGCTTCGCGTTCCTCAATCTCGCGCTGGTCCTCGGCCAGCTTGCGACGGCCCGCCTCGAATGTCTTTCGCGCTTGATCGAGCTGACGGCGATCGTCGTCAATTTGACGCCGCTCGTCGCTGATGTCGGTCGTCTCGCCTTGGATGAGCTCCCGGCGATTCTCCAATTCCGACCGCTCGCGGCGAAACTCAGACCGCTCGGACTCGAAGGCCTTGCGTTTCGATTCAAATGCCGAATATTCCTCCAGCAATCTCAGCTTGCGCCGATGGTGGCGATCGGCCTTCTCGGCAAGCTTTCTGCGAAGTGTCTTGGTCTCCTCTATGCGTTCGGCGAGCCGACGACGCGCTTCATCGGCCTCGACTCGCTCGGTTTCCAGTTTTTGACGTGCCTCCTTGAGCATCCGCTCGCGATCGCGAAACGCCAGTGCGTCGCGCTCGGCACGGGCTATCTCGGCTTCGAGCTTTGTGCGTTCTGATTGGACGATTTCGCGGCTCCGCGGCCAATTCCGCCTCGCAATCGGCCAACTGTGTCTGCGCTTGCCGCCAATTCGGCCTTCTCAGAACCAAGGCTGGTTCGCGTTTCATCAGTCGCAGCGGAGTCCTGCCGGTATCGCTCCAGGTCCGCGGCCAACGCGGCGCGATCCCGCTCGACCTCGGACTTCATCGCCTCAAGCGCGCCGACGGCGTCATTTAGCTCAGCGTGGCGACGGTCCAGCTCGGCAGCCGCCTCCTGCTGCGCCTCCCGATGCCGGGCCACTTCCGCCATGGCCGTCTGGCGCTCGCTTTCAATCTGCTCCTGAATTGATTCGCGTTCGATGTCGAGCTGAGCGCGGGCCGCATCGCATTCCATTTCCGACTTGCGGGCCCGATGCTCGATTTCCGCGGCCTTCATCACGCGATCGCTGATTTGTCGCTCTCGCTCGATCAGTTCCTTTTCAAGATCTTCCAGCCGGGTTCGCGTGCCCTCAAGTTCGCGTCGCGCCGCGGTCAATTCGCCGCGTTCACGTTCGAGCGAGATCTCGCGCTCGCGCAGTGTTTCCTCACGACGGAATATTTCGGCCGTGCGGCTGGCGAGTTCCTTCTTCTCCCGTTCCAAGTCCAACGAAAGGCGTCGATATTCCTCGGCCTCTTTCGAGCCGGCCGCCACATATTGAACTTTGTTTTCGGTTTCCCTGGCGAGTTGGTCGACCTCTTCGGCTCGGCGTTTGATGGCGGCCCGTTCGCTTTCGGTCTCGAACCGCATTTTCTCGATGTCGGCACGGGCGCGCTCGATTTCTCCGATCCGGTGTTGCAACTCGCCCTGCAGCTTTTCAACCTGCGCCTGCCGCGACTTCAGCGCTTCGGCCTCCGCGCCGAGTTGCAGCGTGAGCCTGTTATTCTTTGTGGCGATTTCGACGGCTTCATCGCGATCGCGCTGGAGCACGGTGCGCTCATGATCGATGGCCGCTTCCGCCCGTTCAACCCGGGCCTGCCACTCCTTCAAACGGCGCTCGCGAATTTCAAGCGAAGCCGACAGTTTGGCCATCTCGCCATCGCTGTTCGCAAGCGTTTCTTCGCGCTCGCGAATCTCGGACTCCCGGTCGGCCAATGCCTGTCGTTGCGATTCGATCTCCTCGGTTTTCTCCCGGAGCTTCGTCTCGGTTCGGGCGATAAGCTCGCGGGCTTTTTCAATTTCACTTTCGCGGCTGACGGGCGGTCTTCTCGATTTCTTCCCGTGCCTTGGCGGTTTCATCCGCAAGCGCCTTGCGCTGCTGGGCGATCTCCGCTTCGAGTGAACTGCGTCGATCGTCTATATCGCGCTCGGCGCTTTCCCGCAGCGTGCGAAGGTCGGCCTCCAATTGCTGCCTTCGAATCGCCATGTCGGCTTCGAGGGCCGAGCGCCTCCCGCTGCTTTTCAAATTCCTCCCGCTTGGATTCGATCTCCAGCTCCAACGCCGTGCGTCGAGCCGCGGCTTCGCGCTCGAATGCCTCCTCGCGGGCATCGAAAGACGTTTCCGTCGCGCGCTGCAATTTCTCCAATTCTTCGCGTTTGCGGCCGATTTCGCCAAGTAGTTCCCGTTCCCGTGCTGAGAGCGTCAATTCCGTCGATTCGCGAATCTGGTCGATTTCCTTCCGCTTGGCCTCAATCTCCTTTGCCAGCTCCGATTCGCGCGTTTCCAGTCCGTCTTCGGTCGACCGCCGGAGACGCTCGATTTCCTGCCGCTTTTCTTCGATTTCCAAAGCCAGCGCCGCCTCGCGGGATTCGATCGCGGATTCGGTGGTGCACTTGAATTCTTCAAGCTCCGCACGAACGCCTTCGAGTTCGGCCGCCCGGACCAACAGGGCCTGCTCTCGAGACTCCAGTTCCGACGCACGGAGTCGCATGTCGCCCTGGCTCTCATCGCGCTTGGAGGCAAACGCCGCTTCCGCCGCCTCGACTTCGCGTCGTCGGATTTCAAACTGTTCCGTTTGTTCCTTGAGGGCTTTCGCCTGATCGACAATCGATGACTCGCGCTTGGCCAGAAGCGCCTGGGTGTGCTCGATTTCTTCCTCGCGGCGACGAACAGCCGCCATGAGATCGTCCCGGAATTTCTCCGCCTCGAGTTCCATGGCCGCACGGCGCTCGGCGATTTCAGCCTCGACCTCCGAGCAGCTTTGCGGCGATTTGCTCTTCCGAGCGAATCATGACGGGTGTGATGTTCCTTTTTCGCGGCTCGCGCTGGGTTCGCTCCAATTCGGCGACTCGGGCCTCGAATTCTTCTTCGCGATCGCGCTGGATGCGCTCTAATTCTGCAACCCGCGTTTGATAGGCCTCTTCGCCGGCCTGCCGCGTGCTCTCCAGATCGTTCGTTCGGGAGGCCAGCATCGCTTCGTGTTCTTCGCGCAGCTTGTCGAGCGCGGCGGCGCGCTCGGCCGCCTCGGCCTCGAATTCCCGTCGCGATTTTTCAAGCTCCGCACGGCGGGCATCCTCCTCGACTTCAAACTGACGTCTTGCGTGTTCAAGCTGCGTGCGAAGGTCGTCGACTTCGCGTTCCTGACTGCGAATCGAGCGATCCAGTTCCTCACGCTCCCGCGCCAGGGCCGACTCGCGATCGCGCAGCGCCTTTTCCTTGGATTCCAATTCCGCACGACGTGCCGCGGACTCGGCATCGACCTCTCGCAATTTGAGCGTGGCGGCTTCCTTGGCCTGGGTTTCCAGTTCAGCGAGCATCCGTTGCTTTTGCAATTCGAATTCGGCGCGCTCGGCTTCCAGACGTGAGCGCGACTCCGCGAATTCTGCATCCATTCGGGAACGCTGCTCGGCAAACGCAGCCTCTCGCCGGGCTGCCTCCTGCTCGATTTCGCGCAATCGGGCAACCCGCGCCTGTTCGGCCTCGGCGGCCAATTGCTCGCGGCGTTGCCGGGCCTCTTCTTCGAGAAGGCGCAACTGGTCGATTCGCTCGCGCTCGACTTCACTTGTCAGCGCGTTTCGCATGCTCTCCAATTCGTCCTGCAGGCCGCGGCGCTCAGCTTCCAGTCGGGACTTGGCGGCTTCGCGTTCGGCCTGTGCCCGCTCGGCTACGGCCTTGATCTCGTCGCGTTCGCGCTGCAACTCTTCCTGAATGCCGCGGCGTTCCGCCTCGAGACGTGCCTGAGCTGCCTCGTGATCCGCCCGCATTCGTGCGGATTCCTCTTCAAGTTCGCGGTATCGCTCTTCGCCGGTAGCACGGCGGAGCTTCGATCGCCGCCAACTCGCTCAATCGTGCCCGATCGGCCTCGATCGACTGCTTTTCGGCTTCCAAGCGAACCTGTGTCGATTCGAATTCCGCACGAGATTCCGCAAGTTCAGCGGCCGAGCGATCGATTTCCTCGCGCTGTTCGATCAGCTTCTGTTTTTGGCTCTTTGTGGATTCGAGCAGCTCGGCGGCCTTGGCCTGCAATCGGTCGCGATACGCCTTGAGACGTTCGCGCTCCTGCGCGAGCTCTTCGCTCAGCTTTTGGGCACGTTCATCCAAAGCCTGTTGGGCCAAGGCGACGCGGTCACGAATCTGGGAGTTGCGATCATCCGTGACAACAGTGCCGCTCGCCGCGCCGGCCCGTCCGCCGGTAAGCCGCATGGTTCGATCGCGAATGCGGCGAAGCTCTTCCTGGGCCTGCCGTAGTTCGGCCGCCATGCGGAACCGTTCGTCGTCGTTTCCACCTCCATTTTTGGGGGTCATTCGATCAGATGTGTGCGGGGATTCCAGAGACTTGTCCATTTCTGCGTCGCTTTCAGTCAGATTCAGCGCCGAATACTCATTTCGCATGCCCCCCGCCTTCCCCAGTTCCTCTTTGGATTCTACCGCGGTTTTTGCGTTTGTGGCATGACTCGTGTCGGTTTCTACGGACCGCCCGTCTGCGCCGGCTTCCAGTGCCGCGCCGGATAGAGGCGCTCGAAAGCGAACGGACGGCCGGGCCAACAGTGCCTCCTCGTCCGTTTCATCTGCCATCAAGTCCTTCAAGACGGAAAAGCCGGTGCCCTTTGTCAAGGATGCCAACTGCGCAGCTTCATCCGTTTGGGAGTCCACCCATTGACTGACCGACGAGACCGCCCGCATCGCCTCCGACAGGCCGGGCGGGTGTCTTCCCATTTCGTCGCCGCTGCGGGCGATGGCCGTGCGATCGGCGGATTTCGGTTTCTCGGCCGACCGGCTGGCGGCGGCGGAATCTCCCTGTGATTCGGGGGAATCCGTCAGTCGATTGCCATGCGTGAATCGCGGACGTGCAGAGGCGGGCGTCGACGAAGTCTTCGTCCCGCCCGCATCCTGGCGTGTCTCCTGCTCCATGAAATACAGCTCCGTGCGTGACCGGTTGATCGACGGAGAAAATTAATCGATCCAACCGAAGGGCCGCGCCTCGCCGCTCACGCAAAACGACGAATCGCTCGCACTGTCTTGACTGAAGACGCGCGTCTCCTATTTCTTGTCGTTCCGGCCTGAAGGGACGTTGCCGGTTTCCGGGCTTTTCTTTTCGACAGACTCTTCCTTGGTTGGCTCCGTCGGCGACTTGGACTCGGGTTCCAGCGGAATCGAATCCGATTCTTCACTTTCACCATCGTCTTGAGGTTCCATCCTGAGAATCACAGGAACTGTGGAGTCTTCGGCGTCGGCCATGTCGGCATCATCAATCTCGATGCCGACGTCCTTCTTACGACTGAAGGCATCGACCTCCGCCGCCAGATGGTCGAGTGTCACGATGCGAAGATCGGTCTCGTCATCGTCCATGCGGCTGTACCCTGAGAACTCCGACGCGATTCGCCGCAGCGGCGCGTCGATCGGGTCGTTTGCCTCGCGCGCCGCCTTCAAGTGGGCATGGTTGAGGCCGGCCAATTCCTGCACCTTGGTGTCGGGATCCATTCGCCGCGATTCCAACTCCGCCTCGATTTCCGAGTGCGCGAGAACCTGCTCGATGTCGCCGGCTGTTTTTCCAGTTCGCCACGGGCGATTTTCCTCGATCTGTATGCGCTTCGCACGGATTTCGGCCTCGCGCGCTTCCAGTTCGGCCTGCTGACTGAGAACGCCCTTCTCGATGGCCAGCCGCTTTTCGCGAGCCGCTTTGGCGAGTTGAGCGGCCTTGCGTTTGAGCTGGGTCTGGCGGGCCAAAAGACGCTGCCGCTCCAGCTCCAGCTTATGCAACAATGCACGTTCGCGCGTCTCAAGGCCCTCCTGCAATTCGTCGATGGCTTCCGATTCTTTGACCAATTCCTGATTAAGCGACTCGCTTTCACCCATTCGGTCGCGAATGACCGATTCGTCGGCATCCAGCGCCTTAAGTCGCGCCATCAGGGGCGCTCGCTCCTTGCGAATGGCCTCGCGCGCCTTGGCGAGCGAGCGAAATCGCTCTTCGAGCGACTTCTCACGAAGCTGCAATTTTTCCTGACGGCGCGTAAGCGACCGGCGCTGCCGCTCGGTCTCGAACCGAAGGGTCTCGACCAGCGCTTCGCCTCGTTCAATTTCCTTCCGCTCGGCCTGCGCGGCGCGAATCAACTCAGCCACACGATCTTCCAGCGTCTGAATCGACTCTTCGTCTGCGTAGGATCGCGGATCATTCAGAATGCGATCCGTTTCCTTGGCGTTGAAATCCGACTGCTCGGCGAGGTCCATCCCGCCGCTGAGCAGCTTGCGAACATTGGATTCATTCGCCACATACTCGATGAAGGCCTTTTGCGCCGGTTCGTCATGAATCTCCAGCACACCGCCCGTCGGCGACTCGCCCGAGAGAACCACAGACTTCGACGTATCTCCGTCCGGACGCCCCTTCTTCGAAGCTTCCACAAGCGCCTTGGCCTGCATTTGAAGCAGGGCCCGCTTTTCACGCAGCCGCCGGCGCTCGTCCAGTATTTCCTCGCGGTGCTTTTGTGCACGAGTGTCCAGCGCCCGCTGAGCTTCCGCCACGCGACGCCGCATCTCGGATGTTTTCTCCTGAAGTTGTTCGGCCTTTCGAAGGATGGCTTCCGGTGTCATGCCGGCCGTCAGCATCGGAATTTCGTCACCGGGATTTGCAGCCGTCAATGATGAGGAGCTGCCCCTTGGAGCTGATTTCTTTTCATCAACAACGGGCGATGCCTTCTCCATTTCCGCCAGTTCGGTCAAGTCCGCCTCAGCATCTTCGATGATCCCGGTGAAATAGTTGGGCTTGTTGGTTTGAACAAGGGCCGATTGATCCGCCTTAAACGTCTTCGGTGACTGCATCGGCTCGTCGCACTCGTCGTCATCTGTATCCGTCAGTTCCGCAAGTCGTCCGCCCATGCCGCCTCCGGCACTGGTCGGCGCGACAAGTTCCAGCGACGAATCTTCGGTCGCCTGCATGTCTGAAAATCGCCCCCCGACTGTCTGCTCAAAGGTCGGTTCATTTTCGATTTCAAAAATGAACTCGCTGCTGCCAACGCCGATCGTCGCGCCATCGTGCAAAAGCGCGGTCTGGATCGGCTTGCCATTCACAAACGTCAGTCGATCGCCCGACAAGTCGCGCGCGATAGGTCCGCGATCGGTCCACACCACGAGACAATGCCTCGGGTGAACGCCGGCATCATTCAGCACAATGTCGCTGCCGCCGTCGCTGCCGATGAGCAGCACCGGATCGATGCTGGTGACGAGGCCAATCTCCTCGTCACCCAACAATCCGAAAATCGGCTGCGTGAGCGCGTGATTGGGCGACTCAGAATCGATCTGCACCACAAACTCGAACGGCCCGATGCCGACACGATCGCCCGCCGCCAGCCGCCCAGCGAACCAGCCGGCCGTTGAGCATCGCACCGCCGCGTGCGCCGAGATCGCAGAGATACCCCGTGCCGCCGTATTTGACGATGGCCGCATGCGATGCGGCCACGTCGAAGTGACTCGAGTATGACATCGCACCAATCGCCCGAACCGAGAATGGAAACCGTATGCCCCAGTTCGCAGACCGGCGAAGCGCCGTCCGCGCGCGAGGCGGCAAGCCGAAGACCGGTGCAGGGCGTCGTCGTGAAGTCCGATGTTGTGCTCACGGGCCGATTACCTCATCCTTGAATGACCACCACCGGACCATCCGTGTCCGATGCCCGCGTAAAGACCGGGTTTGCCCTCCCCGGCGCTGACGCCCCTGCCAAAGCAGGAAGCGCAACTCGCACGGCAAGGTGACAAGCCCACCAAGGGCCTTCCGCGATGAAATCACTCTTTCAACGGCCGTTTGGCCCGATAAAGGCCAATACAAACCCCTGAGAAGTGACTTCTGAGCCAAACAGTGGCCATTTCAGTATTTATCGGACGAACCACCCGCGCAACAATACCCCCCGTATCGGCAGGAATTGCCGGTCAGATAGGCAGACGACAAGTCGTGAAGGCCTTGAAATCAGCTTTGCCCGACGATCGACATCTTGAGATTAGCCGCAGAGGATTCGCCGGCCATCTAATCGGGCGAGGAAGTAGGCCAAAAACGAATTCCAAATGGCCACAAAATACAATATTGAAAACGCCAACCAGTACAACGACAACTACGTAAGATGTCTAAAGATGAGAATCAAGCAGGTTTTCAATGGGTTGAGGTCAAAGACGTCCTGTTCATTGGTGTTGTCCTTGCTTGTTGGCACGCTCTGGATCATGAGTGCATTTGGAAGCGTCGCTCTCTTTCTTGACCACATCTTGCTGATAGAAAAAGGACGGATCACCTTTACTTATTCGTACTTGTCTGCCCAGGAATGGAGCAACGTTCGAGAGAACTTGTTACGGCGCGGAAACAAGCCTAGTCCCTTTCTAACGATTGAATTGATATCAGAATCCGAACTTTTTGATCGGCTCGGATTGGTTTGGCCAACAATCTCCACATTCAGAATAAACGGTCGGTCCTTCTCAACTGATTTCTCCGTTCCATTTTGGATCATATTCAGTGCTTGCTACGTTCCTTCAGCTTTCAAACACTACTTGCGAAATAGGAAGTCCGCTCAAAATCAATCAAACACGTGTAAGAACTGCGGATACTCGCTCATTGCAAATTTGTCCGGAATATGCCCAGAATGTGGCACGCGCACCACGGAGTTGCAACAGAAATAGCATTCGATTCTGATTGATCGGATTCCAGTTGGAAATGAACTGTTACTTGTTTTCCAAGGTCGTCGCCGCCCCAAACCCAGTAACCCCGACCACCCGCTGATCCGTAAAAACCCGACCCGTCAGCAAATCCGTAAACGTCACCACAACCGTAATATCCTTCGCCGGCGGCCGCGCAGCTCCACCCGCCCACGGAATCTTGATCGTATAATGCGACGTCAAGAACGCCCCATACCACATTTTCGCCAGCGCATCCGCGGTCAGATTCACCTCACCGACGACCTTCGAGCCCTTCGGATCGGCCAGATTCAGCAGCGTCACCGATGCCGAGCCTGCCGCCCGCATCGTTCCGCCAAATTGATCGAAAAGCGAAAGGTAAACAACGACGCCCTCATCGACGCCGTCGCGATCGTCATCGTATCCCCCCGAAAGCGGGTCGATCGCCAAACGATCGACATGTACGATCTTGTCGAGCGACCGATCGCCGGTCATGCCCCGCAATTCCGCCAGGGTCGCCGATTGCATCGCCATCTGATCGTTTTTCTGTGCCAGTTCGGCCTTCAGTTGCTCGTTCTCATCTTTCAGCCGCTGAACTTCATTGATGCGTTCGGCATTTTGCACCGTCTCGGCACTCGGCGGCGGGCAGCCGGTCGCGCCCAGGATCATCGCGATGCACGTTAAACAAAAAACCGGCCGCGCAAATCTGCACGGCCGGTTCAATTTCCAAATACAAATTGAGAGACAATCGCTTAATCGTCGACCGACGGCTTTCGCGGCGGCGGTTCGGGCTGCCGTTCGAGCATCTTGTCGATCAGGCCGTAGTCCAGTGCTTCCTGAGGGGAGAGCCATAGGTTTCGATCGCAATCCTTCTTAACCTTGTCCGCACTCGTACCGCTTTGCGACGAAAGAATTCCGTACAACACGTCGCGCAGCTGCATGATTTCCTTGGCTTCGATCGCGAGATCCGTCGCCGGCGCCTGCATCACACCACCAATGAGCGGCTGATGCAAGCGCACGCGGGAATTCTCCAGCGCATACCGCTTGCCCTTCTTGCCGCCGCACGAGAAGTATCGCGCCCACGCTGGCCGCCATGCCGACGCAATAGGTCGCCACATCGCACCGCACGAATTGCATGGTGTCATAGATCGCAAGGCCCGCGGACACACTGCCGCCCGGCGAATTGATGTAGAAATTGATGTCGGCATTGGGGTCTTCGTTCGACAGATAGAGCATCTGCGCGACGATGACGTTTGCCGATTCATCATCAACCGGCCCGCCAAGAAACACCACGCGATCCTTCAGCAGGCGGGAATAAATGTCATAGGCCCGCTCGCCGCGACCCGTCTTTTCAATCACGAAAGGTATCAACTGATTCATCGCCATCGGCACTCCTTCGCCGCCATCATCATAGTGGCAGGGTATGCATAAAGTTCATGAATTATGTTCGCCGGGGAGCATAGGCCTCTGGCCTGTGCGAACGGGCCAGAGGCCCATGCTCCCCTAGCGACTTACTTCTTCTTTTCGATCTTCGATGGGTTATCGAGGATCTCATCAACCAATCCCCATTGCATCGCCTGCTTTGGATCGAGGAACCGATCGCGCTCGGTTTCTTCCTCGATCTTTTCGACCGGCTGGCCGGTGTGATGGGCCAGAATTTCATTCAGCTTCCGCTTGTCGCGGAGAATTTCTTCCGCCTGAATCCGAATGTCCTCGGCCTGACCCGTGATGCCGCCCCAGGGTTGGTGCAGCATGATCTTGCTGTTCGGCAGCGCGTAGCGTTTGCCCTTTGCGCCGGCCGTCAGGATCACAGCGCCGCCGCTCGCCGCCTGCCCGATCGAGTAGGTGCGAATATCGCAGGAGATAAATCGCATGGTGTCGTAGATCGCCAGCGTCTGGTCCACCAGTCCGCCGGGACAGTTGATGTACAGGTGAATGTCCTGCTCTTTCTTGATGCTTTGCAGGTACAGCAACCGCATGATGACGAGACTGGCCGTTCGTTCGTTAATCGGGCCGGCCAAGAAGATAATGCGGTTTTCGAGCAGCATGTCCTCGATCGACATCTCGCGATATCGCTGCGGAGGACCCGCCTGAGCGTAATTATCCATGATCTTCGGCTGCATGAGGCCGCCGTACGGGAATATGCGATCATCCATGAAATTGTCCCTTTATGACTCCGTGCCGGCCGCCGCCGCGATGTGTTCGCAGGCAGGTGCCATACACTGTTCATCGACCCTCTAACAGGAGGGATTTATCATTCCGACTTCTTGCCGGTCTTCTTTTTCGCGGGCTTCGCCGCTTTCTCTTTGCCTTCGGCAGAATCTGCGTCTTTCTTCTTCGCCTTGGGTGCTTTCTCTTCGGCATCCTCGGCAACTTCGGCGTCCGCCTTCTTGCTCGATTTCTTCGCCGGCTTTTCCTCGGTGGCCTTATCCTTTTTCGCCTCGGCCTTTTTTTCGCTGGGCTTGGTTTCCGTGATCTTCGCCACCTCGAGCATTTTGGCAATGCACTTTTCGTCGCGAATCTCGAGATACAACATCGTCAGCCCGTTGTTCTGGGCCAGCTCGTCGCGCACGCGATCGAACCGCTTATTATAGGATTGGGCAATCGCCTGAATCTGAGCATTCATTTCTTCTTCGTTGACGTCGATTTCCCACTTCTCCGCGACCTTGTCCAGAATGAAGAATAGCTTCAATTCCGTCGCCGCTTGCTCACGGGCACCAGTCATCATTTCGTCGGCGTGCTTTTCGATTTCCTCATCGGGCACGCCTTGCCGCTGCAATTCGACCCGGCGTCGCATCGCAATGCGCTCGGCCTGCTTGGACGAGAGACCTTCCGGCACGTCAAACTTCGAGCTTTCAAGGAGATACCGTCGAACCTGCTCCTGCATGCCGCGATTCACTTCCTGTTCAAGCTGCGATTCCATGCCGGTGCGAACCCAGGTGCGAAACTCCTCAATCTTGTCAAATCCCATCGACTCCAAAAAGGACTTATCCAATTCAGGCAGCGCCAGCCGCTTGATCTCGTGCACCTTCAATTCGAATTTCGCCTTCTTGCCCCGCCAATCCGCGACTTCGTGGTCATCCGGCAGTTCGCCTTCGACGGTTCGAGATTCGCCGACCTTTGCGCCCGTCAGTTTTTCGCCAAAATCCGAGACAACCGCACCTTCGACCATCTGCGCCCTGGCGGCGAAGCGCGCGTTCTCGACGGACTTCACCTCGTTACCATCGATGAACATTTTGAGATCGCAGATGAGGAAATCGTCGGCAACTACGGCATCGCCTTCCGGCGCGGGGGCATAGGAACCTCGGCGGGCGCGTATGCGGTCGATCTGCGTTGTGACATCGTCATCCGAAATGGTGAGAATGGGCTTTTCGATGGCGATGCCTTCGAGTTCCGGCAGGTCGAACTCGGGCTTGATTTCGACTTCGCAACGAAATGAGAAATCGCCTTCGTCCGGAATCTTGAGCAGGCCCAGCGCACGCTGCATGTCGACAAGTTGTTCTTTTTCAACGCCGGCTTTGTCCTTGACATTCACCCAAACCAGCGGGTCGCCGAGAACTTTGACATCTTCGCGATCGATCGCGGCAAGATACGCATTGGAAACGATGCGCGTCTGCACTTGATCGCTCACGTCCCGACCGAATCGCTTTTCGATGAGTCGACGCGGGGCACGGCCCTTTCGAAAGCCCGGTACGGTCGATTCCGTCAGAAGCTCTTTGTATTCCTTGTCCAACTCGATCTGCAAATCATCGCGAGGGACCGTGACGGTAATGGTCTTTCGAAGCACGCCGGCATCATCGATTCTGACCACGATCGACTTCTTCAACATCTCTTTGATGTCGAGCTTTTCGTCTGTTCCGCCCTCGACTGCGTCATCCACGGTGTTGTCGATTACGTCTGTCTTGCTCATCGAATGGTCCTCCGTTTTTGAATTATCCGGTTGGCGAGGTCCGATAAACGAATTCTCGCGCATCAAAAAAGTCGGTCAGGCCTTTTGGACCGCCGACCGACTTCGTGTCAATCAAAGCAGCACGCGACACCTGCCCCACGTCCGAGCCTGTTCGGACGGCATCCAGCAGTGCCTATGTTTCCGCGAAGCGGGCGAAGGGGCTCGAACCCTCGACATTCACGTTGGCAACGTGACGCTCTACCACTGAGCTACGCCCGCATTTCGGCTGTTAGAAACAGGCCGAAGCGACCCAAATTCTTAACCGCTTTCGTGGGCATCGTCAAGTCCCGGCCGCTGCTCCTGACGGCTGGAATCGGGCTCGAAGAACTCGCTCTTAAGAGCTTCGAATTCTCCATCTACCTAAAATCAGCCAATCGACTGCCCACAAACCGGCATTGGCCATTCACCCCGCGAAGCGAAGGCCTTGGGTGCCAATAATTCGGCCCAACTTGCCATGATAGTTTGTTGAAGTCGCCAGCGGTGTGCCTCGATTTATATGCAATGGCCACGTTGTAAAATCCTGTTCAGGGTGCATAGAATAACCGAATAATTGGCCATGCGCTCCGTGATTGACGAGAGCCGTATCGCCCCAAACCGGAATTCGATTTACAAGACACTCAAAGGTTGGAGCGGCGCGTTGTGAAGTCAATATGCATTGCGACACGCAGATTTGCCCGGATCATCAGCACGCCTCGTAATGGCAATGAGTCTGGCAGACTTTGGCCACTTATTTGAATTGCGGAGCAAAATTGAAATGAAATGCCGAAAGAAGGGAACAAAAGAGAGCGCCGCAAAAGCGACATTCGTGCTTCTGCTCGCGGCAGCTTCTCAACTCGCATTCGCCGCAACCACACCGGAACAGCTCCGTACCGCAATGACCGACCGCGTTGGAAGCCTTGAAAAGCTGAAAGTGCCCGCGACGGATGCCGAACTGCCCCAACCGGACGATGTTCGATTCCGAATTACTCCCGAAAAGAAGCGCCTTGGAAAGCTGCTCTTTTTTGATCCCATTCGAAACAACAATGTTCGCCCTGAATTTGGTGGAAATCGAATTCTCGCACAGTCCTCATCCTGCGGCTCATGTCACATCGGCTTGGCCGCCAGTAAGGCCGGTCAGACCACCGCGTTCGGCCAGGGGGCACAGGGCTTCGGTTACATCGACGATTTGACCGGGCAATTTGTCGGCACGCGACATCGCTATGCCGATCTCGCAGATCTCGCCGACTCAATTGGAAATGGCCGACCCCATCGGAAATGTCGTCATCAGTGGAAGGTTTGACGCCATCGACGCGGTTCCCAGATTGTCGCCCTCGATGATCGGGCTTGCATTTAACCAGCGACTCCTTTGGGACGGCGCCGCGGGCGAACCCTATGATGCGTCAGATCCCACCAAGGCCAATGCAAACCCCGGGAATCTGCCGGCCGCCGAGAATATTGTGCAACGCGCCAATCGTGCTCACCGAATGCTCGAGACGCAGCGTTTCGCCATTCAAAGTGTTCCCGTTTACATGCGCCTATTCAAGGACGCGTTTCCCGAGGAATTCGCCAATTATGAATCGACCGGCAATCCCGACGATCTTTGCAACGACGATGTCATTCAGCGCGCCATCGCGGCTTTTCTCCGCACGGTCGTGACGCGAAATACGCCATTCGACTCGTTCCTTGCGGGCGACGATACCGCGCTTACCGATCGACAGCTTCGAGGGGCATGGCTGTTTTCGCGCCGGCCAATCAGGGTGGCGCCAACTGCGTTGCCTGTCACAGCGGGCCGATGCTCAACAAAGTCCTCGGCGACGAATCGGGCGCTCTCGTCGACGAGAATTTCCATAACGTCGGAATCGGCGATCATCCCTTGCAGGACTTAATGCGCGACGTGCTGGGCGATCAGGCCCACCGAGATGCGGGGCGGGCGGGAGTCAGTGGAAATGCCGCCGACAAATTCAAATTCAAAACACCCACGCTGCGCCAAGCACGCGATGCCGCGCCATACATGCACGATGGTGGCTTCGCCACGCTTCGAGACGTTCTACTTTATTTTGATTCGGGAAATGCGAAATCGAACGATGCCGAAAACGCCGGAACGCTCGATCCGCTTTTTACCCATCCGAAGGGCAACGGCGAGACGGGCCTAGGCCTCGACAGCGCGGACTTGGATGCATTGGAAGATTTCCTGGCAAACGGATTGTACGATCGCTCATTCGTCAGCTTTGATGCGAATTCCACAACCGATACCTTTGAGCTAAACGAACGCGACTTGACTTACTCGATCGAGCTACAGCTCATGGGTGCAAGCAACGGCAAGGTCCCCAGCGGACTCAACCATCCACAGACCGATCCGCTGACGACCAGTGAAATGGATGCGATTAACGGCATCGGTCAAAAAAATAGCTGCGGCAATTTCGATCTACTTGGATTGCTCTTTTGCGATTCCGCTCTTGTTCTCCGGCTCGAGATTCAGAAGAAAACCCAGGTAGCCGACCAAACTCAATTCGATATGGAGAAAGCCCGGATGACTCATCGTCACCCGGGCTTTTTTGTACAATGGAAAAGCGAACTTTTGCATTTCCTCCGCGTCAACGTCTCCGGAACAGTTGCCGCGAATTGGACTTGGTGAACGCCTCTACGCGGCCGCCGTGTTCCGTTCGCCCGCCGGCCGTCGCGCCGGATGATCCGCCGAGGAAGCGGTTGCTATTGGCAAAGCCGCCCGCATTCACTTCCCGCACGCTGCCGCCCCGCGCGATGCTGTTGCCGTGGCTGGAATTGACTTCACCGTCAAATCCGATCGACACGTTGAACGTGCTGGCAATCGCAGGGCCGAATCGTGGGGCGAGCGCCTGGCTCAGCGAGAAGCTCACGCCGTCCCTGTCGATGCCGAACGCCGTACCGCGGCCATAGCTGATGTTGCCGCTCTTGGTGTTCGTCTTGGCCCAGCCGCGCCCGTCGCCGTTGTAGGCGGCATTCGCGCCGGCCGCGCCGTTTGAATTCGCCCAGGCATCGCTTGATGCCTCGCCCGCCGAGGCAATCGAAACTGTTACGAAGAGGGCGAGCGATGCAACCAGTGTTCCGATTTTCAACATTCGATTTTTCATGGTCACGAACATCTGATCTTCTCCTTCGGCATCTTGCCGATGTTCAAGCGTTTACTGCTACCTGCGTGCGTTAGACCTTTCAGAGCCGCAGTCGTTAGGGAGCGATGTCCTCTTTTTTCGCCCCACCACTCCCAAACGATCGAGGCCCCGTATTCACCCCTCGAACCGGTCGGCGAGTCAGCAGTTTCAGGACCAACTCGCCGACCGGACTTTGTTCATCGTTGTCATGTGCCACCGGCGTCCCGCCGGTGTGGCACAGGCGAGATGCCTGTGCCACTTGATTCACAGTTATCGCCGCACTTCGATCGCCGCGCTATCAACCCGGGCATTGCCGAATCGAACAGCCCGGCTGCTGGCCACGACCCGGGCGTTGCTGAACTTGTGGGGGCCGCTGGCGCTGAATCCGAAGCCGTTGCTGTAGGCCGAGCCGCGCCATCCTGCTTCCGCATCCGACAGCACGCTGCTGGTCGCGACGCCGCCGATGGTGTCCGAAATCGACTCGCCCTGGGCCACGGCCGAGCCGCCGAAATACCCGCGGCTGCGTGCCACACTGTCGCTCATCGCCAAACCATGATTACTCAAGGCCAGCGATGAGGAGCGGCTGTCGGCGAAGCCGCCGAATCGGCCGCGGGCATCGGCATGGCTGTTGCTGATCGCAACGCCGCCGACCGTTGCCGCGATGCTGTCACTCACCGCGAGAGCATGTCCGCCGTAACGACCGACCGCATCGGCCCGCGAGTTGCTCACCGCCAGGCCGCGATCCGCGATTGCGAGCGAGTCGCTGATGGCCAAGCCGCGTCGGTTGCCGTAGGCCTCGGAGTTCGAAATCGCGCGTCCGCCGTTGGTGGCGACGGCCGTCGAATTCGCCCGTGCGTTGCCGACCGCCGTGGCGGTCGAGGAGGCCGACCCGCCATTTGTCGCGATGGAAGTCGCGACGGCTTCGGCGGCGATGGCCTTGAGTGAAGGAACCAGAGAGAGAACCAACGTGAGTGCAATTGCCTTTTTCATCGGAGTCACTCCTTTCTTGTTTGGATTCCGATGCCTACTTTTTCTCGTTGCAGCGTCAAATCGTTGCAACGCAGGGGTAGACAGGCCACGGAGTGAATGGTTAGTCTCGCGGTGGATTATCCCTTTAGTTACAGGGACTTGTGGCGAGAATTAGTTTTGCTTAATGCGTGAGATCTGGAGCCGAATTCCGATGCGAATCCATTCAAAGAGGATTGCGAAGGCCCAACGATTTCGCGAATGGATGCGATATGAGCGCAACCCTTGTTTAGCCCAGCTCCAAAGGAGCAGGGTGAATGCGTATGAACGCCATAGAAACAGAAGGCAATTGTGCCAATACTGTGGCACCTGTGTATTAATTTCAACAATCACGATTGAAGGCGGTTTTTGTTTGCCCCGCGCGGAAGGATCACCAAGCTGCATGAAATGATGGTGGCTCAACCGCCGAAAATCGGCCGCATCACCAGACTTGCAAAACCGTAACTCAAGGATGCGATAAGGGCCGAACACGGAATTGTTAGAATCCAAGCCCAGATTATTCGCTCGCCCCATTCCCATCGAACGGCACGAACGCCGCGAACAGTGCCCACGCCGAGGATTGAACCGGTGATGGCGTGCGTCGTGGAAATCGGAATCTTATTCATCGTTGCCACAATGATCGTTGCAGCGGCTGCCGTTTCCGCGCAGAACCCACCCACTGGTGCGAGATGCGTGAGTTTTTTGGCCCATCGTCTTTACGATTCTCCAACCGCCTGAAAGGGTGCCCATTGCAATCGCAAAATGGCAGGAAAGTATGATCCACAGCGGCATATGGTGTTCATGCCAAAAAAGTGTGTAATTGGTTTCGCTTTGCTCCTTATAGCCTCCGGCCACGAGCAACATGACGATAATTCCCATCGTTTTCTGAGCGTCGTTGCCGCCGTGCCCAAGGCTGTACACGGCTGCCGACACAAGCTGCATCCGCCGGAAAAACTTTTCCGAAAACCCGCGACGCACGTTCTTGAATAGGTGCATCACAATGATCATGCCCAATGCGCCAAGCAAGAGACCGATGATCGGCGCCAAAATGATCCAACTCAGCAACGGACGCCAGCCCTCCCAAAGAATGACCCCCCAACCTGCTTTTGTTACCGCCGCGCCCGCGATGCCGCCGACTAACGCATGGGACGAACTGGAAGGCAAGCCGAAATACCATGTAATCAGATTCCAGGCGATTGCCCCGATTAATCCGCCAAATACGACATAGACATCCAAAAATTCTGGCTTGACCAGTCCCTTGCCGATTGTGCTTGCAACACCTGTGCTAAATGCAAACGCCGCTACAAAGTTAAAAAACGCCGCCCAAATCACCGCCTGCCGCGGCGACAGCACACGTGTCGAAACGATTGTCGCAATGGAATTCGCCGCGTCGTGAAACCCGTTCAAAAAATCGAACACGAGCGCCACGAAGATGATGATTACAATCAGTGTCAGCATGGGGTCTCGTGGATCAGGTGTTCTTCAGAATGATGCCGTGCATGACGTTGGCAATATCCTCGCAACGGTCGATTGCCTTCTCAGTCAGGTCGTAGATTTCCTTCCACTTCATCACCGCAGCGAAATCCGGCGATGTGTCATAAAGATCAGCAATCGCCGAGTGATGATGATCGTCGCCTTCCTTTTCCAGCGTGTGGAGCTGTAACAATAACTGCCGCATGGCCTCCGGCCGTTTCATGTTTCGCAACATGGGCACTGCCTTGGCAACAACCTGGCCCGAACGAAGCAAGACGTCGCATTGCTTGAGCAGCCAGGGCGTGGCCTTCGTAATCCTGTAATACTGAAACCGCTTTGCGGCCGCGTCGACACAATCCACCACATCGTCCACCCGTTTCATCAATCGATAAATGTCGTCCCGGTCGAACGGTGTGATAAATGACCGATCCAGCTTGGCCAGCGCGTTGCGAACATTGTCGTCGCCTTCGTGCTCGAGCTGACGAATGCGCTCCAACCGGCGCGGATAGTTCGCCATGTCGTTGACCATGTCGTGATATGCCTGCGTGGCCTCACTCATCGTGGCAGATGCCTTGTCGAAGAAAACATAAAATGCCACGTCCCGAGGAATAAGCGAAAACAATTGACTTCTCCTGCTCGCAGAATGATCGCCGGATTTTCAACCGAAAATCCACTCTCAAATTGGCTTCCATTCGCGCTTTGGCCGCTGATTCTCAGTCCGCGGCCCTGTCGAATCCAGAATCAAAAAAAATTGCCTGCCAACCGGCCGCCATTCTAGCCTTCCGGGCATTCCCAACAAGGCAATCACCGGACTGAGCGGCCGTCCTTTCGAATCGGAATAGAGACTCTGAAATTGCAATTGAAGCGTGAAGTCTCCGAAATTCGCCCGAATCAGAACCTCCGCTCCCATAAGAGGCAATGACAATTCACAGGCTGGCCTTTTGACTCTGAGAACATCATATGCAATACGAAAATGCTCATTTCTATTTGCGGGCGATCCGTGCGTTAGCGCAACATTAATAGTGTGGCGGATTCGTCCAGCTCGCGGAAAACTGGATTGTGAATTCCGGCGACGATACCATCCCCCGCCATGCAGGAAATTCGATTACTGATTGATTCCCCCCTTCACGGGCCCGCCAATATGGCCAGGGACGAAGTTCTCCTGCAACCTTGCGAAGCTCACGCCTCGGGGCCAGTTCTTCGATTTTACGCCTGGTGCCCGCCGACGATTTCACTTGGTTATTTTCAGGACATCGTCGATTTCGAAACCCAACCGTCCCCAATCAATGGGCTCGATGTGGTGAGGCGAACTACCGGAGGCGGCGCGATACTGCATGATCTTGAAGTAACCTATTCGCTGGTGCTTCCCATCGATCACACCCTCATTCACAACAAACCCAATCGACTATATTCCCTCGCCCACGACGCGATCATCCGCGCCATGGACGGAGAGGCTCGACTCTACGGTTGCGGCAACGGCGCATGCGACGAATCCGCCCAGCGCGGACCCTTCTTTTGTTTCGCCCGAAGGCATGGCTTGGATGTGGTCATTCATGATGGCGCCGGTACCAACGGTGTGTCGAAAATAGCAGGCTCCGCCCAACGTCGCACGCGCCGCGCCGTGCTTCAACATGGCTCGATTATGCTGGACAGCCGCTTCGCGCAACAGCCCATAGCTCGTTGGAAGCAGGTTGACCCTCGAATCGACGTCGCCCGCGCCATTAAGCGGCTGGTCAGCGCGTTTGAGGAGTCGTTTGAAATGCCCACTCGTCCATCGAGGTGGACGCCAGATGAATTGGCCGCCGCCATTCCATTTGAAAAACAATATGGCAGTGAGGAATGGACCCGCCACCGACGGCGGCTTACGGCATAGCCGCAGCAGTCTCCGGCTGTAGTCGCAGCACCCCGCCGATCGCGACAATCGCCATGACAAGCAAAACACTGATGGTCAGCCATTTGGCACGCTGCGCCCGCAACGACTCAAACGCCTTGGCTTTTCCAGTCAGCGCACTGGCGATGAAGAACACAACAAACGCCAGCAGGATTTTTCCGCCCATCAATCCGTGATACAGCCCCTGCCCCTCGTGGAGCGGCATCTTGACCGCCAGATAATTGTAAAACCCCGAAATCAGCAGCAGGCCGATGCTGATCGAAACCAGCTTCGACATCCGCGGCCGAATGACCTCGTGCAACCGGGTTCGCACATCCTCCGGCGACTCGCGCAAAACCGGTACCAACACGAACAGAGCAAGAATCGTCGTGCCCGCCGCCGCAATGGCGGACATAAGATGCAGCCACCGCATGGCAATATCAAGAATAATCATTCGCGACCTTAACTCTTCCAACCGGTACGTTCAAGCTCGACACCAAAGACACCGGAATACCAATCAAATCTGTCCGGCATATGCCGTCAATTCGCTTCGAAAATCCCGCATATGAATGCCAAACATCTCCTCAACAGGCTTCACATCACAAACCGAATTCTCCTGAGACATTTGCACCTGCCCGACATTAAACCGCAATTCCCTGGGGAGGATCGGGAGCTTCATCACCGTCATGGCCATCGCCTTGGCCACGGGAACGGGCATCCCGACAATCGGCTTCCAAGATTTTGCACAGGGAATGAGCTCGCGACAGATTCGATACAGTTCGATCCATGTCACGGCCGTCGCGCCGCCCAAATCAAAAACGCGACCAATCGTTTCCGGCTTCGCCAGGGCGGCGACAAAGCAATGCGCCACGTCCTTCACCGAAACCGGCTGCAATTTCGATTGACCGCTGCCAAAATAGGGAATTACAGGAAAAGGACTCGGCAGAAAACCGAACGCCGGCACCGTCATGTCGCAGACAAATGTCTTCATCATGCGCGTGAACTCGCCGTCCGGGCCGTGAATCAAACTCGGCCGAAAAATGGTCCAGTCCAAACCGCTCGAACGAACCAGATTCTCGGCCGCCCATTTGGTCTTGTGATACAAACTCACGGCACCGGCGCGGGTGCCGAGTGCCGACATGTGTACATACCGCTTCACGCCCGCGGCTTTGGCAGCCGACAGAACCTGCTCCGTGCCCGAAACGTGGATGCGCTCGAATGTCTGTCCGCGCCATCGATCTTCCGCGATGAGGCCCACCAGGTGAATCACTGCGTCGGCCGACGAAACACCTTGTGTCACCGCCGCGACATCGAACAGGTCGCCGATCACGATCTCAACGCGATCGGCCGGAACATCCCTCATCGCCGCATCGAATTTCTGTTTGTCGCGGATCAGGCAAACCGCCTTATGCCCCCGCGCGACCAGCTCCCGCACCACCGAACGGCCAACAAAGCCGGAAGCGCCGGTCACAAAAACGCGCGTCGGCAGCGCGTCCGCCCTGGGTGATTCAACGTCTGAATTGGATGTCGTTTCGCTCATGCTTTATTAATTTGCCTGAAAATGGGCCGGTCGCGGCGATTATTGGACGTCGCACGGGCCGCGCTATTTGCCTCCAAGTTGCTTCCACACCTCCGCCTCGGCCCGTTCATAGAGTTCCGCCGATTTTGTCAAATCGGCCTGAATGCGCTTCAAATCCGGATCGTCAATCGGAATCTTTCCGTCGTGCAATTCGGCCAGCGCCCGAAGCTGTGCGGACGCATCGTCGATGCGCGACGCCGCCTCCGAAAAACTGCGCGCCGCGTCGAACAAAACCTGTTGCTGCAGCTCCGCCGGCGTCGGCGCATTGATCAGCCGCCACGGATTGCGCAGCACATATTTCAAGCCCGTCTTGATGTGATCAGACGATTCCTTGAAATTCACCAGCATGCGATTGATGTTTTCGCGGTTCAAGACGAGCACGTCGCGCGTCGTCTTCGTCACCGTATTGATGTCCGCGAGCGCCGTATTAATCAGAATGCTCGTCTCCTTGAGATGGGCCATCAAGCTCGCCGGCATTTCGGCATCCGTCTCATCTCTCAAGTGTTCCGACGTTGCCTCGACATTCAGCAGCGTATTCGTGATCGGCGACTCGCCCGTCGCCAGCACGCGCGTCAGCACCGTCAAACCGCTGTTGATCGCATCCATCGCCATGTGCAGCTTGGCGACGGTTACGTTCGGCTTTGTCGAATCAAACTCCCGACGCAGCGAACCGGTCGCCTCGGCCACGTTGTCCGCGATCTCATGAAACTTCGAGATGAGCGTGGCCTTCTCTGCCGGCGTCAACTCATGCGATAGCGAGGCCGTCATGGAGTTGACATCGGCCAGCGACTGGTGCAGCTTGGCCATAAGCGAGGCAGCGCTGTCGGGATCGAGCTGCATCTTCAACTGGCCCATCAGGCTTGAAGGGTCCGCGGCGTTCAGCTCGGCCTGCATGGACGCAAGAATGGCGGCGAATCCGACCGCATCCGATCCGACCAGAACATCCCCGCGAAACAATTCATCCGCTTTTCCAATGTCGATCTTGATGATCCCGTCGCCGCCGAGCGGCGGCACTTCGGCAAACGCCGAGCAATCCGCGCGCAAGGTAATGTCGCTTCGAATTTCAGCCTCGACCTGCACAAAGTACGACGGTTTGTCCACCTCGGCGCTGGTGTCGCTGATCAACGCGGAGGAATGTACTTTGCCCACCTTCTGCCCGCCCACAAATATCGACGAGCCTTTCGCCAGGGGCGGCATCACCGTGGTTGGCTTGAATCGTATGACCAACGGCTTCATGTCGCCTTCGACGCCCTTGCTGATCCACATCAGCACGCCGAAGAACACCGACACGACAATGATCGTGAACAACCCCAGTTTGAATGCGTTGTGTTCTCTTGCCATTAGTATGCCGATGCACGGGAGAGGACCAGGAGCTTTTCGTATTCGCTCGTCCCGTCGGAATCCGTCAGCGGACCGATGGTCCGGCCATTCAGAAATTGATTCATCAGTCGCTCCGCTTCCGACGAAAGCGATTCAACCGGCGCGTCGCGAAGCCGCTCAAACTCGGCCCTTGTACCGACCTTCAAAACGCGTCCACGTTCCAGCATGACCATTCGGTCCGCGATGCGAAACGCGGAATCCATCTCATGGGTGACGACAATACTCGTGACCGCCAGTTTTTTCGAGAGGTCGATGATCAATTCGTCGATGGCGGCGCTGGTCACGGGATCCAAACCGGCCGACGGCTCGTCATAAAACAGAATTTCCGGGTCGAGTACGGTGGCACGGGCAAGACCGGCCCGCTTTTTCTGGCCGCCCGACAACTGAGAAGGCAGCTTGTCGCGATGCGGCAGCATGTGAACTTGCTGCAGCTTGAGCGTCACAACAATATCGATGATCGATGGATCGACATAGCTGTGTTCGCGAAGCGGAAGCGCCACATTCTCGGCCAGAGTCATCGAATTAAAGAGAGCCCCGCTCTGAAAAAGAATGCCGAACCGCTTGCGGATGTCGTTTAGCCCCTGTTCATTCATGCCGACAATGTTCTTCGGCGCCGGCATGTCCTTGGTCTTGTAAACAATTTCGCCGGCCGTGACATCGTATTCGCCGATCAGGCAGTTCAGGAGCGTGCTCTTCCCGCATCCGCTGCCCCCCATGATGACCAGCGTCTCGCCCCGAAAAATGTCGAATGTAATCTGATCGAGAACGACGGCTTCAACACCGTCATTGTTCCTGAACGACTTTCGCAGGTCGCGGATCTTTATGACTACGTCGTTCTGGTCTCGCACGAATCGGGCCTCTTGCAATCGCAGTACCATTTCGAATTCGATGTGTTGAAGGGCACGCCTTCGGCTTGGATTCTAATTTCATTGCGGCGCAAAAGAAAGCGGCGACACCAAAGTGTCGCCGCCTTTTGAAATCCATGAAAACGGGCATGGCCGTCAGACAGATCGAATCACTCGGGCTCTGGCATCAGCCTTGAAGTCGGCGAATGTCGCTCAGTTTTCCTTCAATGCCAATGAAGTTGTAGAATTGATCCTGCTTCAGTACCGGAACCGAGAAATACGCAGCACGTCGGCGGGCCTCGCGATAGCGCTCCGCCTCACTGGCGTATCGCTTTTGAACGGCAGGGAGGGTCGGATCGACCTCAGCTTTCCGCTGAATGCCGGGAACCGTGTTGGCGCCGTCGCCGCCGTTCCCGCCGTCACCGTCTTCCTCGTCGTCGGATTCTTCTTCATCATCATCGGATGCATCTTCGTCGTCCGAGCTCTCTTCTTCATCGGAAGAAGCCTCTTCATCCTCATCGGACTCTTCGTCATCGGACGTCGCTTCTTCTTCGTCCGATGATTCTTCGTCATCGCCATCGTTTGAGACCGAGGTGTCTTCTTCCGGTTCCGATGCAACAGCCTGTCGGGGAACAACCTCCTCGCCCTTGGGTGGCAGCCCTAGAACGACGTAGTCCGTGGCGGCCGTGACTTCCTCGACAACTTCGCCGCCCCATCGCTGAATCAGGGAGATAATCTGCTCGCGACCGCGAATGTCCGCTTCGCCGTCAAAGTCCGTATCGAACTCGCCGACCACGACAAATCGCTGTTTCTTGGCGCGGTTCCGACTCAGAACGATGTTATTGATCGAGTCGCCTTCCAGAATCGGATCATCCGGCGACGGCGGCGAGACCACGCGGCATTCGGCCGTTCGCATATCGACGCTTTTCACTTCAAGGCTGGCCTTGCCGCGTCCGTTGGCGGGAATGCGTTCATCCGATGAGTAAACGCTGAAGGTCATGCCCAGCGTAACATTGTCTTCGCGACCGAGATTGATATAGCAGAGTGAATCGCCCGGCAGAATTCGCAAAACCTTGCCCACAGCCGATCGGGCGATGGCCAGCGGCTCGGCATTGGTGGGAACATTACCTTTGTATTCGCGAATGGCGCCGGCTTGAGATTGGAGCATTTCATCCTGCTCCTTCAATGTCGATGCAATCAGCCGCTTTTGCTGATTGTGCGTTCGCTTGGTGTCTTCAAGTTCGTTGCGCGTGGCTTCGACCTTGCTTGCCAGCGCTCGAACCTCATCACCCTTCACCTGCTCGAAGTCGCTCTTTGCCTTTTGGAGTTCTTCGACCTGGGTCTTCAGCTTGGCCAGCCGATTGTCGAAGGCCTCCGCCAGTTGCTTGGCCCGCGCTTCCGCGTCTTCAAGACCCTTCAGGGCTTTCTGGTTGGATTTCTCCGATTTCAAACGGGCGTCGCGCTCGGCGGTATATTGCGAGAAAAGGCTCTCGATCAAAGCCACCGCGCCATTGGCCGATGCCAGCCGCGCCGCATTCTCGTCCTGTTTGTCGCCGGCGATCTTGGCAATGGCCGCATCGAGCTTGGCGATGGCCGTCTGCGCCGAATCGGTTTGGTCTCCGGTAAAGCGAACCATGAGACCCTTGCCGGACCGCATGATCTCGCTGACCAGCGTCTTATTTCCAGTGCCGGACTGGGCCGTCGGGAACAGCTTTCGGATCTCGGTCTCCTGCGCGCCTTGCGTGATCTTCTCCAGTCTTGTCTTCGCGGATTTCACATCGTTGCGAAGCGTCTCCTGATTCGTAAACAGAATCACCAATACAACCGCGAGAATCACGGAAACCACGATCGATACAACCATACCGATCATGGTCGCATTGGAACCACCACGTTGCGGCGAGACTCCTGCCATGAGATTAACCCTCGTTCGAGTGTCAGTGCCGGTTTCCCGGTCGTTGGTAATCGATCAGCCCCCCGCGTGTGTGCTGATCCGTCTTCCCCGTTGTCTAAATTCTGGACTTCGATCCGGGTGGGTGCGGCCCCATCAGGTGGGCGGGCCGCGTAACGGAGGGCCGAAGCTTCATTTAAGTATCTGCAAATCAAGACGAAATGTCAATGTCGCAGGGGTTTCGCCAATTCCCGATGGCCGCCCATATTCTTGCGTTCTCGGTCCACAACAACGCCCTTTCCGGACGCGTGGGCCCGCCGGTAACTTGCGAATTGATATCCTCGGTCAACTTCATCCGTTGACACACCCCTTCCCCTGCGCAAAACTCGTCCATTACTCAATCTATGCCCGCAAAAACGCTCTATCTAATCGACGGCCACGCCCAGATTTACCGCGCCTATTACGCGCCCTTTGGCAACCTTTCGTCTCCAAAAGGCGAGCCGACCCGCGCCGTTCACGTCTTTACTCAGATGTTGTTGAACCTGCTCAGGGACCGAAAACCGGACTTTCTCGCCTTGGTCATGGACGTGAGCGACAGGACCGTTTTTCGAGTGCAGGTCGATCCAACCTACAAGGCCACCCGCGACAAATCGCCCGAAGACCTCGAACCGCAAATCAACCGAATCGTCTCCATTGTGCAGGCAATGAACGTGCCCATTCTTCGAATGGAGGGCTTTGAGGCCGACGACATTCTTGCGACGCTTTGCAAACGTCACGCCGGCGAAGAACTCGACATTTTTCTCGTCAGCCGCGACAAAGACCTCGATCAAGTGCTGAATGACCATGTGCGAATGTATGACCCCGGCAAGGACGTGGTTGTCGATCACGTCTCCATGACTGCCGACAAGGGCTATTCCCCAGCGCTGGCGGTCGAAGCCCAGATGCTGATTGGCGACAGTACGGACAATATCAAGGGCGTCGTCGGCGTCGGCCCCAAAAAAGCGGCCCAACTTCTCGCGGAATATGGCAGCGTCGCCGCCATCATTGAAAATGCCGACAAGCTGACACCCAAGCTGCGCGAAAACATGCTCGCCTTTCGGGAACGCATGGACCTCGTTCGACAGTTGGTCACATTGCGCGACGACGTGCCCATCGACTTCGCCGTGAATTCCGCCGATGTGACACGCTTCACGCCCACGGCCGCCGCCCCGATTCTCAACGAGCTCGGCCTCAATCGACTTATCGAGCGCATCAGCGTCGGCGCCGCGCCGGATTCGAAGGCGCCGGCCGCCCCCCCGACAACCAAAGCCCATAAACCCGTCGCCGATAAACCGCACTCGATGGAACTTTGCGATTCCCTCTTCGGCAATGCCGGAACCGACGAATCGCCCGACGCCCCCAAGTCCCCCGCCGAAACCGAGGATGGCGGCCTTTTCGGTCCAGACCCCGGCGGTCAGTTGTTTGCCTCCGCCGCCGAGGTGAATGAATCCTACAAACTGATCGACACCGAGGACAAACTCATCGAATTCGCGGCAATTCTCGCAAAACAGGAGCAATTCGCCTTTGACACTGAAACCACCGGCCTGTCACCCGTCGATGCCGACCTTTGCGGCATCAGCATCTCCTACGAAGCCGGCACCGGTTATTACATTCCCGTTCGCGGCATCGGCCCGCTTGTTTCCGAAAATGTGGTGCGCAAGTTGCTTGGTCCCATCTTTTCCGACGAGAAAATTCGCAAGTGCGGCCAGAATCTAAAATATGATCTCGCCATCCTCTCAGGCTTCGGCATGGACGTGCGCGGCATCGACTTCGATACGATGATCGCCAGTTTTGTCCTCGATCCCCTGCGCCGCTCGCACGGCATCGACGGCATGGCCCTCGATCTGCTCCAATATCGAAAAATCGCCACCCACGAGCTCATTGGCAAGGGCAAAGACCAGACCACCTTCGCCAGCGTGCCGACCGATCGCGCCTGCCAATATGCCAGCGAAGATGCCGACATCGCCTGGCGGCTGAAACTGCTGCTCGAGAAGCAGCTCACCGACCCCGAGATGATCTCGCTTTTCCGCGAGCTCGAAATGCCGCTCGTCGAAGTGTTGATGCGCATGGAACAGCGCGGCGTCTCCGTAAATAAGGCATTGCTGGAAAAAATCAGCGAAGAAATGGCCGAGCGCCTTCGCGATTTGGAAATCCGCATTCATCAGGAAGCGAAACGCCCCTTCAATATCAATTCAACAAAACAGCTCGCCGAAATTCTCTTCGACGAACTCAATCTCCGCGTCGTCAAGCGAACGCGCACCTCGCGCTCGACAGACGCCGAAGTTCTTGAAACGCTCGCCGGCGAAACCGATCACCCGATTCTGCGCCTGCTCCTCGAACACCGCGAACTCTCGAAGCTCAAAGGCACCTATGTCGATTCGCTCCCGCTCATGATCAGCAAGCGCACCGGCCGCATTCACCCCAGCTTCCACCAAACCGGCGCTGTCACCGGCCGCCTTTCGTGCAGCGATCCAAATTTGCAGAACATACCCATCCGCACCGAGGAAGGAGCGAAGATCCGCCGCGCCTTCATTCCCGGCAAACCGGATCAGGTTCTCATCAAGGCCGACTATTCCCAGATCGAGCTTCGCGTCCTCGCGCACTTCAGCGGCGACGAAAACCTGCGCGAGGCCTTTCTCGACGATCGAGACATTCATGCCTTCGTCGCGGCACAGCTCAACGATATTCCGATCGAAAAGGTTACGAAAGAGCAGCGATCCCGCGCCAAGACCGTCAACTTCGGAATTGTTTACGGCCAGTCCGCCTTCGGTCTCGCCAGGCAAACCGGTATGTCGCAAAGCGATGCCAAACAATTCATCGAGCGATATTTTGCGCGCTATCCGCGCATTCGCGGCTTTCTCGATCATTGCATCGAGCACGCCAAGCGTCACGGCTATGTCAGGACTTATCTCGGTCGCCGACGCCCGATACCGGACATTCTTTCGCGAAATCAAACCGCGCGGAATGCGGCCGAGCGGCTTGCGGTCAATACCGTCGTGCAAGGCTCCGCTGCCGACATGATCAAACGCGCTATGGTTAATCTCGATCGACGAATCCGCGCCGAAAGCCGGCCGATGCGCATGCTGATTCAGGTTCACGACGAACTGGTGTTTGAAGTTCCGCGCGATCGTGCCAGGGATGAATCCGCGATTATTTCTGAAGAGATGTCAAGGGCGCTGACACTAAATGTGCCGGTAAAGTCGATGTCGCCATGGGCGACAACTGGCTGGATATGTCCCCGATTTGACGGCCCGCGATTGCTACCGAACCCATCGTCTCAACTGCTTCACATCATAGGTCTGTCCATCAAACTCAATCGCCGTGCGCTGCGTCACGCCGAACCAGGGCGAGCCGTCGGCGCCGCGAATAACATGAAAAGTCTGTGCCGGCACGCCGCCGCCCGAGCAAAACGCGCACTTCGCCCGTTGAATCGGTAATGACATCGAGCACCATGAGCGGCTGCGCGTTTCGCCCACGCGGCAGGAACACATCGCCGGGTGACAGCGTTGCGTTTTCAACCGGCCGCGTGTCGTCGAGCAGGCTCAGGGCTGATGTGCAGTTGAACAGTGTTTCGAGATAGGCACAAAAATTGGAACGCGAATCATCCTTTAGACCGGTCTCCTTGAAGGTGACCTCACGGCCCTGAATGATCGGCCGCACGCCCTCGGCCCACGGTTTCCAGGCCACGAGATGGCCGCTGGTCAGATGAAACGCCAGTCGGCCGCCGCGCTGGGTCGCCCATTCATATTCCGCGCGCAAGCGGATCATCATATTCGGCCCCGCAAGGAGCCGACCGCTGCGGGGTTGCAGGGCGATCGTCGCCGCCAGTCTGGCATCATCGCCGGCCATGACGACTTTTCCATTCGACGATGTCACCGGCGTGCCGACCGGCGCAATGGGCAGATGCCGAAGCCATTGGCCGAAACTGTCGGACGGCTCGTCGACGCGAGTGAAGCCGGCCGGTGCGACCAGGTATTCCGCCAACGGGACATAATCGCTTCGCTGCGATCGCGAGAGCCATGCATAGTTGCCGAGGCGGTCGGCCGGTGATTGCGACGGCGGAGGCGGCGTTGCGATCACGCGATCGCCAAGCAGCGGCAGCGCCGCCGGCGACATGACCTGGCCGGCGCACGCCAGGATAAGCGTCGCGCATGCAAAGGCGCAGACGCGCCGATATGAGCATCCTTCCAGCGAATGTGCCAGGTCTCTGACACGAAGCCGGGTGAGCAGCAGCGCCGGTCTGGCGGCGTGCCGCCAGAAGCCGGCGGTCAATTGTCCCGTGAAGCGAGCGGCCGCGATGTGTTGGTTCATAGACTCGGTCTGGCGAGGGTTCGATCCTGATGTTGGCGCGAACGAGCGCGCATCCGCACAAACGCGAAGGTCCGCGCGGTCGATCAAGCTCAAATGTGTTCGTCGGCGAGACTTATCTATCGGCAAAACGCCGGTGAAAGTAAAAATGAAATGCGGCGGGTGACGGAGTCAAAAACCCGGTCACCCGCCGCATGGGAGGGAGAGGTCAGGGTTGGAGTGCGGCGTCTTCCCCGGCGCGCTCGTGCTCCTCGGCGAGGTTGATGCGCACGCGATTCGGGCCGCGCTTCTCATCGGCCAGCGCGACGATTCGGTCGAGCTGATCCGACGCGGGCTGATACTTCGGATTGATTTTGAGCGACCGCCGCAGGGCGTCTTCCGCCTCGGAAAACTGCTCCTTTTCGCAGCAAATCACCGCGACGTTGTAATAGGCCACCTCGGCGGGAACCACCTGGGTGAATTCCTTCACGCTTTCCTCGAAGCGGTCGGTTCGTGCCAGAACGATGGCATAGTTCATCCGTGCCCGCTCGAACGCCGGTGAAATCGCCAGCGCGTTCTTGAATTCGCTTTCCGCGGCCTGAAGCTTGTCCTGCAACAGATAGCAATAGCCCAGGTTGTTGTGCAGCATGGCCGAGTCCGGGGCAACCGACAGGCCGCGCTTGAAGTAGCGCTCCGCATCGGTCATGCGCTCCAGCTTCTGGTAGGCGATGCCCAGCCGGTTGTGCCCCTCGACGAGCCGCGGGTTGTTCGCGATGGCCTTTTCATACTGGCGAATCGCACCGGTCAGGTCGTTTTGCTGTTCGAGCATTCGGCCGGACGCCAGATGGGTGTTGGCCGAAATCCGCGGCGTCGGCGCATCGGTGACCGTCTTGCCTGGCGGCGGCGTATTCTTGTCGTCGTGGTCCCACGAGGCGGCCTTCACGCGCTCGTTGTCGTTTTTCATACAACCCAGCGACGCAAACGCCAGCACCGCGATCGGTAGCAATTTCGGGATCGTTTTCAAGATCAACCACCTCCGCTGCTGGGACCCTTCACATTCAGCTTGTAGGCGCTGCCGCGCTGTTCAGGCTGACGGGCCACGCCCTGGCCCGCAATGGCTTCGGAGGCCGTCATGCCCCGGCCGCCGGCCATGCCCAATTCCACGCGGACCTCGTTTTTGCCGGGGACGGCATGGGCCAGAAATTCCCTGGCCATGGCCAGCCGGGCATCAAGCAGTTCCTTGTTGTCCATCCGGGTGTCGTAGCAGAGGGTGCCGCCGGTGGTGGCCAGCAGCTCGGCATACCGTTCCAGCCGGGCCTCGCCCGCGCCGGAGAGATTCGGCGTATGGGGGATGAAGTGAATGTCGGCGATGCTCATGTCCGAGATCATGCCCTGATCGTTGTGGTTGGCAAAATACTCGGCCATTTCCGGCTGGGGAGGCGACTCCTCCATCTGCGGACCGTTCATCGACGTGGTTTGCGTGTTCTGGTTGCAGGCGAAGCAGAGTGCCAATATCAGGGCACCCGCGCCGCCGCTTACGTTGCTCATTCGCCGCATGGTCGTGACTCCTCTGTGGCTTCGAACGGCCGTCCGGCGAGACGACGGTTTCGTGGCCATGAATGCCGGCCGACGGCCGGGCGCGATTTCCTCTTGATTCGATATCGGCAGGAGCGATGAAAAGTCGGCAAGCAGAATCGCGAGAAATGGCGGCAGGCGCAGGAATTGCCGGGGGAGGGCGAGAGAATGGCAAAGGGCGAATGGGTAACAGGGAAAAATGTAGAAATGAGAATGGAGAATGTAGAGTTGGAAATAAACGCCGAAGAAAGAAAGGGTCCGAGGGGCCAAGGGGCCAAGGGGCCAAGGGGCCAAGGGGAGGAAGTTGGCATGGACATGCCTCCGGGGTGGGCCGGGCGAGACCTAACACAGATAGAACATATTTTGGAAAAGTCAAGTCGGCTTTCTTATGAATTGCGGCGGCCGAGGGCATCCCAGGTGAACTTGGCCAGCCGGGTGGTGCCGGCGTTGTGCTTCACTTCGGTCGGTCCTTGACACGCCGCAAATCTGAAATCGCCCAGCGATTTGGCGTCGTTGGAAACGGCCCCAACGACGCGGCGGCGCGTCAAGGATGGTGGTCATAAACGAGGGTGTAAGCCGTTGACCCGCCATAGATTGAGGCGGTATAGGTCAGGTTACCGGCATTGCCACGCGTCTGGCTGCTGCCTGCGACGACGGTCATCATGTTTGCATCGTTATGGGTGTAAGAGACTGAGGAGCCGCCGCGATCCTGCCGACGAATCTTGGTCGCAAGCAGTGTCATTGGTGTGTCATATTCTTCCTGACACGTTTTCTGCCCTGATTGGTGACTGGTGCGTGCCCGCGAGGCATGACAACCACACAGATGAGAACCGGGACGCGTATCAACTGCAAAGCCGTCACGTCGGCCTTCCAGAAACGATTCTTCAAATAAGAAGAACCGCCGGGAGCGTTATTTACTTGACACGACGGAGGCTAATGGGTGACACCTTAGAGTTTCCCGGCCCTGGGTCATTCCCGTCCGGCGGCCGGCCTTGTCGTAGGTACACATGGGCTTGAAAGTTGTGTTGAGCTGCTCCTCGTTGGTAACACCATATGCGCCGACTTTGCGATCGAAACCAAGTATGCATTCTGAGCTTCCCTGCTCAGAAATTCTCTCTGGTCCACATGAGCTGACATGATCGCTACGAACCCATCAACATTCTTAGCAAAGAGAAAGCCGCCTATCTCCTGATACGCAAGTGCTAATGGTCGCTGGCTCACCTTATCATTAATGCTATAAACGCCCTCGTCAGTTAATAAGTGAAGGACGCCGACATCGTTACATGCCATAAATGAAGGATTGTGCACTGACCTGTGAAGTACCTCATAATTACCGTCAATTGAAACTCGCCACAACTCACCCTCTGACCTGCCAAATCTAATCAATACATACCACAACTCTCTATTCCGAGGGTCTGCAAGAATCTGCTTTACTTTGTCGCCGCGATAAAGTGCAGTTGTCTCGTCATCGCGACCTTTCGCCCTTTCATGCAGAGCAAGATCCTTCCCCTTTCCACTACTTATTTCTATGACACGTAAAGTTGGATACTGCGGCGATTTTTTCTTATCAAGCTTGTCTGGTACGACTGCCATCAATACAAGCGCGCCGGACGCGTCTGCGCAAGAAAAAACCGCCTCAGTTTCTAACGAGACCGGATCAAACATGCCGGCAGTACTGTAAATCCGCTTATTCGTGAGGAATACATCAAACCGGCTTTCCGGGAACCTAGGGCGACCCTCCTCAATCGGAACCGAATACCGCTTTAGGAGTCGAGGATTACTGGGTTTAGTCCGAGGGACAGCGTAACAATTGTATCCCACTCTAGCCCTTGATCAAGCGTGATTCTTCACGCGGATTTGAAAAAAAAGCTCGAAAATGCCTGTCTTTGCAGTGTAAAGAGGGACTTGCACAAAAAAGGTTCCTCAACTGCAAGGAGGCATTTCGAGTGAGCAAGAGTAAACACGAGAAGCGGTTGGATCGCAAGCGAAAACTGAACGAGCGAGGGCGACGACGGAGCGAACGAGTTCGTTTGCTTCGCAATCGCAAGCGGCGGATCGAATGTCGGCTTCGGGATCGGGTTTGGTCGCCTCGGGATGAGCCGATGCTGGCGGCCGGCAACATTCACTATGAGTTGTCGGACAAGAGCCGCGGCCTGTCGGTCGGCGGGATCGGGGCGATGCACCTGCTGGCCCGGCGGGTGGGGCTGATCGATCGGATCGACGAGCAGTTGAAGTTGCTGAAGGTGCATCTGCCGTATCACGAGTCGGACCACGTGCTGAACATCGCCTACAACATTCTGTCGGGCGGAACCTGCATCGAAGACGTGGAGCTGCGCCGGAATGATGAGGTGTATCTGGATGCGCTGGGGGCCGAGCGGATTCCCGATCCGACGACGGCGGGCGACTTCTGCCGGCGGTTCACGGCCGAGGACGTGGAGTCGCTGATGGATGCGATCAACGAGACGCGGGTGGCGATCTGGCGTCGGCAGCCTGACGCGTTCTTCGACGAAGCGAAGATCGACATGGATGGAAGCCTGGCGCCGACGGATGGCCAGTGCAAGGAGGGCATCGGCCTGTCGTATGACGGGCAGTGGGGCTATCACCCGCTCGTCGTCTCACTGGCCAATACGAAGGAGCCGCTGTACCTGGTGAACCGATCGGGCAACCGTCCTTCCCACGAGAAGGCCTGGCTGTACGTGGATGGCGCGATCGAATTGTGCCGTCGGGCGGGGTTCCGGAAGGTGCTGCTGCGGGGTGACACGGACTTCTCGCAGACCCGGCATCTGGATCGGTGGGATGACGAAGGCGCACGATTCATCTTCGGGATCGACGCGATGCCGAACCTGAAACAGACCGCCGATGATCTGCCGGAATCGGCGTGGAAAGCGTTGAAACGCCTACCCCGATACGAGGTGAAGACGGAGCCTCGCGGCCGCCGTGAGAATGTGCGGGAGCGGATCGTCGTCGAGAAGGAGTACGAGAACATCAAGCTGGTGAGCGAGGACGTGGCCGAGTTCATCTATCGACCGACAGCCTGCAAGAAGGACTACCGGATCGTGGTGGTCCGCAAGAACCTGTCGAGGGAGAAGGGCGAGCGGGTGCTGTTCGACGACATCAAGTACTTCTTCTACATCACCAATGATGGCGCCGGGAAGGAGTCGGGCACGCACTTTGCGAACAAGCCATCCAGCTCGCGTGACGAGATCGTGGCACAGGCGAACGACCGCTGCGATCAGGAGAATGTCATCGAGCAATTGAAGAACGGCGTGAATGCCCTGCGGATGCCGGTGGGCGATCTGGTCAGCAACTGGGCCTACATGGTGATGGCGTCGCTGGCCTGGACGCTGAAGGCATGGTTCGCGTTGAGCCTGCCGGAGCAGGGCCGCTGGGCCGAGCGGGCATGGAGACGAAAAGCGCGTGTTGCGGATGGAGTTCAAGACGTTCCTCAACGCCTTCATCCGCGTCCCGTGTCAGATCATCCGCGCTGGCCGGCGGATCGTCTATCGGCTGCTGGCGTGGAACCCGTGGCAAAACGTGTTCCTGGCGGCGTGGATGCGGTTCGCTCGATGCCGCCCGCGCCCTGTATTCGATGTCATGGATGCCAGAGCAACGCCCAATGCCGGTGCCATATCCGATGCGATGTTGAAGTCGATTGAAATGATGTCGGAGTACGGACGCTCCGATCCACCCGAGGCGAATCAAGCGAAGCAACAGAGGACGCAATGAAACATCCGACAAACAAACGCGACTCAACCGACCCATCGGTCGCAACGAAAGAGGTGCGCATTACGCGCGACCGCTCGAACCGTGTCGCAGGTCCAGGCGAAATTCGCTTGTTTAAGGTCTAGCCCTGTCAACTGGATCGGGAAAGTTACCGATAATAAGTGCCTCACCGGCCTGCGAGCGGCCAATTGCTGAGACATCCCACATATCCAATGCGCTTCTCCAATGTTGTAACTGACCTCGCCTGACCCATGCTGCAGTCCCTGGACCATTTGGGGTTGTTACCCGAACTAGAACCTCATCACCAATTGCGAGTGCATTACTGATGAGACAATTTGGCGCAAATCGTAGCTCAAGCGAATCTTCGGCACTCCATCCTTTACCTGTAATTAGATACGCAAGCCCAAGTATTGTACTTATAGCAATCATCTATTAAGTCCATTGGTATCTGTTTGCCGACGCGGTAAATAGTCACGTCCATTATTGTTGGTTCTTTGAGGCGGTTCCAGCTTCAATGTGATCGTCTCGTTTATGGTCTTTGGCCAACTGGCCCATTGTACGGGCACGATACACTTGTTATAGTAACACCGTCAGAAATGATCCCGCCCGCACCGTGTTCGCAAATCAAATCGACCTCTTCAGGAGTGGGAAGGTGCGGTGGCTGCGCCGGCCAAATATTGGGATTATGTACGATTATGAAAATCTCTGGATTCTGTCCATAATCCCAGTCCCATGTAATACACTGGTCAATAATTCCGTCGTTATTGGTGTCTTCACCCGGCGTCCCGATTGGGCCAGTTAAGTCGCAACCGCCAAGAATGTTGGATACTCCCGTGCCTGACTCGCACCAATTCATTCCATCAGAATAGGAGACGAGGTCAGCAATTCTTGCAAGTATCTTCTCTAAACAGCACTCGACTACACTTGGGCATTTTCCTGAGGCAATACACGACGGAATTGGGATTAAGCCCAAAGGGTCGCTCATCTTTGTTGGTGAGCTGAGGCCGAATTGGAACGGGTTGCCATCATACGCGAGCGCAGGAAGAATGCGGGCGAGAGACTTTTGCACAGGCGTGCGGTGAATATCAGTCATCCGCTGATATATCAGCGGATCCCTCGTCACCCACCGCCCCGTCACCGGCTCGGCGAACCGTGCCCGATGATGATTCAGCGGGAACTTGACGGTGGTGGCCGAGGAGCTGGTGTCGATGGCGAAGTGCGGCACGCCCTGGAACATGTACGGGTTGCCCACATCGCTGAAGGCCTGGCTCACCGTCGGGTTGGCCGGCCATGTCACCGTGACGGCATAGTTGTAGGGGGTCGTATCGTTTGAATCCACGTCGCCATCATCATCCATGTCACATCGCGGCTCCCAGATGGTGCCGGCGACCGACGGGCCGTAGCGCGTGTTGTCGGCTGCTGTTACCCTCCCCAAATCCGTGGTGTCCCCGCGACCGCCGCTCTCGCGGATCAGCGGCTTGCCGTAGGGGTCGTAGGCATAGCGCTCGATAATCGCACCCGCCCGATCCACGAGGAACCGCACGTTGTACATCCGGTCCAGCACGTAGTAGTACGGCCGGTCGTCGGTGGTGCCGGTGGTTTCGTAGCAGTTGACCATTGCCAATCGCTCGTCGATGTAGGAGACGCCGTGAACAAAGTACCGCAGCGGGTCGCCACTGTCATTATACTCGTAAACTTCGTTGACGCCGTCAAAATAGTAGCGTTTTGTCTCGGAATTGGTGTCGTCGATGAACTCGATCCGGCGGCCGAGGGCATCCCCAGGTGAG
>JADJRI010000041.1 GCA_016712275.1 Planctomycetota bacterium
TGGGCATCGATCTCTCATCAATCGATCAACCTGAGGCGGGATAAATCGAATGGCCATTTTTGGTTGATCGGTGCAGTCCAGGAGCACCTATGAAATACTTCTCGCAAAGCAGTTGACCTTGATGGGAACGGTTACGAAACGTTAATTCTTCGAGCGCATCCTTTACCCTACGTTGTCGCAGGTGACAGCTCATCTCATTCAGGCCAGCTCGACGACCTACTTAGCGTACTGCGTAATCTCGACGATCTGAATCGCGACCGCGTGCCCGCCCCGGCGAATTTCGATCAGTGGCGGCGTGTCCGAGACCGTCCGCAAATACATTCAGACCGATGCCCTGATCTCCCACGTTCAGGGATTTATATCGAGCATGACGAGCAAAGGCGTTTTGACGCCCGCACTTTGTCGTCCTGATGCATTTCCAGCCCGGAAAGTATCTGTTCGAGGAAACCCACTGGTGGTTGACCCAGATCGCCCGTCTGGCCGATGAGTGGCTGGATGATCTGTTCGGTGACAAGCGCAACTACCAACTGGAAGATTTCGCGGAACTGTATCGCACCAATCTCAGCATCCTGGGTCGGCCCGCCCGCGACGACCAGGCAGGAATGCGCCACGCTTTCCCCGCCTTATCTGCCTCTCTTCCGCCTATCTGCTGACCGGCAACGAACGCTATCGCCCAGCCCGCAGGCGGGGTCCAGTTCCAGCGCGAGACCTTCCGCAGCTTGAGTCAGCGATGGGCGGCGCCGCTTCCGGAACTCCGGCAAGCGCAAGCGCGATCGCGGCGGGCAAATCGTCGTCGCCTCGGAAAACGCCGACGATCGGACACCATCCCGCCCGTACGAGCAGATCTACGCATTGGCCGGACTCAGCAGTACTACCGGATCACCACAGGAAGTACTGGGAGACATGCAGCGCACGGTCAACACCTTCCAGACTTGCTACCTGGATTCGCCGGAAAACGGCTTTGGCGGTTGGGCGGGTATTTTCCCCATATCGACCACGCCACTTGCGGCCCGACACCGAAGCATTGGGGACAACCGGCTGCGCAAGAACTGGAATTCGATCGGCGACCATATACCCGCCCATCTGGTCAATCTCATCATCGCGCTGGACCGCTGCCGCGCGGAGGCACTGGCCGCGACGAGATCGAGGATTTTCTCGACACCTGTCGCGGCATCCTGACACCACGGCACGGCTGATCCTGGAGAAATTCCCGATCCCGAATCCCCCTTCGTCAACGAACGCTTCCACGCCGACTGGACACCCGATCACCCTGGCGCTGGCAGCAGAATCGCGCCATCGTTGGACACAATCTGAAAATCGCCTGAATCTCACCGGGTCGCCAACCATTACGCGCGCGCGGCTCAGGGACAGACCCACGGCAATCAGCGATGCCCAGCGGCACGATACCTGGCCACAGAGTTTCTCAATCTCGCCAAAAAACTGGGCGATGCCATGGCGATTCACGGCCTCGACCAGATCCGGGGCGGCTGCTTCGACGCGGTCGAGCGGCAGCCGCAACCCGGCCTGCCCATCGAATTCACCTGGGGCAACACCAGGATTTCTGGCAGCAGAGCAGGGCATTCTCGCCTATCTGATCCTGTACAGCGCCTCCGGCGAGGCCCGGTTCCTGACCCTGGCCCGGGAAATGGCGGCGTTCTGAATACGTTCTTTCTGGATCACGACAACCGCGGCGTCTTTTTCCGAACCAGCGATGACGGCAAGCCGATCATCGAAGGGGCCTACGGCCAGAAGGGTGGCCATTCCGTCGCGGGTTACCACGCCTTCGAGCTGAACTATCTGGCGCATCTCTACACCCGTTCGTTCGTGCGTCCGGTGATGGGCAAGGGCGGCAACGACGCCAATTTCTGCCTGTTCTTCTGGCCAGAGCCGAAAGCCGGCCGCATCACGGTCAACGTGCTCCCCGATTTTACGCACCTGACACCATCGAGATCGCGGGCATCACGGTGAACGGCATTCCCCGGCCGAGTTTCTCGCCCAACAACTTCCAGATCGAACTCGACGAGGAGGAGCTCGGTTCGCCGGTGGTGGTGGAATTCCGTCCAAAAAAAGAAGGGGTGCCGTCATGACCGTCAAGCTGCTGACCAGCAAGAAAATCGCGGTCCTGGTGGAAAGCCAGTACATCCCGGGGGAAATCAAGCCTATCGCTACGGTTTCGGAACCCGGAAGCGGAAGTGCACTTCATGTCCCGCCTGTGGGGCAACAATAGCCTGATCTTCGTCAGCGAGATGGAGCAGGCTGGGCATACCCTGCTGACCTCGAAGTGAATATCGACCTGGAAAGGTCAATGTCGACGACTACGCCGCCGTCATCATGGTGGCCAACTACCCCAGTGTTCGCCTGCGTTATTTCGAGCCCCCGGCGGGACAACCGATCACGCCGGACATGGTCCGCTCGGCGCCGGCGGTTCAGTTCTTCGCCCGCGCCATGCAAAACCCGCGCATCGTCAAGGGAGCGTTGTGCCATGGCCTGTGGATTCTCACGCCCAACCCGGAGCTGCTGAAGGGACGCAAGGTGATCTGCCACGAGGTGGTGCTGGCGGACGTGCTGAACTGCGGCGCGATCTACGTGCCGCAAGACGCGCAAAACGAAGGGGTGGTGCTCGATGACGACTTGGTGACCGCACACGACTGGCATGACGTGCAGTCGTTCATCCAGGTGATCGCTCAACAGATTTTAACGCGGAGGTTGAGCGATGAGTCGCAAGATATTGATTGTGACCTCTGAATGGGGTTTCTAGGGCGAGAATTGATCGGTGTGTCACGCGGTGACGTGTCTGGCCTTCGCCCGCGATCTCGACGATCGCAGAGCATTATCCGGGGCAAGTGGATGACCGGTCATGGCTAGAAATATGACCAGCTGGACGGCGGCACCTTCATGCGGGCCGATAACCAATTCCTGGACTTCGCCAAGGGCCGCCACCATATCCGTTGGAATACATTCCGCGGGACGTCACCGGACCGGATGGCGCATATATCGGCAACGTCAGCCGGGAGACCTCGGTGATCGTGGATTATTCCTTCATCACCGGCCGCTCTACCCCGGATTCCACCCGCACCGACCAGATGGTGGTGGAAGTATTGGAACGCGGGCCACGGCGTTACGGCTGGTGACCCGACGACAAGAGGTGAACGTCATGACCCAGAAGACGGGACATCAAAAACTGCTGGAACAGCTCAGGGCCGACGGCATTCGCCATATGTTCGGCAATCCGGGCAGCAGCGAGGAAGGACTGCTGGACGAGATTACCCGTTCCGGACCTCGATTACCTGCTGGGGTTGCAGGAAGCGGCGGTGGTCGGGATGGCCGACGGTTACGCCCAGGCGACACAACGGCCGGCGGTCATCCAACTGCATTGCAGCGTCGGTCTGGGCAACGCCATCGGCAGCCTCTACCACGCCAAGCGCCGACGCTCGCCGCTGGTCGTGATCGCTGGCGAGGCCGGCGCGGCCTACGATGCGATGGACGCGCACATGGCGGTCGATCTGGTGGCGATGGCGAAACCGGTCACCAAATACGCGGCCCGAGTCATCGATTCCCGCAGTCTGCTCCGTCTGCTGCGGCGTTGCCTCAAGATGGCGGCGACGCCGCCGTTCGGGCCGGTCTTCCTTTCGGTGCCCCAGGATATCCTCGACCAACCCAACGACGAGCCGGTGGTGCCGACAGTGGTGCCGGTGACCCGGGTGGTCCCAGAACCGGCGGCCATCGCCGCCGCCAGCGCCATGCTGCAAGGGGCGCAAAACCCGCTGATCCTGATGGGCGATGGCGTTGCGCACTCGCAGGCGCAAGCGGAACTCGCCCAATTGGCGGAGGTACTGGGGGCACGGGTTTACGGCGTCATGGCGTCCGAACTCAACATGCCGTGGATCCATCCGCTCTACTGCGGCCTGACCGGCCACATGTTTGGTCGTTCGAGCCAGCAGGTCGTCGCCAACGCCGATGTCGTCGTGGTGTGCGGCACCTATGTCTTCCGGAAGTGTTCCTCATCTGAGCAATCCGTTCCGGGCCGACGCCAGGATCATCCACATCGACCTCGATCCCTACGAGATCGCCAAGAACCATCCCATCACCCTGGGGCTGCTCAGCGACCCGAAGTTGACGCTGAAGGCGCTGGCGGACGCGGTCACCGATCTGGCGACGCCAGCGCAACGGGAAGCAGCGGCCCAGCGCGCCGACGCGATCGGCGCGGCCAACCGGCGCGAACTGGCCGAGGCCAGGGCGCGGGACGAGGGTGAAATGAACGCGGTGCCGCTGCGCATGACCGCCTTCGCGGCGGAACTCGCCCGGCAATTGCCCGAGGACGCCATCCTGTTCGACGAATCGCTGACGCATTTTCCGGAATTGACCCGCTGGTTGCCCCCCATGCGATCGGATCGTTTTTCCAGACGCCCGGCGGCACGGCTCGGGGGTCGGTCTGCCCGGTGCCATCGGGGTGAAACTGGCCCGTCCGGAAAAACGGTGCTGGGTCTGACCGGCGACGGTGGCGCCATGTACACCTTTCAGGCGCTATGGACGGCGGCCCACTACCGGATCGGCGCCAAGTTCGTGGTGTGCGGCAACGGCGGCTACCGCCTGCTGAAGCAGAACCTGCTGGATTACTGGAACCAGCAGGGCCTGGCGCCGGGCCAATATCCATCCGATTTCCCGCCCGCGTTCACGGTTGATGAGCCGACTCTCGATTTTGTCGCGCTGGCGGGAGCGCTGGGAGTCCCGGGCCGGCGCGTCGCGCAACCGACCGAGATCGCGTCGGCGATCGAGGCGATGCTGGGCCACGACGGGCCATTCCTGATCGAACTGGTGTTGGACGGCGGCGTGCCGCGGCCAACGCATTAATGGAGGGAGGTGGGTTATGCCGGATCACAACACTCCAATGACCGCGGATGCCTTCAGCCGCGTGGAAATCGAAGCCTTCGTCGCCGACTGGTATCGCAAGCTCGATGTTCACGCGCCCTCGGAGCAACTGGTCCCGCTGGTCGCCGATGGGGTCGAGATGCAATTCCCAGAGGGAGCGGTGCACGGGGTCGAGGAATTCAGAAACTGGTACGAGGGCGTAATCCGGCTCTTTTTCGACGAACTGCATATCGTCACCCACGTCGGCTTCTCCTGGCGGGACGACCGCTACCTGCTTGATGTCGTGGTCAACTGGCAGGCCCGCCGCTGGAACCCGCCGGCGCCGCGCAGCGAATGGATCGGTTTCGACGCTTACCAGCGTTGGGAACTGAGTCGCGCGCCAGGCAACGACGGACGGCTAGCGATTGCGCGCTACATCGTGGACGAGCTGCGGCCCATGCTCGGTTCGAAGCCGTTGTGACCTGAACCGTCCTTCGCCGGACAACCCATTCGTGGATTCACTTAAGAGGACAGCAGCATGGCAGACACTCATCCCAACATCGCGCTGGTACAGAGAATGTACGAGTGCTTCAACCGCAACGACATGGACACCATCCGCAACGAGATTTTCGCGCCGGATCTGATCTGGGGCCTGCCCGGCCGCCATCCGTTGTCGGGTGTCAAGCACGGCGCCGAGGAAGTCCTGGCCTTATTCGCCCAACTGGTGCGGGCCAATATCCAGGTCACGCTCGACCCCTCACGCGATCCCAGCACCGGTGTCGACACCTTCGGCGACGACACGGTGGTGGAGGTCCATCGCGGCCAAGGCACGACCACGGTGCGCGACGACGCCGGCAACGAGTCGCCAGTCACCCTCAACGCGCTCAACTGCACGCATTACCGGATTCGGGACGGACGCATCGCCCAAGTCCAGGTGTACATCAGCGATCAGCACGCGGTGGATAACTTCTTCAACACCGTCTACCAGCTCAAGCCGATTCCCGACCGTTTGGCGGACTAGGAGGACGATTTCATGGCCATCATCACCGACGAACAAGTCACCGCCGCCTACGCGGCACTCGCCACCGGCCAGCGCGACCGGATCGCCGAGCTTTGGGCCGAGGATCTGCGCTGGCTGGTTCCCGGCCGGCAACCAACTCTCGGGTTGGAAGAACAACCTGGACGAATTCATCGCGTTCATGGCCACGGTCGGCCGCCTGTCGGACAACAGTTTCCGCATGGATCGGATGGCGCTGATGGTCGCCGACAATTTTTCGGCGGACGTGACCCGCAACACCGGCTATCGCGCCGGCCAATCGGATCGCCAGCTCGATATCGACGTGATCCATTGGCTGACCTGGCGGGACGGCAAGGTGGTCGAGGGCCGGGGCGCGATCTTCGGCGACGGCACCGCCCAATACGACGCGTTCTGGTCTTAAACGGCCCAGGGGAAACCACCATGCCCATCATCAGCGTCAAGGTCATCGAAGGCTTCTTCAACGACGAGCAGAAAACGGCGCTGATCAAGGAACTGACCGACGCTTTCTGCAAGGCCACCATGGAAGCCGCCCGGCCCTACATCTACGTGACGGTCGAGGAGGTCAAGCAGGGGAAATGGGGGGTGGCAGGCCATCCGCTACCGGACCCCGATTTTCTGATCAACGACTTCGTACCGATCATCGAGGATGCCGCCGACGCTTTCGTCAAGGCTTACAACGTGCCGCGACGGCGGCCGCGCGGCCCCTCGGCCTGATGCCGCTTCGCCGGATTTCGCCCGCTACAGGAGCACGATTCATGAGTACCCGAGATGTGATCGACAAATATTACGAAACCGCCAGCCGCGGGGCCTGGGACGAATGGCTGACCCTGTTCGACGTGGACGTGACCGGCGACGAGCAGCTGGCTGGACACTTCGAGGGCATCGAAGTGCTGCGGGGCGCGATCGGCGCCATCAGCTACGGCTACAGCAAGTTCCAGATGATCCCCAAGGAAGTCGTGGTGGACGGGGAACGGGCGGTGGTGATCTGGCGCTGTGACGCCGCCAACCGTGCCGGCACGCCCATCGCCTACAACTACCTGCCACAACGCGAGGTAGTGGGTGCCAATTTCTTCCGCCTGGAAAACGGCAAGATCAAGTACATGCGCACCATCCACGATGAAACGGCCTTCGCGCCTTTCAATCATCCCACCAACCCCAAAGCGCCGCCCGCTTGAGGAAATCCGATGAACGCTTACGATTTCGTCATCGTCGGCGCGGGGTCGGCTGGTTCGGTGTTGACCAACCGGCTCAGCGAGGACCCGATGTCCGGGTGCTAGTGCTGGAAGCGGGACCCGCCGACGCTTCACCGGACATCGAAAACCGCATTGAACCCCCGGCGGCCTGGCCGACCCTGCTCGGCTCGGAAGCGGATTGGGATTACCGCAGCGTGCCGCAACCGGGACTGGCCGGCCGGGAAACCCACGAGCCGCGCGGCAAATTGCCGGGCGGAACTAGCAACCTGTACGTGCTCATGCACATCCGTGGTCATATGTCCGACTACGACGGCTGGGCCGAACAGGGTTGTACAGGCTGGGACTACCGAAGCATCCTGCCTTACTTTCAGAAACTGGAAGATCAGGAAGACGATACGGGGCCATGGACCGGGAAGGACGGCCCCATCCCCTTATTGAACGCGGGGTTGCACGACCCGAACCCGACGTCGGCGGCATTCATCGCCGCCTGCCGGGAGCTGGGTTATCCCGCCACCGACGATTTCAACGGTCCCCGGATGGAGGGAGCGGGTTGGCATCACGTCAACATCCGCGATGGGAAACGCTGGAGCGCGCGCGAGGGCTATCTACTGCCGGCGCTGGCTCGCCCCAATGTGACCTTGAGCACAAGTGCGCGGGCCACCCGGCTGTTATTCGAGGGATCGCGCTGCGTGGGCGTGGAATACAGCCAGAACGGTGCTCTCCAGACCGCGCGGGCGGATCGCGAGGTGCTCGTCTGCGCCGGCGCGATCGAATCGCCCAAGCTGTTGCTGCTGTCCGGCATCGGCGACCCTAACCATCTGATCGAATTATATATTCCGGTAGTGGCGGAATCGCCGGGTGTCGGCGAGAACTTCCACAATCACATCCTCACCGGTCTGATTCAGGCCACCGCGCGACCGGTGCCGCCGGGCCATCTGAATCTGTCGGAAGCGGCGCTGTTCTACAAGTCCGATCCGGCGCAAAGCGGACCGGATATCCAGATCGCCTTCGTCCATGTGCCGTTCGACATCATCGTCGGCCAGCAAAACCCTAACTCGGTCAGCATCCTGCCGGGCGTGGTACGGCCCACCTCGCGCGGCTGGGTGCGACTGGCCAGCAACAATCCCCTGGATAAGCCCTTGGTCAATCCAAACTATTTGGGCACCGAGGACGACATCCGGCGGTTGGTGGACGCGGTAAAGCGCTCGCGGAGATCTTCGCCACCCGCGCGTTTTCCGGAGTGGGTCACCGGCGAGCTCCTACCGGACCAGCGGTGGCGAGCGATGCCCAATTGCGAGAATTCGTGCGGCAACGGGCGGATTCGTATCACCACCAGGCCGGCTCCTGCAAGATGGGCACGGACCCGCGGGCCGTGGTGGCCCCCGATCTGCGCGTGTATGGCGTGGACGGCTTGCGGGTGGCGGACGCCAGCGTGATGCCGGTGGTGCCGTCCGGCAACTGTCACGCCGGCATTCTGATGATCGCCGAAAAGTGCGCCGATTTGATCAAGGCCGGTGCGTAGGAGACGTTCTCATGATGTTTCATCACCTTTCCCTGAACTGCAACGACCTGTCGGCCATCGAGCGCTTCTACGCCAAGCACTTCGGTTTTTGGCGTGCCCGGGTGATCGACCTGCCGGATGGCCGCCAGATCGTGTTTCTGAAGGGCGGCGACGTGTATCTGGAGCTGTTCCCGGCGCAGGGCGAACGGCCTGCGTCGCCGGACACCAACAACGAAGGGCTGCTCTATCCCGGCGTGCGCAATTACTCGTTCCAGGTGGACAGCGTGGATACCCAACTGGCGGCGATGGGTGACGATGCACGAGTCACTTTCGGCCCGCTGAGCTTCGACGCCTTCATTCCGGGCTGGCGCAGCGTGTGGCTCGCCGATCCCGAGGGCAACGTGTTTCAGGTGACTCAGGGCTTTAGCGATCAGGATAGCCCGCCCCCGCCGGCTTGACTCGTCCCGCGGCAAGCCAATCGGTGGAGCGGTTAGAGGGAGTGTTATTCATGGCATTGATTCCAGTACGATTTGAGTATTTGACCGGATTGCGGCAGCCTTTTTTGCTGAACGCCCGATTGACGGGAAACTGGAACGCTCAGGGCGTGCGCTCCGAGCAATGGTCCACCACGCCGATGGAGGCGTTCACCGCCGAGGACGGCTGTCCCGCCTTTCGCGCCATGGTCAATCTCGACGACAGCCAAATCGGTCAGGCCTTTCGCTGGGGCGTGAATGTCGATACTCCGCAACGGCCCAACGCGTGGGGCATTCCGACCGAGGTCAGCGACGCCGCCGTGACCGAGCGCTACCGCAGCTTCACCCTCCAGGCCGCCGATCAGAGCGAGCGCTATTACCTCACCCACTGTCGCCGGCTGGGCGCGAACAAGCGGATCGTCGCCGGCCAGGCCGAACCGGCGATCCGCTTCGCGGTCTGGGCGCCGAATGCCCGCAACGTGGAACTGGCGCGCGGCGAACCGGTCGGTGGCTACATCTGGAACGACGGACGCGGGGTCACCGCAACCATTCCAATGCGCCAAGTCGAGGACGGTATTTGGGCGACCGAGGCGGCCGACGCGCCGGCACTGGCGAGCTTCGCTGGTTTCGATCATACCCCCTACATGTTTCGCATCACCCGGGAAGACGGCTCGATCGCCTATCGCACCGACCTCTATTCCCGTTGCCAGATCGGCAGCGGCGGCAAGAACCCGGATAACCCCGAACCGGGCGAGGCGCCTTGGGACGGCACTCGCCAGGATGTGGACGGCACCAAGAGCTGCTCGGTGGTGATCGACCCCGAGCAGATCATGCGCCTGTTCCGCGAGGACGTTTGGCCGGAAACGCAATGGCTGACGGAGCAGGAATTCTGGCGGGACGAATTCGATCCCAACCGGCCGTTGCCGACCCGCATCGACGATCTGGTGATTTACGAACTCCATGTCGACGGGCTGGGGGCGGGTCAGAATCGGCGCGGTACCCTGGCCGACGCCATCGATCTGCTCGATTATCTGGCCGATCTCGGAGTGAACTGCATCGAGCTGATGCCCACCTCGGAGTTCGAGGGCTGGACCAGTTGGGGTTACGGCACCTCCCATTATCTGGCCATCGAATACGCCGGCGGCGGGCGCGATCAGTTCAAGCACTTCGTCCGCGAGTGCCACCGGCGCGGCATCGCCGTGCTGCTCGATGTGGTGTACAACCACTACACCCACGACGGCGAGCGGGCGCAATGGGCCTACGATTCCACCACGCCGGAACACAATATTTATTACTGGTACCAGGGCCGGGCCAGCGACTATCCGAACGCCACTCCAGCGGGCCACGGCGGCTACATCGACAATATGTCGACCGGTTACGCGCCGCGCTTTTGGGATGAGATCGTGCGCAAGCTGTTCATCAGCAGCGCGGCGATGCTGGTGAGCGAATTCCACCTCGACGGCTTCCGGGTCGATCAGACCACCTCCATTCACTCTTACGCGGTGATTCACGCCAACGGCGCCGCCGCCGACACCGCCCGGATTTTCGGCGCCAAATTCCTGCGCGAATGGACCCGCACCCTCAAGCTGCTCAAACCGAATGTGTTTTTGATCGCTGAGGATCATTCCGGTTGGTCGGCGGTCACCCAATCGAGCGAGCAGGGCGGTCTTGGTTTCGACGCCACCTGGTACGCGGACTTCTATCACCATCTGATCGGCGATGCCCAGAACGACGCCAGCCGCGCCCGGCTGCTCAAGTTCGCGGGCTACGGCGACGACCGGGAGCTGCGCCTGTCCCGGTTCGCCGACGCCCTGACCGAGAGCGCCAGCGCCAAGGTGGTCTATCACGAATCGCACGACGAAGCCGGCAATTCCTACTACGAGGAAGGCGGACAACGGGTCCATTCGGCGCGGACCCTCGTCACCGCCGTGAACGGCGCCTCGCTGAGCAATGCCGCCACCCGGCGCTATGCCGAGGCTCGCGTCCATGTCGTCGCTGGCATGACCTTGCTGGGACCGGGTATTCCGATGTTCTTCATGGGCGAGGAAGTGGGCGCCTCGGAGCCGTATCGTTATGACGATTTCATCGACCAACGGGAAAACTTCCCGGCCTTGCGGCAGGGTGCGGGCGCCAATCTGTTCCGCTTCTATCAGGAGTTGATCCGCCTGCGGCTGGCGCATCCCGCCTTGCGTTCGCGCAATATCGACGTACTCCACGTTCACGACGCCAACCGCGTGCTCGCCTTCCGGCGCTGGGAGGCTAACGACGAATTGCTGGTGATCGCCAGTCTCAACAATGGCGCGTTCGCCGACGGTTACCGGATTCAAAGTTCGAGCATCGCCGACGGGCGCTGGCGGGAAATTTTCAACAGCGACACCACGGGTTATGGCGGCGGCGGCCTGGTCGACGCGGACCCGATCGCTTCCGCCGGCGGCGTGTTCTCCGCCCGCCTGCCGGCCAATAGCGTGCTGGTTTTCCAACGGTAATAGTTTCTCTTGACCTCGCGCCCGCTGGGGGGCGCGGGGAATCGCGCGGGAGTTGAGGCGATGGCGACCAACGGAACCTTGATGCAGTATTTCTATTGGGATTATCCCGCCGACGGGACGTTGTGGAACGATTTGATCCGCAACGCCGCCAATCTCGCCGCCACCGGGGTGACGGCACTCTGGCTGCCGTCGCCCTGCAAGGCCGAGCGCGGGACTCAGGATGTGGGCTATGGCATTTACGATCTGTTCGATCTCGGCGAATTCGATCAGAAGGGGGCCATCCGCACCAAGTACGGCACCCGCCGGGAACTTGAGGCGGCGGTCCAGGCCGCGCACGCGGCCGAGCTTCAGGTCTATCTCGACGTGGTGTTCAACCACAAGGCCGGCGCCGATCGCACCGAAGTGGTCATGGGTACGCCGGTGTCGCACGACAACCGCAACATCGAAATCGGCTCGCCGCGCGAAATCGAAGTCTGGACCTATTTCAACTTTCCGGGCCGCGCCGGCGCGTATTCCGACTTCGTCTGGAACTGGCAGCACTTCGACGCGGTGGATTACGACCAGCGCACCGGTACGGTCGGCACTATCTACAAGTTGCGGGACAAGCAATTCGATACTCCGGTGGACCCGGAACGCGGCAATTTCGATTACCTGCTGTTCGCCGACCTGGACATGGACAGCGACCCGGTCCGGGCGGAGTTGAACCGCTGGGGCGAATGGATCGTGCAAACCCTGGGCATCGACGGGTTTCGCTTCGACGCCGCCAAGCACATCCGCTTCTTTTTCTTCAACGACTGGCTGGATCACATCCGCGCCACCGCCGGGCGTGACCTGTTTGCCGTCGGCGAATATTGGACACCGGATTCCGGCACCCTGGGCTGGTTCATCCAACAGACCGGACGGCGCATGTCGGTATTCGACTTCCGCCTGCATTTCAACCTGCGCGACGCCTCGCGAGGCGGGGGTTCCTTCGACATGACCCGCATTTTCGAGGGCACGCAGGCGCGACAGGACCCGGAGCTGGCGGTAACTTTCGTCGATAACCACGATTCCTACCGCGAAGACGCCGTCGAGGATTGGTTCAAGCCGCTGGCCTACGCCCTGATTCTGCTGCGGCGGGAAGGTTATCCCTGCGTGTTCTATCCCGACTATTTCGGCGCCCCGGGACGCCAGGGGCACCGGCAGGCGCTGGATCGCCTGTTGCAGGTCCGGCGCGATCACGCCTACGGCCAGCAAATCGATTACTTCGATCATCCCGACGTCATCGGCTGGACCCGGTTGGGCGACGCCGATCACCCGCGCGCTATTGCGGTGGTGCTCAGCGACGGACCGGGAGGCGCGAAGCGGATGAACGTCGATCGTCCGAACCGGACGTTCGCGGACGTCACCGGCAACGTCGGCGGCACGGTTACCGCTGGCGACGATGGTTGGGGGGAGTTTCGCTGTAACGGCGGCTCCGTGTCGGTATGGGTCGAGCAATGAAGGAGATGAGTGGTGAACCCGGTGAATCTGCGTGAACGAAACAAAGCCATCGTGCGGCGCGCCATCGAGGAAGGCTGGAATCCGGCCAACCTCGCGGTGATCGACGAGTTGTACGCTGCCGATTTCGTCTTTCATCAGGAAAGCGGCGAGGTCGCGCGCGGCCTGGATTTCTTCAAGACCTGGATCGCCACGATCCACGGTGCTTTCCCCGACATCCGTTATCACATCGAGGCGATGTACGCCGAAGGCGATAGTGTCGCCACCCGCTACCGGGTGACCGGCACGCACACCGGCGATTTCCGGGGCTTGCCGGCGACGGGCCGGGCGTTCGATTTGAGCGGCCACCTCATTCACCGCATTGCCGACGGCAAGAAAACCGAAGGCTGGGGCATCTGGGACACCTTGGGGTTGATGATCCAGCTTGGGGTGATTCCGCCGATCCGCTTGGGCGGCGGCGCGCCACCCCCGGACGACACCGCGGCGAACATCGCTGCCACCCGACGCCTGTTCGACGCCCTGAGCAGCCGCGATCCCGAAATCCTGCCCACCGCCATCGACGAGTTGATGATTCCCGAATTCGTCACCCACGGCGACGCCCTGTTCCCGCTGGTCTACGGCCGGGATGCGCTCCGGCAGGCGATTCCCCGCTTCAAGGCCGCTTTCCCCGACGCCACCGCGACGATCCAGCAGATTTTCGCCGAAGGGAACAAGGTCATGGTGTACGTGCAGGTCAACGGCACCCAGGAAGGCGAATGGATGGGCGTGCCCGCGACCCGCCAATCAATGCGCTGGACGGCAAGTTCCATCATTCGCTTCAACAGCGCCGGCAAGATGGTGGAACGCTGGGTGATCGAAGATGAATTGGGCGTGATGCAGCAACTTGGCCGGGTTCCACGTTTCCCGGGCCAGGGCGAATGACACCCCGCTGCTTGCCGAATGAGGAGTTAAAGCAATGGCATCGGTTGAAGAGAGAAACAGGGGCAGCATCGTCCGTTTTTACGACGAGATTATCAATCAGGGCAATGTCGCCGTCGTGGACGAATTGATGGAGCCCAATTTCGTGCATTACGGCGAGACGTTGTTCCCTCGCATCGAAGGCAGCACGGCGATCAAGGTAGGCGTGCTGGGCGTGATCAACGCCTATCCCGACAGCCATACCATCGTGGAAGCCATGGTCGCCGAAGGCGATACGGTGGTATGCCTGTTGTCCTGGCGCGGCACGCATCAAGGCCCGTTCATGGGCATTCCGCCGACCGGAAAGGTTTCGACATGGCGCGGTATTTCCACTTACCGCTTCAACGCGGAAGGCAGGATTATCGAACGCTGGGCCAACATGGATGTGATGGGACAGTTACAGGATCTCGGCGTCATACCGGAGATTCGATTGGGTAGTGGCTAGAGGATCATTCCATGAATCATGATGGTTCTGCCATTGATTCTAAAAAAATAGAATCTTCATCGAAGTCTCCCGATTGCTCCAAGCAGGATAACCAAAAAAAATGGTGGCAATGGTTAATCATGTACCCCACGATATTTATTGCCATTATTGGGGCCATACCTACTGCCTTGGGTTATTACAAATCATGGCGGATCGGCGTTCCTTTTGACAAGACCCAGATTGCTTTGGAGCAAAACAGGTTATGGCAGAAAAATTATGAGTGCAGTAAGAGTGAATTTATGAGTATCAAGAACAACCATAATATTGAGGTGGGAACCATTATCTGTTTATCTGGAGATATCTTGATAAAAGTACAGTCGCCTGATGCGAAACCTGTATTCTGGTGGGTGGGACTCAAGACCTTTGAGTCCAATGATCAAGCCGCGATTGGCCTATGGTTTATTAACCGTGCCCAGGCGGAAGAAAGGCTTGCTCCAATCGTTGTGGCACAAAACAATTCCGTTGTGCTATGCCAGAGATGGCTCGACAATGGACGGTTATTGAGGCGTATCGAAATTCAAGGGAAAGGTTGCTTCGATGAGGTTGTCAATACTTATACGGGTCAAATCGAGAAAAGAGACAGTGTGCCTTGCGACCAGCACTGCTGACGAGTGTTAAAGATAATGACATTCAGTGTGTAGTTCATGATGGAGAATTGAATATGAAAAGATTATTTACTGTAATAATAGCAACTCTATTGGCTTTAGCATCCACCATATATTTATCCTTGGCCGAGGATACTGGAACAACCACGGGAGGACCTTTAATAGCGGCTCCCCCGAAAGATTGTACCTATGGTCCTGATACCTGTATTCGTGGCTTTGTCTGGCGAGATGCCGCTCCAAACGACCATGTTTGTGTAAAGCCCGACGTACGCGAGCAAGCACGAGTTGATAACTCTCAAGCTGCGGCGCGACGCAGCCCGACGGGTGGGCCATCGGGCCCAAATACTTGCCTTTCCGGATATGTCTGGCGCGAAGCTTTTGCGGGTGATGTCATCTGTGTAACTCCGCAAACACGATCTCAAGCGGTTCTGGATAATCGTCAGGCGAATGCTCGAAAAGCGTGTCGGTAAAAAAGCAATTCAAACTTGAGGAGATCAGGCGATGTCAGAAGCGAATAAAGCGATCGTTCGTCGTTTCTATGAAGAAGTGATGAGTCAAGGAAACATGAATTTACTGGATGAAATAATGGCTTCCGATTTCAAGGATCATGGCGAAACCTTGTTCGGTAGCCCACAAGGTCGCGATACGCTCAAGCAGGGTATTACCGCCTCTCGCGCGGTGTTTGGCGATCTCCACGTACAATTGCATGACGTCATTGCCGACGGGGAAATGGTCGGTGTGCGCGGCACCATGCGCTGCACCCATCAAGGTGAATTTCTAGGCGTCTCGCCCAGTGGCAACGAACTTTCCTGGAATGGGCTGGCCTTGTTCCGAATCGTGGACGGAAAAATTACCGAACGCTGGTTCAATTCGGATAGCTTGAGCATTACGCAGCAGTTGGGATTGGTTGCCCCATTGGCTTAGAGAGCACCCATCATGATGGCTGAGGATTTGAGTAATCTCAATAAGATCGATCACATCATCGTACTGATGATGGAGAATCGTTCATTCGATCATATGCTTGGCTATCTTAAACTGGAAGGCGGTAGAACCGATGTGGATGGCTTGACCGCTGATATGTTCAATCGATCCAAAGATGGCGGGATTCATCGGGTACGCCATTTGGAAAACACCGCTTTTGAACTGGACCCATGCCATGAAGGGAATTGTGTCGATGAACAGATCAGCGACGGTAATGGAGGATTCGTTCTTAACTTCGAGCGAATGCATCATCCCGCCGACCCTGGCGGGGTAATGGGCTATTACAATGCTTCCGACCTGCTGGTTTACGATCATCTGGCGCGCGAGTTTGCGATCTGCGACCGCTGGTTCAGCTCGGTGCCGGGGCAAACCTGGCCAAACCGGTTGTACTCCGTGGCCGGGCGTGGCGACGGCAGCCGCGAGAACAGGCGGCTACCCCTGTACGACGAACCTTCATTCATCCGCCATTTGGACGCGCGAGGTGTGTCCTGGCGCTGGTATTGCCATGATTTCGCGACTCTCCGGCTTATCGACGGAGACTACCGCCTAGGGCATACCGATCATTTCTTTTCCTTCTCGGAAAACTCGCTTTTTGAAACCGAGGATTTTCTCAGCCACGCGGCGGCGGGGAATTTAGCCGCCGTGTCGTGGATCGATCCCAATTTCGCCAATTTTGGCAAATTAAGCTATTCCAACGACGATCATGCTCCCGCCAATGTTCGAGCGGGGCAAACATTGGTCAATACGCTTTATCAAGCGCTTGTCGAGAGTCCGGTTTGGAATAAAAGCCTGCTTGTCATCGTTTACGATGAGCACGGCGGTTTCTACGATCATGTAACGCCACCAGCCGCCACCGACGACAATCCTCAATTTCGCCGTTACGGTTGCCGCGTGCCGGCTTTGATCGTTTCGCCTTGGGTAAAACCGGGTCAAGTTTCGCATACTCTTTTCGATCACACCTCCATCATCAAGAGGATTTTGCTGCGGTTTTGCCGCGAAGCCGATGAAACGATCCCCGACATGGGCACGCGAGTTGCCGCCGCGAATCATCTCGGTGGGTTGTTGACCGAACCAGCCCCACGGCACGCTCCGCCGCAATCCGAATTACAGACGTTAATCGAATCGGCGGTCTCCCAACGAGTTGTGTTGGATGCGGCGAAGGTGTCCCGGACGACAAAGCCCAGTGAATTCCAGCAAGGGCTATTGGCTTGCGAGCGCGTGCTGGCTGCCCAGAACCATTCATTGTAGGTGTGTTTAGGAAAGCGAAATGCTGAAGCAATGCGGATTTTAAACGTACCACCCATGATTTTAGGCTCTGGTAAACACCAGACGGAGACCGAGGTGTTCCATGAACGGAGTGGCGACCGTCGCCGATCCGCGCCAACTGCCCGCGCCTTGCCGCGCTCAAGGCGAGGTTTGACCCGAACAATCTGTTCCGCGTGAACCAGAATATCGCGCCAGGAGAAATCCAATGATGTGGAAACGCAAGCTGAAAAGGTCGTGGCTCGAACTGATCAACGCCCAGCGCCGTATCCGCCCGTCGGACGTGGCCCTGATCCTTGGTCTTGGCCTGGTTCTCTCGGTCGGGCTGGCTTCCGGCCGGGCGGTAGCGGACATCGCCACCCCCGACGCCAGGACTACGCTGGATCTATCCGCCGCGATGAGCGTCGATTTGCCGCACACCGATGGTTTTGGACTGCTGCCCAAGCCGCCAGCTTTCACCAAACTAGAAAGCAGCCGGCTCTTCGCCGAAGGCAAGCTGGCCTGCGCCGGTCCCTGCGTCACGCCTTTTGGCTCCGTGCTGGGGGTCGCCGATGGGGCGGAAGGCCGCTCCAACTGCGTCTCGACCTGCATTCGGCCGGAATATTCCTTTCTTGACCGGGCGTCGGGCGCCGTCTCGGTGCACACGGACGATCCCAAGCAAGACCAACTTCAATACATCGGCGTGACGTATCAGTGCGTCGAGTATGCCCGCAAGTGGTGGATGAAAAATCTCGGTATCACCTTCGGCAGCATCGATAGCGCCCACGAGATTCTGTACCTCACCGAAGGGAAAAATCTCGAAACCCAGCAACCGTTTCCCCTGGCTCGTTCCATCAACGGCACCGCCCGCCGCCCACCCAGGCGGGGGGATTTGGTGGTGTATTACCCCGACCGGGCCGATCCCGAATGGCGGCACGGTCATGTCGCCGTGGTGGTGGCGGTGGATCTAGAACAGGGCCGCGTGTCCCTGGCGGAAGAGAATTACGACAACCAGCTCTGGCAAGATCCCCAGGCTTTCGCGCGCCAAATCCGGTTGTTCGAGGTGGGTGGGCGCTACACGCTGCTGGACGTACCTCCGACCGCCAGTCGGAACGCCGAGGGCGGCCGCATCGCTGGCTGGTTGTATCCGCTGGCGGCGCAGTTACTGTGGGGCAGGGGTGACTGCAACCGACCTGCGACTTTCATAGCCACCGAGGAGGAATCCACCAATGACCATGACCAATCCACTCCGCGATGGCCGTCATTACGATGCCCTTAAAACGCAAAATAACTTTAAGCAATTGACCAACTTATTAGTTGGTTTCAAATAAATGAAACCTTATGGTTTGCACAAAACCAGCAAAATGAAAAACCTGACCTGATAATGTATTTGAGATTTTGAGCGTCAAGCATGAAAGATCTGTACGAAAAGCTTATTGGGCTTATTCCATCTTATCTTGATAATTTTTTGGTCTAATTTCCGGCCCGAAACGTTTCGTTGCTGAGAGTGCTTTTGCAAAGAACCAGCAATGGAGAAAGCTTTAGTCTTTTTTTGCTGTTTCATTTGTCATGTCCTGGATATTGAGTATTCCATTGAATCGGAATGATCCATTTCTTGAGCTTGGGTCTGATGCTATTTTTGCTCTTATTTACGTATTGGCTTATGGAGTTGCTCTATATGCTGCTTGGAGTATTGTAGGAGGTAGATCTGGGTTTAGAAAACTTATGACAATATACTTTTACTACACGGCGATCCTTAAGCTTATTTTTTCGCTTGTA
>JADJRI010000042.1 GCA_016712275.1 Planctomycetota bacterium
GGCCCACTTCTTGATCTTTGACATTGCATGAGGCGAGCGATCAAAGAGGCAAAAGCACACCGTGTCACAGATGCCCCAATTGTCAAACGCGCGGCACCACTTATCCATTTGGGCGGGTGTCACCCGCTGGGGCTCGTCCACCAGCGAAGCCATCATGCGGGCTTCGTACCAGCCTGTCTCCCACAGCGCGAGAGCCAGATCGTGGCTTCGACCGATTTTCTTCGCAAGCGCTTTCATTTTGGCCATGGAGACGCCGAAGGATTTTTGGGCGGTCGGGCCGGTGATTCCGAATCGCGTGCCCATTTGTTCGCGTACCCGTTTGTCTCCGAGTTTTTTCAATTGCGCCAGTACGGCCTCAGCGGTGTACTCCGGAGCGCCGCTTTGCTTTGTGCTTTTCGATCGATTCACTGCTGGTTTTCTGGATTTGGCGTGCATGTTTTTTCCCGGCTGCATGAAAACTCTGAGTCAGTTTGTCGTCGTGCAATGTAATGAAAGACACGCCAACCCTACAAGCCGACCGAATTTTCATGGGTGTCGGCGTATGGAGTCTCCGGCATCGGCGCGATATCCTGTCAGTCGAAATGCTGAAGTGGCCATGATGTTGATTCATTAGGATTCTGAAAAGGGTGCCCCATGATTCGCGGACTCCATGCCATGTTCTATTCGACCCAGGCCGCCGAGCTTCGGGCTTTTCTGCGCGACAAGCTCGGTCTCAAGGGCACCGACGTCGGCGATGGATGGCTCATCTTTGATGCACCCGAGGCCGCTCTCGGCGTGCATCCGACCGACGGTAAAGAGGCCGCTTCGGGCACGGCCGACATTTCTTTTTATTGCGACGACATTGCCGCCACGGTGGGCGAACTGAAGGCAAAGGGCGTCGAATTCACCCAGGACGTCCAAGACCAAGGTTACGGGCTGGTGACGTTTTTCAAAGCGCCCGGCGATTTCACGATTCAATTGTATCAGCCAAAATATTCAAAGTCGTAGTCCGTCGATCGAAAGATGCGGTCTGAAACCTCTGCATCACATCCATTCTTTATGTTTAACAAGTCCTCCCTTCACGACCGCGCAGCCGACATCATCGGACAAATCGAAGCTGAGATGAAACGCACCCACATGTGGCAGGACCGCCCCCTGCCACCGGAGGCGTATCAATTTCGGCGGGCTTTTGCCATCGACACCATGGCCTACAGCCAGTGGCTTCAGTTCATCTTTATTCCGCGCGTACGAGAAATCATCGCCGGCAAGGGGCAATTTCCATCGGTCAGCCATGTCGGGGCGCAGGCTGTGCGTGAATTCGACGGCATGGAAGAAGCCGGCGAACTTGTCAGCCTTCTTTGTCAATTCGACGCCCTCTTCAATCGCAACACTTTGTTCGGCGGCGCGATTGGCGCGGCCGTTACCACCAGATTGCCGTTCAAGCTGCAAATGAAAGTGTTTGGCATCACACTTGCAATGGGCGCGTGGGTGCTGTTCGCGTTTCTTATCGCCCATGCTCTCGGTGGTTGGCTGAATATGCGACTGCCACGGCTCATGATGTGGGATGCTACGAGCCAAATCACGCGCGAGGGCGTCGAGGTGGGATTCCAGTTTCAAGCCCGGATCGGCCGTGGCCAATCCGGGCCCATCACCATCGATCGACTTGAGATTCAACTCTCGATTGATCTTCCGCCGGATCCGACACGAAATATCACTCAGGAGAACATGAATCGATTGATGCGGAACATGCGGTTTCCGATTCTCGATCGCAGGGTGCTGGTGGCCGGCGAACCGAAGGACGGCGAGATCTTAATTGCCGACGTCACTCGGGAAACGGTGCGTGACTGGTTTCAGGACATTCTTGCGAAAACCACGGAAAAATCCAAAAAATCAAAGGCGGCCGCCCTCGCCCGCGCCGACGACGTATTCGATGCGATCGAGAAAGCGCGAATGGCCAAGACTAGAGACGAATTGCTGGCACTCGGTTCGGGGACTTACATCGGCGGACTTCGATTCGAATCGACCAAGGCTCCGCTGGAATATGGCGACTATCTGAAAGACACTTCGCTCCTGACAGCGGGATTTGTACTGGGGCTGATCGGCCTGATTCCCTTTTACAGGCCCTTGATGAAAGTGCGACACGAGTCGATGGCGTGGCATCGAGGTGAGTTTTAGCGGCGGTTTGCTCTAATTCCTCACAAACCTGACTGTGCTTAGCTCCTTGGAATGACTATCGCTCCGCAGTCTTGGTCGGCCGGCGCGCGTCAAAGGTGTGCGATCCACTGTTTGATGATCTTCTTCAGCGCGGCGAGCTGCTCTTCCCACTCTTTCGAACTCTTCGGTGTCAGCATCACCATGGCCCGGTCCCTGGCCAGCCACTGCAGCAGACCCGTCGGGTCCGCGATCTTCAGACCCTTCGCCGATGATGCCTTTACTTTGGCACCCGCGTGAAGGATCAGCCGCAACGTGGGAGGGTCGCCGGGCCGGGGCGGCCGGCCCCCGCCGACGACATTGACGGTGGCAAACCAGTCAGACGTTCGGAAGCTGGGCGAATTCCATTCGATGCCCTCACTGATGGACGGACTGACGCCGAGTATGAGCTGACGGATGGATTCGAGTTCAGGCGTCATCGGGTGTTTCAAGTCGTGCATGAACAGATCGACCTCGGCCCTGCCTTTTGCAATATCGAAGACAGAATTGCCGATATGCGTCTTGCCTGGTCTGGTGGCGCGTTTTGGCATTTTTGTGATCGATTGCTTTTCTTGAGTCTTCTTTGCACCCACGAGAGTCTCCTTGGCGTAAGGAAAGACGATCCTATAATTGATCGCATGAACAAGGTCAAAATCAGCATCATCGGGCTTACGGTCCTGGCACTGGTTGTCGTCGTGCTTCAAAACACACAGGCGACTACGGTTCGCGCCTTCGGCGCGGAAGCCACGATGCCGATGGCATTTCTGCTTGGACTCACGGGCCGTCGGATTCGCATGCGGGCTGTTTTCCGCCCTGCTTCTCGGTCGCAAATCCAAACTTCCAAAGCCGTGACCTTATTGGTTTATGCGATGCGTCGGCTGTGATTCGACGCCCTGTCGACAGGCATCGAGGCGGTGGTCATACTCTGTGCCCTTATGAAGCAGGTTCGGCACATTGTCGCGCTGGGCGGCGGCGGGTTTTTGATGGAGCCCGATGATCCGCGGCTGGATAATTACACGCTCAGGCTGTCCGGGGTGCGGCGGCCCCGGGTGTGCTTTGTGCCGACGGCCAGCGGAGACAGCGAGCGAAATATCGAACGATTTTACGCCGCATTTCGCGGACGGCGGGCGGTCGCTTCACATTTGCCACTGTTCAGGCGCGAACACGACACGCGATCGCTGGAGGAGTATCTGCTTGGGCAGCATGTGATCTACGTGGGCGGCGGAAACACTGCCAATGCGCTGGCACTTTGGCGACTGCACGGCATTGACCGGCTGCTTAAGCGCGCCTGGGCCGCTGGGACGGTGCTTACGGGGGTTTCGGCCGGGATGATCTGCTGGTTTCAGGGCGGTGTGACTGATTCGTTCGGCCGGCCGCTGAATGCGCTGCGTGACGGACTGGGGTTTTTGCACGGAAGCGCTTGTCCGCATTATGACGGAGAAAGCGACCGGCGCGGGGTGTTTCACCGGCTTGTGCAGCGCGGACCCGAACGGGGATTGCCGGCGGGCGTCGCGGCGGATGATGGGGCCGCGATTCATTACATCGGACGGCGGATTGCGCGGGTTGTTGCATCGCGAAAAGGAGCGCGGGCTTACTCGGTTCGGCTGGTCGATCGGCGCATCGTCGAAACGCCCTTCGAGGTGAACTATTTGCAATGAGCGATGCGGATTCCCGTTTTCGAGAGCCCGATGAACGTGGAAAAAAGTGATCTCACGGCGACGAGGATGTTCAAGTGTCGCGCGTTTGTCATAGACGATGCATTCGCGATGGCGATGGCAGACTATGAAGTTAGCAAGCCGTGCGGCGACAAATTATTTCTTCGGCTTGGGGACGTGCTGGTCGATTAGAATCGGGTTGCCATCGGGATCTTCCAGCGTGCAGTACGCCGGTCCGGTTGATGACTCGTCCGCAGACGTGGTAAGGGCGAGGCCCTTCTTCTTGAGTGCCTTCTGTATGTCTCGGACATCCTTGAAATGTTCCAGCGTGTTCTTGTCGCGATCCCAGCCAGGGTTGAAGGTCAGGCTGTTCTTCTCGAACATCCCCTGAAACAGGCCGATCGTGGCCGTCTCGTTCTGCATAACTAACCACTTCTGGGCCTGGTTGCCGCCGCGGACATGGAAGCCGAGCTTTTCATAAAACTCGCGGGATTTCGCGATGTCTTTGACCGCAAGGCTGATTGAAAAATTGCCGAGTTCCATATTTGCTTTTCCTTTTTCTTTCTTGCCGGCGTTCTTCGGCGGGGCGACCAACGCGAGCGTGCTGAAAACACCGACCAGCAATCCTGCAACCATCCGGGACATGTTGGACTCCTCCATTATTAGATGCATGTCTCGCTATTCAATTAACGCTTTGAAAGTAAGAATAACTTCGAATCAGTCTTCTTGTAAATAACGAGTAGCGTGAGGGTGCGAATGGTGTCTGCAATTGACGACGAGCGCGTACGCCGGGTTTCATTTTTTTGGATGTCGTTCCGCACTTAGAGAAAGGCGGCGCGGCTGTTCTTGTAACACTTCAAGTCGATTGGAATGGCGCCGACTTTGCGTGCCGTCGCATTCACTAAAGACACGCAGCCATTCTATTTCGCGAAGGCCGGCATCGAAGTGGCGGACTTGGCATTCGGTGCGGTTGCGGATGTGCCTTTTCGAATTGTGGCCGGCCAGGGCCCGTCCTTGGTTACATTGATGAAAAACTTTCCGTCAAAGCGAAACAAGCCGCCGGAACAGCCGAGCCAGAGGACGCCGTCGTGGTCCTCAAAGAACTCCTGAACGTGTATATTGGACGGCTCCGAATATGGATGACGACTTCCCAGCCCCTGGTCCACACCGAATGTGGTGAATGTTGTGCCGTTGTATCGGCACGCTCCGGCGCCGAGCGTGGAAAACCACATGTTACCGGCGCTGTCTTCCAAAATTTCGTAGACGCGGTCATTGCCGAGCCCATCTTTTGATGTGAAGTTGCGAAACGATTTGCCGTCGTAACAACTCACGCCGCCGCCGTCCGTGCCGATCCAGATTCGCCCAAGGCGATCGCCGCAGATCGACCGCACCTTGTTGCCGGCGAGACCGTCCTTCGTTGTAAAGCTCGTAAACGACTTGCCGTCGTACTTATGCACCCCCTCACCGTCGGTGCCGAACCAGAGGTTCCCACCCCGGTCTTCAAACATGCTGAAGACCACTTTCGGGCTGAAGCGGGACTCCGGGTTTTCGACCTCGACTCTCGGGAGGCCAAGCGGGACGAACGATTGGCCGTCGAAACGACAGAGACCGTCCTGCGTACCGGCCCAGATGGTGCCGGACTTTTGCCGAAATATACTCCATACTTCATTGTTGCTGAGGCCGTTTGCGGTCGTGTAGTTGATGAACTTGCCATCCGTGTAGCGACTTACGCCGCCTTCGGTGGCGAACCACAAAGCGCCATCGGGGGCCTGAAGAATTCCCCGGATGGCGCTGCCGGCCAAGCCATCTTTGATGCTGATGTACGTGAGGGAGCGGCCGTCATAACGGGCGAGGCCGTCGCCGTTGGTGCCGAACCAATATACGCCGTCGCGGTCCTGAAAGACCTCGCGAATGTACTCGCTGATTTGTTCGCCGGTCGGCAGAACCGGCCGGCGGAGCAGAAGCGGAACGGTTCGGTCAGGATTCGGCCGCTTCGGGTCCGACAAAGGCGCTGCCGGGAGTGGTCGTTGTGGCCTGCGCAGGCTGGGGGTCCGGACGCTTGTCCTGCGCGCGGTGCAGTCGGACACTGCTCCAATGAGGGACAGGGCGAAGAATGTGCTACAAAGTCGCAGCGATCGACGCCGCGAACGGAAGTGTCGATGGAAAGACAAAGGTGGTCTCCTAATTAATCAGAGGTCGAAAGTACGTGCGCCCCAGGCGCGAAATAATTGCACCGAATGTGTAATGGCCGCAATAGCGCGGAGAATTCTCGCCGAATGTTCCAGAATTCGGTGCAATCCATGAGCGAGAAATCGGCCATGACAAGGCCGGTCCGCATGGCTATTCGACGCAGCTGATGGGAGAAAGTTCCGCTCCAAGAAAAAGAAATCTATTTCGCTTCTCCGGACCGATCGAAGCAGCAGGGGCAGCGCTTTTCATTGGGGAGCATCTCACAGGCGGTCCCGATCCGTTCAAGCGCGTATTTGCGTGTTTTCACCCAATGCGAGGGGTTCAATCAGACTGCTCGCGTCTCTAACGCAGTGCATTCTCCTGCTTGGACTTACAGGAGAAACAAAGTATAGGTCACAGCCGAACTACCCGGTATTTAGTCGTCCTTTCCATATTTCAAGTGAAGCAGCCGGGAAGGCCCGCTTTTCGAAACGGTTACAACAAACAAATCATCGAAATCGCCGTCAGCTAAAACAGGCGGCTGAGCGACTCCGAATGCCCTCATGATCTCAGGAACTGTATTGCTATGCCCCACAACGAGAACAGTTTCGCCACCATGCTTCTGACGAATCCGTGCGACCAGCTTCTCCGTTCCGGCAGCATCCATCTTAATCACCGGAATTTTCAGCGACTTCGCCAATGGCCCCACCGTCTGCTGCGTCCGTTGATACTGCGTCGCATAAATCGCCGTCACCCCCGCCTTCTCCAACACATGCCGCAACGCCTCCGCCCTCTTCCGCCCCGCCTCACTCAAAGCCGGATTATCCCCAGCGCCACCTCCTTCTCCGCATGACGCACAACAATCACCGTCGTCTCGCCGGCCTCTTCGCGCGGTCCTGACGCCGCCGCCGCAAACACGACAATCAGACCGCATCCAAGTAATGACAGCTTGCCAAAATGACGGAGTTTCCAAACCTGAATCATGAAGCCTTCTCCAATGGACTAATCGGAATTCTCTTCTTGGCCTAGTTCATTCATAAGCCGTCGCATCGCCTTTTGCTGTGATGCTTCAATTTCAGCCAGCCGATTCCTAAGCTCGATCCGTTCCACCTCTTGAGACGTGTCCTTGGACAACCGATTGAGCCACATTCGAATTCGACCAAACGTGCGCGGGTGCGCCGCGAACTCGCCGTCTTTGATCATATCTAAACTAAGCGATACCAACTCAATCAGTTCCGGTGAGGCAGGCTCCGAAATTGCAAAAAGCTCATTGTATCGCTTACGCGCTCGTTCAATTTTCCGCTGCTTCCGCCGGCACCCGAAGCATCGAACGCAATCAATTTCCAGCGGAATTCCAAGCCGTTCGTACCAGTATTTCTGTTCTTCAGCGAAGAAAATGAACGGGCGCTTGCAGTCGCGGCATTCGCGCTTTACATCGAAATAATAGCGAACGTATAAACCGAACCCATATGAACTGGTGCCCGCTACCCATTTCTGTCGGGACCCGTTCGCCTCAATAGCAGTATCTGGAATTCGCACTTTCCCACGAGAATGCCAGTGCGTGTCGAATGGCTGCTTCGCCGACGGATTAAATCCTGTATGCCTCGGACCGCGACCATATCGCGGATGCTCGATTTATACGAGTCCACTCTGCTGATACAAGAGCGTTTTTCCGATTGTTACGTTTAGCCGGCACGATGTTCAGCAATGCTCCTCATCTGCGAACAATGCCCCTAGCACCGAGTCCGCATCGACTCGCGCGAACGCTCCTGCGCCGCCGGACTCTCAAACCCCTTCGATTTCGAATGCCCCCAACTCTTCTCGATATACTCCACCGCGTCAGGCGTCTTGCAGTCCGTGTCGCCATGGTCAATCTCGACCGTGCCCACCCGCTTGGCGACAGCCAGAGCCAACTTGCGAAACGAAGCATTTCGGCAGCCGATGCAAATAAGCGACTGATTCATGAGGTAGCGCTGATAGTTCGGTGCGGCATCAATGGTCTTCTCAATCTCCGCCAGCTTCTCCGCGAACCATGAATCCGGCGTCGACTCATCGATCATCGCCAGCGCTCCAACAAGATTCCACCCAGCCTGCAGCGTCGACTCGTCCGAAGCCGCAAGCCACTTGTCGGCCTTCTCCCGCCCCAGCGGACTCTCGGCCGCAAGATGAGCGACATAGCCCTTGCACACGCGCGCGTCGGCGTCGCCGCCCACCAGTCAAGCTCGCGCGAAGAAATGCTCGCGGGGTCGGCAATCTTGATCGCCAGATTCCGCGCGTCGAAATTCCCGGTGCTCCACAGGGCTTCCGCCAGCTCCTGATCGATCTTGATTCGCTTGTAGAGCGTCTTTAGTGTCGCAAAGCTGACGCCGAACATCGGTTCCGGCGCGCCGTGACGACCGTAGGTCTTGCGCGTTTGGGCGGAGCCGGCCTTCTCCAACGCGCTCATCGCCTCTTGAAAACTCATTCGCGAAGCCGGAGCTTTTGAATTCTGTTTAACCGCGCTGTTCGTAGTCTTATTTGTCGCAATCTTCGAAGTTTTTTTGCCACGCTCTTCGTGGTTTTTTTCGTCGCACTCTCTGCTGGTCGTTTTACCGCACTCTTCGTCTTGGGCATGGTCTTTCCCCTTGGCAACGGGCGTTAAGTATCACGTCAACATAATAACAGACCACGGGCAACGAACGAAATCCAAGGCCGATCAAGCCAACCTCATTCCGAGCTCTAAGCGCCAGCGAGGAAGTCCGCCTAGACCCAAAACTCCCAGCGCAACCGCACCCTATTCCTCCGCCACCGGACAACTTGCCTGACGTAATCCAGTGAAACCAATCTCGGCAGTCGACAGACGTGATTTCTCATGGCCGTAAAGTACTGGAATCGGACATTCACGGAGAGTCATTCAGATTCGCGTTTTTCAAAATAGTCTCTTGCGACTTGTGCCGTCGACACCTGCAGTCCGCGCGCAAGCAACGCATCAGCAATGCGGCGCAATGTACGATCGTCCGCCGAAAGGTCAAAGCGACACGTGGCCTCACCAGAACCGCCTAAGTCTTGTTCGAACCAATATCGGAGACAAAAATCGAGGCTAGTTGAGAATACCAGGGTATGAACCATCCATTCGTCCGAACAGGATGCTTTGATCGACGCGACGCTTGTGGTCCAAGATTCGAGCTCATCCCAGGTGCATGTCTTGTCCGAATTAATGAAGCCGTCGTGATCGTGCCAATCTTCATTGACGCGCAGCTCGCATGCGGTGTACGCCGCGCGAAGTGCACTCACTGCTTCACCCAAAGTCACAACTAAGTCATCAGGCGAAAGTTCGCCGTCTACAACGAGGACATGGCCGCTAAATGGTGGCTTTCCTTCCCTCCAATTTTCGTCGAGCAATTCGTTCATGGGTAAAACTCAAAAGGAACACGTCCATATTACGCTATGTCGCATGATGTGCCATCGGCGCGAGTCATCCTCAACAACCCACAGCACACCAGCGCGAGAGCGAGAAATAATGGCGACACCGTGTAGAAAAACGTATTGATTGTCACCAAACGCCATACGGATGTAGTAATGCCTCTGGTCGTCGAACAGGGCCTCGAACCGCTCAAAGTACTGTTCTGCCACGGGCCGAGAAATCGTGTCGACTGTGTGACCAACGGATGGGCCGCCAACCAGCGCCTCGATGGCATGATCCTTGGCGGCGTTCCTTTCGGCCGCGTATTCAGCCCAAGACTGATCGCGCGGCCGTTGTTCGATCGGCGGCCACGTTTGATCGTCGAAATACTCAAAGACTTTTTCGGCGATTTCCTCTTGGTCTCGCTGACCCTCCCTCATTTCTGTGATGTCGACAAGCTTAATGATGTAGTAGCCACACAAGCGCGCATGCGCCTCGACTTCCGCCTTCAGCGTTAGAAACTCTTGATTGTTATTTGGCGTCATTGCTTATCGCTTTGTTTTGCTTGGCGTGTCCTCCGCCACCGGACAACTCAAACTCTTGTCATACATCCCCGACCGATCAAAACAGCACGGCCGCCGCTTCCCCTTCGCCAGCATGTCGCACGCCGTCGCGACGCGCTTCACGCGCGTCTCCGCCTTCTTGCCCGACGTAATCCAGTGAACAAAATCCCGCCGCGCCGCCGCCGTGATATCCGCCCAAACCTCCCGCGACTTCGCCGGCGCCGCCGCCAGCGCCTTCTTCAAATCCACCGGCACCACCGGCTCCGGCTCCTCCAACATCGGCGCGATCTCCAGCGCAACAACATCCCCCACCTCCGCTCCCGCCGCCTCGCTTTTTTTTTTTTTTTTTTTTTTTTTTTTTTTTTTTTTTTTTTTTTTTTTTTTTTTTTTTTCCTTAACTTCTTCTCCACCTTCATCCAATGCCCGCCCTTGCCATCCGGCTCCAGCGTGGCCTGAAAAGCCCGACTATTGAAAGTGCCCTCCACCGTCACCTGCCCCCACGACGGCAGCTTGGCACTGGCGTCCTTTGGTAGGTTCAGAAAGGTCCACGTATCTTTCTTTCCTGTCGCCACCGGCCGATGAAGTATTGTGGCGAATCGGATCATCGGTGCCTTTTTGTTTGTAGCTTTCTTTGATTTGATAGACGTTTTTGCCATGACCGAAATTCCAACTCACTTGATACCGTAAGAACTTATTGTGCCTAGACTCGTTAATCACGAACAGCATTTCGATGCCGAGATCGCTCCTATGGACCCTTAAAACGTGAAGATTCTCGAACCGGAATCTCATCCACTTTATGGATTACCCCTATTGCTCTAACGTTGCCGAAATCTCGAACAACCGGCAATTCCACCGAGACCTTCGCCGGATAGTCCACTTGCAGCCGGGTGTACAATTCAGCTGATTCAACACGTCCCCAGCCGAATCCACCAATCGAGCTTAAATCTATCTCGATCCCTTTCGCAACAGCTTTCCAACGGCAATCATAGCGTTCGATCCGCTCGACACCGACATAGGTGACAATCAACCACGCAAATGAGCATGAGCAAACACAACTTACTACCACATAACCTGCGGCAGTCGCCTTGCGATTCGTGCTCGCAAATAAGTAATAAAGTACAAATGCCGCCGCCAAACCGGCCCCCCAGAGGAGCGGCACGTAATTAACAAATGCAAAGCAAAGCGCAAGGGCGATAAGCAAGACACCGCCGATCCAGCAGAAAAGGTGTAGCAAACCCGATTTGTTCGCCATGGTTCAGAGATCTCCAGCGCGAAAGACCTCACTTAGCAGCGTTCATACGGCTAGGTTCAGTGCCGCTATGAGACATTTTCCAAAAAAGCACAACAAACCGATCCCCAAGCCGCCGCCCCAGCACCTCGCCCACCGCCACAACCCCCGACCCCGTGTACTTCCCCTTCACACTATACCACTCAACAACACCAGACGCGCCGAAACAATCGACTCAACAATTCCAACCGCGCGTAACATCAGCCGCCCGAACATGACAATGCCAATGCTCCCCAAACCCGATCGTAATCTCACTGCCCGAATTCACCACATACATCATCGTCCCAGACGGTGCCGCCGCCGCGACATGAAACGCCCCTCCCCATCCGACAGATTCACCGGCCCCTCAATCACCGCAACACCGCGCGACTGAAGCGGCCGCAAAAGTCTCGCTCGAACACTCTGCCGCCCCGCCCCCTTCACCACCACCCGCTTGGCACCCACCACGATACAGAACAGCCACCCAAACGCGGTCATGTCGATTGTAAGCGGAAGCCGAGTATGGCACTCTCGGTCACGCCGTCGCCGTCGTTGACGTAATCTCCAACCACGGCCGCTTTTCGACGCGTGTGTTGATCCAGCGTGCCATGTTGACGGCGGCCCCCCATTTTGCCGCCTTCGCCGGGCTTGAAGTCTGATTCTCGCGGGGGGGGCGGAAGGTCGGCTTGATCGTCATGGTCAGAAACAAGAGGGCGGCGGGGTCGGTGTCCGCAGTGGTCGCCTATCCAGCCTTGCCCGGTCCGTCAATCGCGCTCCCCAGCGCGAGCTCGATTCGCCGATCCGGGATCAGCCACATCGTCGCGACGGCTGCGTACAGCACCCCGGCGATCCACGGGCGCACGAACGAAAGACCGATTGCCAGCGCATAGACAAGAGGCGAGACCTTGCCCTTGAAGTCGTTCCCAATCGCGCGGGCGAGGACTGAGTCATTGCCGTGGATGCGCACGATCGCGCGTTGGAGGATGAAGTATGCGAGCGCCGACATGAGCAGCACCACGCCGTACAACGCCATCGGCGCGGCAGCGAAGTGGTTCTCGCCCATCCAACCTGTCACGAACGGGATCAGCGAGAGCCAGAAGAGCAGGTGCAGGTTTGCCCAGAGCACGCCGCCGGTCACGGCGCGGGTGGCGTGCAGCATGTGGTGGTGGTTGTTCCAATAGATGCCGACGTAGATGAAGCTCAGGACGTAGCTCAGAAAGACCGGCAGAAGCCTCGCGAGATCGGCGAAGTGCTCGGCCTCGTGCGGAACCTTGATCTCCAGCACCATGATGGTGATGATGATCGCGATGACGCCGTCGCTGAAGGCTTCCAGTCTGTTCTTTGAGAATGCGGCTATCATGGGCTTCTCGACTGTCGACGATCAGCGTGTCGTGTACCCGCCGTTGGCGAAGATGGTCTGCCCGGTGATCCACCAGCCGCCCCGGTCGCTCACAAGGAACAAGACGAGTTCAGAGATGTCCCTTGGCTCGGTCAAGCCCGTTCTCGTGAACTTGCTCAGAGCCGCCGCGGTCTGGTTGTACTTGGCCGACGCGTCGTTTTCCTGTCCATAGAAAAAGGGCGTCTCCATCGGCCCCGGGCCGACGGCCGTGACGCTGATCCCGCGCGGGCCGAACTCCTTGCTCGCCGCTCGCGTGTAGTGCTCGACGGGTGCCTTGCTGCCTGGATAGATCGCGTACGAGTCGGTGTACGCGGCCAGGAGCGACGAGACGATGGTGCAAATCTTGCCCTTGTCGCGCAGCCGCTTCCCGGCCTCTTGAATGAAAAAGAACGCGGCCTTGGAGTTGACCGCGAAGATCGTGTCATAGTCCTTCTCCGTGACCTCAACGATCGGCTTCTTGATGACCATGCCGGTGGTGTTGATGGCGATATCCACACCGCCGAAGGCCTTGATCGCAGCGTCGAAGAGTGCCGTCACGTTTGCGGGCTTGGTCAGGTCGCCCTGCACGGCGACCGCTTCACTCCCCGCGGCCTTGATGTCCGCGACGGTCTTGTCCGCATCGGCCTTGGTCGATGCGCTGTTATAGTGAACCACGACCTTGGCACCCTCGCTCGCGATCTGGCGGCTGATGATGCCGCCGAGGTTCTTCGCCCCGCCGCCGATGATTGCCACTTTGCCGCTGAATCGTGCATCCGCCATATCAACATCCTTTGCTCGCAAGTGCTCAGTTGAACCCTTCCACCACAAAACGCTCTGGGCAGGGGTGCCTACCGCCTTCGCGGTGAGGTTCGCATCGTACGACTGAGGCCCGCCGAAAGCGATGCCCGCGACGCTGCCCTACCCGACCGTCTATTCATGGTCTCACTCCGCCACCGTCGCCCTTCGCGCTGCGACTGTGGCGGAAGTCACCTCGTTCCACGGCCCCTTCTCGCCCCGCGTGTCGACCCGACGGGCCATGTTGACCGCCGTCTTGCAGCTGTACAGGGCGCAGAAGTCGGCGCGGATCGTGGGTGGTGGTGGTCGGCGTGAGGAACGAGAACCAACTCACGCATCGCGGTGCCTGCTTCATGCCGTGCGGCGTATCACGACATGCGTGGCGGCGGGCGAGGACACGTGCTCGGCGACCGCGTAGCCCAACGCGGGCAGGTCCAGCCCTGCAAGCAGTGGCTCGCCCGAGCCGAGCAGCGCGGGGACGATGGCGATGTGCATCTGGTCCATGAGCCGCGCGGCGAGGTATTGACGGATCGTGCCCGCGCCGCCCCCGACGCGCACGTCGAGTCCCCCGGCGACGTCCATGGCGCGGTCGTAGGCCTCTTGGATGCCGCCCGTGACAAAGTGAAACGTCGTACCACCTTCCATGGTAAGCGTTGCGCGGCGGTGGTGCGTAAGCCGAAGCCAATCTTCGGACATTTGAAGAAGATGTGAAACGGCGAGTTGCGCGAAGAAAGCGAGATTCGGACATCGAAGTAAGTGAAATTGATCTTAAAATCGCTGCAATTCGAAATCGGCAGTTACTTTGACGTTTCACCAGGTAGTTGGTGATTATTCAAAATGGATGCGTTTTCCGGTAACAGTTCAGTTGAATACCACCCATGCCAACCGCGTTCGTCACCCGTATTGAAAAAAGAGCGAGACCACTCATCGACTCCTGGATATGAGAGCTCCCATAGACAGGTGAACTTCTCTTCTCGATTGAACCTCGTTCGATCCCACCAAATACAACGGTAAGCCGATGCGCTCGCAGGAACTGATCACCGCGATGGCCGACCAGAAACTCTGGACGAGCCCCGGCGGCAAGACGCCGCATGCGACGTTGTATGCCGCGATGCTTCGCGAGATCAACGAGAAGAAGGCCGACGCGCGGTTCAAGAAAGTCGACCGAGGGCAGTTTGAATTTCGCAAGTAAACGGAACATTACAATTCACTTCTCAGATGCCTCGGCCAACACCGGGGCGTCTCTTCGGGCGGAGACTCGTTCTGCCGTCTTGCCGCTGAACTTCTCGTACCGCTGCACGATCACATCGCAGTACAGTGGATCGAGTTCCATGAGGAATGCCTTGCGGCCCGTCTGCTCCGCGCCGATGAGCGTGCTGCCCGAGCCGCCGAATAAGTCGAGGACGTTCTCACCTGTGCGAGACGAATATTGGATTGCACGAACCGCCAACTCCACCGGCTTCTCCGTTAAATGGATCATGCTTTGCGGATTCACCTTTTTGACGTGCCAAACATTCCGCGCGTTGTTCGGCCCGTAGAATTTGTGGCCCGCGCCTTCCTTCCAGCCATACCACGCATGCTCGCAGTCGTTCATGAAGTCCTTGCGGCCGAGGACGGGGTGGTCCTTCACCCATGTGATTCCCTGAGCGAAGTAAAGGCCGTTGGCGTCAAGCGCTTGGCAGTAGTTCGCCCAATTGGCGAAGCCGCCCCAAATGTAAAAGCATCCGCCCGGCACCAATGCGCGAGACATATTGCCAAACCATGCGAGCAAAACTTTGTCGAAATCGGCGTCGGACATGAAATCGTTGGCCAGCACGCGGTCTTTGGCACGCAGCTTCTTGTTCGTTGGCTTGGGCTTGCCTTGGCGGGCGTCATCGAAGCTCTGCAGGTGCGCCTTCTTCTTCGCGATGGCAGGCAGTGCCTTGGAGCCGGCGGCGCGGGCGTTGTTGCTTCGCGGTTCGACGTTCACGTTGTATGGCGGGTCGGTGTTGACCAGGTGAATTGACGCGCCGTCAAGCAAACGATCCAGGTCGGCCGAATTGCTGCTGTCGCCGCAATACAACCGGTGATTGCCGAGGAGCCACAAATCGCCGGGTTGCGCGGTGGCTTCGTCCGGCGGCAAAGGTATTTCATCGGGATCGCAGAGGCCTTCGATGAGATCAGCCTGGAGGAGCTTGCTCAATTCGTCGTCGTTGAAGCCAAGGGAAGCCAGATCGACGTCGAGCAGTTTGAGCTCGGACAATTCGGTCGTCAGGAGGTCCAGATCCCAACTGGCGAATTCGTGAAGTTTGTTGTCCGCGATTCGAAACGCCCGAATCTGCTCCGGCGTCAGGTCATTCGCCCGGACGGCTGGCACCTCGGTCATCTCAAGCTGCTTCGCGGCGAGAACACGGGTATGGCCGGCGATGAGCACGTTTTCGCCGTCCACAATCACCGGCACCCGGAACCCGTAGGTTTTGATCGATGCGGCCACAGGGCCGACTGCCGCCTTGTTGTTTCGGGGGTTTTTGTCATATTCCCTAATGGATTCGATTGGGAGCATTTCGATTTGCATGCAAATACCTCCATGTATTTGGGTTAATCCAACCACCGCCCTCGTCCCCTGCCGCGTCCTCTGCCGCGTCCCGCGATTGCCCGTATAATCACGAGTTGCACAGGGAGTTGGTCTTCGAAATCCTTTTGGCCGGTGACGATCAGGGCCTTCGAGTCCGACTCGTTGCTCGAAAACAACATAAACGCCCACTCGCTCGGCGAGGGGACGGGGTAGTTCCGGATGAGTGTGGTGATATCGAAGTCGACGTTTAAGGTTGGGTCGGGATAATCGGGCCAAACGAATGTCATCAGCGGCGTGACATAGCCCGACATGCCGGGATTTTCGTAATTCGCGCCGTCGGTGATGTGAAGCCCGTCGGGCCATTCATATCCTGTTCCGTCCGGCGACTCGGCGTTCACGGCGTCTTCGACGATCGGGATGCCACTAAACAACGGCACGACGCAGAGTAGCGCCGGCACCGGCTCGTCGGGTGTGGCTTGGATGATCTGAAACCGAAGCTTGGCGGCGACGATGGCACCGGCGACGGCGGTGTATCCAAGCAACAGCCGGTATCCGTTCTGCGAGCCGACGAGCCCTTCGCTCGTGTCGAGGTTTAACGTGGGGTTGGTGCCCACGACGGTGGCGTCAAAGGTTGGGTTGATGGTGATGTCGGGCATTTGGGTAGGCCTCCGGGCGCGGTCGTCATGTGGGCATGGATGCACCTCGTGACCAATCGTAGCAGCTCAGTTTGAAGTGTGATTCCAGCGGTTGGAAAATGCACAATTCTGATGGGAATTGGAGTAATCGTGACAGGGTTCGGCCTAGAATATTAAGCCAATTGACTGAAATCCCGAGTCACTTATGATGTAAGCGTGTTAGGTCTTGTAACACCTAACGGTCCTTAAAGTCCCAAAGGTACCGGGCAGGTGATCTTGAGCAATTATGCCGAATAAGAAGAGTCCAAAACAACAGGATGGGTTAGTAGCAACGAAGCTACTTGCTGATCGGTCAGGCGAACCTTACGATACGATTGATCACTGGGCTTCTTCAGGGCTCTTGGATTACCGCAGGAAAGGTCGGACCCGTTTTTTTGCGTTAACAGAGAACTTAAGAAGATGTAAGCAGATTCGGGCATTACAGGACGAAGGCCACAGCTTAACCACAATCAAGAAGATGGTGGCGCAAAATTAGCCAATCCTGAGGAGCAATCTCATGGCACGACGCCGTGTCAAAATGCGTCGAGTTGCCCCGATCGTGAGTGAGGCGACATTGGATTTGGAAACCCTCAGTCAAATTGAAGAATTGCTAAAAAACTGGAACGCCGCTCCAGACAAGGTTAAGAAACGATTTGCGCACGCGCGCCGACATCCGGTAAAAAAACTCGAATCCCAAATCAACGCTATCGCAGAATCAGAGCAGTTAACCGAAGCTGATTTTGCAATCAGGATCAACACTCGAGATTAATTGGGAGACGCCGTGCCGAAGCGTCAGCCTACTAAAGTTGGAGTCGATTTTCAAACACTCTCAACGGACGGCGACCTAGTCAAGGTCTTACAACTTGTCGCACCCCCGTTTCTTTCTCACGAAATCGCCTTCCGTCAGATTCGCTACATTTCTGAGTATGTCGTAAAGCTTGGTGCCAAAAGTGTCGCCATCGAAAATCACTACATCGATCGCTACCACATGGAGGACCACAGCGTCTTCTACTCGAAGAGCCTATTCCCGTTTCCGAACTTTTGTCGCCGCGTGCATTTCTTCAATGTTGATCAGGCAACAGTGCGGCGTCGATTGCAGGGACTTCTGGTGACAGGCTTAGCAAAAGGGCTGGACGAGCTCCAAGTCGCTAGCAAAGAGTTCTGTGAATCGACATACCTTGGTTTCACAATCATCAAGCCCTTAACTGGGAGCCCAGTTGGACGGACAGTCTTACGACCTTATCCGGAAGTACCAGAGGATCACTCTACTGGATTTCGTCGAGACTTCGGGGCTGTTCGCGAGTACTCCCTCCATCTTTTTGGTGTCGAACTCACTGTGCGCGGCTTAGCATTTCAACAGCAAGACGTCGGCGTTAGTGCGTGTGCGACAACGGCGATATGGTCGGCCATGCAAAAGATGCGGGACCATGAGGACATCGCAGCCTTTACCCCGGCACAAATTACTATTTTGGCATCTCGATATTCACTTCCCTTCGGGCGTTCAATGCCTTCTGAAGGCCTGTCTCTTGATCAAATGTGTCAAGCAACCCAAGCCTTGGGCGCGGCCCCAAATGTGGTGCGAACATCTGATTTTGCAACGTTCAAGAGTTATTTGCACACGACACTTCGATCAGGATTTGCCCCCATCTTAATACTAGAGTCTACTATTGGCCGACATGCCGTCGCTGTGGCGGGAATGAAGCTCAGCGTAAAATCCCTCCGTCCGGCGATGACGACTTCATCGAGCCCAGTCAACGTGTCGTCGGTTTATACGTCCACGATGATCGACACGGCCCGTATGTATCTTGCGACCTAATTCAAAAGAGACAAAAACCTTTTTGAAAATGAACTTCAAAACAACAAAGGAACTTTGGTCAATAACCCATCTGGTGGTGGCTCTCCATCCCAAGATCCGACTATCCCTTTCGGAGCTGCGAAATGCCGCGGTTAATGTTGCGAATATCATTCATGAGCGGCATCAGAAAATGCGCGCGTTCAGGCCTGACTTGATACCGAGAGGCGCGATTACTATCGATACATGTATCCGGCGGCCGCACAAATACTTGGAGCAGTATTTCGGAGGGACAGGTACACCTTATCAATTGCTTGAGAAGCTTTTGTCGAAAATCGCAATGCCGCGCTATGTCGGAGTTATTAGGCTTAACTCGGAGTGGTGTGACGTTATTGACGTCTTAGTGGATATGACGAGTACCCGCCGAAATACATCTTGCTTATGCGTTGTGATCCCACACAACTCATTACCGCTAACCAATCATTTGGGCCAACACTTAGCAGCCGAGTGTCAGTGTAGTGTCGTCACTTAACAGGTGATTCACGTACTTCGAAGCGCGGTCGCTAGGCGGTCGCACTGATCTAGAATGCGTAGTTTTGGTGAAAACTTATCGAATGCGGTACGCTTTTTTTCGACTTCCATGGGTTCTCCATCGCCCCGAATGGGCCTCCCAATTCCCATAGTTTCGTGGTCTGGATTGTCGATCGAGCGGTGAAACAAATAAGCAAAGTCAAGGACATGCTCTTCAATGTCTTTCGGACGTGCCACGTCTTCGCGGGAAGTACGATGAAGGCAATGTGATCCGTATGGTAATGGCCTAAATAATTGTGGTGGTTCTTCGAGGTGAGGTCCTTTGGTAACCGAATGAAGCTCGACGAATCGGTCAATATTTGATCGCTAAGCGGTAAGTCAAGAAGCTCGGTAGCTCGTCCGGATTCAGTCTCGGCAGCTCCGTCGATTGATCGCATCGCAAGCTCTAAGGCCCGTTGCAAACTATCAATTTTTGACGCTTCCCACATGGCCGAGTCAAAATTCAGTGATTGTTCTAAGCCTCGCATACCCTTTGCTAACAACCCAGATTTAACAAAGTGTCCAACCGAGTTCATCGAAAAGGCCATTCCTCCCGGAATGCGGTGATCGTGCCACCAACGCTGGTCACCCTGCGACGAAAAATAATTCACACCGACCTTCCATTCCCATGTTCGTTTGGCAGGTCCCGGTACTTCAAGCCACAATCTGTCCACAAAGACACGGTCAACTTCGATATCCTCCAAAAGGTACAGTGAACACAATCTAATCGCCAGATTCTTAATTGTGTCGTTCGGGAGCGCCTGTGCCACACCACGTGATAATATCATAATTATGAAACCACTGGATCGTCCATAAAACGCTTCTCGTGTCCACTCCAGCCTCGCGTTTTGAATCTTGTCACGAACATATGCGTCACCCTTGGAGATGTCGGATTCACGGATAAAGCAGAATGCAAGCTGGCATGCCTTCGCGGCAATACGACCGAATAGACAGGGTTGGTGATGATGCAACCAACTCGAAATTTCCTCAATGGCAGTGCTATCGTCTATACCCCTCCATAAAACCTCATTGACAGCATCGAGTTCCGGACTGAATTTCGCGTTTACCCTCCATGGATCGGGCTTGATTTGTAACATTAGTTCAGCAAGATTTGCGCCCATAAGTCGAGCCTTTTTCATAAGGGCCGTGAAACAAAAGCTTCGATTAATAACATGATCTTGTCTTGACTCGAGATTGTCTACCGTGCCGAAACAGATTGTGAAGATTCAGATGCGCGCGCAACGCATATTATTCCATTATGACCCGAAACCTGTAACCGCATTCACATTTGACCCACGACACCGCCGCACCATCGCCGCGATCGACGATGGACCGGTATTTCGCCAGCGCGGGCTCCCGCATCGCGGACATCGAGCACGACGCAACTTGACCTCTTCGAGCCGTCGCGGCCGCTTTCTTGCCGTTGCATCGGGATTTTGGCCGTCCTTGGTCATGCCTGCTGCCGCTCCCATTCCCTTGATATCCAACACCCACCCCGCGGGCTCCGAGGATGGCTGACCCAGACGTAGCCTCCGAGACCGTTTAACGCCTGCCGGAGTACACCCTCCGAATAACCGTGAGCCGTCAGCAATTTCAAGGGTGCGTCCAACGCGTCTACACGTTCGGAACGACACGCCCACCGTAGCCCGCGCGTCGCGGCGTGCAATTGAACGGCCGCCGATAGAACGTCGATGCGGATTTCGTAGCCCTTTGGGTCGCCACGTTCACAGCGGGAAAAGCCAGACAATTGCAAGTGGTCGAGTCTTGGAGGCGGGTCGTTTTTGTTGATCATCCGTAGAACTCCTTGCGCTCGGCTTGGCACTCCGAACAATCGCACGCATCGCCGTGTTCGATACAGTGGTCGCTCTCAAAATCGCCGTCGTCATCATCGAACCCGTCATCGAAGTCGCCGGCACCGCTCAGGATGTCGTCGTCATCGAAGTCGGATAAGGGGATTTCACTGCCAAATTCGTCTAACATTTTGGGCCTCGTTTAATCGTTGTACGGGTCGTAGGTGTCGCCATTTCCTTCATGTAAAGGGGTGTGAATTGCCAATACCCCTGTTTCTGAATCAGGAATGGGGTATTGGCATGATTTTGCCCCTTGGCGGAAATGAAAACGCGCGCGGGCTTGCCCCCCCTGTCTGTTGGCGGGGGGTATTTGTATGTACCTAATCCGGCCTTGGCGAATTGCTCTAACGTGGCGTCCGCTTCCAACGTGGTAGGGAACCGTTTGCGATCGGCCCGGCTCAGGTCACGGGCTGAAACGGGCTTGCCGCGCCGTTCAATCCATTCAATCAATTCACGGGCTTCCCGGTCCTCATCCGTTTCGGTTGACCATACATGGAGCCGAGCGGCTTCATTCTCGAACCATTCCGAAACCTGAATTCCGTTGTGGATGTCGTGGACAGATATTGTCGATGTCGATGGTTTATTGATTAGGGCGAAGATACCAGCCAACCGAGCACTCACGCCTTCCATTTTGCTCAGGCTTGCCGCTTCCGCGTCCTTCAACGCCTCGAAGGTCTTATCCCCCTGCCGGTTGACGTAATCACGCCAGAGAGATAGGGCTTGCGGCTCAAGGTCCAACATTCTCGGAGTACGGGAACCGTTTTCGTTCAAATCCGATTGCAGCATTAAAAGCTTGTCAATCGTGTGGAACCAGGCGCGGGTGATGTTATGGTTGGGGTCTCGTTCCGCCCATCTTTTTGCACTTGGTGGTGGGGAACAGACGAGGAACCGCGACTTCATGCCGCTTTCGGTATGCTGTCCTCGCATGATCGCCTGATAAATGCCGGGTTGAATTCCCGCGATGATTGAAACGCCTGCATTGTCAATTATGATGGGCTTACCCCCGTTTTTCGCCCGGTCGTTTATCCACAATCCGCCGTTGTAGAATGCCAGCCACGCCTCGGTATCACTCCCCTTGCCGCCCGCCTTGTATTGATTTTGCGCCTTGAAGAAACCCGCCCCTTCGTCGATGTATGCGAGTAGCTTCGGGCTGGTCGGAAGGAAATACGTCAGGCTCTCGATTGTGCAATCGTTAATCACATGTCGGACGATTTCAGGGGGTAGCGGTTTTGTCGGGGGCTCTCCGCGATTGTCCTTGCCTCTTTTCCATTCCTGCAGCGCCCTCTCATATTTGAGCTTGGCGACGTCATACGCTTCAAAATCTTCCGCCTGTAGGGTCGCGATTCTTTTTTGAGCATCGACAAGGGGTGCAATCGCATTCTTTATGGCGGGGGTTTTTAGACTGCCCGAACGCACGACCAACAGGCACCATAAAACCAAGAATTCAATCCACGACGATCTAAGACGCGCGGCTCGCGTCATGCCGATCGCCGCCGCCGCCGTTGCGAGACAGGGGCCAACCAGCATTTCGGGCTTTATGCTCATCGCCGCCGCTTGGTCGGCCGCGAATTCAGCCACGGGCCGGGGTAGGCAATCAAGGGGAAAAGGCTTCATGCCACACCCCCTACTATCCGCGCCATAGCTCGCGCTGAAAAAGTCTTAGGTGTCCCAAATCGTGCCAATACCCCTACTGGCGCTCTCGTGGCGGGGGTATTGGCATTTTCACCCCCTCTTCGGCGTCACGTCATCAGGATCGGCATAGCGTTGCACGACCTTCCGGGCTAACGATTCCCAGTTAATCGGCGTCAATTCCAGATCGTGCGGCACATAGTCCGGGTCAAGTTTTGCCCGCAGGTCGCGCCATTTGAACGATTTGCATCGGTTGTGCTGGCAACAAAAGCGAGGGCCGCTCGGCGTCCAAAAAACGACGACCGATGTATCGTTCGGGCCGTCGCCGTGATCCGGATGAAACGGGCAAAGACCGAGTATCAGCCGGGTCGATCCGTCGTGACATGGCTTGATTGCCTTTACCGTGACACCCTTCGATTCGAGCCAACTTTGTAAACTCTCTGCCGTTTCTGCGAAATGCCGACGATGCCCGCGATAAATCGGTCGGGACGTGATTCGTATTTCCTGCCGTACTTGTGGCACTAGGTCCGCGTCATCCGGTTCGATTCGCAGGATCGCGTCGATGGTCTGTTCGGCCGTGAGCCAACCGCGCCCGCCCCAGTATCTTGCCCATTCGGCCCGCTTGTAGTGTCGGCCGAACACTCTCATCCAATTCCCAAACCCGGTCGGGGGGATGCTCGGTTGCTTCGGGAACGTCTCGATCTGTTGCCCGCCGACAATCGTCTTAAGCAGGGAAAACACACGCTCCGATGCCAAGGGCCGGTCAAAGAACATCCAGCCATGAATTCCGCCGCGTTCGATTCCGTTGCTGGAAAAGAGATGCAGCCGAAGCCTCATGTCGGCCGCGATGTCCTGCATCGCGATTGCCCGCCGAAGATTCGCAGCGGCAACATCGGGATCGACACCGTCGCCGTGAGCGTCGATGTCGATAGCGCCCGAATTGCACGTCCCGGTTGCGGGGTTCGTTGAGTGAACGCCGATGATATCCCCGTAGGTTGCGCTCGAAGTGCCGGCGCAGCGTCGTCAGATCGTTCGGAGTCCACCTTGCCTGATCTGCTTTGCGGGTGAAAGTTCCGTCTTTGCAGTAAGCACCACGGGCATCGGGCCGATTGAAGATGCCAAGGCTAAAGACATGCTCGGCAAGATCGGCAGCGTGTGCGCGCCAGACCGCCGCGTCGTGTGCGGCTGATTTCGGTTGAATTTCAGGTGGATTTATGATAAGATTTTGCACTGTTAGCATTCTTGTTTTTCGCAAATCCCGCCGCCTCGACAGCTTGCGGGTTTTCGCGTTTCATCCATGAAATAAGCTCAAATACCAGCCGCCTTACACTCCGCTTCAGCACGCGCAATGTCACGCTCGCGGCACTTCGTCGTGCGTTCGGGCCGTTCGTTTATTGTCTCGCGGGGTTGCGAAAGCGCCTGAAAAAACCGGGATAGTGCCTCGGTTGATGTGCATTTCGTGCCACCAACTTGGATCGTCTCAAGGCGTACTCCACGACAGCCGGCCGACGCCCAGCGAAACAGCGTAGCAACGTGAGGCCTCGCTCCGCGCCTCCGGCGAGGTAATGTTGCTGCCGCGTCCTGAAGGGTAAGCACGTTCTCGATAAATAAGTCGATCATTTTGCGATACTCCACAAGCGCACGTCATCGTGCGTTTCGTAGAGCATCGCATTTCGTAAGGCAGCAGAAATCTCAGGAACCCGTTGGCCCGGATTGGCGTATTAAAAAAGCCGCAAAACACGCGGCCCTTCCTATGCTGAAGAAAACTCGAGAAAACTGAATAGAAAATTCGTCAGGACTTTTCTGACCCTAACCAAAGGATATGAACCTTCCTCCAATCATAGACCAGCCTGATACCCGGCCTTCTTAGGCGTTTTCGGTCTTCGCGCGTCGCGGGCCGTGCGCATTCAGGGTAATTGGCGCAGAGTTTTGATAGTTGCCCATCTGTTGGAACAATATTCGGCACCAGGTAATGCGACGATTCCCATTCAACCTCTCCTGAATCAACAGCTGGCACCTCGTGTTCGGAATCGTCAAATAAGTAAGCCCACTCCAGAAGGGTTGAGTCAGCCCGCTGATACCGGGCAAACTCGGCATCGGCCGCGGAATGGGTGTAAGGGCTATCGTGCAATTTGAGTGTAAATATCTTGTCAATATATGCTGCTACTGCGTGACGTAATTCTGCCGCCAACGGCGTGATTCGCTCGGCCTTGCCTATGCGCTCGGCAACTTTTTTTAGCGCCTCACACGCATCATGTACAGGGCGAAGGATTGCATCTCGCTCCGCCATGTTGGTGTATTCGCGACCGAGTGCCGAGTCTCCCAACGAAATGAGTCGCTTAATTGGATTTTCAGACACTATTACGCTCACTCTTGCTAGGCCGACCCAGCCCGCCGACGCCGTGAGTGCGGAACATCGGCGAGCAGAGTCGTCCAATCTGTAGCGAACCGATTGCCCTTGGTTCAAGATTCTATCCTACACGGGCCATTGCGTCCGCTGCCCGGGCATGGTCCGCCTCGGCATATAGTTGCGTTACGTCAAGCGACTTGTGGCCGAGTATTATCTTCGCAGTCTCAATTCCGAATTCGCGACGGAGCCTTGTTGCAGCACTATGCCTGAGTTGGTGGGGATGCCAATGATGATCGATACGCCATTGAACCGACTGTTCGGGCTCCATGCCTTCTGGCGCGGGGAACGCCATATCACAAGCGCGGGATATGGCGCGAGCGTAGGACGTCGCTTCATACTTTAGGCCGGGCTTCCGCTTTGGGTTTGGTTTCCGATTCTTACCCGCACGTCCTCCGCACGAAATCGGGTCTTGCGAGCCGCCGCACGGCGTTGAATCCGCCACGCATCTGATTCGGCCGGGCTGGAGAGATGGGCAGTCAAGTCGCGATTCAAGTAAGGCCGGATTATGTCCTGTGCGTGCGGCCCGAAATAGATCTGGCGTGCATGGCCGCGATGTTGCGTCTTATGCCGCTGCGGACTGTACACCCAGACCTTGCCGCCCGTATCGAGGTCGCATCCCCGAAGCCCGCACATTTCCGAAGAGCGCATGCCCGTGACCCGTTGCAATTCGACCATGCTTCGGACGACGGGTGAAACGTATTCAATGGTTGTATTCACAATTTCGTCCGCAACAGGGCGAATCGGATCGGTCTCCCTAACTTCCGACCTCCCATAACGCAAGCCAGGGACCGCAGCGAGCGCTTGGTGAATCGCCGGAGGCACGATTTCGTTTTCGACCGCCCATTTGAACATCCTGCGAACGCGCTCAACGTAGCCATTCACCGTCTTGCGAGCCAAGTCTAGGTCAATCAAAGTCTGTCTGTAGGCTTTCGCCGCTAGAGGACTGACCACTTGCGGCCGTTCGGCCGTAGAGTTTTCGTAATTCGCGGATCGCGGATTGAATCGCGTAGGGTTCACTCGAACTCTTGTAGTACACCTCGACATGCTTCCAGTATCGTGCAGCCAGTTCCGTAATCGAAATGTCCTTACTCTTGGCCGGTGCCTGTTTGCCTGCGGCGTTCCATTCGGCAATGACGCGAGCGTAACCCGCCTTAGATTCAATTGAGTTGAAAGGACCGGGAAGATAGATCGTGCGACCGCTAACGGTCACGACTCCCCTCCCTGAAGGCTTGTGAAGTCTGTACGTCGGAATTTGAATTCGTGGTCGGGGCATGTAGCGCAGCTCCTGTCCGCCCATTGTTACCGGAAAATACCGAATAACTCAGGGGTTTCGGGCCGCGCTTCCGTCCACCGGAAGGTACGCTAAGTCTAGCGTTCGGCGTGAGTTCTATAAAATCGGGGCGAGAAGATTCGAACTTCCGACCTCTTGGTCCCGGAAACCAGCCGCTTAACCAGGCTGAGCTACGCCCGTAGCGAAGCGGGTAATCATACGCCTGACCGGCGATGTTGCAAGGGTGAATGAAAGCCGGCAGGACCGCTAACCGGCCAGAGATTCTGCTGCGAACGCGTCACGCACGCGAGCGTCCGCTACTGAAGGCCCGACAACCTGTCCCGCAGCTTTTGCTTCGTCTTTGGGCTAATCGAATCATCCAGTAGCATCTTTCGCGCGGCAGCCAGTTTGGCCGACCGGCCGCGCGCTTCTTGATCCGTCAGTGCATCTTCGAGTAGCAGTCGGCCGGCAAGGTAATACAAATGCTGGTCTTTGCGCTGGGTGGCTTTTTCCTGAAGGGAGCCGAGGCGCAGCGCGGCCTGAGCGGCCGGTCGCAGCGTTCCGTCATTTTGAAACGCGCGCAACGACTTTGCCAATTCAGTTCGGGCTTCGATCACGTCGTTTGGCGCGCTTTTTGCCATCGACAGCAGCGTCGGCGGCAACCATGCGACACAAACGAATGCGATGACGATGCGAGGCCACCCGCGCGGCGAACGGGGGAGGCCCTGTTTCGACGGTGACATGCTTATGACACTTGTGGATTGCGCGGTCGGTGTTCCGGGGGCTTTGGCCGTGTCGATGTCCTCGCTTCGCCGCCAATATCCCCAACTCGGCAGCGGAACCAGCACCAGCCATACGAGAATCGGCGAGACGATGAGATGGCCCTTGGTCAACATGTCGCTCAGTATGTATCGGCCGTCGCCGGGGCCGAGGTAAGGCGATGTCTGGGCGATCACATCCATAATCACCGCGAACCACAACACCGCGATGCCAATTCCCGCCGCAAGCATCCGCCGACGCCATGACAGCCACGTCGAAATCAACATCAGGCTCACAAACAGCTGAACGGGAGGAGCGACCCACCAGAAGCGCAACTCGTCCATGAGCAGATAGGGTGTTGGCCATCCCGCAAGCGATTGCGTGCATTTGGTTAAGGCCAACGTCGCATCGATCATTGTGTTACTGGTGAGCCCCCAGATGACGCTGGTCTGGGCGAGGCAACCCAGGAATGCCAAAACAACGCCGCCCCGCTGCGACAACCAAACCAGCCACAGTGGAAGCACGACGAAGAGCGGGAACATGTGCATGAGCGCGTTGTGCCAGGGGTCGAAGGCATCGCCCCACCAGCCGGCCACCACCGCCAACCAGCCGACACGTACAAGATTCAGAAATCCGACACCACCGACACCCAGCAAAAGCCCTAGTATTTTTTTTCTGCGGCTGCATGGAAACGCAAGCACGCCCGCCACGAAAATTGCAATCGGCTCGATGCCGCTGCACTCGGGCGTCACGTCCAGCAGTCGACTGCCCACCCAGATCTGGGTGCCGCGAATTTCAGTCGTCACGCCCATCCAGCCCGGAATTAGGTAGGCCGTTTGCGCGACGAAGGAGCGGTAGCCAACGGCGGCGTTGTTTTCCATCAGGTAGTATTCGAATGCGACGCCCACGGCGCTGACGCCGGCGAAAATCAGAATGAATCGAAAAGCGGAATGCGAGCCGGCACGTTTGCGGGCATTCGACCTACTCGCCGGTTTCCCGTCTTGATGGGTGGATGGGGCCTGCCCTGCTGAACTATCTTCGGGCGTGCGTTGCTGATGTGAATTGCGTTTCGCCATGCGTTCCCAACACGCTTTGAAATTTCGGCGATGCCACGCATATTATGCGTCACGCCGTTGGATGGGGGCTTATTCTATCTGGTTCAACCGATATTTCGCCTCGGCGAAATTCCACAGCCGAGGGCGGCTGTGCTACATCAAACATTACCAGCTTCCAATTCGAATAGTGCAATGTGAAACATGTATTTCGAGGCGGGGCATCGTAATTATCGCCGTTTGCGACATTCTGCCGATTCGTTCTATAATCCGACTGACGGCAGAAAACTAAACTCGAATCCCCGGAGCAATCTCCACATGGCGTCACACGCAGCGGCTTCCCACGGTTCTCATACGGATGCACAAGGCCACGCCGGTTCCCACGGCCACGAGGAACACCGGCATTTAGAACATGGCGGCAAGGTTCATTTTCGCATCGCCCGTCAGGACAAGCCCGGTGGCTCGCGCTACTATCAAACCTTTGCCGTCGATCATGTGCCGGGTATGAACGTCATTTCGGCGCTTCAATCAATCGCCAAAGACCCGACACCGCTGGGAAATGACAAATCGGTCACGCCGGTTGTGTGGGATTGCAACTGCCTTGAGGAAGTGTGCGGCGCTTGCACGATGGTCATTAACGGCCGCGTACGGCAGGCGTGCAGCGCGTTGGTTGACAACCTCGATCGCAACAGCGGCGGCGAAATCGAGCTGGAGCCGATGTCAAAGTTTCCGGTGGTGCGCGACTTGATGGTCGATCGCTCGCGCATGTTCCGCGGACTCAAACGCGTGAACGCATGGATTCCGGTGGACGGCTATTACGACGCCGGGCCGGGACCGGCACAAAGCCCCGAAGCACAGGAAGAGTCCTATCCGCTTTCGGAATGCATGACTTGCGGCTGTTGCATGGAAGTGTGTCCGCAGTATGTAAAGGTAGAGCTCGAGCGAAATACGGGCGAAACCGACGAAGAATTCCATGCCCGCGAGCACGCCGCCATCGACAAAGAGTTCATCGGACCGGCGGTCATTTCGCAGGCCATTCTTTTTAATACCCACCCGACCGGGCAGATGAGCAAGGGACCGCGGCTCGAAGGGCTGATGGGGCCGGGCGGCATCACCGATTGCGGCAACGCAAAACTGCGTCAAGGTCTGCCCGAAGAATATTCCGCTGACGCGTTCGATCGCCAAGGCCGGCCGTGACACGACCATACATGCCATCAAGCAATGGCTCACGAAATAGATTCTCATGCAGGATTTGGCGACATCGGAAGGCGCGCGGCGCGGCAAATCGAAATATGCCGCGGCGGCGGTGATTGCGCTCGTCCTTGCACTATTCGGCGGCTACCTCTGGTGGATCAGCGGCGTTTTGCCCGTCGTTGAGCGATTCCCGAACGGCAAGCCTCAAACCACCGGCTATGTGAAGCGATACGGCACGAAGTATGAGAAGATCGGCCGATGGACGACGTTTTACGCGGACGAGCGCAAGGCTTCCGAGGGGCTTTATGAGCGGGGACAAAAGGTGCCGGAAAGCTGGCACTATTGGGATTCATCAGGAAAAGAACTGGATTCGGATGTGGCCACCGGTTCGACAGCCGGCCCATAATCGCTTTTTTGGAAGCTCGATCTGGTTCAGTCAGAGCGCTTTTCCTCTTCGAGAACTTCCAGCGAAAGACGTGTGATCTTTGCGGAAGTACCAGTCACGCGAATCGACGGTCGCACATAAACCGCCTCTTCCGGACAATAAAAGCCGACCGATGACTCTCCATTAATGAGTGGTGCTTGAAGGGATGCCATCGGCTTGCCTAACGCGGTCGCTGATGTGAACGCCTCGAAGTGAATGGAAGCGGTCGCATCCCGCGGCAACTCGGTCATGATGTGAAGGAGGTAGCGCCGCCGAGGATCTGTTCGCAATTCTTCGGGTATGCGATTATCGCCGAGGAATTCTAGATGGAACTCGCCATCCGCGTTCTTGTTGAATGATAAATGGGTGAATAAGTCGTGCGTCGCCACCGGCTCCATTCGACAGTCCACCGCGTCGATTCGATAAAGATCGATTTTGTGGGCGGGACGAAAATACTCGTTGCCACACTCTTGGGAATTGGTTAGTCGGTGCAGTATCTCGCGCGTGCGCGTTCTGAATTCACTCTTGTATCGCGTTTGCAATACCGGACGCAGTTCCATTCCGTGAATGTGAACCACACCTGATTGGCGCGGAGAAAGCGACGCAAAGAATTGTGCGCTGATCGCCTCCGGCAGGCGGCTGACCGATCGACTCAACTTGGCCGGATGAACGACCAGTTCATTCTTGATAGCAGGGTGAACCAGTGCGTCAAACTCGGCAATTTGCCGCTGAATCGGGTGAGAAGTGAAATAGGACGGATTCTCAATATAGTGAAAGAAGCCTGCTTTCGCGATTCCTCTCCAGTTGATTGCCGGCAGTTCATTTGCGGTCAACATGTTCTCTGGGCGACGTCCGTACTTTTCCTTCGGAAACGCTGAGTACCAGAGCGGACGTGCGCGCTGTGAGAGATGACCAGACACCAAGATCAGCGGAGTGTTTTGGGAGTTGGCCTCGATGGCAGCACGATTCATGTGACGTGCGTAGTAAGATCGATAGAGGTACGACGCCAGCGCATTAGGACCCCGCAGGTAGGTAAGCGGCGACAATGCAATTATCGTGATGAGGGCGCCCCGCGCCATTGAGATCCACTTCCGCGACCGAATGCGAGCGATCATTGCTCCCAGCACGCATGTCACAGCGACTGACATGGCCGTGATTAGAAACGGAAAGGCGGGGATATAGTAGCGTGCCTGTATTCGGGGCGGATAGTAATGCGTGAAGCTGTAAGTTCCCAGTGTCGAGAACAAATAGAACCAAGCACCGAACAATAAAACAACCCAGGGCATGCGGCGTACAAACGGAAATACGAGGACGGCTCCCAGAAATACGAATTTGAGCCAAAGTGGAAAGTACTCCTCGCCAAGGCGCTCGTGAGACGCGACGAGGCGATTCAACGGGTTGAAACCGCCGTCAATGTGGAAATTGCGCACTTTTTCCAGGTCCTGTTCCTTACTCGTCCAACCCAGCCTGAAGAACTTCGGGTTTCCCGTGAGGTAGGCAAGCATTTTGTACTCAAAGCCGAATACCATCGCGAAACCAAGTAGAAAGCACGTTCCTGTCAAGAGGCCTCCGAGTAAACGAGATGAACGGCGCATGCCCGGCCTGATGCCTACAGAATTATCACGGCCATCGGCGCTTGGCACCGACTGATTCACCGGTCGAGATGCGGACCGCCGCGACCATTTGAATTCGGCCACAAGCCAGGCCATGAAATAGAACGGAAGAGCGGTCAGCCCGCTCTCTTTTGCCATATACGCACCGCCCACCGCGAGGCCGCACAGCAACATGAATACCGTTGCCAAAAGAAGCCGCCCGCGCTCCCGCATTTCGTAAGCCTTGATAAACGCGAGTAAGGACAGAACAAAAAAGATCGCAATCAGGAAATCAGGATAGATACCGGTGCTAAAGGCCACAAAAAGAGGAAACATCGCCGTCGTCCAAGCCGCCAGCAGGCCTGCAAAGCGATTGCATACCTTTACCGCCAAGACGTATGTCAGGAGGATGAGTATTTGATGCGCCACGACGTAGGACGCAGCCATGATATGCACGTTGGCCCGGGACATCGCACCAAAAATGCAATTCCAAGCGAGGACCGAAAGACGCGTTGCGCCCAGCAGCGGGGATTTATCAATGCAACCTTCGTCCAGCACTTTTGCGGCGGCATCGAAATACTCCACGTCATCGCTGGCGTAAAATCCGGTGTAAAAAAAGAGATCGGCCGCCGCGGCCAGCAGCAAAATGCAGCATAGCCATTTGCAGGCCCGCGCGCGAGTCAATCCGGCGGCGAGTGCGTTATTGTCTTCTCTATTTTGGACGGAATCGACTGTTGCGGCGATGGATGAGGACGCATAAGTCTTTCAACTCGAAGCGAGTATGTGCCAAAATGACGCGAGGCTGGATATCACATCGATGATAACAGGACATCGGGATGCGTCCCATACCGGCGAATGGCTCTCGTGCTTGGCACGGCGGGTTCGCGTCGGATATGCTCTTTGAATGAAGCTTGCGACGAAGTCGCCAATTCGCAATTCAGGACAAGACCACGAGACAGGCGATACGGGCGCTCCACAAACGCCACGAGTTCTCTGGAAAGTCGTTCGCACGATCATACCGATTTCGCTGCTCACGTTTGTTTTTCTGACGACGGATTGGTCCGCACTGGTGCAAACCGCCGGCCGCGCTCACTCGACGCCGCTCATCGGGGCCTTCATGCTTTACCAAGTCGCCATTCTGATTCAGGGATCGCGCTGGCATGTTCTGATTTCGGCCGATGGCGGAAATTGGCCATGGAAACGGGTGCAATGGACCAACTACACATCAACTTTCTTCGACGGCTTCACACCCGGAAAACTCGGCAGCGACGCCTTTCGTGTGGCGTGCTTTCGTGATACCGGCAAAATCCACCATCTAGTCATTTCCCTTCTGACACTTCGGCTGCACGGCATGGCGGCAAGTTTTTTCATGGCGGCCATCGTCGGCACGATCGTGCTATCGATAAAGCACGGTTGGCTGAAGGTGGCTCTGCCGAGCGCGCTGGCGGCTATTGCATTTGCAGTTCTTCTAGGGATTTCGTATCGATTCGTGCGAAAGGGAACACTCCACGTCAAATACAATAACACGGGGATCAAGCAGAAATCGCGGTTCAGGTTTCACGGGCGCATGACGCCGTGAAGGCTATTTTTGCTGACTCAAGAACACTGCATCGTTCGAATGTGCTCGTGCTGATTTACACCGTTTTGCTGGTGTCAACTTACTGGCTCACGGGCCTTGCTTTCGGAATGACG
>JADJRI010000043.1 GCA_016712275.1 Planctomycetota bacterium
GAAATCGGCGGATCATCCATGCGATGTTATTGATCAGAATATCTTCGCCGCCGAAAAGGACCGCCGGCCGGAGTATTGCGTAGGACAACCCGCTTTCACGGATCGCCCGTTCGAGCCGGGCCTTGCCACTGTAATACTCGAAGGGCGAATCTTCGCTGGGATTGGCGATGCTGGTGTGAACGATTCGACGGATGCCGGCTTGCCTCGCGGCGTCAAAAAGAGTGAGGCTGTTGCGCACCGCTTCCGCCCGCGTGAAGCCAGCGTGGTTAAAACGAATCCAGTAGGTATTGTGAAGCACGGTCGCACCGCGCAGCGAGTCGGTCAGTCGTTCAGGGCAATCGAAATCGTAGGGGTGAACGGTGATTCGATCGCCGAAGGGATTGGTTCGGCCGGGCGAATTGGTGAGGCATCGCACCGCCACTCCGCGATCGAGCAGGCGCTGTGTGATGCGCCTCCCGGAATAACCGAAAGCGCCCAGTTACGACATGAACTTCAGGAAGCATGAAATACTCCACTCGATTGATGAGAACCCAACTGGGTACTCCCCGGCGGGAATGAGCGCTGATGTCAACGTGCGATGGCGGAATCAAAACGATTGAAACGCGATGCACAATGATGAAAGAATTGAAATGATTTTTTGAGGCTTGGGCGTTCGCAATTATTGAAATATGACGATGCCTCGGCTGTTTCGGCCACGGATAGTGATGGCGATTAAGCGACGATGATGCGATGTTGATCAAAGAACTAAACACGCTTGAACCGCAAGCCAGACGACTGGAACCATCGCCCGATGCGCGCGCAAGTTCTCGCAGGGCCGTTTTGAATTACACGGAACAGTTTCTGGACGATATCGACCGACTTTCGGCTTTCAACGAATACGCAAGTGAAACAAAGCAATCAGCCGAACTCGACATTAGCGAGAGTCCGATCGACCTCGACAATGCCATCAAAATCATCGGCGAACATGTGGATAAGCCGGGCCTCAATCCGGCGTCCGGCGGGCACTTGGGCTATATCCCCGGCGGCGGGATTTATTTTTCGGCGCTGGGCGATTACATGGCGGCGGTGACGAACCGCTACGCAGGCATTCGCTTCACAGGCCCCGGCGCAGTTGCGCTGGAACATGCCCTCGTTCGATGGATGGCGAAACTCGTCGGTTACCCGGCGACGGCCGCAGGCAATCTCACCTCCGGCGGGAGCATTGCCAACCTGTGTGCCATCGTTGCGGCACGCGATGCCAGCGGGCTGAAGGCGGCCGACTGGCATCGGGCTGTTATTTACACGACCGAGCATGCCCACCATTGCCTCGACAAGGCCTATCGCATCGCGGGGCTGGGCGAAGCGGTTCGACGCGTCATTCCGATGGACGAACGGTTTCGGATGGATACGGCCGCGTTGGAGCGGTCGGTCGAAGTGGACCGGCGCGAAGGGCTGAGGCCGTTTCTTGTCGTTGGCAACGCCGGCTCGACGGATGTCGGTGCGATCGACCCGCTGGACCGGATCGCGGAGATCGCCAAACAGAACAAACTGTGGTTTCACATCGATGCGGCCTATGGCGGTTTTTTTATTCTCACCGATGAAGGCCGCGAGAAGCTGCGCGGCATCGAGAAGAGCGATTCGGTGGTGATGGACCCGCACAAGGGGCTGTTTTTGCCCTACGGGCTCGGCACCGTGCTGGTGCGCGAGCGGGCGCATTTGAAGCATTCGCATCAATATAGCGCGGCCTATATGCAGGATGCGGCTGGCGCGGATGAAGATTCGCCGGCGGATCTGTCGCCGGAACTGACCAAGCATTTTCGCGGGCTGCGGCTTTGGCTGCCGCTGAAGCTGCACGGCATCGCGCCGTTTCGAGCGTGTTTGCAGGAAAAGCTGCTGCTTGCGCGGTACGCGTACGAGCAATTGATGCAGATGAGCGGCTTCGAGGTGTTAAACGAGCCGGAGTTGAGCGTCGTTGCATATCGATATGTGCCGAAGAGCGGCGATGCGAATGCGTTTAACAAGCGCATTCAGGCGGCGGTTCAGAAGGATGGCCGCGTGTTCATTTCGTCGACAACGATTCGCGGGACGGTGTATCTGCGGTTAGCGATTCTTGCGTTTCGCACGCACTTGAACACGATTCAGTTGGCACTCGAAATTCTGAAAGAAAAAGTGAGCGAGTTGGAAGGCAGTCGGCAGTAATTCGAACGGACGCGATGTGCCGGTTTATTTGAGCTGGCCTTGTTAATAAGGGATGTTGCACATGGCAAGTTTGCTGAACTTGAAATCGGACGACGGCCACAATCACGGCGGCAGCTCTTGCGGCACGACAGCCAAGGCCCCTTCCACCGGCAAATCCGGCGGCGGCTGCTCTTCGGGCTCGTGCGGCACGAAGAGCGGCGAGCCAAAGGATGCTTCACAGGGCTTTGTTCAGCTCAACATCGGTCTGGCCAAAGTCGAGAAATCCAAGCCGGTCATCGAAAACCTGCCGTTCGCGCCGACGGAGAAATATCCGAAGGGCCTGCTCATCGGCCTCGATGTCGGCAGCACGACCGTGAAATTCGTCGTCGTCGATCCGATCACCGACGAAATGCTGCTGGCCGACTATCAGCGCCACGACACGAAGCAGCCCGAAAAGTGTCTTGAGATGCTCGCCGCGATAGCGGAGAAGTTTCCCGAAGTGCCGCGAAACAGTTTTCGCGTTTTTATGACCGGCTCGGGCGGTTCATCCATCGGTCGACGAATCGGAGCACGGTTCGTGCAGGAAGTGAACGCGGTGTCATTGGCCGTCGAGAAGCTCTATCCCGACGTGCAGAGCGTCGTCGAATTGGGCGGGCAGGACGCGAAGATCATCATCTTCAAGCCCGACGAGGAGACCGGAAAGAAGAAGAAGATACCCTCGATGAACGACAAGTGCGCCGGCGGCACCGGCGCGGTCATCGACAAGATCAACGCGAAGCTGAAGATCCCCTCGGCCGAGCTGTGCAACATGGGCTACGAAGGTCTGCGGCTGCATCCGGTGGCGGGCAAGTGCGGCGTTTTTGCCGAGACGGACATCAACGGCCTGCAAAAGCAGGGCGTGCCGCCGGACGAGCTGATGGCGTCGCTCTTCGAGAGCATTATTCAGCAGAATCTGGCAGTGCTGACGCGCGGACACACGCTGCGGCCGCAGGTGCTGCTCCTCGGTGGGCCGAACTGCTACATCAAGGGCATGCGCGACTGCTGGCGGCACAACATTCCCGTCATCTGGAAAGAGCGCAAAATTGAAGTGCCGGATCGACCCATCGAGGAATTGATCGTCGTGCCGGACAACGCACAGTATTTTGCGGCGCTGGGCGCGGTGGAATTCGCCAAGATCGAACTCGAGGAAGAGCCGAATCAAGGCGTCTATCGCGGCGTTGATGAATTGAACTGGTACATCACCGTCGGCCGCATCGAAGAGAAAAAGGCGGCTGGCGGCCGCGGGCTTTGGAAGGATGCCGAAGAGTTGGCATCCTTCAAGAAGCAATTCACCAAGGAGCCGTGGTCGGCGAAGAAATATGCGCCGGGCACCGTGGTTCGCGCGTTTGTCGGGCTTGATGGCGGATCGACAAGCACCAAGGGCGTGCTGATGGACGAGGAAAAGAATGTCGTCGCCAAGCACTACCAGCTTTCCAAGGGCAACCCGATCGAAGACATGATGGATATTTTCGCCGGGCTGCAAAAGCAGATCGACGATCAGGGCTGCACGCTGGAAGTGCTCGGCGTCGGCACGACGGGTTATGCGAAGGATATTCTCAAGGATGTGATCAAGGCGGACGTGGCGCTGGTGGAGACGGTCGCGCATACCCAGGCGGGGTTGCATTTCTATCCTGAGACCGATGTGATCATCGATGTCGGCGGCCAGGACATCAAACTCATCATCCTGAAAAACAATCAGGTCAAGGATTTCAAGCTTAATACGCAATGCTCGGCCGGCAACGGTTACTTCCTGCAATCGACGGCGCAGGGATTCGGCTTCAAGGTCGAGGACTTCGCCGACATTGCGTTCAGTGCCGAGGCCATGCCATCGTTCGGCTATGGCTGCGCGGTGTTTATGCAGAGCGACATCGTCGACTTCCAGCGGCAGGGCTGGGCGCCGCAGGAGATCATGGCGGGGTTGTGCGATGTGTTGCCGAAGAATATCTGGCTGTATGTCTCGCAAATTCCGAATCTCGCGAAGCTGGGCACGAAGTTTATCTTGCAAGGCGGGACGCAGCACAATCTTGCGGCCGTGAAGACGCAGGTCGATTTCATCACCAGCCGCTTCAAGGGCACGGGCGTGGTGCCGGATGTGAAGGTGCATAAGTTCTGCGGCGAGGCCGGCGCGATCGGCTGCGCGGTGGAGGCCCACCGGCTGTACTTCGAGGCGGACCATCGCACCAGCTTCATCGGCATCGACCGCGTTTCGCAGATTCAGTTCCGCACGACGCGCGGCGAAAACACGCGGTGCTATTTCTGCAAGAACAAGTGCCTGCGCACGTTCATCGACGTAAAAACGGGCGAGAATGAGGAGGCCGCCGCGGCAGCGGGCGTGGCCGGCGTTCGTGTCAGTCTGACGTCACATATTATCAAGCAGGGCCCGGAGGCGGGGCATGCGACGCGCATGAAGCATGGTGAACCTGCGGGTGATGCGTCACCGCTTCCTAACGGGCGCGGCTCTGACAAACCGGCCAAATCGAAGTCGAAAGTTCCGCTCGCGGGCGACGAGCAACGGCTCATTATCGCCACCTGCGAAAAAGGCACCGTCGAAGATGTCAACGATATGCGCGACATCAAGAAGGGCCTCGATGCGATGAAGGCGAAATATCCGGACTTTTCCGAGATCTTCGCGAGCGAAGTGTTCCGGCCGACGGGTGTGGCGTGCGTCTCTGATGCGATTCCATCCCTTGAAGCAAAAAAGGACAAGCCGCTGTGGAACCGGCTATTAGCCGGTTCCACACGTCTCTTGCCGTCGAAGCGTCGGGAGATTGAGCGGCGGATTGAACTGATGCGGAAGCGAAAGGACGTTCGCATCGGCATGGTACGGGCGCTGAATATGTACTCGATGGCCCCATGGTTCATGGCGTATTTCGAGGCCGTCGGCATTCCGAAGGCGAACCTGATCTGGAGCGACTACACGAGCGAGGAGATGTACAAAGAGGGCGCCAAGCGCGGATCGATCGACCCGTGCTTTCCCAGCAAGATCGGAATCCCCCACGTTCACAACCTGCTCTACCACAAGCACAAGGACAAACCGCTCAACTACATTTTCTTCCCGATGATCGACTGCATGCCGACCTTCCTCGAAGGCATTCAGGACAGCCGCGCCTGCCCCACCGTGACAGCCACGCCGGAGGCGACGAAGGCGGCTTTCATGAAAGAGAGCAATCTCTTCGCGGATTTCGGCATGGAGTATCTCAATACGTTCGTGAATTTCAGCGAGCCGGGGCTGCTGGCGCGGCAGATGTTCAACGAGTTCAAGGACAAGTTCGGCCTGTCGGAAGAGGAAAACCTGCGGGCCTGCCGCGTGGCGTGGGATTATTACGATGAGTTCCACCGAATTCAGCGCGACGACGCCCGCAAGTTGATCGATCGTCTGGAGGCGAACGACGAGGTCGGTGTAGTCCTGCTGACACGCCCATATCACAACGACCCCGGTGTCTGCCATGAGATACCGGCCGAGTTTCAGAAAATCGGCATACCGGTGCTCACGATGGACTGCCTGCCGCGCGATCCGGATCTGCTCGAACGGCTGTTCGGCGAGGAGGTGCGCCGGGGCGATTTCGCCAGCCCGGTCTCCATCGAGGATGCCTGGAAAAACGCCTACAGCGAAAACACGAACCGCAAAGTCTGGGCGGCCAAGTTCGCGGCGCGGCATCCGAATCTGGTCGCACTCGAACTTTCCAGCTTCAAGTGCGGCCACGACGCGCCGATTTACTCGGTGATTGAGGAGATCATCGAGAACAGCGGCACGCCCTATTTCTGCTTCAAGGACATCGACGAAAATAAACCGACCGGATCGATCAAGATACGCATAGAGACGATCGGTTACTTCCTCAGCCGGCATCGGGAAAAGCTGGCCAAACGCAAGCAGGCCATGCGGGAGATTGAGGCGAAATTGGCGATGATGGAACGGGAGATGAGGGCGGGATTGCCGACGCCAGCCTTTGCCCAATCTCGAGAAATGGAATTTGCAGGGGTGGTTGGAGTATAATCCAAGGGAATACTACAAACCCTTGCGAACAAAGTGGTAGCCTAATGCACGTGCACGATCTCACACAAAACGAAATTGCCGCGAAAGGGCGGGAACTCTACGAGCAGAGGATCCGCGCGACGGTCGAGGCGAACCACCACGGACAAATCATAGATATCGATGTGAAAACCGGTGATTATGAAATAGATGACGAACACTTGGAAGCCGCGCGTCGTCTAAAGCTCCGATCGCCTGATGCACTATTATTTGCAATAAAAATCGGATTCCCTGCTTTTGCAAGAATCGGTGGCCGGCTGAGAATTCAATCAACGTGATTACGGGCCGTGTCAACACAATGCTCACGAGGCCATGATCGCACTGACGGTGATCGGCCGCGACAATGCGTGGAAGTCCAGCGAGTGCATCATCGACACGGGCTTCACGGATTTTCTTACAATTCCTCCGGTCTGGATCGATGAGTTGGGACTTGAACGGGTCGATTGCGTAGAGTGCGAACTCGCGGACGGCAGCACGTCGGTATTGGAGACTTTTGAATTGACCGTGAAATGGGACGATACCCAACGGCAAATTCTTGCGATTGCGGCGGATGGCGGGCCGCTGGTCGGAATGACGATGATGAAGGGATACCGACTTACAATCGACATTAGACCCGGCGGCGAGGTCCTTCTGACCAAGGTTGGATAATGACCGGGCAAGGTAAGGTCATATGAGTGATTGCCTAGGCAACGAATCATCAGCACTGGTGATGAGAGCCCTTCAAGGCATGGTCAATTCGATGTCTGGCAAGACCGTGCCAATCACGAGGGAAACTCGAATCGATCGGTACTTTCGCGAAGTATGCGGAGCCGAATCGCTTGAGTATCTTGATATTACCTTTCAAATTGAAGAAACATTTGAAATTCAACTGCCCCGCGAAATGTGGGATTATTTGGCTGACGCAAAGCTTGGACTCACCAGCGAAGAATGGGAAGCGCAGTATGCGCCGTTTTTCAACTTCGGCAGATTGGCGGATTTCATTGCGCATCGCGTTGATTACTTCAAGATCGAGCCGGTATCCATGATGGGACGGCCCTGTCTGACCGCAGGTGCCTTTCGATTTATGCAGGAGACGGCCCATCGAGTTGACCCGCGCGTTCGGCGCTTCGGCCCCAGCTCAGCTATTAGGTCACACTTGAGCGGAAAGAAATCTCGACGATTCTGGACCATCGTGCGAGCAGCGTCGGGCAATCGGATTCCCAGATTGAAACCGCCAGAATCAACGCCCTCCATGTACGCGTTTAAGTCTTCGATTGTGCTAACGCCCCTCATTTTCATCTGTTACTCATTAATTCGTTGGATGTATGAGATAAACTCTCTTTCGATCTGGCCGAGCCAAGAGCGAAAACCTGATTATGGATTGGGATTTCAAATTTTTTCCTTCTTGGTAGAAAACGGGCCAAGAATTCTACTGATTTCTTTGACCATCTTTACGCTGACGTATCTAGTTCAACTCATAAGATCGCGAAAACAACCGTCAAGTTCGATCGGTCCAGACAAATTCGTAACTTTCAGAGACCTTGCTGATTTCATTGCAGGTGAGCGTTTCAATAAGTGCAGAGCATGCGGAGCGAGTTTTGATAATTCTGTTCATGGTCAATGCTCCAATTGTGGAGCCGCGATAAACGTTGAAGACACCAATGATTCGACAATTGTCGCGTGAGTTCATTCCACTTCCTCGAAGATCAGTCCGCTCGATCTGCATTGCTTCCAACCCCCGGACAAATCGCCTTCGCCAGCACATGCTTCGCCCATTCGCGATACAAGTAGCACACATGCGAACCGCCGTGGCCGTATTGCTGCCATGATTCATTCCAGCCGATCTGCAAGAGCTTGGGCGATTCGCGTACGCGGCCGCTTGCATCGACAAAACCGCTGTGGCCGGCCGAGATGACCTTTTTTCGGTCGATCGTGCCGAAGACGCTGGTGCCCCAGCCGACGATGCCGTCGCGCGGGCTGTAGATGTTCACCAGTGTGTCACGGCAATGACGCTCGGCCTTCGACGTGTCGTAGTCGTTTGAGATCGCCCCCGCCACCAGCACGATTCGGTCGAGCATCAGGTCATCCGGCAGCACATTAACCGTCAACATCGCCAGCCCCCCGCCGCCGCTGTAGCCGACAAGCACCAGCTTCGCATCGGGCTTTTCGCGGCAAAGCTCCGCCAGACGCGCGGCGATGCGATCGGCCCGTTTCAGATTCGCTGGCAAATCGGTCAGGTTGACCAACGAATGGAACGGCGGCGAGCCCCACGGAATGATCTCAATCGTCCAATCCAGCCCCGCGTCACGCAGGCCCTGTTTCACGCCGCTGAGCTGCCATGCGTTTCCCTCGACGCCCGGCAGCATGACGATGTGGCCGGGTCCGACACCCTTCTCCACAATCGATGCCTTCGGCGCGCAGGCCGAATTGGGAAAACTGAAGACGGCCGCGCCCAGCAGCCGCAGAATCTGCCGAATCTTCCGATAAAGTCGGGGCACGGTAATTCCTTTCTCCCGGCGGGTCGTTTGAAAACAACGGATTGCCGTTTCCAATCTAACTGAATGGAGAAATCGAGGTCTTGAATCGTCGAAAGCGGATATAATTCCGGGCAACTTCACCCTCGCCCAAGGAGCCTCCTGATGCGATCACGAACTCAACGACGACTTGGCCTGCTCTTGGTACTCTGCCTGCCGCTCTTCATGGCGGCATCCTGCGATTCAAACGATCTGGACACCGCCGATGGGGTTATTGCGATCATCATCGGCGTCGTTCAGCTCGTCTTCACGATTATCAACGCATTCTGACGTACATTCGCCGCATATTGTTGGAACCGTGACGGGCAGCCGAACGCGCCCGGCATGCGGCTCATGGCGTTTTCGACGATCGGTACTTGAACACGCGCACGCTTTCGACGGTGATCAGACCTTCCATCACCATTTCGTCGACATCCGGCAGAAAGGCGTCGATCTTTTCGCGTGAATCGACAATGTCGATGACAATCGGCAGGTCCTCGGAAAGGCGTAGGATCTTGGCGGTGTGAACACGGCTGTTGGCGCCGAACCCCATCGGCCCGCGCAGCACGGTCGCACCGGCAAGATGCATTTCACGGGCCCGCAAGACAATGGCCTCGTAAAGCGGCTTGCCCTGCCACTGGCTGCTTTCGCCGACATAGATGCGAAGCAAGTAACCCTGTTCCGGAATCTTCATGGCATTACACTCCCAGCCACCGCTCGGACAGGCGATATCCCATCCACGCGGCTGCAAACCCAAGCCCGACGCTCAGAACCACATTCATCATGGCCAGTCCGAATTCCCGACCCGTGATCAATTTGTACGATTCCAGCGCAAACGCTGAAAAGGTGGTGAAGCCGCCCAGAAACCCGACGAGAACCATCACCCGATATTCCTCGCGAACCTGCCACTTGCCGGACAAGGCAGCACTGAGAAAGCCAATCAGCAGGCAGCCGATCACATTGACGCACAGCGTTCCGAATGGAAACTGCGACCCGCCGATACGCTGTGCAGCACCGGCCGTCCAATACCGCGCCAACGACCCCGCTCCGCCGGCGAGAAAAATCAGGAGAGGTTTCAGAGCCATCGCGTTCCAATTGTCCATGCCAGCCTCCGATGCACAGGTCGATCTTCGGCATCTTAACGCGCATGGCCCGCGCGGGCGTCCATGAAATGACAACGCCCGCCGGCTCTTGCACCGACGGGCGTTGATAGGGGCCTTGGTTGTCTCTGGCACAGCCTTGCGGCGACCGTGCAACCTATTCTAACATCAGTCCGCGCTGGCCTTGTCCGTCGCGGCCACGCCGTTGGTGAAGGTCGGCTGAATCACGGGTCGCGTTTCGCGGCCTGCATTCTTCATCGACGACAGCGGCATCGGTCCGCGGGGAGCGGCATTCGTGCAATTGCGCGAATCCGTCAGCGGTGCGTTGTCTTTCGAACCTTGATTGGATGACACCTCGACCAGTTCGCATTCGGGATCGATGATCGTCTCACACGGCGGTCCGACAAACTCATCGGATTTTGATTCTTCGATCGCGGCCACTTTTAGCTTGATTTCCGGTTTCTCCGCGACCTTGGGTTCAACCTTGGCCGGGGGTTCCACTCTGGCCGCCTGCGTCGGCGCCTCGGTTTTGACCGGTTTGGATTCAGGTTTTACCGCAGGCGCCGGCTTCTCAACCAGTGCGACTGTCTTGACCGGCGCCGATTCGATGGACGTGCCATCGTTCATTCCGCCGTTGGGAATCGAACAGGTCGGTATGCGAGTCTGTGAGGCCGATGCGACCGGCTCGCCAAACGAGGCCACGGCGTTCTTGGCCGCGAGCCGCGACAACGCAGCCTTTGCGGCAGCATCGGTGCGGGCGATCCGCTCGATCCGATCGACGTGATCGTAAGCCGGCTGATAGCCCGGATTGATGAACAACGCTTCGCGAAGCATCTTGCCGGCCGCGGCATAATCGTCCGCTTCGACGCGTATGACCGAAACGTTGAAGAGTGCGTCTTCACGGGAAACGACCTGATTGAACTGCTCGATGGCCTCCGTGTTTCGGCCCTGTCGCGCCAGCACAACACCGAGATTCATCCGCGCTCGCTTGAACGATGGTGACAACTCCAAAGCGCGCCGGAAGCAGGATTCGGCCTCGGTGTACTTCTTTTCCTCCAGATAGGTAAATCCGAGATTGTTGTGCAGCGCGGGGATATCTTTGTTGATATTGAGCCCGCGCGACAGTGCATTTTCGGAGTCATCAAAGCGACCGAGCAAAAAATGAACACGACCCAGTCCATGGTAGGCGGCCGTAATTTTCGGATCGTTCGCGATCACTTCCTCATATTGCTTCATGGCGCCGGGAAGGTTGTTTTGTCGCTCGAGCATTCCGGCCGACGCCATGTGCGTGGAGGCCGCAATCCTCATGCTGCCGTCCGGCCCCATCTCATTCGATGCCGCACATCCGACGCCGAAAGAGGCCGAAAGCAGAAGCGTAGCCAGAAGGCCATGAGCGTTTTTCATTGTCATCCCTGCGCGGAGTGTCTGTCGCGCGGATGACTGTTGTATTCCGCGTGTCTGATTCGTTCGTTTCATGGGTATTATCCCCCGTTCGAAGAGGTTGATCCGCCGGCCTCGGCAAGCTTGTAAGCCGAGCCTCGCTGCTCCGGCTGCTTGGCGACTGCCTGACCCGCGGCCGCTTCCGTGGCATTCATGCCCCGGCCTCCGGGTAGGCCGAGAACGACGTCGATCCGTTTGCCCGTCGTCGAGGCCTTCGCCAGATAACTTCGGGCGATGGCGAGTCGGGCTTCAGTCAACTCTTCGTCACACTGTGAGGTCTGGTAAAACAGCGTTCCACCCTCATCCGCGTAGAGTTCGGCATAACGATCGAGCCGTGCGACGCCTGTCCCGGAAAGATGAACGGAGTGCGGTTGAAAATGAATATCGGACAGACTTCGATCGGCGACCATGCCTTGATCGTTGTGGTTGGCGAAATACTCGGCAAGGGAATTCTGTTCCGGACCGTCTTCCTGTGCGGGTGTGTTCATGGATTGGGTTTGCCAGGGTTGAAGGCATCCCGTTCCACACAGGCCGATTGCCAGAACGAATCCCGTCCGAATTGGACGCAATCCCAACTTCATCGAGATGTCTCCTATGAACGGAAGGGACGTCACCGGTAAAATGCGAAACCGTAAACTCGGCTCGACACTCCGGGAAAGCAGGCGTCCGTCATCGCTTGCCTCAGGTTCAGTTGTCACTCAATGGCTCGCCGACAGTTCGCCGCGCAGTGGGGATTCAGGCAAACCATAAGATATGAATCGCATCGGCGCTATGGCTAAGGTTGTGAAGATGCGAAAGTTGAAGCGGCAGAAATGCCTTGGCCGAGATTATGGGCCGTCGCGCAACATGCGTCTCAAATTGATGAAGCGGCCGATACCGCGCGAACTTATCAGTCGGCGGGCTGGGTGCAGGGGTTCTGATAACAGCCGATCCAGTTGCCCAGATAATTGCCGCCGGCGAATGAACAGTCCGCAGTAGTGAGGTGCTGGCAGGTCGTGTCTTCAAAGCAGCATGCGCCCAACGGTGCGGTGCAGGGCAATGTCTCACATGAGGTTCCGCCGCCGCGATACAGACCGAGGCAGGCGATGCAACCGGCCAACGAGGTATTAAGACAGCCGATGGTGGGTGTGCAGCAGGCACCCAGCGCCAAATCGAGGCAATAGCCCTCGGAGCATTGCGTGAAATCGCCTTGGTACTCGCCCTGAACGGCAAGGCAATCGGCCCTCGTCTGATCGACACAATTGTTCACGCCGAGACAGCACGCGCCGGAAGGCATTGGACACTCCGTGAACTCGCACAGTGTGCGGTTGCCTTCATACTTGCCCTCGATCGAAGCGCACTCACTGGGACTCACCTCAACGCATTCGCCGTCCATCTTGCAGCACGCCCCCATCGGTAAAGGACACTCGGTAAATTCACACGAAGTGCCGTCTCCCTGGTAGACTCCCTTGTAGAACTCGCAATCATCGAAGGTCATCTGCGAACAGCTACCGTCAAATTCATCGCAGCACGCGCCGGTCGGCAATGGACACTCGGCGAACTCGCAGATTGTGTCGATGCCCTGAAACGTGCCTTCGAAGGAATGGCATTCCGACTCGGTCAATTCAGAGCAATCGCCTTCATAGAAGCAGCAGGCCCCCGTGGGCTGCGGACACTCGGAAAATTCACAGCTTGTATCGATTCCCTGGAACGCGCCCTCAAAGAAATTGCACTCCGACTCGGTCAATTCAGAACAGTCGCCGTCATAAAAGCAACATGCGCCCGTCGACTGAGGACATTCCGCACCGTCGCATGAACTGTAGTCGCCCTGATAGGATCCTTCCGCCAGCGAGCATTCATACTCGGTTAGTTCGTAGCAAGTGCCGTCATACTGGCAGCATGCGCCGGTCGGTTCCGGGCAGGAATCCTCTGTGCAAAACGAGCCGTCGCCGAGGTATTCGCCTTCCGCCTCATCGCAGGCGGCGCGGCTGACCACGGCGCATTCGAGCGGCGCTAAGCAACATGCGCCGGTGGGATCGCAAGGTTGCGACGTGCACGAGCTATCGACACCCAGAAAACTGCCGCCTTCAAGGTAAATGCACGCATAGCCCGGCAGCTCCACGCATTCGCTGAGCCCCAGCGTGCGACCACTGGAAGAATCGAGCGGAACACAGCAGGCGCCGAGTGCGGGATTGCACATATCCGGCTCGCAGGTGGTGCCGCCGCCGAGGAATGTGCCGCCGAACAATTCGCATGCGTCATCGACCAGCAGCAGGCACAATCCCTCATCGAAGCAGCAGGCGCCCCTGTTGATGCTGCACTTAATCTGTGCGCAGGACACATTGTCGCCCTGATAATCGCCATCCAACTCAAAATAGCAGTCGAAAAGCGTGGTCTCGATGCAGACAAGATCCCCGTAGCAACACGCGCCGGTCGGCAGGTCGCAGGCGTTATCGTCGCAGGTTGTGTCATCACCGAGATAGGATCCATCTTGGTATAGGCACTCGTCCTCGGTCAGAATCGAGCAGGAAATCGCGAAACAACAGGCACCGACTGGTTCGACGCAAGGGTTGCCGTCGCAATGCGAGTTGTCGCCGAGGTAGGAACCTTGCAATTCGTTGCAGGCCGCAAATGTCACAACTTCGCACTGACCCTTGCCGTGGCAGCATGCGCCGGTTGGCTCAGGACAATTCTGGATGGTGCAAACCGAATTGTCGCCGAGGTATTCCGCCTCAAGGAATTACAATCGGCCTCGGTCGTGATCGTGCACTGGCCATTTCCACGGCAACACGCACCGGTTCCGGCAGGTTGCGTGCAGCTTGCCGTCGCGCAAGTGGTATCATCGCCGCGATAAATGCCCTCAGCAGCGACGCAATCGGCGGACGTCTTCACAACGCAAGCGCCATCCGAAAAACAGCAGGCGCCGGTCTTGACCGGCGGCTCCGCCGGACAGGATGTACCGTCGCCCTGATAGGTGCCGCTCGATGTCAGGCAATCCTCTTCCGTGCGCTGTTCGCAAACGGGACCCGGCAACTGGCAGGCGCCCATGGGTTGCGGGCAATTGGCATCGGCGCAGGTGGTCGCATCGCCCTTGTAGGTGCCTTCAGACTGCGAGCAGAGGTAGGATGGTTTCTCTTCGCAGGTGCCGTCGGCAAGGCAGCAAGCGCCGACCGCACTGCAGGCATCGCCAATGCCGTCATCGTCGGAATCGGTCTGGTCGAGATTCTCGACGTCCGGGCAATTATCGCAGGGATCGATGATACCGTCGGAATCGGTATCGGTTTCACATGCATCCAGAATACCGTTGTCATCGCAGTCTTCCGTCGCCGCGCTTCCGATTTGGGTGGCGTCGTCCACCCCGTCGGCGTCGCAATCTTCGGGCGGAGGAGGAATGATGATCTCAATCTCATCGCCTGATGCGTAGTCTTCACCCAATTTCAGCACACGCACCAACAGCCGAAACCCCGGTCTCGTAAAGGGCGTGTCATTGCTCGCATTTGTAGATGAGTCGGCAATGGTGGCCACAAATTCAATGCGCTGCGCCGTTGTTCGAAGCAAAGCAACTTCCGAGCCCGCGCCGGCGATTTCCAGCAATCGCGTAGTGCGGCGGATGTCGCGCTCGGTAATATAAAACGCGGACTTGGCCTGAGCCTGATAGCCGGACGTGTTCTTGATGACGAGCAACACCGAATTCGGCGGCAACAGACCGCTTCCATCGATTTCGCCAAATGGACAAGTCATGCCGCCGAATGTGCCGAGCAGCACGACCGACATGAAAACAAACGAGATTCTGGCTGATCGCCGCATCCGCAAAATCCTACCCCGGGGAGATCGCCTTCTTGCGCTTTATCCATTGTACGCATGAATCCCGCAGAGTGAATCCCCCCGACGAGGCAATACCCATCAAATACACCCCAGTTTTGGGCCGATAATGGCGCACCCTAGAAAATGCCCCAGCATATTGGAACATTATGGCTCAGAGAGGTTTATCGATTTCATGTCATGCATGCCCGCAACGCCAAATGAGCGTTTGGCTGCCCACTGCGAAACGTGAACTGACACGAGCAATTGCGTTTACAGAGAACGGGGTTTCTTGCGCCCTCTGCATTCGCGCGATACAATCCCGATCAAAACGAGATCAGAATTTCATTTTCCCGCAGGGCCGCCACAGGCATCACTCAGGAGGAAAACCGATGAACACCACAAATTCACGCAAGCGGCTTTCTATTGCTCTTTTTGGATGCACCGCAGGGGCATTGATATTGGCGGCGGCTTTTGATGCGCGGGCCGAAGACCCGGCAAAGACCGACGCTTTGCGCCGCGATATTCGGAAGGCGTATCGATCGGCCGACTACAAGAAAGCGCTGAAGGCCGCGACGCAGTTGCACGAACTCAATCCGGATGAGCCGACACCCATGTACAACATGGCTTGCATGCACGCGAGGCTCGGCGAAAAGGACAAGGCCTATACCTGGCTCGAACGCTCGGTCGAGGCCGGATACGGCGATGCCGACCATCTGTATGGCGACGCGGATTTCAAACAACTTTGGGGCGAGGAGCGATTTCGCAATATTGTGAAGTCCATTCGCGAACGCGCGAATACCGGGGACAAGGCTGATAAAAAAGTAACGGCGACAGACAAGCCCAAAAAGCCGAAACCCGACAACGTCATTGAAATTCCAAAGGTGCCCAATCTCACTCCCCGAGAGCATCAGCAAAAGCAGCAGGAACTGACGCGCGAGTTGATTGAAGTCGCGCCCAAGGGCGAACACAAGAAGGCCCTCGGCCTCGCGCTCGAAGCGCTGGCCCACGCAAAGGCATTGGAGAAGGCTGTCGGCGAACGGGCGGCTCCCACCGTTTCGCTTTGCCATTACAACGTCGCGTGCATGCTCTCGCTTCTCAAGAAATCCGACGAGGCATTTGCCCAACTCAACACCGCCGTTGATGTCGGCGGCTGGCCGTTCGATGAAATGCTGCAACAGATGGCGGGGGATTCCGATCTCACCAATATTCGAAAAGACCCCCGCTATGACGCGGTGATTCGACGGCTTAAGGGCGAAAAGCCCGCACAAGAAGCAAAAAAGCCCGATCCCAAGACAAGCAAAGAAGGACCATCGGCAGAGAAAGCGAAACGAGATGCAAGTTCGATGACGGCCGACGAGCGTGCGGCGCGAATCGAGGAACTGGTGCCCCTGCTGATGAAGGCATCGCAGCAAGGCAAACTCAAGGAGGCACTCGACTATGCACTGGAGGCGGTTTCACTCGATGACAGCGCTCTCACCAACTACAACGCGGCCTGCATGTACTCCCTGAATAAGGAAACCGACAAGGCATTCGAACACCTGTTCAAGGCGTTCGATCAGGGCGGCCTCCGTGGAAATCCTGTTCAGCAACTGAAAAATGATACGGATCTGAACAACCTCCACGGCGACGCCCGCTGGAAGAAGGCGATGGGCGTCGCCCAGAAAATGCTGGACGAAAAAAACGCGTTGCCCAAGGACATTCATGTGGATTTTCAGTATGAAGTGACGCTGCCGCCCAGGTACGATTCGTCCAAGCCCGCGCCCCTCGTGGTCGCGCTACATCATTATCATGGCAACATGAATACAACGATGGAACGCTGGAAGGAACCCGCGGCAAACGTGGGTGCCATCCTGCTGACCCCACAGGGCACCTATGAGGCGGGCGAAAGCAGCGGCCTGTTTCAATGGGGCGACGATCTGAGTGAAATTGAAGCGAACGTCATGAAGGCCATTAACGAAGTCATGGACAAACATCGCATAGACGACCGGCATGTCGCCATCGTCGGCTTCAGCCAGGGCGCGGCGGCGGCCCTGGGCGTGATGGCAAGGAATCCAGATGCGTTTTGCGGCGTGGTCTCCGTTGCCGGCTACTTCAAGCCCGAATCGCAGTCCGTGTTTGCCGACGATGATCTGAAGGGCCGGCATATATACTTCATGGTCGGCGCGGAGGACAATTCGCAACTCATTCAAACGAACCGCCGGGCGGTCGATCTTTTCTCCAAAGCGGGAGCCGCTGCAAACCTTGTCGTCTTTGACGGCATCGGTCACGGATTTCCAGATAAATCAGTCGAGGAGCAGACCAAAGCACTGCGATTTGTTCTGGGTTCCTAATTGAATAATTCGTGATTTACCTACAGACGGAATTGCACCCGTTCTGTTACAATGGCCGGGCTGAAGGCTCAGGTCGCAAGAACCGATGCTCCTGTTGCGACGTTCTATGCACGGGCATTGCGGCCTTGCTGTTATCAGACCCATGCCTTGGGAAGGTTAGATGAGAATTCGACACAGCAGATCAACTCAACTCGGGCCGGCTATTCGCCGGTTGGGGTATATCTGTTTTGTTGTGGTTTTCACCGTTGCCGGCGCTCCAAATCTGTCCATGTCCGGTCTTGTGTCAAGTGCCGGCACCGAACACGACGCCAAGCCTCCGATCTCCGAAGAAGAAATCCGAATCGAACATGCCATTCCCGAATCAAACCGCTGCCGCATAAACCGGCTGCATTTTTCGAGCTGCCCCTCGGTTGTCTCTTCACACACGCCGCAGAGCGGTACCCGCCTGCTCACTCTTCTCGATTTGTCGCCGCGCCGCGTCCTCGACAAGTTAAACGGCATCGGCACTTTTCTTTTGTGTTGATCCACGCCGAACCCCCTTTCTTGGTCATTTCCGCCTCGATTGTGGCCATTCTCTGGATGAGAAACCCGTCGAAGGAGTGGATTTGTCGCCCGTACACCCAATTTTTTGTTTATAAATAAGTCGAGAATTTCGCTCGAACGCACGGCAACTTGGTTTGCCGTCGATTATCGTTCCCTATCGAGCGCACTCTTGGCCCTTAATTCCATCGATTGATTATGGAGAGGGGTTTTCCATGCAGAAACTCGTCAACGGCATACACAACTTTCAAAGCGAGATTTTCGGCACGCAGCGCCAATTGTTCGAGCGCCTTGCCAAGGGGCAGGACCCCATCGCTCTTTTCATCACGTGTTCAGACTCACGCATCAATCCGAATCTTATTACCCAAACCGAACCCGGCGATTTGTTCATCATGCGCAACGCCGGAAACATTATCCCGCCTTACGGCGCGGCCATGAGCAGCGGCGAGGCGGCGACCATCGAATTCGCCGTCGCCGAGCTCAAGGTGCGCGACATCATCATCTGCGGCCATTCACATTGCGGAGCGATGAAAGCCATTCTGAATATTGACAAGTTGGGCGACTTGCCGGCCATGAAGCAATGGCTGACCTATGCCGAAGCCACGCGCCGAATCATGCGCGAAAAGTATCCTCATATCGTGGGCGATGATCTTCTCACCGCCACAGTTGAAGAAAACGTGATCGTGCAATTGGAGAGCCTTCGTACGCATCCGGCAGTGGCCGCGGCACTTTCCGCCGGACACATCAATCTCCATGGGTGGGTCTACAAGATCGACACGGGCGACGTGTTTGGATTCGACCCAACGGAAGGACAATACCTTCCGCTGGGCGAAAAGCCGCCGACCGCCGCATACCCGGCCGTACGTTTGAGGCCGGAAACCGTGATCTAGTCTTTGCACGAGTCAACCATCTTCAATTGGGATAATGAGATATGAATGCTCCAGCGCTTTCGGCCGCCCCCAAGGCGGGCGGCTTTGATTTACGTCGCGAGTTTCTCGCGTCCATTGTTGTGTTTCTCGTTGCCCTGCCCCTGTGCATGGGTATTGCCATTGCATCGGGCATGCCCCCGGCGGCCGGACTGATTACCGGAATTGTCGGCGGAATTCTTGTCGGCGCGCTGTCCGGCGCGCCGCTGCAAGTCAGCGGACCGGCTGCGGGACTGTCGGTCATGGTCTTTGAAATCGTGCAGCGTCAAGGCGTTGCGGTAATGGCGATGGCCGTGCTGATTGGCGGTGCAATCCAATTGACTGCCGGGCTTCTCAAATTCGGCCAGTGGTTCCGCGCCGTGTCTCCGGCCGTCATCCGTGGCATGCTAACGGGCATCGGCATTCTGATTTTTGCCAGCCAATTTCACGTGATGGTCGATGATGCGCCACGAAGCTCAGGTCTTCAGAACATCCTGACCATTCCGGAGTCGATCAAGAAAGGCATCACGCCCAGCGACGATTCCAACCATCACTGGGCGGCGATCATCGGAATCATCACGATACTCAGCATTATCGTGTGGAAGGCACTTTCGAAGACCAGACTACGGCTCATTCCAGGCCCGCTGATTGCCGTGGTTTTGGGTACCCTGCTGACGGTCGGTTATGGCCTTTCGATCAAGACGGTTTCAATTCCGGAAGATTTCCTTAAGGAAATCAGGCCGTCATTTGCCCACCTTGGTCTTCTGATCGATGGTCAGGTCATTCTAGCCGGTCTGGCCATTGCATTTGTCGCCAGCGCCGAAACGCTGCTGTGTGCAACGGCGGTCGACAAATTGCACACCGGGCCTCGCACCAAGTATGACAAAGAGCTGGCCGCACAAGGTGTCGGCAACATGATCTGCGGACTCTTCGGCGCGCTGCCCATGACCGGCGTCATCGTCCGCAGCGCCGCCAACGTCGAGGCCGGCGCGAAAACGCGGATTTCCGCCATCTTACACGGCATTTGGCTGCTTATGTTCGTGGCCGCGCTGCCGTTTGTGCTTAACAAGATTCCAATGGCCTGTCTCGCGGCCATCCTCGTGTACACAGGATATAAGCTGATCGACATCAAGGCATTCAAGGACCTGTCGAAATACGGCCGAAGCGAAGTGGCAATCTTTGTTGTCACGGTGGCCATGATCGTTGTCGCGGACCTGCTGACCGGCGTATTGATCGGCGTTGGAATTTCCGCCGCGAAACTGCTCTACACCTTCTCCCACCTTGAGGTTCAATTCGAGGACAAGCCCGATCAGAATCGATCGGTGCTTCGCCTGCGCGGCGCGGCCACCTTTATCCGATTGCCTCAACTGGCGGCGGCACTGGATCGGATCGCTCCCTCGCGCGAGCTTCATGTTCATTTCGACCGACTCGACTATGTCGATCATGCGTGCCTCGATTTGCTTATCAACTGGGAAAGGCAGCATGAATCCACCGGTGGACGGCTGGTGGTCGACTGGAGCGATCTCACGGCGAAGTTCCACCGTGCCGGAAATGGAAATGGCAAGCCCGAATCCAAGAGTGCGTCGCTCGCGGTAAGCGCCGTCACGGTGGATGACATGGATGCGACGTCGCAGGCGGGAATGGCAACGCGCGGTTAGCGCTTTGCACGGCACCGGCTACACTGGTCCGCGTGGATCTGATCTCGATCGACATCGACCGTGAATTTGTCACACTCGGCAAGTGGGACGGCCGGCTCGCAGCCGTGATGCGCCGCCCCGTTTGCCCGCCGGCGCAAGGGTGGATTGATTGGGTGCGGCGACTCGGCGCCGCCGATCGACTCGAAGCCGTCTTTCGTTGTACACATCCCGACTTGATCGACAGTTGCTCACGTGAAGTCGTCGCAAACATCGCGGGCAACGCGGGATGCCGTTGGCTTCGTTTTCTTTCGAATGCGCCCATTTCGGATGCGGGCCTCGCGGCCGCACGCTATCTGGCAAATCGAACGCGATGGACGAAGGTTATCAGCATCGAATTGTGCGGCCGTCTGGTTCGAATGGGGGGCCAGGATCGGCGCGGACGCATTCACAGATTTGTCGAGCGGCAGCTATCTTCGAATGAGAATCCCGAGTCGCCGGCAATCATTGAAATCGCGAGAGAACAGTTGTGTCCGAGCTTGCCGAACGAAATCGCAGAGCGCAGTAAAGCACGCGCCGAGGAAAGCAACATCGGCCTCATCTGCCTGGGTGACGACGCGCCGCGTTGGGGACTGATCGTTGCCGGCAAACTGGGGATAGCCAATTTGATGATACCTCCCAACGCCGACGCCTGGTCGGCGCTGGGCATGATGATTGCGCCGATTGAGCAATGTTTTACTCGCGAGTTGGGCGGAATTTCGCTGGGCGCGATCGAGTTGCGAACCGCCTTTGCAGTGCTGATGGACGAGGCCTTCGAACGCGTGACCCGTGAGGGCTACGATCTCGACGACGCGGAGTCTCGGCGGATGGTCGCTTTCTCGGCGGACGGCGATGCGCAGGCGGTGCAGATCGAATTCGAGTGCCTGCTGGATGCCAAGCGCCGACAACATGAATGGAATGAAGCACTGCAAACACGCTTTGTTGACGCGTCCGATTCAGGCGGCATGCGATTTAAAGGATTGAAATCACTGCAGGTCAGTGTGACTATTTTCCCGCCCACGCCCAACTGGCCGATCGATGTCGCATCGCCGCTTATCCGCGATTCAGAATGACCTTGCCGTCCTTGATGACTTTGGCAACAGGATTTACGCCCACGCGATACACCCACGCGTTCACGTTCGGAATATCGAGAACGAGCAGGTCGGCCCGATGGCCGACGGCGATCGAGCCGACTTGGTCCGCGCGCCGTAACACCGCTGCGGCGTTCGCGGTGCAGGCGACGAGGCACTCCATCGGCGTCATGCGCAGCATCGTGGCCGCGATCGACATGACCAGGGGCAGCGATTCGATCATGCATGAGCCTGGGTTGCAGTCCGTCGCCAGTGCGAGCGGAAGGCCCGACGCGATCATTTTTCGGGCCGGCGCGGTTTCGCTGTGCAGAAAAAACGAGCAGCCGGGCAATACGACGGGAATCGTGTTCGAGTCCAGTAGTGCCGCAATTGTGGCATCATCCACGTATTCGAGATGATCGGCCGATGCCGCGCCAAGCCCGACGGCCATTCGGGTGGCGCCGGTGAAGGTAATCTGCTCTGAGTGAATCTTCGGAATAAGTCCGAAACCGCGGCATTTTTCGAGAAAACGCTGCGACTGTTCAACCGTAAATGCGCCGCGCTCGCAAAAGACATCTGCAAATTCCGCCAGCTTTTCATCTCGAAGCTGTGCGAGAAGCGATTCGCTCGTGATGGAATCGAGATACTCTTCCGCCCGATTTTCAAATTCCGGCGGCACCGTGTGCGCGCCGAGGTAGGTGGGCACGAGGTCGATGGGCAACTCCGTTGCCAGCACATGCACGGCTCGCAGCATCTTGAGCTCATCATCCGGCGAAAGGCCGTAACCTGATTTGATTTCGACGGTGGTCGCACCCCATTCGATCATCCGCTGCAATCGCGGCCGAGACGCGGCCACGAGTTGATCGACCGTCGCCGCACGCACGGCCCGCATCGTGTTTCGGATGCCGCCGCCGGACTCCAGAATCTCGATGTAATTCGCACCCTCGATTTTCCTGACGAATTCATCCTCGCGCGAACCGGCAAACACCGCGTGGGTATGACAATCAATCAGACCGGGCACGACCGTGCCGCCGCATGCGTCGATGGCCTCATCAAACGGCCCCGAGGGAGCGTCTTTTCGCTTGCCGAAATAGTTAATTCGGCCACCCTCAACAACAATCGCCGCATCGGCGATTAACTCAGGAGATTTCATTTCAACACCGCGCACGGGCCCCATGGGCACGACAACAAGTTGCGCGATGTTGTGAATCAGCGACTTCCGCCGGTTCGATTCATTCATCGTCCTGACTCTCGCCATCACCCAGCAGCTTCTCAAAAATGATCAGATTGTCATGCCGATCGGGATCCCATCGCACGCCCACAAAATTGAAATCCATGGCGATGGCCATGTGCAGAATCGCACGATGCGAATTGTGGCATTCCATTCGCAAATATCGATAGCCGTGCTCCGCGGCCCAGGCGCACTGGGCTTCATGAATCTGCGCCGCGATGCCGCTGCGCCGAACATCCGGATGAACGCCCAGCAGCCAGCCGAAAAAAACCGTCGGCTTCAGCTCAAAACCGGTGGAGAAGGCCACCGGCCGGCCATCCAGATTGGCAACGTGCAGCAGCGGGTTGTATCGGCCGAGCAATCGACGGCGGAAGAATTCCAGCGTGCGCGGCGGGCGAAACATTTCGTTATACAGATCGGTGATGAGCGGTAATTCGCCCGGACCGACGATCACGACTTCTGCATCTGACATGGCGGCAATCCTCAATTTCTAGGGTTATTTTCAAGGAAGGACCGCGCCCATGCAAGCGATCAGTCGAGTTGTCTGCAAAAAACGGCCTTGCCGTCGCCATCGGCATAAAAATCAGGAAGCTCCGCCACCTTCGCATAGCCGCATCGCTCATAAAAATGGCGTGTCGGAGCATACTGATCGCGCGTGGATGTCTCGATGTAAACGCGCCGGCCGCCCGACTCGCGAACGGCCTCCTCGACGCGCATCATCAAATCGCGGCCGATGCCTCGACCACGGCACTCCTGCTCCACCACGATCCAATAAAGATCGAAACTGGACAGCGTGCAGGGAATGAGCCCAAAGCAGGCATATCCGAGCGGCCGGCCCTCCTCCTCGGCGAATACAAACGAATAACCCGATGCGGCCCCCTTCCGCAGCGCTTCTTCGACCAACTCAACCGCGACCGGAATTTCGTCGAGGCGAAAAAAGCCGGACGAAGCGACCATCCGCCGCACATGCTGCTCGTCACCCGGCCGCACATCGCATCGAAAGTTCATGCTGAAGTATCCGCCAGAATTCGCTCTATCACCTGCTCGGGCGACAGGCCCGCCCGCGTTGCCGCCGCCATGAAGCCGGCATCGGGCGAAAGACACGGATTCGCATTGACCTCGAGCACCCAAGGGTTGCCCTGCGCATCGACACGAAAATCCACGCGGGCATATCCGCGCAAATCAACGAGCGCGGCGCAACGCAGCGCATATTGTCGCAGTTTCTCAAGCAACATTCCATCCTGTGAGGGGAACTCAAAACGTCGCGGAGTATGAGAATATTCGAAGGATGACTCGTCCCACTTCGCCGCATAGCCCACAATCCGCGGTTTTTCCGGACCAAAATCAATAAATTCGATCTCCGCCGGCGGTAGCACGTCCATCTCGCCGACACGTATCGAACTCGAAAGTAGCGAAAGATTGAACTCCCGACCATCGATGAATTGTTCGGCGAACGCCTCGCCGCCGAGACCCGCGCGCCGGAGGTCGATTTCGTGTGCCAATTCTTTGGCACTCTTTGCCAATACGATCGAACTGTCATCCAGTCCGATCGACGCTTCTTCCCAAACCGATTTGATGATGTAGCGCGCCGGAAACGGCAAATCCCGCGAACCGCCATGACCGTCCCGCCAAGCGGGCGTCGGAATAAAATTGGCTGCCAGCCACTTCTTGGTCAGCGCCTTTCCCGACGTGAGGAACATCGCCTCCGTTCGGGCCCCTGCGTATGGTATTCCCATTGAGTCGAGCAACGCCGGTGCGAGATAAATCAACCGCCCCTCGCCGCCGACCGATTCGACAAGATTAAACACCACATCCGGCCGCCCACTCGAAATCGCGTGCCGCATGGCCGGCAAATCGGCATTGAACGACAGCCGATCGCTCGAATGCCCCATTGCGGTCAATACGCTTTCGATGAATTCTGCTTGAACCAGTGCATCCGCCACATCGGTTCGCGCGCATTCGGGAATCTCGTCGTGAAGTATCAGGACGTGCATGATTCAATTGTACGCGAAGAAATCAATGCGCGGGGATCGCAGCAACTGAGGAATTCCAATCCACAAAACTATGCTCGTTGGGAAACCAGCGACTCAATCGGCCCGCTCGTCGAAACCCGCTCGACCGCCGAATCCATTATCATGCATTAGCTCAAGGTAGGATATTCCGTGCAGCGTGCAGATGATCGGCAAATCGGAATGCTCCGGATGCAGACCGGCCAGTGGGTTCACTTCAAGAAACTTCACGCCGCCCTTTGCATCCGCCCGCACATCAACCCGGCCGGCATCGCGACAGCCCAGCGCGCGATAGGCCGCCAGCGAGAGTGCCTCCGCCTGCCTGGCCATCGCATCATCCGCCCGAACATACTTCACCAGTTCCTCGCAGTGCTCTTTGTTCGTATAGGTGTAAATCTCCGGTTCAGCCTGATCGAGCAGGATGATCTCCATCGTACCGATGACCCGAGCTGCGTCGCCCGTTCCGGCAATGCCGACCGTAAACTCCCGCCCCGGCAAGAAGGTCTCAACCAAAACGGGCTGCCGATACTCCGCAAGAAGCCGTCGGCAGACGTTGGCCAGTTCATCTCGATTGCGAATCTTCGACGTCGGGTCGATGCCCTTGGCCGTCCCTTCCGCCACCGGCTTGGCAAACACCGGAAACGGCAGATTCATGCTGGCCATATCGGCCTCGCGCTCGACAACAAAAAAATCGGCCGTCGGCACGCCGGCGTCGCGCACCACACGCTTCGCATATGCCTTGTGCAGCGTCAGGGCGTTGATCAACGGATCGGAGAATGTGTAGGGTATCTCATAGGCATCCAGCAATGCCGGCACCTGCGATTCGCGGCCGATGCCGTGCATGCCTTCGGCGATATTAAAAACCAAATCCCATCGGTCTCCCGCGGCGACACGCTTCACCAAATGGCGAAAGTGGCCGATGCGGTCGGTGCGATAGCCCAGTTCCCCAAGCGCCCGTTCGATGGAATCGATCGTGTCCGGCCGATCGAACTCGGCCGTCTCCAACTCGCCATAGCCTTCAGTGAGATAATCCGATCGAAGGTCGTAGGTCAGGCCGACTCGCATGCCGTTCGGTTTATTGTTCACGATTTCGCCACCGGATCGCGATAGCGATATTGCTTGCCTTCGTAATTCCGAAGCACCACGTCGTCGCCATCACGGCCGACGTAATAGTCCGGCACGAGAGGAATCTTGCCGCCACCGCCGGGCGCGTCGATCACAAATGTCGGCACGGCATATCCCGTCGTGTGACCGCGAAGACCTTCGATGATTTCCAGTCCCTTTTCCACCGGCGTGCGGAAGTGCTTGCTGCCGCTGATCGGGTCGCACTGGTACATGTAGTAAGGGCGCACGCGCATCTTCAGGAGACCGTGCATCAGCTCGCGCATGGTTTCGACATTATCGTTCACGCCGGCGTTCAAAACGGTCTGGCTACCGAGCGGAATGCCCGCGTCCGCCAGCCGTCCGCAGGACTGCGCGACTTCGGGCGTCACCTCAACCGGATGCATGAAATGGATGCTCATCCACAAGGGATGGAATTTTCGCAGCATTTTGACGAGCGCCGGCGTCACGCGCTGCGGCAGAACCGCCGGAATCTTTGTACCTATGCGCACAAACTCCAGATGCGGAATCGCCCGCAAACGCGAGAGCAGCCATTCAAGCCGATCGTCGTTCATCGAGAGCGGATCGCCGCCGGAAAGCAGTACGTCGCGGATTTGCGGATTCGCCGCGATGTAGTCGATGGCCGCCTGATGCTGCGACTGGTTGAAGTGATATTCGCCGGTCTGGCCGACCATGCGCGCCCGCGTGCAATAGCGACAGTACGTCGCACAAAAGTTGGTAACAAGGAACAACACGCGATCCGGATAGCGATGAACCAGCCCCGGCACAGGCATGTGCGCATCTTCGGAAAGCGGGTCATCCGCTTCGCCGGGGGAGGTCACGAATTCGTCCGTGACCGGAACCATCTGTTTTCGCGTGGGATCGAGAGGATTGGTGGGATCGATGAGCGCGGCATAATAAGGCGTGATGCCGACGGGCAGGTGCCCGCCGATACGGCTCATGGCCTGCGTTTCGTCGTAAGACAGCCGTAGGATGGCCCGATCGACTTCAGATCGCGAATGCGCATGCGAAGCTGCCATCGCCAATCGTTCCACTCTTCGTCGGTGGCGTCCGGAAAGTGTTCGGCGCGAAACGCGGCCGACCGCTCGCCAATGACGAAGTCCGATCGCTTGGCACGCTTTCGCAGGGGACGAAGGCGCAGAAAGTCGTCCTTCTCGTTGCGTCGACGGGCGAGCGGGGCATCCAATGTGTCGGGAAAATTATTGGCCGGATCGAGAACTTGTAGAGAAAGTGTGCGTCCGGCTGGACTGGGAGGCTCCGTATCGGAGCTGCTGAGTTGTTCGATCATTTTCCATCGGGCCTGTTGGCGGGCTAAAGTCGCGTTGATCCGAGTCCGCTCGGAAACTCCGCTTAGGGAAGCATAGCGCAACCGCGCCGCCAATGTCCTCTCATCGAAAGAAAAATATATCACGGATTAGGAAAGTCAAGGAGAATTACAAATTCTTATTCGGCCGAGGCAACTTTTTGCCCCGCGGCCCCGCCACCTTCCCCCTGCCGAACCACGATCATGCGATCGATTGTGTCAATTTGCACCGGCTGGACCAACCCGCCCGGCCAGTAAACCACCAGCCGATCAACCACATCGATGTCGCCCAGCCCAAAAGTCACAGGCAGCTCCACCTGCGACGCATAGCTTCGCGTTGGCGAAACACGCTTTCGCTGCGCGACCCTGCCGGCCTCCAATTCGACCACGGCGCCAAGGGCATCATGGTTGCACGACGTACCCACCAACTTCACTCGGAGCCAGTGATGGCCCGTCGCCTGATCGTTCCGAACCAGCAACGGCCGACCGTGGGCTTGCGTCAGCAGAATGTCCAAGTCGCCGTCGCCGTCAATGTCCGCGTAACTTGCCCCCCGGCCGACGATCGGCTTGGCCAGGTCGCCCAATTCACTCCGCGAAATCTCCGAAAAGCAGGATTTGGCCTCCGGTCCGGCATTCCAGAAAAGCTGAGCCGATTGTTCATAGTGCTGGCTTGGCTGGACTTTGTTGATTTCCTCCTCCAAATGACCGTTGCATTCAAACAAATCATCGCGCCCGTCGAGATCGAAGTCGAAAAAGAACATCCCGAATTTGAGATAAATTCGAGAAGGCCCGCCCACCCCTTCCGTCACCGCCCGATCCGTGAATGACAGTGGATCGTCGCCCGCCACGTAAAACGACGTCATTTCATTGGCAAAATTGCCGATCGCAACGGCCAGCACGTTTTCGTTTCGGTAGTCCGAGGCATCGATCCCCATCGCGCCGGTCGAATTGCCCATGGCGTCAAACGCCAATCCCGATTCGGCCCCGATTTCCTCAAACGTATTCTTCCCCGTGTTGCGAAAAACGAAATTCTGCACCGTGTCATTGGCCACGACGACATCCGTCAATCCGTCGCGGTCCAGATCGACAAAGCAGATCCCCAACGCCTTGCCGACCGGAACGCCCGTCGCAGGGTTCACCACATGCAATCCCGCATCTTTCGAGACATCTTTGAATGTCCCATCGCCGTTGTTGACGTACAAATATGAATGCGCCCCCTCAAAATTGGTGGGCACGCCATACGCCCGGCCCACACCGGTCAAACGATAATCCACGGCAAAGTCGATCTCCTTCGACCATTTAATGTAATGGCTGACAAAAAGATCCAGATCGCCATCGTTGTCGGAATCAAAAAACCCCGCCGCGACGCTCCAGCCTGCCGGATCACCGCCCACGCCGGCCGACGTCGTGACGTCCGTGAATTTTCCGCCGTCATTGCGAAACAGATGATTGCTGCCGACGCAGGTGATGAACACATCCGCATCACCGTCGTTGTCATAGTCCGAGACGGCCGTGCCCATTCCCATCATCGGGCCATCGAGTCCGGAACCAAGTGTGACATCCTCGAAGCGGCCCCGGCCGTCGTTGCGGTACAGGGCACATCGGGGCATCGGCCCATTCTTGGGCATTTTTCCCGGCCAATGGGTGCCGTTGACGAGCAGAATGTCCTGATCGCCGTCATTGTCAAAGTCAAAGAAAGCCGCCCCGCCTCCCATCGTTTCCGGCAGGAGCTTTTCGCCCGTCGCCCCATTCTCACGGACAAAATCGATGCCGGCCGACTCGGTAACGTCTGTGAATTTCACTTTCGGCGCCTCGACCGATTTGACGACCCGCTGCGGGGCAACGAATTTCGTCTCCTTCGGAGCGGCCACCGGCGGCGTTTTGCGAATCTGCCAGACGGTTACGCCGATCGCACCGCCAATGAAAACGAAGACCAAGAGCGACCAGCGAAAGGCCTTGCCGATAATTGCATCATCCTCCGGCACCCAGTCGTCGCCGTGATCCGCTTCAATTGTCATCTTGGTTTCGTCAGTCATGCTGGTCCTGTCCACGGTTATCGATCATTTAGTTCGCATTCTGAAAGGGCAATGGAGTCAGCGGCGTGGCACTCGCTAATAGCCGACGCAACACCGCAAAACGATTTCTATTCTCAATCCGAGGCCCCAGTCAACTTCGCGGGCACCGCGTCGGTTCTGGTTGTTGCAGGGGCCGCCGATGGCAATTCAAAAGCCCCATCGCGCTGCAAGTTGTAAATCACCACCGCCTCCGCCGCATGATTCGCCGCCGGATACGCCATGCGCGCCGCTGCAATAGCGCGATCGGTCGCATTGTCGTCTGTCTTATATTTTGCATGCTGCCTGCGATGTTCTTTCGCCTTGTCCATTTCGCCCATGTCCGCATAGATGAGGCCGAGGTTGTAGTGGGCCGTCATATTTTCGGGGTCGAACGATAGCGCCTTCTCGAACATTTTCGTGGCTTGATTCAAATAAATCAGCTTTGCATCCCGCCGCGAAGGCCCGCGCTCCTGAAGGCCGCGCTCGAAAAGCGTCTGGCCATATTCATTCAGCACTGTGTAGTCCTGCGAGAAATCGAAGCCGCGCTGCCGGCACTCCGCCGTGTCTTTCATGTCGATTACATTTTGAAAATTCGCGATCGCCTCATCCAGATGGCCGTTCTGTTTGTTCACCAGGCCCGTGAACCACTCGACCGACCACGGCGGCGCTGGCGGCTTGTGCGCCGCGGCTTCTCGCAACGCCACCACCGCTTCCTCAAGCCGCCCTTCCTTGATGTAAAGCCGTCCGCGATTCAAGGCCCCATCCGGCCGACCCAGTCTGCCGACTTCGGCAAACGCGGCCTCGGCCTGACGCAGCTCGCCCTTGTTCGATCCGGCATCGCCTTTGCGCAAGAGTGCAATGCCATAGTCGTTCCATCGTTGCCACAAGTCGATTTTCGAATCGGGATTCGGTGCGGCCAGGCTCTCGCCGCCTTCCACCGGAATCGTCACCGTGTCTGTCGCCAGCGTCATAATCGGCAGATCATTCCGCGTGAATTTCTCGCCCTGAAAGAGTTTCACATACAGCGTGTCGAATTTGCGATATTGCAGTTTCACATCGACCGTAATCGGCCCGCTTATGTTCTCCGGCACCTGAAGCAAGAAGTGCACCACATCCGCCGCGCCCGGCGGAATCTGGTGGCTGTAGAGCGGAATGAAAATGTCCTCGGCGTTGCGCCGATCGATGCGCCGGCCGTTCCGATCGATGACAAACGCATTGACAAAGTGCGACCAAGGATCGACCTCGCCATCCGGCCTCATTCCTCCGCTTCGGCCGATGACGCGATTGCCGCATTTCACCGTCATATCCATCCATATCTCGTTCGAATCGGCTGTTCCCTGCGTAAAAATATGGCCCATTTTTACAGTACGAATGACGGTTTCGATCAGATAGGGCGTGCTGCGCTTCAGCGTCGGCACATTCGGTCGCAAGGGCGCGAACAGTTCGCCGTCGATCGTGCCGCCCTCTTTCACGCCGAAGATATCGACCCGCATGACGCCTTCGTTGAATTTCTTGTGTTTCTCGTTGACCCACGGTTCCATGCCCTTGAGAAACGGAATCGCCGTGTTGGCAGACGGGAACATGTGGTCGTGAACCTTGAGAATGCCGTCGCCGTCATAGTCCTTCGAACCGAAATCGGCCGACGCCATTGTCGGCATGTGACAGCCGTTGCAATTGTCCGACGCCTTCGGGGGATAATAGAAGCTGACGATGCCATGTCCCGAAACGCCGCTGAGATGGTATGCGTCGTAATGGTTCTGACCGCGCAACCATTTGTAGGCATTCAGCTCCTGCGGTAAGTGCACCTTGTGGCATGAGCCGCAAAACTCCGGTGTTTTGTGGAGCGGCTTGAGAAACGTCTTCTTATGAAACTCCGGTTTGGAGCGGACGAGCTGGCGATTCACCCATTGCAACATCGTGTTGTCGCTAAATGCAAACGGGTAATGCAGCGGCTCCTCGATCGTGAAATCCCCGTTGCCGCGCGGGCTGTTGATGTTCGTGATGGCATGACACACGGTGCAGGTAATGCCCGCCTGAGCCGACGGGTCGTTTGCGAGATCGTAGTTCGGATCGTCGAAGTGCGGCTTGTCGAATTCGCCGCTGAAGAACGGCACCGGATCGTGACACGCGGCACAAAACCGCGAGCCCTTCACATGCCCATCGCGCTTGTGCATGGCCTTTCGCGTGTTCAATACCGAAAACAAGTACGCGGGGTTGTTGAACGAGCTGGCGCGATGCACGCTGGCCGACCAATTCTTGTGAATGTCCGCATGGCATTGAATGCAGTACTGGTCGTTGGTCATCGCTTCTTTGGGAATGAAATTGCCGGTGGAGGTGCGCGACAGCGCCGGCAGGAAATACTGCGTGCCCGAAGTCGGACCCACCTCATGCCATTTGCGCGGGTCCTGCGATTGCAGGAAAATCATGATGACCACAAACGCGCCCGACACACCGGCCCAGCTCAGCCCGACGCGCCATTTAATCTTCCGGCCGGCCAGCCGATGGAGAATAAAAAGCCAAACCACGACAAGCGGTGAAATGACATGTGCCCAATAGGCCGTCGATCGCACAGAAACACTACGCACGTCGATCAGATTCTCGATGCGCGTCAGGACCAGCCCCGATCCCAGCAACACCAGTGTCAGCGTGAATAGCGCATAACCCACACGCACCGCCCGACGATTCGGCCGATTATGCGAGTTGTAAATATGGGCAATTCCGAAGATCAGCACCGGCAGGACGATCAGCAGCCCCATCACAAGATGGCCGAGAAACATGTACTGATAAAAATGATCCTGATAAGTCAGCCCGGTAAGCCACTCCGTGAAAGTGACGGCGCTCAGATAAACCGAATTCACGCCAAGAAGCGCAACCAAGCCAAAAATGAAAGCGAGCAGCACCTTGAGCCGCGGTCCCACCGCGGGAAGATATTTCTTCTTCTTGTGCGGAGCCGGCTTGGCGATGGTCGGATCTGCCATGTCTGGGACCTCCGTTCGTCAAATCGAATTGGAAGAGACCATCTTACCCCGAAAAGCGTATGCAAATCCACCCTGGCCGAATTCGATGTGGTCGCCCCACCAAAGGATGACGTGTCCATTTTGACATTGGCGGCCGCATTCGCGAACGGACGGCATCGGCGAGATTGACCGATGTCCCTTACTCATTCCGAGCGAAACGGCTTCTTGCCGGCATAAAGCGCGATGCGTGCCTCGATTTTGCCAGCCAGTTCGGAATCGCCTGCGGCCGCAGCAAGGTCCGCCGCTTTTCGGGCATGGTTCACCGCTTCGTCAAACCGGCCCGATGCGGCACACACCGCCGCAAGGGCATCGAGCGCACGGGCATCGTTCGGCATTCGGGCGACTTGCTCCTGCCCCAGTCGCATTCCCTCTGCCAACGTCTCGGCACTGACGCCTTGCGTGATGCCGATGAGCCAAACAAAGGGTGTCTTGATACTCTCGTCATCGGGATTGGCTTCAATGGCCCGGCGCATGGCCGCAATGGCCTCCAATCGCCGACCAATGAAGAGCAGTCCCTGCGAATAGGATTTGAGCGCCTCGCGACTCTTGGGATCAAGCTGAATCGCCTTTTCAAAATACGAATTGGCCTCTTCCATGCGCCGAAGGGCAAGGCACACATTGCCCAGGTTCGTCCAGGCCGCGGGCGACTGCGGTTTCAACTCCGCGTATTTCCGGCACGGCTCATAGGCCGAATGAAAATCCCGTTGGGCCGAATAGACCATGGCCAGGCTGCGATGCCCCTCCTCCATGTCCGGCATCAGCTCGACCGCCTTTCGAAAACACTCAATGGCTTTGTCATTCTTTTGTTGACGCCGCAGCGACTCGCCCAACACCCAGAGCTTAAATGGATCGTTTGATTGTTTCCGTAGGCTCTTGATGATCGCCTGCTCGGCTTCCGCCGCGCGGCCCAACATCAGGTAGATCTTTCCAAGACTGACATACAGTTCGTCCGATTCGGGCGTCTCCCTCACCACGGCCTCGAAGAGCGGCAGCGCTTCCTGTGGCTTGCCCGAATCCAGAAGAGTTTGGGCGCGGGTGTATCGCCCATAGGTCTCCATCATGGACTTGGGATCCTTGAGCGAGCCGGATGGCGCTTCGCCGGCCGCACTCGCCCCGACATAGCCGAGGCTTTCGAGCATCGAACGCGACGAAGCATCCGCCGCAACCGCCGACGTCTCAAACGCCTTGAACTGCGAGGTCATGCCGAACAGCATTTCGCGAAGCTCGTCGGCCAGCCCCACGTTGGATTCGACAAGATTCTCTGTTTCGCCCGGGTCCGCGTCGCGGTCATACAACTCACGAAGCGGAGACTCGACATATCGCCATTGACCGCGAACGATGGACTTCATCGGCGCTAGCCGTAAGACCGCCAGGGATATTCGGTCTCTGAGTAAACAAGCCTTTCCGCATCGGCACGCCCCTCCCAAAGGGGTTTCAGGCTCCGCCCGCTCAGGCCCTGCGGAAGCGGGGCGCCGACGGCCTCCAGAACTGTGGGCAAAACATCCACCAATTCCACATTGGCTTCCACGACTTTTTCCGGCGGAAGCGCACGCGGCCAGTGTAATATCAATGGCACCCGCAGGGTCGAATCATGAAGCAGAACGCCGTGGGTCGGCTCGCCATGCTCGCCGAGCGATTCACCATGATCGCCGGCCACAACGACCAGTGTATTCTCGAATTTTCCGCTCTCCTCAAACCAATTCAGCAGCCGGGCAACTTGTGCATCGGCGAAGGCAATCTCGCCATCATAAGGCGCTTCATCGTCGCCATACGGCGCGGGTGCTGCGTAAGGCGTGTGCGGATCGAACAGATGTACCCACAAGAACACGCGTTCGTTCGCATGTCGACTCAACCAGGCCAATGCGGCATCGCACGTCAGATCGCCGCGCCGCTCGCCGTGCGACGTAGCTTCCGCCTCGGCGCCGGTGTTGAGCCGGTCGTCATACACGTCAAATCCGCGATCGAGTCCGAATCGCTTGTGAAGCACAAAAGCGGAGACGAAGGCCGCAGTCGAGTAGCCGCGGCTTTTCATCACATCCGACATGACCGGTATGGCTGTTCCCAGCGATTCCGCCGCATTGACCCGACAGCCATGAACGGGCGGATGAACGCCGGTAAAAAGCGACGCATGCGACGGCAGCGTCAGCGGCGCCGAGGCAAAAGCCTCTGCAAAGCGAACGCCGCCGGCCGCCAGAGCATCCAGCCGGGGCGTACGGGCCGAAGCCCAGCCGTAACATCCGATCCGATCCGCTCGCGTGGTATCGAGCGTCACAACCAGAATGTGCTCGGGCATGGATCGATCGGCCTTCGCCGGAACGGAATCGTCCTTTGACAACGCGCTTTTAGATTCCTTGGTCTTATCGCAGCCCGAAATCCACGCCAGCAACATCAATGTCCACGCGAAGCGTCCAATACGGTTCATACCCACGAATCCAAAGTGGTCCCTATTTTGCCCGCCAACCCTTCAGAGCAATCCAGTCTATCCGATGTGTTAGATTGATGCGCAAAAAAACCGGCCTCGCTGGCATGTCGCCCACGAGGCCGGTTGATTTCAATCTGTGGTCCCTCGTCGCCTGATTATCTCATGGCGACGGGTGGATTCTTGACTCCGATCCAAATTGTCACGGCGTCGTGACAACCATTCGGATTGGACCGCTGAAGTCCTCCGTACCGACAAACGAGCCGACCGAGATGAAGTAGTCCTCGCCGGAAACCAGACCGGTCATTACCGCCCGCGAGAAATACCCATCGATTGCACAACCCGCGTCATCGTCGCTGCAGCCGACCATGGTCCACGGCGGGCCGCACTCTTCGTACACGGACACAATCGTATCGCCGGCCGTCGTGGCGGCATTGCAGGTGCTTACCGTCACATTGCGCTGGGCGCGCCGTAAACACGAACCAGCGCGTCTTCATGGGCACCGTCGGTGTTCCACTGAAGAAGCACGGAATCGCGAAGTCATCCGGATTCGTCGTAGCGCCGGAATTGTCAAAGTCCGTCGTGCTCGGAACGGCAATGGTGTCCGCCGTCACGCACTCGTCACCCGGCTCGGTCTGAATCTCGCAGGTGGCCCCGCACGACACGGTCAGGGTGTAGTCATTTCGCGTGCCGCAAGGAACGCCATCAAAGACACCCGAACCATCCGAATTGCCGGGGCCGACAAAGATCGCCCACTGACCAGCCGGCAAGCACTCCGTAATCGTGCCCGGCTGGCAGCCGACGGATGAGGTGAAGCCGTCGCTGAAGAACAGGCTGGCACAATCATTGACGCGAATCGCAAACGCAACACCCGGGAATTCCGACGTGAGCGTCCACGTGATTTCGGTCGGCTGGGTCAACGTGATCGGTCCCCACCAATCCGTATCGCGGTTGTTGTTGGCGGCCCAGGAAGTGCCGCACCGCGTGGCTGTGGTCGTCGTGCATAGGTTGCCGAGCGACTCAAAGGTTGCCGGATTCGGATCGTTGTTGCAACCGCCGTTCGTGTCCTGATTGCAGACTTCGGTTTCCTGCGTTGTGCCGCCCGGACATGTGACGCTGCAGCACGGAATCGAGCAGGAAATCACCAGTCGATAGGTGCTGTCCACGTCGCAATCATGCGGCGTAAACGTCGCCGAACCGGTTACAACCACAACATAGGTTCCAGGCTGCAGACAGGCTTGAATCGTCGTGGGTGCACAATCATTGAACGGCGATGTCAGAGCCGAAATCTGAACGAGGTTTGCGCAGTCCGGACTGAGGCGAGCCAGGATAACCTGGTCATCGACCCGGGCCGAGAGCGAAACGGAAACCTGTGCCTCGGCACCGATCGAGAACTGATACCAGTCCGTATCGCGCGTCGTGCCGTCGCTGAAGGCATTGCCGCAGACGTTCTTCGGCGTACCGCAGGACAACACACCCAGATCGTCGAACGGCGGGAAGGAAGCGCCGGCGTCGTTGCAACCGCCGTTCTTGTCATAGCCGCAGCCCTCGCCCTCCGGAATATCACCCGGCAACGTGCAAGTCACTTCGCACGGCGCCGCAGGGCAATCATCAACACCACATACGCCATTGAGATCGAAGTAATAACCATTGAACTGAATGATGCATCGGTTGATGTCCGTCTGGACACAGGTGCTGACCTGGCTTTCGTTCAGGTAGCAGCACTGCCCCGGTGTTGTCAGATCGACGCAGCCGGTGGGACCGATGTTGAGGTTCAAGCAGAACGCCTGATCGGTTCCCGTATCATCCGTCGGGCAGGCATACGGGATCGCTCCGTCGTGCTGGACGGAATTAAAATCGCCCTTGGCCGAAGT
>JADJRI010000044.1 GCA_016712275.1 Planctomycetota bacterium
CGTCCTTTCGAAAACCAGTTCCGTCGCACTCGCCGCAGGAGTCGCTGTCCTTCTGCCGATCGCTTTGCTTGTCACTCTGTTCCGATTCGGCGTCATTTTCCATCTGGTCCTGCCCTGTTCGAGCTCGGACACATCTGCGACTCGGGTCGTTCATCGCCTGTTCCATTTGCTCAGCTCGCTGAGCTGTTCCGCCGACCTCGCCGAAACCTCCTGCATCGCGGGCGTATCGACAGGACATCTTCTGAGCGGCCTGACCCATCTTCTCGCCCATCTTGTTGCACTGGCCGCCGGATTTTTCGCACGCCTTCTGCTGCTGCTGCATTTTTTCGAGCAGTTTTTCCATCTGCTCCTTGGTCACGCCGTTTTGCTTCATGCGCTCGGCGAGTTCCTTCGCCATTTTCTTGAGCTGTTCGGGATCCTTCTTCGAGAGTTCCTCAAGCACCCGTTCGGCCTGCTCCGGCGTCAGGCCGGCATTTTTGAGATCCTGCTTTTGCTGTTCTTTCTGCTTGTCGCCGGTGTTCTTGGCGGCTTCTTTCAGCTTTTTGGCCATTTCCTTGAGCTGTTCCTGCATTTTCTTCGTTTCTTCCGAGTCGGATTTGCCCTCGGCCTGGCGTTTGGCAAGCTTTTCCTGGAGTTTCTTCACGGCCTGTTCGGCCTCGTCGAAGTTGTTGTTCGCCATCGCGGACATGAGTTCGCCGAGTTCGCTCGTCGCCTCAGACTGTTCCCCAAGTTGCCGGAGGCGTTTCTTGGTTTCCTTCAGGGCCTCGAATTTTTCGTCGCCGATTTTTTTCTTCAGCGAATCCTGCAGGCGATCCAGCTTCTTGAGCGTCTCGCGCCGCTTGAGATCGGGATCATGGCTGTGCGGCATCTGCACTTTACCCTTGGGTCTCTTCTGCGCGGCATTCAGGTCGATATCGTTTTTCTCGGCGATTTTTTCGATCGTGTCGTTCGTCTTCGCCAGCACGGCCTGGGTGCGGCTGTTCTGGCCGGCCTGTGCGGCGGATGGATTCTCCTTGCGTTTGAGCAGATCGAATTCCGGCAGCAGCAGCGAAAGAGCCGCGACCAGCAGCACGAGGCTGCTCCATGAAAGCGAGCCGGGCCACTTGATCGGCAGGAATTTCCGAGGTGTCAGACCGGTGACACGAGCGGTTGCATCCTGTATCACCGCCGCCTCAAAGGGATCGTCCGAATTCGCCTTCAAGAGTAGGCCCGTCGAAACGCGCTCGCGAAGCCCCGCCGCCTTGTCCAGGGCCGTCGCGGCGGACAATGCCGGGTCGCGCGTCAGCAGCAGCCAGATGGAAGCGGCGACCACGCTGATGATGGCCGCGCCCGAAAGCGTCCATATCACAGGAAACGGGTAGAGTCCAAACAGCCGATTGACGAGCCATCCGATCAGCCACAGTCCCATCGCCGCGGTGAGAGACCAGCCCCACTGCGTCAACCAGCGATTGAGCCAGAGCCTTCGCTGAGCAATCTTGACCTGCCGCTCGATGGCGCTCATGAAATGGCCTCCCGATTCGTGCCGGCTGAGTCGGCCGCCTTCATGCTTCATGCTCCAACCCGAAGCATTCCCGATCATAACCTTGAAGCTTATTGTAGGTGCACCAATCCCTCCCTTCAATCGATCTTTCGCGCGCCGGTGCTCGCCTGATTTGATGTGGAACGGCCGCCCCCGGCTGCTCTCCCGCGTCAAACAATACCAGACTCGGTCGTACTCTGTATGCAGCCATGCGCGAGCAAACCCGATATACTCCTTTCGGTCCCAAGTGTTTCGAGTCGGCCAAAGCGGCCGGGAAAGAGCGAATGACGCCCGAACCAGTCAGAAAAGCCGTGGACAAAACCAGGGCCAAGGCCTCGATGGGCGTGCGCTCCTTTCGCGGCCGAATCGCTGCGGGAATCGTACTGATCATCCCTCTGGCGGTCACGGCCATTCTGATGCGGTACGTCTATGGCCTGGCGCTCTCGTTCGGGGCGACGCTGCTGAATTGGATTGCACTGCTGACGGCATGGGTTTCCGGTATTGAGGACAAATCCGCCCGGACGATCGACCTGAGCAATCCCACCAAATCGCAGATCCTTGTGGCGGTGAGTCTCACCGTCTTGCTGCTCTATGTCATCGGCTGGCTCGGTTCGAACGTGGTGGGGCGGCGGTTCATTGAGTCCATCGAAAGCCTGGTCGTGCGCATCCCATTGGTCGACACGATTTACGGCTCCATGAAACGGATGGTCCAGGCCCTCAGCGGCGTCGGCAAGGAAGAGCGCGCCCAGCGCGTCGTGCTCGTGAATTTCCCGCACGAAAACATGAAGACAATCGCATTCATGACCAACACTCTGACCGACACGACCACCGGCAAGCGTTACGCGACGGTCTATGTCCCCACCACGCCGAACCCGACGGGCGGCTACATGGAAATCGTCGCCCTCGATCAAATCACGCAAACGGATTGGACAATGGAGGAGGCGCTCTCGATCATTCTCTCGGGCGGCGCCACCGTCCCCTCCAGCGTGCGCATGCAGCCGGGGCCGGGTCTGGCGGGATTCGGCGAGGATCGCCTCGCGGCGGAGGTGGGGAAGGAACCCGGCAAGTCTGGCGGCGTCGAAGATTCCGGCGCGCGATCGTCGCCGATGCGCCGGTAAAGCCGTCGTTAAAGGTCCAAAAAGCGGTCAGATTATTGTCAGTGTGACTTGGTTGTTGCTACAGTATTAACCATGCCTCGCCGACTTCGACAAGCCCCAGGTGGCATCGCCTATCACGTGCTGAACCGAGCCAACGGCCGCGCGGCCATCTTCCGCAGACCCGAGGATTTCGACGCCTTCGAGCGAGTTCTCGCGCTCGCGATGGAACGGCATCGCATGCGCCTCCTGACCTACTGCCTAATGTCAAATCACTGGCACCTCGTGCTATTCCCGCGCGAGGATGGCGACCTGTCGCGATTCATGCAGTGGCTCACGGTCACCCACGTGCGTCGCCGGCACGCACATCGCCGCACCGACGGCCACGGCCATCTCTACCAGGGCCGGTTCAAATCGTTTCCGATCCAGGCCGATGCACACCTCTTGACGGTTTGCAGGTATGTGGAGCGAAACCCGCTGCGCGCCGGGATGGTCAAGCGTGCGGAAGCCTGGCGCTGGAGCGGGCTTCGACGATGGCTGGAAAACGACGGCGAGCCGGTGAAACTGGCGCAGTGGCCGGTCGACCGCGCGCGGGGCTGGCTGGCCTGTGTCAATCGCCCGCAAAGCGCGCCGAGGAAGAGGCGATGCGGCGATGCATTGTACGAGGTCAGCCGTATGGCGGTGAGACATGGACGACAAAACAGCGGATCGGTTGGGGCTGGTGTCATCGCTGCGCCGGCGCGGAAGGCCGAGAAAATCAACCTGACCCCTTTTTCTTTCCGCCGAACCCCGTCGTAGAAGTAGTGATCGGTGAACCGGATGACGGCCGGGGTCGCGCGCAGCGCATGCAGGGCTCTTCAGGTGTCTCGCACTCGTCGCAGCCGCAGACGGCCGTGGCGCAGCCTTCTAGCGGCGTCTCGCAGGAGCCGTCGCCCTCGCCGGTAAACGCCATGTCGCGGACCACGCGCTTGCGCATCAGGCGGCCGACGGCGTCATACGCATACTGAATGCAAAGCGGCCCGTTGTCAGACCCCAGCGTGACCTCGTCACCACCGAAGGTAACCGTGCGGTTTGTATCGCGGACCTGTCTTCACTACCGCTTGCGTGTTTTGCTGGTTAACTTACGCGCCAGCTTTTGATATTTGCGACTCGAATCGCGCTCCTCTAGTTCCTCAGGGGTCAGTGATGATCGTGGCATAATCGCATACGCTTGGTCACAAAGACGATCAAGATGTCTGACCAACGCATTCACATGTTCGATATGATGTCGCAACGAACCCATTTGGCTGGCGGTAATTTTCCGGAGCCGAGTACTGTTCCGCGGGACCTGCAAAATGGCCTCCTTCAACTCACTAATACTCCGCTGAAACTCCTGATTCCAACAGAGCACTTCGAAGAGCTGGTAAACAAAATCATCCGCCTGCATCGCAGAAAGGAATTCAAGTTCAATAAGGCTATTCACAACTCCCTTGATCTCTTCAAGTTCAAAAAAGGGGGCCGTCAAGCGTCTGCTTTGTTTGTTTTTCTTTATGTGTGCTTTATTATTCATGCCGGACTCACAGGTGGCGGACCGCCGAATGGATTCTTGCACCATTCGGCCACGGCGTCCATGTACTTTTTCCAATTCAAATACGTCTTACTATTTGGCCAGTTCTTGGCTACACGCTCCAAGTCTTTCGCAAGTTCTCCCAAGGCCTTCCTTATATCGCCCAGCCATTTGTCTTTCCATGGACCATCGGGTCCACCGGTCGCGGCACCGACTCCATATAGAATCTTATGAACGTGCGCGGCTATGTTTGCGGCTTGTCCCTCCATTTGTTTCACAATTTCGGCAAGGCTTCGCTGCATGAAATTCCCCGCTTCAAGGCTCACTCGTAAGAGAATTGATTCCCCAAAGCGGAAGCGACTTTCACCGAAAGCAAAGTCACCGCCTTGAAATGCGGCAACACCTTGGTTGAGAGCCTGAATGCCTGCGTCGTGCAGCATGATCATTGCGATGAGCAATGAACCCATTGCGGCTGCACCATAAGCCCCGGCCGGCCGAGCAGCGGTAACATACGCTTCGAGTCCAAGCGGGTCTCGACGCTTCAAGGGATTTGCGCCGACGTAAGAATACAAGTTGATGCCATCCGAAAACAACACGTTCGCGTTGAATTGCGAAAGCAGGATTGAGGGCGCGACTCCATTCGAAATTGCCGCCGTCAGCAACACCATCCCCGTCTCATTCGGATCGCGTTGGAGGAATCGTCCCAGCACCGGCGAATAGACCCGGTTGCGGTTCTGGTAGACTCCGAAGGAGACGGGATGCACGATGTCGCCCTGCGCGTTAGCGAAGGGGACCAGATCGTTCGCGAAGGGCTGGAGAACGTACGCGTTCGGGTTGCCGGTGAAGCGGTCGAAGAAGAGGCCCTGATGCGCCGCCGAGAGCGACTTCGTCAGCCCGCCGCAGGCCAGAATGTTTCCGTAGGGGTCGTAGTAATACTGCGTGAATATCTCCGGGTATTCCCAGTCCATCACTCCCGCCACGTTGTAATTCGCGTCCTGGAAGATCAGAACGGGGTACGCCAAGTCGCGCGGAACCTCCGCGATGAGCTCGTCCACGTAGTCCGGACCGTAGATGTACTGGTTGTTGAGAACCGTCGGCGGCGCGCAGCCGGGAGAGGGCGCGCATTCGACGATGTCGTCCGTGAGGCCGCCCACCCTGCGCGACGGATCGCCGCTGAGGGTGCGGACCTCCTGTATCCGCCGAACCCCGTCGTAGAAGTAGTGATCGGTGAACCGGATGACGGCCGGGGTCGCGCCGCAGCGCATGCAGGGCTCTTCAACGCCTTCGCACGCGTCGCAGCCGCAGATGGCGGTTGAGCAGCCTTCGAGCGGCGTTTCGCACGACCCATCCCCCTCGCCGGTGAAGGCCATGTCGCGCAAAAGAACCCCGGCGTGACTTCAAGTACATCATCGACCCTCTTGCTCCAATCGATCCAGGCTGCCGGAGTGTCGTAGAGTTGAAGTAACGTTCCGTTCAGATTGGCAGTCAATTTTCCTCCGGTCAACTCAACAAAGCCCGCAACGTTTACTCCGTGCCGAGCGGCAAATTCATTGGAAAAGAAATTGAGCCAGAATAACCCAGGAACATAGTGACGCAGATCGTGGCCGACCCATCCATGCCCGGTGATCCCCGTCACAGGGACAACCACCTCAAACCCGTTTCGATGTTCGTATTCCGCGGGGACACCTGCATTCGCATAATATAGAAAGTTCTGTATGGTTAAGAACCACTCTGGCAACTTTGAAAAAATGGATGCCCGAGATGCAAACAATAGCGCGTCTCCCATGCCATCGGTGTCGTATCCTGCCGACAGTTGATAGCCTTCGCCGTGAAACCAATACCATGACTGAGATTCGAGGTACGCCGTGAGCCGAGTCCGATTGGCGATCTCGAATTCCGGCTTCTTCTTGAGTTGCTCGGTACGCGAGAAATAGACAGGTCTAAGGGTGACTGGTAGAGAATCCAGTAACGCCATCGCCCAAGCCATACGCGATCCTGGGTAGCGCATATAAAGCCAACATTCGACCTTGACGTGCTCTTGGCGCAATTGGAAGCTCGCATTCTTTGGGAAAGACCGCTTTGCAACGCTATGCAGTTAGTTGATTTAGGGAACTTTAAACACTTGAAACAGTCTCGCCACTTCACTACTGACGCGATCCGCAACATAAATCACTGGTTTTAGCCCATTATTCTTCGCATATTCCGCCATTGCTCGCAATTGGAGGTCAAAAGGGGGTCAGAGGTCAAAAGGGGGTCAAGAGGTCAAAAGGGGGTCAGGGGTCAAAAGGGGGTCAGGTTGGTTTTTCCACAGCCTTCCGCGACCGGCCGCAAGGCATTCTTCCGCACATACAGTGGGAAGCTCATTCTGACGTTGCGTCCCCTGCCAAAAGCCTTTCATTCTTCATTCTCCATTCTCAATTATACACTCCCTCCCATTTCTGCGGAGCGCTGAGCAAGATTCACAATATGAAAGGCACGCCCATGCCCGCTTTCCTCCCCTCGACCCCTCGGACCCTCGGACCCTTGGCCCCTTTTTCTTTCGCCGTTTCCCCAACTCTACATTCTCCATTCTCAACTCTACATTTCCCCCCAAAATCCATAACCCATTCATTCACAACCACATAAACCCCTTGCGGAGCGCTGAGCAAGATTTACAAGATGAAAGGACAACCCATGCCCCCATTCCTCCACTCGACCCCTCGGCCCCTCGGACCCTTGACCCCTCTCCGTTTCGGCCTTTCGCCGTTTGCCACCCTTTCGCGATTCGCTCTTCTCCATTCGCTGTTCAGGGAATTTCAGCAATTTTCAGCCCTGGAGTTTTTTTTTTTGAAGGAAATGGCCCGGCTCACAACAGCCGCAGTACCGAACTTCTGCCAAACCAACAACTTACAAATTCGAAGCGGGCTGGTTTTCCGAAGAAAACGCTGGCGAATCACCCGATGAAAACGCGACCAGCATTCTCCGCATCGCTCAGCCGCAATGGCATCTCCATGCACGAGCCGCAAATGCGATACGCAACTCTACATTCTCCATTCTCAATTCTACATTCTTCCAATCATCCGGCTGTGAGGTCTTCGTGAGGAGTTCCTGTTGATACCGTTGTGCATGACTGCCCTGCGGTTTCGTGCCGGGCGCATCGCAAAGGGAGGCAGTTTTTGGCACGAATAGGGCGGTCAAAGCGGGCTTTTCGGTCAAGCAACCGACCGGCCCCTCGTTTTCACATGCTTGACGTAAAGCCTTACCGGACCGATCATGCGATGTTCTCGCGTAGGGAGGCATGAGGCGGGCAATGAACCGGCCGTGCGAGTCCTTGCGGCGCGAAGAGGTCGGCGTCGCGGAACGAGGTCGATTGAAATTTCCAGGGAATTGAATCGTTTGTGAAATTGTGTTCGTTTGTGCGCTTTTTTCACGAGGAAACGGCGGACGACGGCAATGAAAATGAACCACACAGGAGTTTGCAAAATGTTGATGCGTGGCAGGATGTTTCGATGGATGTTGGTTGCCGGCGTTTGTTTCGGCAGCATGGGTGCTGGTGCAGTTCGGGCTTCCGGTCCGAAGGACGCACTGAAGCTGATTCCCGAGGATGCATGGGGCTTCGTCATGCTTCGTTCGATCGGCACGATCGACGAGCGGGCGACATATCTTCAGCAGCTCCTCAATCTCCCGATTCCGGGGCAGGTCACGCCCATGGCGATGATGATGCTCCAAATCATGCCCAATGAGGAAAACCCCATCGACATGAGCAGCCCCGTCTGCATTGTCATGATGGACGTCCAGAAGTTCGGCGCAGCCGAGGGCGCGCCGATGCCCGATCCCTCCAGCGCCGCGGTGGCCATCATTCCGGCGAAGAACGCCGAAGGGCTGATCAAGAAGTTTGGTGGAGAAGAGGCGAAGGACGGTGTCAGCAAGTGCACCATCTCCAATCAGGAAGTGTATGGCGCCATCAAGGACAAGTTCGTCATTCTGGGAAAGAACCAGGATTGCGTGACGCGCGTTCTTAAAAGCACAAAGAACGCGGAAGGTTCCGTCGCCGCGGCGCGGGTCAAGGTCCTCTCCGATTCCGACATTTATGTCAGCGTCTCGGTCGGCTCCGTCGTTACAGCCTATCGCGACATGATCAGCAATTTCATCATGGGCATGGGCCAGACCATGGGCCAGAACCCGGCCGACCTGAAAAAGCTTCAGGATATGATGGAACAACTGAATGCCTTCGACCTCGCAATCAACATCTCGAAGGAAGGCCTCGCGATTCGATATCTGATGGATGCCAAGAAGGGCACCGATCTCGAAAAGATGATGCAGGATTCCAAGAATGCGGATGGTCCTTTGCTGGCTCAGCTACCGAAGGAAAAGTATCTTCTCGCCGGCGGCGCGAAGGGCGGCTACAGCGAGCATGCCGCCAAATTCGGCGATCCGAATGTGGTCGGAAACCTGCTCCGGCAGATTCATGCAGAGGGCGTCGATGAAAGGCCGTCAAGACAATCGATGCCGAGTTGCTCAAGATCATGAAGAACATGGGCCAGACGGCGTTTTGCATCGCGCCGCCCTTGAGGGCGCGCGGGCGGCATGTTCGGCCTGACCATGGTCATCGAAACCAAGGATGCCGACGGCTTCGTCTCCAGCATGCGAACGATTTGGGAAAACGTCTGGAAGCTCTCCACCGACGAGGAAGTCGCCGAAGTCAAGGAGTTTTTCGTACACAAGGCGGATGCCGAATCGATCGGCGATGCCAAGGTCGACACCGTTTCGCTCAAGGTGCAGGAAATGGCCGACAAGACCGAGATGGACGAGGACGACATGAAGTCGTTCGAGACCATCATGGGCAAGGAAGTGGTTTTCCGCTTCGGTGCGGCCGACTCGAAGCACGTGGTTCTGACATTCGGCGGCGGCAAGGCCCGGCACGAAACGGCTTGCAAGGCCGCCATGGGCGGCAGCAGCGGTTCGCTTTCGGCGGACAAGGGCATTTCCGCGGTCTCCTCGAATCTGCCCAGCCCGCGCTCCGCGGAATTCTACATCGCCATTGACAACATCATGCAGGTGGCCAAGGCCGTTGCGAAGGTGGCCGGCGAAGAAGAAGAAATTCCGTTTGACGTGCCGACCCTCGATGCGCCGATCGCCATTTCGACGGTTCAGGATGGCGGCGTGCAGCGGGGTGACCTGTTCGTTCCGACGAAGCTGATCGTGGCGAGCAAGAAAATGATCGAAGACCAGATGAAGGCCAACCAGATGGAAGGCTTCGATGAGGAAGATGAAGCCGACGCCGACGCCGAAATGGAGTCGGACGATTCCGAGGGCGACGATGATTCGGGTGACGAGTAAAAGTCGCGCTCGTTTGATGTACTGACAGTTTGGATATGATAGGGGCCGTCGCTTCCGAATGAGGCGCGGCCCCTTTTCTTTGAGTGCATGGAGAGTTCGATGAAACTCTATACGAAGGTCGGCGATGATGGCGGCACCGTTCTTTTTGACGGAACACGCGTGCAAAAGTGCGATGCACGTGTCTCCGCCTATGGCGAAGTCGATGAACTGAATGCGTTTATCGGCGTCGCGATCGCCGCAGCCGTCGGCCATGCCGAGAAAGTCGCCCATGCGACGATGATCGAACGAATGACGATGATTCAAAACGCGCTCTTCGACATGGGGGCCGAACTGGCGACGCCGATGGACTCGAAGAGCTGGAGCCGCATCAAGGCAATGGATGAAAATCGTCCGAGGCTGCTGGAGGGTTGGATCGACGAGGCGTGCGCGCCGGTGCCGGAACTAAGAGCCTTCGTGCTGCCGGGTGACTTATTGGCGGCACACCTGCATGTGTGCAGAACGGTCTGCCGCCGGGCGGAACGGTCGGTCGTCGCGCTGTCGCAAATTCAAACGACCAATCCGCAAGTGGTGATTTATCTGAACCGCCTGAGCGATCTGCTGTTTGCCTGGTCAAGACTGGCAAACCACACGGCGGGCGTAAAGGATGTGGAGTGGCGGGCATGACGAAATCAGGAGTTGACCCTGGCACTCGCTGTGTATTACATCTTTAGCCTGACGCCTTCCTTTTTCATCACTTCCATCGCCGCCCGCAATTCGTCCAGGGCCGCGCTGAGTCGTTTGGCCGACAGCACCAATTCCTCGTAGAGCCGGTTATCGTTCATCAGCAGACCCACCGTTCCCTTCGTGTCATTCATTGAGACCGCCAGTTTGTTAATTTCTGATAGCGCGCCGGAGAGTTTGTCGACACTGGCGCGCATGTCGCGAATCAGGCCGGTTGCATCCGTCGCCATCGCCGCGCCCTGTTCGCCAAGGTTGTCCAGTTTGGTCATCACCTCGATTCCGCGTTCGGACATGACACGGGCGTTTGCAAGCGTGGCCTTGATGTTGTTGACATTCTCCGTGTCGGCAAGAAGCACATTCAGGTTCTTCAGTGACAGATCGAAGCGCTGCACGAGTGTCGCAATGTTGGCAACGGCCTGGTTGGCATCGACCGCCTGCATGTCGCGTTGAATAAGCAGGTTGTTCAGATTCTCGGCGACCGGCTTGAGCGCTTCGGAAAGTTGACGGACACCTTCGAGCGAACCGACCAGGTTCTTTTGCATGTCAGGCGGCAGCATCTGGTCGAGCGGGTTGATCATGTTTCCCAGCACGACGCCGGTCCCGTCGCGCGGCAGAGGAGTCGCCGATTCCAGTCCGACAACATTGATCATGATGGCCGGTTTGCCGAAGCCGATGACACTCGCAGCGACGTTGACCGTTGCGCCTTGTGGGATGTCATATTCGCTGTCGATCTGGGTGACGACGCGAATACCGGCGCGGACATCGTTGGGATCCCAGAATCCGATCTTACTTGTCTGCCCGACGCGAACACCGTTGAGCGTGACGCTTTGGCCGGTTTGCACGCCGACGACCACACTGGGAAACTTGATGTTGATCGGATATTGCTTCGTGAAGATAGACTGGCTTCCACCGAAAAGAATGACCAGCATGCCAAGCACGATGATGGTCGTCAGGGCGAAAATACCGACAATATTCTTGTAACTGCCTGCACGCATTGGCTTGCTCCTATGGGGCTGCGACGTCGAGCCGCTTTCAGATCCTCGGGCGAGGCACAGCCATCGACAAATCGTCGGACTTTTGATCGTCGGTTTTTCTGAAGTAATCGGGCGGACCGTCCGCAATGATACGCCCTTTGTCCAGCATGACGATTCGATGGGCGACTTTGTAGGCGCTGATCATGTCATGTGTGACGACAATGCTGGTCGCTTTGAGTTCGCGACCCATTTTGAGAATGAGTTCGTTAATGACGTCGGCCCGAACGGGATCGAGGCCGGTCGTTGGCTCGTCATAGAGAACGACTTCCGGGTTGAGCGCGATGGCGCGGGCCAGCGCGACTCGCTTTTTCTGGCCGCCGGACAATTCACCCGGGCGGCGATTCTGGAATCCTTCGAGCCCGACTTTTCGCAATGTCTCAGCGACGATTTCGTCGGTTTTTACAGCGGACTTTGCTGAATGCTGCAGCACCGGAAAGGCGACATTTTCCCCCACCGACATTGAATCGAATAGCGCGCTAAGCTGAAACAAGAAACCCATGCGCCTTCGAAAGGGCACGAGACCTTCCTCGTCGAGATTGTCGATTCGTGTATTCTGGAAGAAAACCTCACCGGAATCGGGTCGAAGGAGTCCGACGATGTGCTTCAGCAAAACGCTCTTGCCGGTGCCGGATTCGCCGATGACAACTGTGGTTTTGCCTTCTTCAATGGAAAGATTGAGATTGTCAAGGACGACGAGCGCGCCAAATCGCTTGGCGACGTTGCGAAGTTCGATGATGGGGGCATTCCTGGCTTCGCTCACTCGATCGTCCCGTTAAATGAGGGATCTGAAACCCCAGAGATAAACACTGATGGACTGCAGGATTACAGCGAGCATGTAGTCGAGGATCAGAATGGCGATGAACGAGGCAACAAATGCAGAAGTGCAAGCGCGGCCGACGCCATGCGCGCCGGGCTTGCAGTAAAATCCTCGATAGCAACTGATGGTGCCCAGGGCACACCCAAAGAAAAGACTCTTAAGAAGTCCGCTGAAGAGGTCGAAGTTGTCGACTGCGTCCTTTGTGTATTCAAGGTAGGGTCCGGGATCAACCCCGCCCTGCACAACGCACACAAACCAGCCGCCCAGCGCGCCGGTCAAGTCAGCGAAAAGTGTGAGCATTGGCGTCAATACGAGGCAAGCGCACACGCGCGGCGAGACCAGGTATCGAACCGGATCGACACCCATGCTGCGCAATGCGTCGATCTGTTCGGTCACATTCATTGTGCCTATTTCCGCGGTCAATGCGCCGCCGATGCGGCCGGCCAGCATCATTCCGGCGAGCACAGGACCGAGTTCGCGAACGACCGAAAGATTCACGATCGAGCCCAGCCGATCTTCGAGACCGACATTGCGGAATTGATCGATCGACTGAATTGCGATGACCATGCCGACAAATGCACCGGTGATGAGTATGACCGGAAGCGACAGCCAGCCAACTTCATAGAGCTGGGGAATCAGGCGCCGCCAGAACTGTCGTGAGGTTAAATCACGAAACATCCAGCCCAGCGCTCGACCGGTAAAGAGCCAGAAGTCGCCAAACTCCACAAAAAAAGCATGTGCCCATGGGCTTGTCCGATTTGGCGATGCGATCGATGTGGGCACGGATTGTGTCTCCAGCGAACTGTCGAGTCTGCGCAAGTTTCCAGTAACAAGTTGTAACTGTCAATTCTCGCACATGCGAATACGGCTTCGTCTTATATGCGCAAATCGCGAGGGAGTCGCGTGGATGGGGATTGAATTGGTATCGGGAGAATTGAATAGAACGGAAATCTATGCATTGACCGCGAGAATCTTTTCCAGTTTGCGAAGAGCCTCGCCCTCCAGTTGACGCACGCGTTCGCGCGTCAGGCCGATGCGGGCGCCGATTTCCTTCAATGTGAGCGGGTCTTCATCGGTCAGGCCGTATCGAAGACGCAGGATGGTGGCTTCGCGTTCATCGAGGGCGTCCAGCAGCTTTTGGATCATGCTGGTTTCGGCCTGGCTGAAAACGGCCTCTTCGGGCGAGGGCGCCCGATCATCCGGCAGCATGTCGGAGAGGGAAACTCCGTTTTCAACTGATGCAGACTGCGTCGGCGCGCTGAATGCCTTGACCGCCCGCTTGATGATGCGCACTTTTCGCTCGGGCAATTCCATGCGCTCGGCGATTTCCTGGATATTTGGAATGCGGCCGAGCTCTTCCAGCAGCTTGGCGTGAACCTGCTTCCATCGGCCGATCATTTCGACCATGTAGGCAGGAATGTGCACCGGCTGGACGGTGTTTATCAGGGCGCGTTTGATCGATTGTTTAATCCACCAGCTCGAATAGGTGCTGAAACGGGAACCCATGTCAGATCGAAGCCTTCGACCGCGCGAAGCAGGCCAAGATTGCCTTCTTCGATCAGATCCGACAGGGGCATTCCACGGTTGGAATAGGCCTTGGCGATGCTGACGACCAATCGGAGATTGGCCCGGATCATTCGTTCGCGCGATTCATTGCCGATGCGCTCGAATTCCTCCTTTTCGTCGAGGGAGATATCGCCCTTGGCGAAGCGCTGCGGTGCATTGAGGCCGCGCGCGATGTTGCGTGCGAGTTCGCGTTCCTCCTCAGCGTTGAGCAGGGCGGTCTCGTTGATCTGCTTGAGATACTGTTGTAATCCTGGCTCGACGATAATGGCAGGCTCCTTCGCGCGATTATTCGTATGTCGCTCGCGGCAGCGAACGAACAAAGCCACACTTCATCGGTCGAAATCCGCTCAAGGTTCCGACAATTCGCGGAACACCGGACAATTCCAAGATACAAACCGGCAGACATTTCGTTATCGGCCGCCGGTCCGGATTCGGCAACGCTGAAAAAACACAAGCCCGGCGCAATTCACCGGGCTTGCGTTGGAGATATCTTAGCGAACGAATATGACCCCCGCACGCACTATGCGAAAAAGTCGTTATTCGGCCGGTTCTTCCGTCGGTTTCGCCTCTTCAGCCGCCTGCTCTTCTTTTTCTGTTCGCGAAGAGCGGAGGCCGTGCTGATCATGTTGTCGGAATGTTCTTCGCCGCGCTGCCATGAAGACCGCCGCGCGCGTTTCGGGGCCGAAGAGCCTTCTTCGCCGGTGCCGGTCGCCCAGTCGGGCGGCTTCTGGGAGAGGCCGATCTTCCGATCCTGTGTATCGACTCGTAGAATCTTGACTTCGATTTCCTGGCCGATGGTGACCGCCTTGTGTGGATCGTCGATGTGGTCATCGGAGAGCTCCGACACATGGAGCAGGCCCTCGAGATCGGATTCGAGCTCGACGAAGACGCCGAAGTTCGTGATCTTGGTGACCTTGCCCTGCACAATCATGCCGGGGATGTAGCGATCCGGAATCGCATGCAACCAGGGGTCTTCGGTGAGCTGCTTGAGACCGAGCGCGATGCGCGACTTCTCCTGATCGACCGTCAGAACGACGCAGCGAACTTCGTCACCCTTTTTGAGCATTTCCGAAGGATGGCTGACCTTCTTGGTCCAGCTCATGTCCGAGACATGGAGCAGGCCGTCAATGCCTTCTTCGATTTCGACGAACGCGCCATAGTTGGTGAGGTTTCGCACCTTGCCGGTGACGACCGTGTTCGGCGGGTACTTCTCGGCCACCTTGGTCCACGGGTTGGTCTCGGTCTGCTTGATGCCCAGCGAGATTTCCTGCTTGTCCTTGTTGATTTCGAGGACGATCACTTCGATTGAATCGCCGACATTCAGCATTTCCGAGGGATGGCTGATGCGGCGGGTCCACGACATTTCGGAAATGTGGACGAGGCCCTCGATGCCACTTTCGAGTTTCACGAATGCGCCATAGGGCGTGATGTTGACGACGTCGCCCTTGACCTTCGAGCTGATCGTGTAGCGGGCTTCGACATCGTCCCACGGGTTGGCCTGGGTCTGCTTGAGGCCGAGGGCGATTTTCTCTTTCTCCTTGTCGAAGGAGAGCACCTTGACCTTGACCTTGTCATCGATGCGGAGGAGTTCGCTCGGGTGGCCGATGCGGCCCCAGCTCATATCGGTGATATGGAGCAGGCCGTCGATGCCGCCGAGGTCGATGAACGCGCCGAAGTCGGCGATGTTCTTGACGGTGCCTTCGCGAATCTGGCCGACCTCGAGGTCGCCCATGAGTTTCGACTTGGACATGGCCCGTTCGGTTTCGATGAGCTTGCGACGGGAGATGACGATGTTGCGGCGTTCTTCATCGATCTTGAGCACCACGGCCTCGATCGTGCGGCCGATGTAGTTCGAAACATCGCCCGGCCGACGCGTATCGACCTGGCTGGCGGGGAGGAAGACGGGCACGCCGATATCGACGAGCAGACCGCCCTTGATTTTTCGCATGCACTTGCCGCTGACCTTGTCGCCCTCCTTGCAGGTGGAGAGCAGGCGCTCCCAGCCGCGGATGCGATCGGCCTTGCGCTTGGAGAGCAGCAGTACGCCGGTTTCGGATTCGATGGATTCGAGGAGGACTTCGATTTCGTCGCCGGGATCGATGCTGCTTGGATCGTCCCATTCGGTGATGGGGACATAGCCTTCGCTCTTGAGGCCAACGTCGACGATGACTTCGTTTCCGCTGGTGCCGACGATCTTGCCTTTGAGGATTGTATCGGCCTTGTATTCGTTTGCGGTTTTGTCGAGTGCCTTGTCCAGTGTTTCGAGGCTGGGCGTCCCTTCGCCGAAGACGGAGGATAACTCCCTATCGAGTTCGGCATCTGAAATGTCAATTTGAGCGAGGGTGTCGTTGTCGATGTTGAGCATGTAAAAATGTTTCCTGAGTGCGGCCCGGCGGACAGGGGATGTCCGGCGGTGAAGCGAATCTCACATCTCGAAGGCCGACGGCCCCGGGGTCGGTTGGAGTCGAGCGGGCGGGCGCGTTGGCACGCCGTCTTGAGGCATATTTGCCGGTTCCTCGGAACGCTCCGGGGGAATGTGACCAGCAGAATAGGGCAGCGCAGTAGTCTAATCGGGTGGGATTGGGGCTGCAACTCCACCATATGCGAGAATTCGACTTGGGGTGCCGCAACTGTCACGAGCGCCAACGAGATCTATGCTTGTTGAAATCCCATTTTGCCGTCATTCTCTCTTCCGTAGGCCCGAATTACCGCGGGCAAGACTTGGTGAGGAGCCGCCCATGCCTATGGAATATCCGAAGCCGCGTGCGACCCTTGAGCTTTGCGACGAGGGCACCTTTACCAAGACCATTTCCGAGCGGGATGTTTTTCGATTCGCCGACGCATCGGGCGATTACAACCCGCTTCATGTCGACGATCACTATGCCCGCAACACAATATTCGGTCAGCGCGTCGCCCACGGCATTCTCACGGCCGGCATTATTTCCACCGTGCTGGCCAGCGAGATTCCCGGCCTCGGCACCATTTTCGTGGAGCTGGCGATCAAGTTTCTCAAGCCGGTTTTCTTTAATGACACCATCACGGCACGGGCGATGGTCGAAGAGATCATCAGCCCTACGCGCATCCGCATGCTGGTCGCCTGCGTGAACCAGAAGGGGGAGGATGTGGCCATCGGCAACGCCATCGTCATTCCACCCAAGGAAACGCGCGTGATCCTTCCGACGCCGAGATAGGCTTTGGCGGCCGGCAGCATTTCGGCAGAGCGACCAATTCTCAAGGCCAAGCTTCAAACTATTGATGTATTTATTGGTCGTGGTGCGGCCTGAAGGTGCGTCCGAAAGTGGCGGGGACATCGCGACGATGATGGGGCATGGCGACTACGTCAAAAGAAAAGGCGAACGAAAAGATGCGGCTGGGCGATGCGATGGAAGCATATCTGAGGCGGGGTGTCGAAGGGGAGGCACCCGGTAGGCGCATGAAGAATTACTCGCCGCGCAGCGCTCGACGACGGGCGCACGGGAAGCGGGCGTTGCTGTTCGGCATTCCGTTTTTTCTGTTGGGGCTTTTCATTGTCGGCGTGGGAACGGGGATTGTGCCCACGAAGGAGTCATCGTCCGATGCGCCGCCGATTGTAATTGCGCTGTGCGGAGTCATATTCGCCGTGCCGGGGCTGGGACTGATGGTGCACGGGGCAGCGGGCATGCGCCGCGTGGCAAGAGTGCGGGCCATGCGGGAACAATTCATCGGCGAACCGTGGCGTGCGGATTATTCGTGGAATGAGCAGGGCATCGGCGACACGCAGGCGCGGGGCGTGTTTCAGATGTTGTACGGAACGCTCTTCATGGTTTTGTTTGCCGCGCCGTTCAACATTCTCGCATATGAATCGGGCAACGGCTGGGTGATGGCGCTGGTGTCGGTGTGCGTGAATCTTTTTGTGGCGGTGTTCGCACTTACATTTTTCTATCGGCTGGCGCGGTGGATGAAGTATGGATCGGGGCGGGTTCGGTTTGGCCGTTTTCCGTTTTATCTGGGCGAAAAGATCGATTTGACCTATGTGCCCGCGCGGGGGCTTCGCGGCGTCAAAAAAATGACCTGCACACTGCGATGCATTCGCGAAGTGTACGAGGCGCGGGACACAAGCGACGGACGCCAGGAGCAGGTGGTCGCTTACGAGACGTATGGCGACGCAAAGGACGTCGACGGGTCGGCGCTTGGGGAGGGATTCGATCGGTCGCTGTCGCTGTCATTCGATGCGCCGACCGGCGGCGAGACGACACGACTGTCGGATCGTCCGGCGGTTTACTGGGAGCTGGAAGTTTCGGCCAAGACGCCCGGCGTGGATTTGAATTCGCGTTTTCTGGTGCCGGTGTATGGGCGGGGCGGCCGATTGGAATGAGTCTCTCGTCGGATTGAATCGGCTGACATCTCGGCAGGTGGGGTAAGCGACTCTGCCGATGTGGCAGTTAAGGGACTTTGGCCGAATGGTCATCGCATTTCTTAAGTGATTACCCATATTTAGTTTATAGATTCTTGGGAGATGAAATTGGCGCGGCATGGGGGTTGCTTTGCCTCTATTGTGGAGAGTCTCTAGTCGCCGTGCGTTCGGCGGCGGAGATCTGCCCGACATTGTTGTGAATTTTGAGGGTGGGCGGTTTTGCCCGTTCTTGTGCTCGCTCTGATCGGGGCGGGGTAGCTCAGTTTTTCAACTTCGGCAAAAGGAGGCATTCATGCAGGGGTGCAAAGCAAGTTGTGTTTCAGGAAGACGCGCGATCGGCTCTGTTGACCGGCGTGCAGAAGTTGTCGGCGGCGGTGAAGGCGACGCTCGGACCCCGCGGTCGGACGGCGATCATCGACAAGGGTTGGGGCGCTCCGACCGTGACCAAGGACGGCGTGACGGTGGCCGAAGAAATTGAATTGAGCGACAAGTATGAAAACCTCGGCGCTCAGTTGGTGAAGGAAGCGTCGAGCAAGACATCCGACGCGGCCGGCGACGGCACGACGACGGCGACTGTTTTGGCGGAGGCGATCTTCAAGGAAGGCCTTCGCGTCGTGACGGCCGGCGCCGACCCGATGGCGGTGTGCCGGGGCATCGACAAGGCCGTGCGGCTGGTGACGGAAGAGATCAAGTCGATGTCGCGGCCGGTGAAGTCGGATGCGAAGGACGTGGAAGACATCATTCGCGTCGCGTCGATTTCGGCGAACAACGACCGCGAAGTCGGCGAAAAGCTGGCCGAGTGTTTCAAGCAGGTCGGCAAAGACGGCGTGATCACGATCGAAGAAGGCAAGAGCCTCGAGACAACTGTTGAAGTTGTCGAGGGTATGCAGTTCGACCGCGGCTATTTGTCGCCGCACTTCGTGACCGATCCGGATGAGATGGAATGCGTCTTGGACAAGGCGTTCGTCCTTGTCTTCGAAGAAAAAATCTCCAATGTGACAAAGCTGATTCCGCTGCTCGAAAAGGTGGCGAAGACGAAGCGGCCGCTGCTCATCATCGCGGAAGATGTCGAGGGTGAGGCACTGGCGCTGCTGGTCGTGAACAAACTTCGAGGCATCTTGCAAGTGGCGGCGGTGAAGGCGCCGGGCTATGGCGATCGGCGCAAGGCGATGTTGGAAGATATCGCCGTGCTGACCGGGGCGAAGCCGATCTTCAAGGATCTCGGCATCGAACTCGACGGCGTGAATATTTCCGATCTGGGCCAGGCGAAGAAACTGCACATCAGCGCGGACAACACGACGGTCATCGAAGGCGCGGGCTCGTCGAAGGATATTCAAGGCCGAATCTCCCTGATTCGCCGTGAAATCGAAGCGACGACGAGCGACTACGATCGCGAAAAGCTGCAGGAGCGCCTGGCGAAGCTGGCGGGCGGCGTGGCGCAGATTCTCGTCGGAGCGGCCACCGAAGGCGAAATGAAGGAAAAGAAGGCACGATATGAAGATGCGCTGCACGCAACGCGGGCCGCGGTCGAAGAAGGTATCGTTCCCGGCGGCGGCGTGGCTCTTTTGCGGGCCCGATCGGCCATCGAAAAAGTCCGAACCAGCAGCGACGATGAAAAGGCCGGCGTGGATGTCGTTCGCAAGGCCATTCTTTCGCCGATCATGACCATTGCATTGAACGCCGGCGTTGAGCCGGGCGTTGTGGTACACAAGGTCGAGGGGAAGACGGGCTCATTCGGTTACAACGCACTCACCGACAGCTACGAGGATCTCGTAAAGGCGGGTGTCATCGATCCGGCGAAGGTTGTGCGCACGGCGCTTCAGAATGCCAGTAGCGTGGCACGGATTCTGCTCACCACGGATTGCTGCGTGACCTCAAGGCCGGATGAGGGCGGCGCCGATGGCGGCCACGGCCATGACCATGACGACGAGATGGGCGGCATGGGTGGTATGGGAGGCATGGGAGGCATGGGCGGAATGGGTGGCATGGGCGGGATGATGTGATCCCGAATGTCGAATTGCGAATGGAGAATGTAGAAATCGGAACTGAGATTTCGACCTTCTCTCGAAATGTGAACAGCTAGAAAAAACGCGGCAGTGACGTCGCTTAAAGAAATCAGGAGCATAAGACAATGGCCAAATTGAATATCAGTCCTTTGGATGATCGTATCGTTGTTGAGCAGAACGAGGCCGAAGAGAAGACCGCCGGCGGAATTCTGCTTCCCGAGAATGCCAAGGAAAAGCCGACGCGCGGCAAGGTGCTGGCGACGGGTCCGGGCAAGATGATGGAGACCGGCAGCCGCGGCAAGATGTCGGTTCGCGTGGGCGACGAGGTTTTCTATGGGAAATACTCCGGCACGGAAGTGACGCTCGACGGCAAGAAGTACACGGTGCTCCGTGAGACCGATGTGTTGGCGGTGATTGAGAAGTGACTGAGTGAGATGGCGTAGCGCCAAGCGGCGAGGAACGTTCGGCACCGGCTATTGGCCGGTGCCACACTGGTGGGATGCAGGTTCCAGACTTGGATGAAGCCGCGAACGTCGCGGAGATGAGGATAAAAAGATGGCAGCGAAACAGATGATGTTTGATACCGCAGCGTCGGAGAACGTGGTGGCCGGGCTTTCGAAGCTGGCCAAGGCGGTGAAGGTGACGCTCGGTCCGACCGGGCGCAACGTTCTGTTGCAGAAGTCATGGGGCGCCCCCCGCGTGACGAAGGACGGCGTATCGGTTTCAAAGGAAATCGAGTTGCCGCAGGCCTTTGAAAACATGGGCGCGAAGATGGTGAACGAAGCGGCGAGCAAGACCTCGGACGTGGCCGGCGACGGCACAACGACGGCGGTTGTGCTGGCCGAAGCCATATATAAGGAAGGCCTGAAGAATGTCGCGGCCGGCGCGAATCCGATGTTGCTTAAGCGCGGCATCGATCGGGCCGTTGAAGTCGCGGTCGAGCAGATCAAGAAGATGTCGACGCCGGTGAAGGGATCAGACGACATCGCGAAGGTCGGCACCGTTTCCGCGAACGGCGATGCCGAGATCGGCAAGCTCCTGGCCGAGGCGATGGATGAGGTTGGCAAGGAGGGCGTTGTCACGATTGAAGAAGGCAAGAGCTTCGAGACCGAGAAGAAGGTTGTCGAAGGCATGCAATTCGACAAGGGCTACATCTCGCCCTACTTCATCACGGACACCAGCGAAATGGGTGCGTGCTGGAAGATGCCTATGTGCTGATTTATGAGAAGAAGATCAGCAGCGTGCGCGACATCGTGCCGCTGCTCGAAAAATTGGTGTCCACTTCGAAGCCGCTGCTCATACTGGCGGAAGAAATCGAGGGCGAGGCACTTGCGGCGTTGGTGGTGAACCGACTTCGGGGAATCTTGAAGGTGTGCGCGGTGAAGGCGCCGGGCTTCGGCGATCGACGGAAGGCGATGTTGGAAGACATTGCAGTTCTGACCAATGGCGAATTCATCAGCGAAGATCGCGGCCTGAAGCTCGACAGCATTGAGCTGAACCAGCTCGGCCGTGCGAAGAAGATCGTCATCGCGAAAGAAAACACGACGATTATCGAAGGGCCTCGGCAAGAAGGCCGATGTGACGGCGCGGGCGAATCAGATTCGCGCCCAGATCGAAAAGACCACAAGCGACTATGACCGCGAGAAGTTGCAGGAACGGCTGGCGAAGCTGACCGGCGGCGTCGCGGTGATTCGCGTCGGCGGTGCGACCGAGATCGAAGTAAAGGAGCGCAAGGACCTCGTCGATGACGCGTTCCATGCGACCCGCGCTGCGGTCGAAGAAGGCATCGTGGCCGGTGGCGGCGTGGCGTTGCTTCGCTGCATCGATCCAATTTTGGCGGCTGCGAAGAAGATGGAAGGCGACGAGCAGACGGGCATGAATATCGTGGCCCGTGCCCTGCGGTATCCGACCAAGCAGATCGCCCTGAACGGCGGCAAAGATGGATCGGTCGTTGTCGAGCAGATTCTGGAAGGCAAAGGCAACTACGGCTATGACGCGCGAAATGACGAGTATGGCGACATGGTCAAGCTGGGCATTATCGACCCGGCCAAGGTGGTTCGCTCGGCCCTGCAAAATGCGGCGAGCGTGGCCGGCACGCTGCTGATGAGCAACGTGATGCTGACGGAACTGAAGGACAAGGATAAGGATAACGAGATACCGGGTTCCATCCGATAAGTTAGTTAGTGAGTTTATTGCCAGCACCGGAGTTGGAGGAATGCTCCGGCTCCGGTGCTGTTTTTCGAAAATGAAACCGGCGCGGCGAAACTCGAGTGCAAGGCGATTCTGAGTATTCGAGATTCTTGTTTTGAATTGCCGCGCCCCATTTGAGATTCCAGGGAATCGATGCCGGTAATGGATAAGCGCGATTATTATGAAGTCCTCGAAGTGTCTCGCGAGGCGTCTACCGATGACATCAAGCGCTTTTCGCAAAGCGGCGATGAAATATCATCCGGACCGAAACGGTACGGACCCGGAGGCCGACGCAAAATTCAAGGAGGCATCGGAGGCATATGAGGTTTTGTCCGACGGCGAGCGGCGGGGGCGGTATGATCGCCACGGTCACGCGGGACTCAACGGGGTCGCGGGACACGATTTCTCGCGGATGAATCCGAACGACATTTTCAGTATTTTCGGCGATATCTTTGGCGATTTCTTCGGTGGCGGCGGCGGGGGCGGGCGTGCGTCGCGCGGGGTCGACCTGCAAACCGAGATCGCGATTTCGCTGGAGGAAGTCGCGCAGACAAACGAACGCCAGATTGAATTCACCCGAAATGATCACTGCGACAATTGCGCGGGTAAAGGCGCGGAGCCCGGCAGCAAGGTGATCGCCTGCGATACCTGCGGCGGCTATGGTCAGGTCGAGCGGACGGCCGGGGGCGGTTTTTTTTCAACACGGGTAGTCACCGCCTGTCCGGCGTGCCATGGGCGCGGCAAAACCATCACCAAGCATTGCAAGACCTGCAAGGGATCCGGTCGACAACCGAAGCGTCGCGTCGTGACGGTTAAGATTCCCGCAGGCATTCACGATGGACAGGCGGTTCGGTTGCGCGGAGAAGGCGAACCGGGTGATGACGGGACATCGCGCGGTGATTTGCATTGTTATGTGCATGTGAAACCGCATCCGTTCCTTCAGCGGCATGGAAACGATCTGTTATGTGAGCTGCCGATCGGCTTCACCCAGGCCGCGCTGGGAGCCGTGATTGAGCTGCCGACGCTCAAGGGCAAGCAGGAAATCACCGTGCCGCCGGGCACGCAGCACGGCGAGTTGATTCGCCTGAACAAGATGGGGCTGCCTGATATTCGCAACGGTCGGCCCGGCGAACAGGTGGTTCGCGTGCTGGTTGAGATTCCGCGGAAGCTGAATTCGAAGCAGGAGGAATTGCTGCGCGAATTTGCCAAGACTGAAGACGCGCGCGTGTTGCCCGAGAGCAAGGGGTTCTTTGATAAGTTGAAAACGTTCTTTGAGGGCAAGGGCGGGTAGGCCGTCGAGGCGACCGCAGCTCTTGGCGAAGAATCCGTGCATGTAGCGGTTGAAAATGAATTAACTTTGATTAAACGGCTGGAAGAAGCGGCGGGACTAGAATAACAAGATGGTACGCGACGATCGAACAACCGAAGAAAATGCGATGGAGGATTCGACGGGCGCCGTCGGCGAGGTGTCCGAAAACGAGGACGTTCTATCCTCCGTGGTTCGCGAACGGGATGAACTGAAGGACAAGCTGCTGCGCACCCATGCCGAATCGCTTAATGTTGCGAAGCGCATGCGCGCGGAGCACGCAAATTCGATGCGCCACGCATCACGTGATTTTGCCAAGGCGATGCTGCCGATTCTCGACGGACTGGAGCGAACGATTCAGAGTATCGACGAGTCGGGCCGGGACGATCCGATTGCGACGGGCGTGAAGCTCTTGCGCGAGGAATTCCTCAAGAGTTTGCGCGTCAATGGCGTCGAACCGATCGAATCGGTCGGCAAATCGTTCGATCCGGAATTGCATGAAGCCCTGATGCAGGACCCCAAGTCGGAGCAGCCGGCCGGAACCGTGACGACGGAATTTGAACGCGGCTACACGCTTCACGACCGGGTGCTGCGACATGCTAAAGTGGTTGTGTCGGCGAAGGCGCCGGACCCGATCGACGAATTGCCGGGTGAAACTCAGGGAACATGATGCCAATAGTCAACGGGTCGCCGTGGATGCTTGAGGTTTGGGCACGACGGTGAACACGGGGATCCGTCGGAGAGATTCGAAATGCCGACCTATGAATATGAGTGTCAGACATGCGGCAGCGTTTTCGATGTGTTTCAGTCGATCAAGGCCACGCCGCTGCGCAAGGCAGAATGCGAAAAGTGCGGCGACAAAAGGCCGGTCAAGCGGCTGATCGGCACGGGCGGCGCCGTGATTTTCAAGGGCAGCGGATTCTACCAGACGGATTACCGCAGCGAGGGGTACAAAAAATCGGCGGAATCGGAATCGAAGCCGGCAAGCGATGCGAGCACGGCTCCAACCGATACGGGTTCCAAGAAGAGTGAGGCGAAACCCGCGCCTGACAAGTCGACGGATGCAAATACCACGCCCAAGGAATCGAAGTCCACAAAAAAGAAATAGTGGTTCGCTGAACGCAGCAGTCTGTCGGCCACTGCGTCGACAATTATCTTTCGAAGGATAGACCGCGCGATTCGGCTCAGCCGTACCACATGCCGGAAACCTGCTCGATGAGGTGGCAGGCCTCGGAGTGGCCGGTGGCAAATTCAGCACCGATGTGAAAACCCTGCTGGGTTATTTCGCAGTGCCGGACGATCGCGGGCACTCGAATGGCCTCCGACTCGGCCCAGAACAACTTGACGGCCAGCAGCGCGCCGATCGGCAGGCCGCGATCGCAGTGAAATGCCAGTCCGTCGTTTGACACGTCATTGAGCGTGGCACACTCATCGTTTCCGGGACCGTGGTCGATGCGCATGTACATGATGGGCACGGCGCGGTGGTACCTCGGCGATGAGCGCCGATTGCGATACAGGGAGCTTTGTGCCACTTTCGCGGCACCTTCCACGAAGCGGGCAATCTCGCGCTCCAAGACGCCAGCCAGCGAGTTTTCAACACCTTGATTCATTTCATGCTCCGGTTCGCGTCTGCATTCAAGCTGCTCATCCATGCCGGCATCGCCGGCCCGAAGGCGGGGTCGTAATTTTCGCTTCAAAATGAATCAGGTACGCGCCGATTGCGCAACATCGGCGAACCCCCGCTGGCCGATTCAATGCGCGGCGCCGACGCCGGCCGACGCTGCAACAAAGGTACGATTCGGATTCGGCGTCGGCCAAGTGATCGCCGGATTTTGGGACGCCCCTTTGTTGAAAGTGTGTTAATTCCAAACGCGTCGAGGGCTGGCGACAGTTTCATCGTGTATGTGCTTGCGTGTGCAAGCAGGCAAACGATTTCAAGGTCAGCCCTTGATGACGTTGCGTCCGATTTGTCGAATCGTCTGCAACTGAAGACGTCAAGCACGATCTTGAATTCGCTTGTCTTAAGTGTTTGCCGAGCGTAGAGTTATCAAGCATCGTCCGGTAAAGAACTGCCGTGCGATGAAGTGAAACAATTGGGACCGACGGGCAACCCTTCCGCACCGCATCCCGTCATTCGGAGAGAATTCATGCCATTGCGTTCTTTTGAATCAGCGGTGAAGTCGATTCTTGTTTGTTCGGCATTGTTTTTGTTGTCAGCGGGAGCGTCTCCGGCCATGGGACAGGATCCGCTACCGGCCGGCTTTACGCCGCATATTCGACCGACGATCAAGGTCGATGACAAGGGGCAGCTCTCCGGAATTCGCAACGGGCAGGTGCGTCTTGAGGGTGTCGTGAAGGGCCACAAGACTTATCTCGTGCAATGGCAGCCGAACGATAATCCACCGCGGTGCAAGGTGAAGATTCGCGTGCCGATCTGGGAATCAAGGGCGGCCAGTTCGGTGATATATGAGCAGCAGCGCGGTGCGGCACTCCGCCGCGGCGGGCGCGTGGCACTGATCAATCAGCAGATGAACGTCGACGAGGTTTATCTGGTCATTGATGCCCGGGGTTCGGGGATTGAACCGTGTCTCTTTCCAGTTGTGACGGACAACACCGGGCGAGTCATCTATGACGTTAGTACGATTCGCGTCGGCCCGGCCCAGATGCCCTCGCCGGTGCAATATGTCGAAACGCGCATGACGATCGACCAACTCGAGGCATGGGCTGACTTGGGATTTGATGAGTCCATGCTGGCGGGCGGTGAAGACTTGGTCGAGACAGGTTCGGAAATGTTCGCGAGGGAAATGTTTGGCAACGGCTTCGGGAGCCAATTGGCACTGCCGATGCTAGGGCCGGAGCAATCGGGCGGCATGAAACCGGCAGCATCTCAGCCAAGCACCAGGCCGGCTGATGGCGGCAAGCGTCGCAGGAAGCGCGTCGTGAAAGCCGTGAAGATGCCGGCCAAAGGCGAAACGAAAATCGTACTCACCAAGGAAGATGCCGAAAAACTGAGAACGACGCCGGAGGGCGCCAGCCTGCTTCGCAGCGGCCGCGTGATCGTGGTGGTCGATTCCGTGGCGGCTGGAATTCAAGGGCGCGGCTCGGAAATTGAAGACGGCGACATATTTGCATCTAACCAATAGGACGCAGAATTGAGTGGTTCCCCTCGCGAAAGTCCGACGGCCTATCTTCAGGACCGTCCCGTTCTTTCGCGCCCGCGTGCGTGGGTACTGATTGTATTGGGTGCGCTGATTGCGGCGTCGGCGGCATGGGTTTTGTCGGGGCAGTATTGGACCGACCGGCTGGAAGGGGTGACGATCGACTGGCGCTTTCAGGCGCGCGGCCCGCGGTCGTCGAATTCCAAAATCGTCATTGTCGAAATCGACGCGGAGAGCCATCGTCGCCTGAAGCACGATGGACTCGCCTTTAACCTGCGCGAACACCTTGCGCCGGCCATCAATCGTCTGGCGGATGCCGGAGCTTTGGTGGTTGGCCTTGATACATGGCTTGAGGATCGGACTTCGCCAGAGATTGACGGGCCGCTGGCCGCCGCGATTGAATCGACCAATGTTGTCCTGGGGACTGTGTACACTGAGCAGGGGGTAAATCGGGCGTCGGAAGAGCTGCGCGCGGCGATGCCCGTGGAAGGCTTGATATCGGTTGAACTGGATGCGGGGGACAACGTGCTGCGTCGCACGCCTCCGCGGCTGTATCTGGATTTGTTGAGCGACGACGGTTTGAAAGTACAAGCGCGGCTGCCGCATTTTCCATTGGCGGTGGCCTTGTTTTCCATCCTGGAGAAGGACGAAACGGCGGTCATTGAGTTCAACGGGCCGCATGCCAAAATCGGCAATCACACGCTGCGCGCGGGGGAATTGGTCGATTATGTCGCGGTGAAGCGCGGGATGCGTGAGGGTGGGTTTCGCTGGCCGGCGATGAGTCTCGCGGACGTCGTCGAGGGCAAATTCGATGCGAAGGCCGTCGACGGCGCGATTGTGCTGATCGGCGAATCGCGCATGGTGCAGGATTCGTTTCTGACGCCGCTATCGAAAGAGATTACGCCGGGGGTTTATTATCATTCCAACGTGGCAGCACAGATTCTGGATGACCGGCACTTTGATGAAACCTGGTCGCAGCCGGCGAATGCCAGTTGGGTCGCTGCGGGTTGCGCGCTGATGGCAGGCGTGTTTGCGATGATGCCATTGGCTCGGCGGTGGCGCGGTCGGCGCTGGCGGGTTGAATTGCAACATGCCGTACTTGGGATTGCGGTTTTTCCGGGCGGCTGGACGCTGGCGTGTTTTTGGGCCTTTGATCGTGGCGTCGTTTTGCCGCTGGCTGCACCGCTGGCCGGAATGGGCGTCGCGCTGGCAATGGGATATGCGGCGCAGTGGATTAAGGTGTCGATTGAAGCGCGCCGGTTGGGAGAGCGGGCACGGCATATCGAGCGGCTATTTAGTCTAAGCGTTTCGTCGTCGGTCTTGGAGGCCATCAAGTCAAACCGCAGCGCGTGGCCCAGACCGAGGTTCGCGATGTAACTGTTGTGTTGGGCGACTTGCGTGATTTTACGCGCGTGTCGTCTGAGATGGAGCCGCTGGACGTTGCAGCAATGCTCAACGAGTACTACTCGCACGTCACCGCAGCGGTGTTTGAGCAGGACGGGTTCCTTGATAAGTTCGTCGGCGATGCCATGATGGCGGTTTTTTCCGCACCGTTCGAACAGCCGGACCATGCAATCCGGGCCATTCGGACTGCGAAGTCGGTAAAGTCAAGACTGGCGACATTGAATGCCACGCGCCAGCATCGGGGTCAGCAGCCGCTAAGCTGTGGCTTTGGAATTCACACGGGTCCGGCAGCGTTGGGCCATGTGGGCGGGGCGGAGCGTTCCAACTACACGGTCATTGGAACGACGGTGAATCTGGCATCGAGGATTGAAGGACATAGCCGTGACGGTGAAATCCTCATCAGCGAGGCCGTTTTAGGCTGTTTGAATGGCGAGCATGAGACCAAGCTGTTTGGGCGCGTTGCACTGCGCGGCGCTCCGGGATTGCATTCGCTCCATCAGATTGTGTTTGCGACCGATAACTGCGAGGGCCGGGACGTAGCGGAACACATTTAGACAATTGTCTATTTTGAAACCTAAGAAGCGGAAATGCCTGGGACTTTTGCCTCTATGAGAAGTTCGCGCATGATTCGTTGAATTAAGGGGTTGTAATCGCTATATTCGTCCTAATCAGCGGGGACGCCGCAACCGAAGTAATATTGGGGGACTTTGCGGTAACGGCGAGTGTGGTTGTCGTAACTAAATGACTGCATGCGTGAGGTTGTGCGTCGAGTCCCCGTTTACGAAGGAGTCCAGAGCTGTTCCGAGCGGATGGCCGGGGGATACTTCCTTAACTTGAAGTGAGACACGCCTTGTTTTGGTCGCCTCGCAGGGGTCTGGGTTTGATTGCAATCATCGGCTTGGTGATTGCTTGCGCGCACCGCGCGACATTCGCACAATCCGAATCAGCCACTGAAGAAACGCGCCAGCCATCGGACGAGCCGGCATCAACCCAACCTGCTTCACCTGTCGAAGACGAAGCCGCGACGCGAGCGACGAGCCGCCCCGGTGGTGGTCGTCAGCAGGGTGGTCCCGGTCGCATGGGCACTCCCACCGTGATCATCGCGGGCGGGCGAATTCTGACGATGGATGAAAAAAACCGGGTTGTTGAGGGGACGATTACCATTCGCGACGGCAAAATCGGTCCGATCGCGGAAGGCAGCGGCGGTGCGGCGATGGGTGGCGGCGGTCCGCGGCGCAATCCCATGCTCAAGATGATCGACGCAAAGGGCCGGTATGTGACACCGGGCCTGATTGATGCATGGAGCAGCCTGGGCGTCGCGGGCGGCGGGCCAAGTGCCGGCGGAAAGGCATCCCTGGATTCACGCGATGTCATTAATTCCTATGAATTGCAGGCATTTCTTGAAGCAATTCAACAGGGCGTCACTTCAATTTGCGTCGAGCCGCCGTCGGGTAACGGCGTGGCCGGCCTGGCATCGCTCGTTCGGCTTGAGAACTTGAATGACCTGGCATCGACGACAACCGAAAACGTCTGCCTTGTGATTCGCGTCGGACTGGGGCGCGTGGGCCCGTTCGGACGGCTGGGCGAGACCAAGTCATTGCGTGAGATGTTTGAGTCGGCCAAGGAATATCGCGAAGCGTGGGAAGAGTATGAGGAAGAGCTGGAAAAGTACAAAAAGGAACTAAAGGCCGGCAAGACGGTCAAGCTCAAGAAAGATGACAAAGAGGCGGCACCGGAAGCAGACGGAAAACCCACGCCGCCGCCGCGCGAAGGGCGCGGTCCCAGGCGCGGCCGCAGGCCACCGCGGGATGATTCACATTCAGATTGGAGCGCGCAGACATTTCCTTCCCGTTGGGCCAGTGATCGCTATTCGTTTGTACCTGGCGCGCCGACCTGCCCGAAGCATCCCTGGGTGCAGATGGCCTGCTGCTGTCCCGAAAATCATGGGGAAGAGCAGGAAATATGCGAACATGACCATGTGGATGAATTGCCGCTGCCGGAATGGTTGACGCTCGACATCAAGCCGGAAGGCGGCGATGGGGACGACAAGGACAAGAAGAAGGATGGTGAATTCGCCAAACCGGAGCTGCCCGCGCGTGATCCGCATCTTGAAGTTCTCGTCAACGTGCTGAAGCGCGAGTTGCCGGTGCGGTTTGAAGTGCATCGGCCGGCAGATGTATTGAACATCCTGGACATCGTCCGCGCGTTTCATCTGAACGCAACCATCAGCGGGGCCACCGGGGCGGGATTTGTGGCGGAAGAGATTGCCGAATCAGAAGCCAACGTGCTGCTGGCGGAGTTCATCCCGAGCGCATCGTATGACTCGACGCATACACGCGATTTACGATTTGACAATGTACGGCGACTGCAAATGTCGGGCGTTTCGTTCGTGATCGCATCGGGTGCGAACGGAGCGGTGCGCACGGGGTATTTGGCACAGAATGCAGCAATTGCAGTTGGGCAAGGCATGAGCCAGAACAAAGCCTTGCGGGCAATCACCATCGAGGCAGCGCGTCTGTGCGGTGCGGACGAAACCATCGGCAGCATTGAAAAAGGAAAGAAGGGCGATGTTGTGGTCTGGAAGGGCCATCCGCTCGCGCCGGATTCTGAAGTGGAATATGTGTTCATCGGCGGACGACAGGCCTGGCCGGTGACGCCATGAGGTTGAATGTGAGACTGACGCGTGCAATCGCGGTTATGACGGTGCTTTCGCTTGTGAGTGCGAGTGCCGGGGTCTTGCGCGCCGAGGGGCTGTCCTATGGCATTCGCCTGAAGGGTTATGTCAACGAATCCGGCAAGATCATCAAGAGCGTGACGCTGGTCGTGCAGGACGGCAAGATCACCAAGATCGGCAAGCGATCGCGCCCTCCGGCCGGCCGCGCGGTAACACTCGATCGCTCGGTATTACGCGGGTCCGGGGTTGATCGATATAAGCTCTTCAATCGGCGCGATGCGCCTGACCGGCGAGGCCGCCCACGCTATGGAGCCCGAGGCCAGCACTGCGGACTTGTTCAACAGCCGGCATGACGACTTTGTACGGGCGGCGCGTGCGGGCGTTACCACGGTATTACTTGCGCCATCGAGTTCGAATTTGATCGGCGGTTCGACCTTTGCGGTCAAGACGGCCGGCCGTTCGCGACTTGTCGGACCGGGACCGCTGAAACTCTCGCTGTCGTCGAGGGCCTTTAATGTCAGCAGGGTTCCAACGTCCGTATCGGGTGCACTGGCTGAATTGCGGCGGATGATTGCCGGCGCGCGAGCGGATCGAAACGACGGGTCGGCCTTTGCGAAATGGGCCCGCGGCGAAACGGCGGCATTTGTGGATGTGGATGATGCGGCCGGTTTGTCACTGCTGGCGCGCTTTGCCGGCGAGGAATCGCTCAAGTGCATTGCGGTGCACGGCAACTACGCGGCCGAGCGCATGGACGATGCCAAATCGCTGGGCCAGCCGATCGTGCTGGGGACATACGAATTCTCGGATACGCTCAGATTCACACGGGCCCCCGGTTTGCTGGAAAAGGCGGGTGTCGAGGTGATATTGACATGTGAACCGCCGCGCTTCGCGCCGGAAATGCTGCGCATCGGTGCGGCGATCGCGATGAAGCAGGGACTTTCGAGAAGGGCGGCGCAGGCGTCGATGACGCTCGCACCGGCCAAATTGCTGGGCCTTGAGAAGCAAATCGGAGCGATTTCGCCGGGGATGGATGCTGATTTTGTGATTTACAGCGGCGATCCGCTGCGACTTTCGTCGGCGGTGCATGAAGTGTTTGTCGGTGGTGATCGTGTCTATTCGCGCGACGATGATAAATCGAATGATGAGATGGGTGCGAAGTGATGCATGGCACGCGTGACAGATTGACGACGATGCGTCGCTTGAATGCGATGGTGGCGCTCATGTTCGCCATGTCGACATCGGTCTTCGCGCAAGATTCCGGAGCGACGCTCGCGCAAAACGAAGCTTCGGATTTGGGCGAATCGAGCGTAATCGTCATAAAAGTCGGTAAGGTATACGTTGATTCTGATGAGATGCTGACGGACGCGATGATTGTCGTACGCGGCGGCGAGATCGAATCAATCGGTGATGCAATCTCGGTTCCGGAAGAGGCAAAGGTCGTCGAACTTGGCGATGCAGTCGTCACGGCAGGGCTGATCGATGCCAGCTTGTCGGTCGCGGCGTTCGAAAGCTATTCAGGTCCGGAAAACGAAACCGAATGCACGCCCGATCTAAGGGTGCTCGACAGCATCGATCTGAATGATCCCCTGTTGCGGCGGCTTGCGGATTCGGGTGTGACGACAGTCTACGTGACCGCCGAGCCGACTGCTGTGATTGGTCCGCAGGGTGTTTTATTGCGCACTGCCGGGCCCGTCGGCGAGCGCGTGATCAAGCCGGCCCTCGGCTTCAAGACGACGATCGGACGCGAGCCGATATACCGCAGTGGCCGCAGTCAGCAACCGTGGGATCGTGTCTCTCACATGACACGCCGTCCAACGACACGCATGGGCCTTGTGTGGATGATTCGCAAGGCGCTTCACGACGCACAGGCGGCGAATCGAAGTGAAAGTCCGGGATCGAGCGGCGAAGGCGCGCCGACGGATCGAGCGCTGCCTTATTTGCAAAGGGCACTCAAGGGCGAAATCCCGATTCGAATTCAGGCCCGCAAGCAACTCGATATTCTCTCAGCCCTACGGATCAGCAGTGAATTCGGTTTCAAGTTTATTATCGAAGAGGGAACGGACGCGGTTCGATGCGCTGAGGCCTTGAAGGAAGCCGGTGCCTCGGTGATTTACGGACCGATCCTGGCGTATCCGACCGGATTTCGCGCCGGAACGGGCGAGGTCGATCGGGCCAGGTACAGCGCGCCGCTGGAGTTGCTAAAGTCGGGCATACCGATGGCACTGACGGCGTCGGATATGGCCGATGAGGGCGGACTGGCGCGGCAGGCGACCTATGCCATACGGTGCGGCTTGTCGAGAGAACAGGCACTGGCGGCGGTGACGACCACGCCGGCGAAATTACTCGGATTGGAGCAAGGTGCGGGGACTCTTGCGAAGGGACGATCGGCCGATCTGGTGGTTTGGTCGGGCGAGCCGTTTGAAGCCACTTCGCGACCGCTCCTTGTTTTGGTTGGCGGGAAGGTTGTGTCCGACCAGCGTGGTGAAAAATAATCGATTGGCGGGCGTCAGATGTGGCACCGGCATGAAGTCGGCGCCACACCTGACGTTCGAGGTTGGACAATGAGGAATTGCGATGAATAAGAGTCAAACATTCAGGCAGCGATGTTGGATCGTGATGATCGCGAGCTTCGCAGCCGCGCAGATTGCGCCGGCCATGGCCCAGGTCCTGGTGCTGGAAAACGCCGAGATTATTCCGGTGTCGGCCAAACCGATCAAGAAGGGCTCGATTCTGATCAGGGACGGAAAGATCGTCGCCGTGTCCAATCAGTTGGAAGTTCCCTTTAACGCGAAAGTGATCGATTGCTCGGGCAAGACGCTGTTTCCGGGAATGATCGATGTTCACACGGCGCGGGGCATGGATCAGCCGAACGAGTCGCCGCCGGTAATCTATTCATGTTATTCAAGGCAATGACTGTGTCATCGGCGGAATGTCGCGTATTGCATCCGATCGGCATGACGCCGGAGGAAATGACGACCGCACCGGATATTGCCTTAAAGATTTGCTTCTCGCCGAAGAACGGGTTCGACCGCATGCTCCAGCTCGCAACCCTGCGGGAGGCGTTTGCCAAGCTGGACGAAGACATGAAGAAACTGGCCGAAAAGCGTTATGAGGACAAACTCCGCGATGAGGGCAAAGACCTCGACGTGGCGCCGGAAGAAGAGCAGAGCGCGGCAAGGAACTGATCCGCGACGAAGACGTCGATGAGAAAGACCTGAATCTGCTGCGGCTGACGCAGGGCAAAGTCGCCGCCTTCAGTATATTGCGGATCGGCCATGGATGTGGCCGCGGCGGTTCGCGAGTCCCGAAAGTACGGCTTTTTTGATCGCTCGGTTCTTGTGTTGGGATCGGAATGCTACAAGGCCGTTGCAGAATTGAAGAAAGCGGAGCGTCCGGTTGTGCTCGATGCGGAATTGGTGCATCGCGAGATCGATTCGCTGACCGGCGAGGAAAAAGAGACGTTTGTTCCCAAGGTGATCGCCAAAGCCGGATTGAAGTTTGCTTTACAACGCCAGGGCTTCACCACTTTGGGCGAGCGATACCTCTGGTTTCAGGCGGCGCGGTGCGTTCGCGAGGGAATCTCGCGGGAGGACGCGCTGAAAGCAATCACCTTGTGGCCGGCGGAAATGCTCGGGCTTGAGAGCCGGATAGGTTCGCTTGAGGCGGGAAAGGATGCGAACATTCTCGTGCTGACCGGCGATCCCCTCGATGCACAAACATGGGTTGAGAGCGTTTACATACAGGGCGAGCAAGTCTATGACCGAGCCGGCGATATCCGGCTTCGCGAGTTGTTTAAGACGCCAAAGGAAGAAGAAGGACCGAGCGGCGGCCGTGAAACGACGACGAAAGAAGAAAACGGCGCATCGGAGAAACAGCCCGAGATTAAGCAAACCGAGGACGAGAGGCCGCAGGGGCGCCGCCCACGAGGAGAAGGGCCGCGCGGCGGTCGGCGGCGACCCAGGCAGCCGTCGAATGTTGGAAATGAATGAATGGTGCGACGGATTGTACGACATTGATGAATTGTTGTTTGCGATCGAATAAATCCAATGCAGTGCCAAAAGTTTGACATTTCGCGACGATGGATAGCCGTTTTGAGCGGTCTCGTTGCCCCAGTGCGCCAATGTATGGCACGACTGCGCTGGCCGACGGCCCGACTTATCTGCTAAAGGCTCGGCGCGTCTATACGATGTCGAACGGCGCGAATTGGGTCATTGACAACGGCAGAATACTGGTGAAGGACGGCAAGATCGCGGCGGTCGGCGCCGAATTGGAAGCGCCGCCGTTTGTTGAGACGATCGATATGTCGGACGCGGTGGTCATGCCCGGGTTGGTGACCGCGGATTCGTGGCTGGCGGGGCGACATGCCGGGCCGGATTCAGTCGGCGCCCAGTATCGCGCCATCGATGCGTTTAATCCTTACATGGATACCGATCGACTGCTTGCGGGCGGTGTGACAACGGCTTATTTGAATCCGGGTCGACATCGTTTGGTCAGTGGTGTCGGGCGCTATCGTTAAGATTGGCGCGGATGCGGGCGATGGCGTGCTGAATGAGGCGGCCGATCTGGTGATCAACCTGGGTGATGGCGCGTTCAACCCACCTGCGAAGGAGCATTGGCTCGTACCGCCCTCGTCAGATCTGAAGATCATGCCGGATACGCAACAGCGGCCGTCATCGCGGCTGACGCAGATTCTTGAATTGAACGAATCGTTCGATGCCGCCTTGAATTACGCGGCAGCGCGCGGCAAGACGGAAAAAACCGACCATGTCGATCAAGATGCCGCGAAAGAGCGCTGGCCGCACAGTTGAATCGGAAGGCGCTGTTTCGTATTCGCGCCGACCGGGCCATTGACATCGAACAGGCCGTGGCATTCTGCAAGGCGCGGAAACATGCTTTTGTGATAACCGGCCTTCGAGAGGCGGCGAGTGTTTCGGCGCTTCTTGCCGATGCGAAAGCGCCCATCGTCTATGAAGTGCCGGTCAATCCGAATTCGCCGGGCTGGGATTTGGGGCCAAACCCGGATATCCTCGACGATGAGATCAACCTCCCGACCGAATTGCATTCGCTCACGATGGCCATCACCGGGCCGGAAGGCGCGCCGCACGGTGAATTGATGACCTATGCAGCACTGGCGCGAAGTGCCGGCCTGCCGTATCAAAAAGCGCTGGCCTCGGTGACATCGGATGCGGCCAGGGTGCTTGGCGTCAGCGCGCGGGTCGGTTCGATTGGAGCCGGACGCGATGCGGACTTCCTTGTTCTTGGGGGTGAACCCCTAGAGCCTGGCACCAGTATCCTTCGAACCTATGTCAACGGACGCCTGAAGTTCGACGCTGCCAGGGTGTCGGACGATCGTCTTGTTGTTCGAGCCGGACGCGTATGGACCGGCGACCATTGGATTGAAAATGGTTCCGTGCTGGTCGAAAAGGGCCGAATTACGGCCGTGGGCGAGTCGACGCCGATTCCGCCGTACACGCGAATTATCGACGCAGGTATGGATGCCGTGGTGACGCCCGGATTCATCGACGCCCGGGGCCATCTCGGTTGCGAGGGCGATCGTTCTAGTGCAGCGGCGGATGCCTCCATCGCAAAAACAGTTTTCTATGCGACTCCTGAGTTTGAGCGCGTCAGCCGGGCGGGCGTCACGACCGTCTTAACGTCTCCCTATCGGCCCGGTGGTAATGGGGCACGCATATCGGCCATTCACACGGCCGGCGACAATCGCGAGGACTTGGTCGTCAAGGATGCGGCGGGACTGTTGCTGTCGCTTCGCGGACAGGAAGCAGAGGCGGCGGCAAACCGTTTGCGATCGGCACTCGCGGCGGGCCAGAAGTATGACGAGGCTTGGAAGAAGTACGAAAAGGAACTTGCGGAATTCAAGGACAAGGGCGCTGCGAAGCCGGAAGAAAAAAAAGAGCCGGAGCCCAAGCCCGACGATGCCCCAAAAGAGAAACCGCCGGAAGACCCCGTGACCGGAACATGGGAAGGTGAGATTTCGGGCGGGCCGCTGCCCGAACCGCAGCAGTTTCTAGCCAAAATGAAGCTGACCGGCGAGGAAGTCGTCGGAAGCATCGAAACCATGTTCGGCGGCGGCGAAACGATCGGCATTCGAGGCACGTTCAGGGACAAACATCTCAGCCTTGAAATCGAAGTCGAAATTCCCATTGGCAAAGCGATGCTCGAACTCGATGTGGATCGCGACGACCACATCACCGGCTTTCTCGATATTGCCGGCCGATTCCGATTTGACGTTGAGGCGCACCGGACGGAAAAGACGGTGCCGGAAATCAAGATCTCGCGAAAGAAAAAGAAGAAGGGCGACGGCGGCCCCGAGGCGCCCAAGAAGGACGAGGCGCTGGAGCCTTATCGTGACTTGTTCGCCGGTCGAATTGCAATTGTTCTCGATGTCGATACGCGCCAGGTAATCGAAGCGATACTTCCGATTTTTGCGAAAGAGCACAAAGTCCCGTTTGTGCTGTTGAACGCGGACGAAGGCATCAAAGTTGCGGAGCTGATTTCCAAAGCCGGCGCGGGCGTCATATTGAAGCCAAAGCCCATTGAAACGGTCAATCGGCGTGAGGTGGTACAGGCCGTTGATTTGTCGCGAGCCAGCCTGCCCGTGGCGTTCCAAAGCGATGCCGAAGATGCGGCACGGCAGTTGCCGCTGCGGGCGACGTTTGCGGTAGAAAGAGGAATGGACGCGACCGCCGCTCTAAAGGCTCTGACCGGCGATGCCGCCAAAATGATGAAGTGCGACGATCTGGTGGGATACTTGAAGCCGGGCTGCCGGGGCGACCTGCTTATATTTGACGGTCCGCCGCTGGCGCCTGCGTCGCGACTGATGCGCGTGCTGGTGGATGGCAAGGAGGTGCGGCGATGAGATTGAGGCAGTTACCGATTCTTGCAATCGCATTCTCCGTTGTTTGCCATGTCCTGGCCGATACGGTTGCAAGCGCCGCTGATTTCGATGAGTCGCCGCTTCAGCCATCAAGGCGGCAAAAATCCTCACGTTGAACGATGCGGATCAGGTGATTAACAACGGCGTCGTCCTTGTTGAAAAAGGCAAAATCAGGCAGGTGGGACGGGCGTCGGACGTCGAGATTCCGAAGGGATACAAGATCATCAAGCACGACGGCTGGGTGATTCCCGGTCTCGTCGATGCACACGATCACATCGCCGGCTCCCTGTCGGATTTGAACGACGGCGTATATCTGACCAATCCTGGTTTGCGCACGCTGGATGTTGTCGATCCGCGAAATCTGAATCTTGAAAACGCGCTCTCCGGCGGGGTGACGACGGTGCTGCTCATTCCCGGCTCGGGCAACAACATGTCCGGCTTCGGAACGGTCACCAAGACATTTGGCAATTCAACCGAGGAAATGGTCGTGCGAGCGCCGGGTTCGCTGAAGATTGCACAGGCAGGCAACCCGGAAAGCTATTGGTTCGGCGTCGGCCGCGCGTTTATGAACTGGAACACGCGATACACGCTGGAGAAAGCGCTCAAGTATCACAACGAGCGATCGGAATATGAAAAGGGCGGCGTGAAGGAAGGCCGCACGTATGACATTGTCTGGGAGGATTTCCGCGGGCTTTTCGAGCACCGGTTTCCCGTTTCGGTGCACACGCAGATTTATCAAGTCATGACGACGATCACCATGCTCCGCGATCACATGGGGCTTTCGGTGATGACGGATCACTCCACGTTCGACTCCTACAAGCTCACGCCGTTTCTGCTCGAGCGAAAGATGACGCCAGTTGTCGGGCCGCGCGTCTTTCATTTCGATTCGCGAGAGCGAATCATTCATAGCATCGCCGCACGGTATTGGGAGCAGGGCTGCAAGAAGCTGGGAATCAACACGGACGCACCGGTCGTGCCGCAGGAAGACTTAACCTACCAAGCCACAATGGGCTGCTGGTATGGCTTTGAATGATGAGTACCTCGCCATTCAGGCCATCACGCGGCTATCCGGCCGAGGAATTGAAGATTCTGGACCGCGTCGGAACCATCGAGGTCGGTAAAGACGCGGACCTTGGACTTTGGACGGGCAGTCCGATCGACCCAATGCAGAGCTGCAAGATGACAATCGTGAACGGAAAAATCGGTTACGACGTGAAAGTGAGACGGCGAACGCGATGAGAGTGGAACCGGTCCATTTCGAATCGAAGATGCATCCGCGACGTGCGATGTGGGCGGCGCATTGGACTGCCGCGCTCGCACTTTTGATTGCATCTGCCCAACCGGCTCTCGCGCAGGTTGATGATGAAGCCTATATCGTCGTCAAGGTGAAGAAGGCCATCACCATTTCCGGCGATGAAATTACCGACGCAATGATCGTTATTACCGGCGGCAAGATCGAGGCGGTCGGCAAGAAGGTGGATTATCCCTCGGACAGCTATGTGATCGATGCATCGGACTTGGTGGCGATGCCGGGGATGATCGATCCTCGCACGTCGATCGGCCTGCCGCGTTTGAATCGCAGCGGCAATCAGTCGCACAAGAAGTTAACCGATGTCTATTATCCGCCGGACGACGACACCTATGAGAAGCTTCTTGAGTCCGGCTATGTCCTGCTCGGTTTGAATCCTCCCGGCGGCGGAATGCCGGGGCAGATGCTCTTACAAACAACGCATCAACCCAAGGAACGCGAAGGCTTGAAGGATGCCGGTCTTGTGCGAGTTGTATTCACGCGTCCGGCGATGGACAAGCGGCTCTTGCGCGAGACCTTGAAGCAGGCCCAGGCGGAAATCGACAAGGAAAAGGAAGCGACGTCGAAACCGACAACCACGTCGGCGCCGGCCGCTCGTTCGCAACCGACATCCCAGCCAGCGACCCAGCCGACGAGCGGTCCGGCCAGCAAGCCCGCCGCATCCAAGCCGGCAGCCACCAAACCGGCCGCGGCCAAGGTTCGGCCGGAATTGGAACCGTGGATCGCATTATTGAAGAAGGACCCGGCATTTGCAGCGCAGATCGAATTCGCTCGTGCTTCCGATGTGATTCATTTCGCGGATGTTGTCAAGGACGTGGAATTCAATCGGACGTTTGCGTTTGCCGGGTTTGAAATCTCGGATGTTCACAATGTCGTCGATCATGCGTTGCTCGGCGGGGCGGATGCGATCATCGCATTGCCGCCGAATCTGCCGAACATGCCTCTCACGGTGAATCCCTATAACCCTGCGAAACGGTTCATCGAAGCGGGCTGCACGGTGACTTTGTTCCCGCTCTCGGATTCGGTTCAGGAACATGAGCGGATGCGTGAACGATTAGCACTGCTCGTCAGGAACGGTCTGCCGCGCGGCGATGCCCTAAAGGCGGTGACCTTGAATGCCGCCAAGTATCTGAAAATCGAAAAGGAATACGGCTCCATCGAAAAGAGAAGTGGGCCGATCTGATTTTTCTGAATGGCGATCCGTTGGATGCGACGAGCAGTGTTCGCCGTGTCATGATTCACGGGGATATGGTTCTAAATCTGGACAAAAAAACGAAGAGTAGCGTGAAGCGATAATGATTGGTTAACGCGATTATGCGATATTGCTGGCTCATTCTGTTTGGATTGATTCTCGCCCCGACGTTCGGCATCGGGCCGGGAATGCCACGCGAAGAATCCGCGCCGAAAATGGCCCTTCTGGCGCAACCGGCTCCACCACCAAAGCCTGAACCTGTCACTCAACCGGCCACGCAGCCTGTGCCTCCCAGTTCGCAGCCGACCACGTTTCCAACAACCCAACCGACGACACGGCCTACATCGCAGCCAACCTCGACTCCCACGAGCAAACCTACAACTGCGCCTGCATCACAACCCACGAGCGGGCCGACATCGGCGCCCACCACCTCCTCTGCGCCCGCAAGCCAAGCGACTTCGCAGCCCGCAAAGCCGAAGGATCGCTATTTCGCCATTGTCGGCGGCCGCGTCCATCCCGTGTCCGGTCGCGAATTGACCGGCATGACCATACTATGCAAGAACGGCCGAATTCAGGCGATCGGCCGCGATTTGAAACTGCCCGATGACACCGAGAAACTGGATGCCTCCGGATTCCACATTTATCCGGGACTCATCGCCTGTAACACGCGCGGCCTCGTCGGCTCGGAACCTCCCGAAGATACGACCAACGTCTTCGCGACATCGATGCGTCTGGCCAACGCCGGCGGAATAACCACGGTGATTGTCTGCAACACTGCAGCCAAGGTGACCTACGGCTCCGTCGATGGAATACTGCTTCGCAAAGATCTGTTTGTGGGGCTGCGCTATCGATCGGCCGCGGAACGCCGAAACCTTCGCGATTCTCTCGAAGCGGTTCGCAAGTACCTGCGCGACAAGGAAGAATTCGATCGCAAGACCGCCGACGGCGATAAGGATATCAAAGAGCCGAATAATGCGGCGGTCACGGGCGGCAATGCAAAATTCCTGCAACTCATCAAGAAGGAAAAGGCGGCCGTCATTTCGGCGGATTCGCGAACGGAATTGATCGCGCTTTGCGAACTGGTGGAAGAATTCGGCATTCGCATGGTGGTTCGCGGCGCGATGGAAGGCTGGACCATTCCCGACCGGCTCGGTCGCGCGGGCATCGAGGCTATCGTCACGCCGAGACGCCAGTCGCCGAGCGATGATGAACTGAATCAGTTGCAGGGTGGCAACATCGAAAACGCCGCGATATTGTACAATCATGGCGTCGATGTTGCTGTGACACCCTCGGCCTTTGGCATCAGCCTCGATCCGTTTGCCGGCCGCGATTTGCAGCATATTCCAATGGAGGCGGCGTATGCCGTTCGTGGCGGATTACCGGAATCTGCGGCCGTTTCGGCGGTCACCCTCACGGCTGCGAAGATTCACGGTATCAGCGATCGTGTGGGATCGATTGAAGTGGGCAAGGACGCGGACTTCATTGTGTGCGATGGTCGAATCCTCGAATTCTTCACGATGGTGCATTGGACCGTGGTGAATGGACAAATCGTCTACGACAAGGAACAGGAATCTCTCTTCTCGACCATTCGTCCCCGCGTGCCGACGACCCAGCCCGAGCCTTACAAATTCTGGCCGCGACCCTTCAAGCCGAGAAAAGCGCCGGAGCCGGGTCAGGGCGGCCGATATGGCCGCACGGGCGACGAAGGCCGCTGAGAATCGCTCGATTCATCGACGACCCATTTACAGTTCATCGTGGCACTTTGCTGGCATAGTACTGCAGTGCATATGGCACCTATTGTTTGATTATTCGCCTGGATTCATGGCGGCGGATCAGTCGCTCAACTGCAAATGACTCAATGCGGCTCGCAACGATTTTCCTAGCTTGAGAACAGTTTGAACTCAGAGTAGTAAAATCACATGAATAATTGCCAATGATTGGATTTGTCTTGATGGGCGAAATGGCGGATCGCGAATTGATCGTGCATTCCACCGTGGAAGTGTGGAATCGTCGCCGAGTGCCATTCAGCAGTGTCGAGCACATTTTGACTTGCGATCATGATTGGGTATGCACTGCCATCAATGGATTGGCACAAGCTCTTGCACCATTACAAAGACGTGCATTCGATTCTCAATAAATGAAGTCTGTTGCAATTATGCAAACAATCATCTGAATCAGTGTCTTTAGTAACGGCCCAATACTTGCATATTCCTGTGCAAGTTGTTAGCCTTCTGTCTCTTTGCGGCAGTCCATGTGGATTGTTGCGTGCAACAACGTGCGCGCCGGGGAGTTGGGTGTTTTGGAGATTGATTGATGGCGAAGGCAAAATTTACCTGTGAGCATTGCGGGCGCGGTTTCAGCATGGCGGCCCACTTGGCCCGGCACCTTTCCGGCGGTCACGGCATCGCGCCGGCCGGCGGTAAGAAATCCGGCTTGAAACGAGGCCCCAAGAAGGGCAGTTGGGGAGGCAAGCGGCGCGGAAGGCAACCCGCGGCGATCGCGAAACTTGGGCTGGGCTCCATGTCCGCGGATGAGCTTGCCCAGGTCATTGTCGCCGCCCGCGGCGAAGTGCAACGCCGCATTGTCAGTCTTCAAGAGGCCATTGGCTAAGGATTCCGAACTAAGTAACAACTCTCAAAATGCCGTCTTGCCAGGGCAATGCCGGCATTTCTCGTGCGGAATCAACTGCCAAACGCGGCATTGCAAAGCTGTTGCAATAAGGAAGTTATGGCTAATGGGAGGCTGATTGCCAACGAAAGGGCGTTCGGCTATCCTACGGGGCTCTCCGCGATCCTGCAGGATGGCGGATGTTGTTCGGTTTCGTCGGACCGCGCCGACGGTCGAAACCGATTTTCGAAACGGACGGTGCGGAACCATTGCGATTCAATCTGCGCGCCTGCCTTTGAGCAGGGCGAACGGGAGTGTGTCTCTCCCAATGATCGCGATGTGTGAAGACAACAGGAGATTTCATTCGCATGGGAACGTATCACGGACCAAAGGTCAGACTGTCGCGCGCGTCGGGCGTGCCGATTGCGGAAACACCCAAGCACATGCGCCTTCGTCGCGAGAATCCGCCGGGCGTGCATGGCATGGGCAAGGGTCGCCGAAAGAGCTTGTACGGCGAGCGATTGCTCGCCAAGCAGCGACTCTCCCGATACTACAACATTCGCGACGGCCAGATGCGGCGATACATGAAGGAGGCTTCCAGCTCGAAGCGAACGACACCGGTTGTTCTTCACGAAATGCTGGAGACGCGCCTCGACAATGTCGTTCGCAGACTTGGCTGGGCCAGAACGATCTGGCAGGCACGGCAGATGGTCTCGCACGGTCATTTCCTGATTGACGGCAAGAAGGTCAATATTCCCTCCTTTGCAATGCAGCCGGGTCAGAAGATCGGCGTCAAAAACCAGAGCCTGAATCTGGTGAAGCAGATCAGTGAGACGGCGGAGTTTCATCTTCAGCTCGACTGGCTGCAGCGCGACGATACCAAGTTTGAAGCGACCATTGCCAGAATGCCGGCACTGGAAGACAGCCGCATTCCCTTCGATGTTGATTACAACCTCATCGTCGAATATTACAGCCGCTGACGCACCAAGCCTTTTTCAAGCAGCAAATGAGAACGCCCGCGGAGCTGAACAGCGCCGCGGGCGTTCTATCTTTGCGAATCGCAAAACTTTCGCGTCAGTTCAGAATAATGTAGGCCACGACGGTGTCCTGCTGTGCCCCCGACTTGAAGGCGATGACATTATCGCTGATCGACACGTCCGTTGCGGGCACGCCAAGTTCGTTCACGCCGGCCGGATCGGGAACATTCACGAACTTCCCGCCGGAGCTCACCTGGAGTGTCTCGGCAGAACCGATGGACTCTGATCCGCAGATGAACCACGTTCCACCATCGGTGGTAACTTCAATCTCCTGCCCGTAGCCGAAAGCGCCGCCGTTGGTCGTACCTTCGAATCGCAGGTCTTCGACGTCTGCAAACGTCGGCTCGGTGCTGCTCACCGTACCGATGCCGCTGCGCAAATCCGATCCAATGCTGTCGTCGGCGACTTCGTTGAGAAAAATGCCGTATGAGCCGGCACGAAGGGTGTAATCCGCCTGTCCGGCGCGATTCGTGCTCAACTGCACATAGCTGTCGCTGTCGACCAAGTAAAGAAACGCAAGCCCGTCGGGCGAAGAAATGAAAAGCACAACGCCGTCATCCGCATAAATCGGAACCGAGTTATCGACGGAATTGCTCTGTCCGTTGACCATATTGGTGGATGTATCGACTTCGGTCGGCGCCGCATCCGGATTCGCCGCATCGTAGAACAGCAACTTTTCGTCATCAACCGCGACCACCTGATTCCGCGTTTTGTCCACTGCGGCATGAGCAAAATCGCTTGTGCCCGCGGGATACGACGTGAACGGCACGACGACCGGCGTGTTGTCCGAGACGTCGATCATTTTCAACTGGTTTCCGTCATCCACTTCACCGTCGTCGCATCGAACGACGACATAGCCGTCGCCACTGGTCACGCGACCGGCCTTTCCGATGGGGAGATTGGTCAGTCTTACTTCGTTCAGCGCAACATCCTCGACGGTGTCTGTTTCCGTGTCGTAAACGTGGGCCGCGAAGTCGCTGCTGTAGCAGATAATCTTCTTGCCGACGACATTGATCATTCCCGCGACAAAGTTACTGCCGCCTGGGATGTCGCGTCCCGCCGTGTCGTTTGCGGATGGAATGACATATTGCACGCCCGAGAATCCGCCGGTGCCGAAGGCGATGACGTCGTCGCCGGCGACGATATCGGCCTGGACATGGAGTTCGATTCCCGTCACCACGGCCACAAGATTTGAGACGTTGGTGTTGTCATTCGTGTTGTCGTTGTTGTTCGCATTGTTATTGTTGTCGGGCGCGCTCTGGCATTCCATGCCGAGAGTAAAAATCGAAACAAAACAAAAGCCAATACAACACACCAGCCGATTGCAAAATCGCATTCTATTCTCCCAAAAATACTTACCGCAGATTTCGCGGATCGCCACTCGATCCGCTTATTACGAAAAACACGAAGATTTGTGAGTGACGCGGCATTTTGCCAGAATCCGCCGCGCGCGCCAACCGCAAATGCGAAATTCCCCGTGACATGTTTTCACGCCACGGGGCTTCGCTGGGTCAAAATATTTCTTTACCTGACCCGATTTTCTTTTCAGCGGCCACGTCGCTTCGCCGTGCGGCGCCGCACTGATCTGCGAGCAAGTCCGCCGCCGCAATACATCAGCATCGCCATCATCGTCAGCGTGCCGGTCCCTGTGCCGCACAGTCCGCCAAGATCGTCGTTCACTTCCGCGTCATCATTTTCATTTTGATCCTGGTCGTTTTCGTTCTGCTCGTTTGTGTTGTTGTTCAAATCGTCCGTGTTGTCATTTGCATTGTTATTGTTATTGCCATTATCGTCGGCGAAGACCTCGTCGCAGTCCGGCTGGCCATTGCCATTGAGGTCGATCGTATCGTCCTCACCCGGGCAAATGTCGCAGCCGTCGATGATCGAGTCGCCGTCGGAATCTGTTTCGCATTCATCGGGAATGGAATTGGTGTTGCAGTCCGTGCTCGTGCCCACGGCCATGTCGTCGGCGTCATCGATGCCATTCGCGTTGCAGTCGGTAATGGGCGGCTGCGGCTGCACACCGTTGACCGTCATATTGATCGTGAACGGATTGGGCACGCTGTTGCTGAAGATTTGCAGTCTGGCGATTCGGGCGCCTTCGGCGGCCGGCGCGGCCGTCACCGTCATGGTGGCGCTGGCGCCCGGGCTGAGCGTGGCGCTGTTTAGGTTGCAGGAGAACTCACCTGCCTGTCCACCTTGAATGGCCAGATTGGAAGCATTCAGATTAGCATTGCCGTTGTTTCGAATGACAAACGTGACGCTACTGGTGTCGCCGATTTCGACATCACCGAAGTCAATGTCCTGATTATTGGCGACGGTCTGTCCATTCGATTCAACCACCATTACCGGTGCCGGCGGGATAAAACCGGTGCCGCTCAGAATGACACTGAAATTCGGCTGCGTCGGGTCATTGTTGGGAATGGTCAGGACTGCCTGACGAACTCCGGCCGCCGTCGGATTGAAGCCGATCGCAATCGACGCCGCGCCGTTCACCGCCACGGGATTCCCGAACAGATTGAATGTGTAATCCGACGCGCCGGGGCCAGCGAGGCTGATTTGCCCGAATTCGAGAGGACCGGGCCCACCGTTGCCAATGGTCAGCGTGACGGCTGATGATTCGCCTACGTTGCTCTGGCCGAATTGCACAACCGAGCCGTCGGTGATCTGCTCTCCGGCCGCGATGTTGAAGACCGTCATCGAAGCGGCCGCTTCCGGAGCCTGTATGGCCGAATTGCTGATGGTCAACTTGTATCGCTGGCAGTTAATCACGCCGTCGTTGGAGAACACTTCTGCCACCATGAATCCGGCGACCTGGTAGGGAATGGGCGGGTGATATTCGCTTTCGCCCGCCGCGCTGAAATCGATCTGGGCGAAAAGTTCGAATGTGTTATTCGCGGCCGAGGTTCGCCGCCACAGTCGCAGTCCGAGATTCCGCACGGCTTTGGCGTTAACTGTCGTGACCACGTTTGGATTATTCTGAGGTGCGAACGAGTAGGTTGTGCCGACCGGATCGACGCGAATTGCGATCGGCGCGCCCGCGAATGCGGTGAAGCCATAGAAGTCCGATTCGCCGGCCCGTTCAAGGGCCAGATTCTCGACCTGAAAGACCTGCACGCCGACGGAATTCGGATTGTTGATCGATCCGCCGACAAAGCTGTTGGCGCCGACCGTGTTGTTGGCCTCGTGAACATCGCCGTAGATGAACTGGCCGCCGCGAATGTCATCTTCCTGCGGGCCGTCGAAGTTGATGTTCAGGAACGGCTCCATCAGCTTGGTGCCGTCGGACGGCAGCACATGGTTGAGGCCGATGCCGTGTCCATGCTCGTGCATCAGGGTATTGCGAAGCTTCCGGAAGTTGTTTGACTGGTTGACGAAATCGACGATGTCCTGACTGTCCAGCACCATGTCGCCGCCGAACTGCGGAAAAAAATTCACGGCCAGCGGTTCGCCCAGCGATCGCATGGCAATGCGAACGTCGCCACGGCTGCCCAACGCTCCGGCGCTGGCCGGAAACGCGGCGCCGTCGTCGATCACTTCGACATAGGTGATATTCAAGAGATCGCCCCAGCCTTGCATGGCGGCGGCGAACGCTGCTTTCCATGCGGCTCGTCCACCTGGGAAATTCTGATCGAATGCCGCAAAGAGCGTGCTTTGTTCGGTGCCTGCAAAACCGGCGACGGCGATCGGCGTTCCGTCAGGGACGAAGCTGTAGGTCAATGTGAGCCGCTGCCCCTGCGTGACAGCGCCGTTCGTTGCGGTTGAGGTCCATCGGCTGCCCTGAGGCAAAAACGAGGCGAATTGCTCCTCGGGCATTTGCTCCAGCGTGTTTTGAATGGCGGCATCATCCGCCGTGGAATCAAAGGGAATGCTCATGGTGTCGAGTTCTACGCACCGGCTTTCGGCATCATGTTCTGCATCGTGCCCGTCGACCGAAATGGATGAGAGCTTGGCTTCGATTTTTTGTGACTTCGACATGGGGGCGGCCGACTGGGCGTCGGTTGCCGCGGTTCGGTCCGCCATTGCGGTTGAGGTGACGAGCATGGCCAGAATCACCACGCAGGATCGGAAGAAAACCCCGTTGTTGGCCCGGTTCATCATCGAAAAGCTCATTCAACGTTCTCCTCATTCATGGTTTTGGCGTCAAACCGACCAAAACCGACCGACTGGTTGAACTTTCTCCTGTCCTTAGCACGAACGTGTCGCCGGCATGGACTGCGATTTTTTCGCGAATTGTCTGAGGTTTCTTGGGGATCGAACGGCCCCGCCCGGCCGACAAATCATGTCGCCCGGGCGAGGCGCGAATGTCAAATGACATTTATGGTGTTTGATGTGAGAGCGGTGGCGGGGTGGCTCGTTCGGCGATCTTCTTATTCACATAAATCGTCGCCATCGGTCACAAACACGCGCGTTTCTCCGAGAAATGTCTCGCCGGCCGCGTTTTGATCGATGGTGGGCTCGGAAGTGAAGGGCTCGCCCTCTGAAACCGCTTGGAAGTTCAGGATGAGAATCGCCCCATTTGACTGTGAATCGATGCGGACATCCCAAGTTCCAGTCGCGGAGAATTCTTTCCGCGAGAAGACCGAACCGATCGTGGTTTCCTTGAACTCGAAATATGTGAATGACTTGTTCGAGCAAAGCTCCAAATCGCCGCGGAAGTGCTCGATGAATGAAATGTCGCCGATATTGCTCGATGTACTGATTTCCGTGAGTACCTTTGAGTTGAGAAACTCAACCGCTTGCCGAACAGCGGAGTCGCCATCTGTCGTCGATGGTTCCGAATTGTCATTTTGATTGTCTGGCTCCGCATCGTCGTTCTCGTTTGTTTGGTTGGCATTTACATTGTCATTCGCGTTACTGGGGGTGTCGTCATTTGGAGTAACCGCGTTATCATCTATGTTATCAGACGTTCCTGGAACAGTGCCTGCACAATCGGTTCCCATGGCGGGAAACAATACAGAGAACAACAGCAGACTTGTCAGGACCAGATGGCGCAACATGATTTGCTCCTTGGATGGTTTGAGGCCGCTCGTCGACGCCTGTTACGGGTGTTGGCGTTGATGAGCCGCCGATACACCTCATCACGCACCAGGGACTCCGCCGGACTGAAATATTTTTCGAGCACGCCAAGATGTTGCTTAGCCCGATAAGATAGGTTGACGACGATTCGGCGGGAGCTACCAGAGCAATGGATGATTCGGTCACAACCGACGAGCAACTGATGGCTCAAATCGCACGCGGCGATCAGGCGGCGTTGGCCGCGTTGACTCAGCGGTATTGGGAAGCGATACGCCGATTCTGTGCTTCATACATGGATGACGATGCGCTGGGTGAAGATGTCGCTCAGGAGACATTTTCAAAACTGGCGGCCACCGGGGAATTGCCCACCGGGGCTGTGAAGCCCTGGTTGTACAAGGTCGCGCGCAACCGTTGCCTCGATATTCTGCGGCGGCATCAGCGAAGTCCCACCCACAATCGGCCCATCAAGTCCGGCTTCGATGCGGCCCGCGAGACGGCCGGCCCCCAGACGCGTGCCGTACGGGAGGAACGCGCCGAGCTGATTCGACAGATCATTTCAACCATGCCAGAAGAATATAAGAGTGTCCTGGTGCTCAAGCATTACGAGAGCCTTTCGCGCGAAGAGATGGCGGAGGCCCTTGGGATTACCGATGCGGCGGTCAAGGGGCGCTCGTTCGGGCATCGGAACACCTGCGTCAGGAACTCCTGAAGCACACCAAGTTCTCATAAGTGATTGTGACGGTCACATACGCGGCGTTGGCTTTCGGCGGCCGGTCCTTTTTCGTACCATGAATCCATGACCTGCGACATGACGCACGAGCGTTTGTGGGCCTTCGTTCACGACGAGGACGAAAGCAGCGGGGAGCGTATCGAAATCGCAAAGCACGTCGAGCAGTGTCAAACCTGTCGCGATCAAGTCATCGAGATGAAAGAGATTCTGGGCGAATTGGATTTCGTCGGCATTTCTCAAAAGTCGCCGTCAGCGATCAAGCTGCCCGAGTCGATCAACGATTATCGAATCATCCGCCGCATTGCGCAGGGCGGCATGGGCGTCGTGTATGAGGCCGAGCAGCGGCAGCCGTTGCGTCGCGTCGCGTTAAAGCTGATTCTGGGCGGAATCCATGCGGACGATATTCGCGTTCGCATGTTTGAGCGTGAAGTTCAGGCGCTCGCCCGATTGAATCATCCGGGAATCGCGGCGATCTACGAGGCCGGGCGGACCGAGGATGGTCAAAGCTATTATGCGATGGAGTTGGTCGAGGGGGTCGATCTGCTCGAGCATTGTCGTCAAACGGGGCTGCTCGGTTCGCGCTTGCGCACCGATCTCGAAGGGCGATTGCATTTGTTTCGCGCGGTGTGCGATGGCATCGCGTATGCGCATCAGCGCGGCATCATCCACCGCGATCTCAAGCCCTCCAACATTCTCATCGGCGCCGACGGCAGACCCAAGATTCTGGACTTTGGCCTGGCGCGCGCCGTCGAACCGGAGACAGCCGTTCCGACGCTCAACACAGCGTCCGGCCGCTTAATGGGCACGCTGCCTTACATGAGTCCGGAGCAGGCACAAGGGCTGAACCATGACATCGACGTGCGAAGCGATGTCTATGCGCTTGGGGTCATTTTGTATGAACTTCTGCTCGGCAAATTGCCCTATGACGTCGGCCATCAGTCGATTCTTGCGTCGGTCAAGGTCATTTGCGAGCAATTGCCGGCCTCGCCGAGCCGCATCGATCGAACGGTGCCGGTGGATCTCGCGGTCATAACGTTAAAGGCGCTGGAAAAGGAACCCCAACGCCGATATCAAAGTGTTGCGGCGTTCGCGGAAGACATCGATCGTTTCCTGACGGGACATCACATCAGCGCGAGGCGGCCCAGCAGCATGTATCAGCTTCGAAAGCTGGTCGCGCGGCATCGTGTGCCGTTTGGATTCTCAACGGTGTTGCTGGTTGGTCTGATCGGCACTTCGATTTGGATGTGGCTCGATGCCAACCGCGAGGCACGCCGAATTCGCCGATTGAACGAGGTCTTACTGAAATTCTATGACTCCTCCGACCCCTGGAATCGCGGGCGGCGCGACATCACGGTCCTGGAGGCCGTACGCGATGCCGAATCCATGGTCGATCGCGAACTGACCGATGAACCGCTGGTTGCGGCCGCCGTCAACCAGACGCTCGGCAATTTGTTCCGCGGCTTCGGCGATCATCCGTCGGCCGATCGTCGTTTGCGGGCGTCGCTGGATATTCGACGAAAGCTCCTTGGCGACCGGAGCGCGGAAACAGCAGAGACCATACGAAATCTGGGTGAGAACAGTTTCGAGGCCCGCGACTTGAAAACCGCGGAGCGTCTGTTTCGCGAGGCCCTTGAAATCGAACGCGCCCTGCACAGTCCGCCGCACGAGAGCATCGCCGTGAATTTGAATAATCTAGGGCTGGTTTTGAAGACGCGCGGCGACCTGAAACAAGCCCGCGAATATTATCTCGATGCCCTTTCCATGCGGCAGTCCATTCTCAGCGACATTCGAAACGGGGAAGCCAATGAGGCGGCGCTCAACAACGCCAGGCGGAGTCTCGCGGAGACGTTAAACAATCTCGGCGCGCTCGCCCGACAGGAGCGGCGATTCACGCAGGCCAAGAATTACTATGAGGATGCGATCCAGCTTCGCCTCGAAGCCTGCGGCGAAGACCACCCCGATTTTCTCAAGACGTGCAACAACTATGCGAAGCTCCTGCATGATTTGGGCGAATATGCGAAGGCCGAACAGTTCTTTCGCAAAGCCATTCGGACGCTGCGAGCAGAGAAAAATCTCGGCGAGGAACATTTGTTTGTGGCGCGGGCCATGAATAATTTGGCCATGACGCTGGAAGCGGTGGGGCGGCTGGATGAGGCGGTTCTTCAATGTCGTCAGGCGCTGGCTCTTCGCGAAAAGGCCGTGGCGGAAGGAAAGTTGAGCGCGGATCATGTGGACCTTGCCGATTCCCATGAATTGCTTGGCAAGATACTCCTGGATCAATCGAAGTGGCAGGAGGCGCGAACGGAACTGGAGAAAGCGCTTCTGATCAGCACAAAATCACGGCCTTCCTGCGATATGAGCACGGCGGTCATACAGGGGCTGCTCGGTTCGGCGCTTTGTGCATTGGGCGAATTCGAAGAGGCCAATCGTCTGCTGTTGGCCAGTCATCGGCAATTGCAAAATGCCGGGAATTCAAAAGCTGCGCGATGAAGCAGCTGCTCGCGTGCTGGCGTGTTACGAATCGCGGGGGATGAATGCAGAGGCTGCTTCATTTCGCGCATCGCCGACAGCCGAGTCGCCGTGAACATGGCGGCCGGAAATCACTTCGGCAGCGCGCCGAGTCGATCGTAAAGCGATGCCTCCAGTTTGCGAACGGCAAAGGCATAGACGATGGCTCCGACCATGACGATGAGCATGGTGGCGAATGAAAGCATCGGATAGGCGTTGGCCGCTTCCTGCATTTTCGTCTGAAACTCCGGACTCTTGGGATCGATATTATTCTGCATGGCCTCATTAAAAATCGGATAGGCCGATGCAAATACAAGGCTATAGGAAGCGCAGCACGTGCCCACCATCACGATGCTGGTGATGAGGCAGAGCTTCGCCGCGTGAATGGCAGACACCGCGGCATCGTTGGACTTTCGCTCGCCCGCCGCCGAAAAATTTGCCAGGCGAAGCATGAGAAATGCGGTCCATGGCACATTGAACAGCGGAATAAACGACAAGCCCAGCGCCATGCCCGCGCTGACATCATCAGACTCCGCCGAATCGCCGGGCGTCGGCATGCACCCGATGGATCCACATCAATTGAAAGACAATGGCAACAGGAATGCAGATCAACCACAAGCAACTCAATCCACCGAAAATAAGATTCGCCGGCATGGCTGCGTTCGACGGGTTTGGGTTTCCGACCATGTTGGGTGAGATGAGGTTGACCGCGCTGGTCACTGTTCCGAAGGCGCAAATGAAAAGCCAGAATCCCAACATCCATGTCGTG
>JADJRI010000045.1 GCA_016712275.1 Planctomycetota bacterium
CCAGTTTAAGCAAATTCGCCAGATTATGGGTATAGAGATTTGAATCGTCTCGTGGCGACTGCCTCTCAGGAAAGTCAAATCGCCTCGTTTGTCTAGCAATACAGGCCTTCAGGCCCAATTCAACAACATATCCCGCGAAATAATAAGCTGCGCCAAACCGGCGAATGCGAAGTAGTGCTCTTGCGTCATCGAGCCTGGTCTTGGCAAGCCGTTGTAGTTTTGACCGGTTGAGCTTGGCCATGTGTCAATATAATTGAAGAATCACTCTTACGCCCGCGCTTTCTTCACTTCCTCCGTCATCGCCGGCACCACCTTGAACAAATCCCCCACCACCGCGTAGTCCGCGATCTTGAAAATCGGTGCTTCGGGATCGGTATTGATCGCCACGATCCGTCGGCTGCCGCGCATGCCTGCCAAGTGCTGAATCGCCCCGCTTATGCCGCATGCAACATACAAATTCGGCGTGACCGTTTTGCCGGTCAGACCCACCTGCCGTGAGTGCGGCTGATACCCCGCATCACATGCCGCGCGGCTGGCGCCAACCGCGCCGTCCAGCGCATGCGCCAGATCGTACAGAATCTTGAAGTTCTCCGAGCTCTTCAAACTGCGCCCGCCCGACACCACGATCGACGCCTCGGTCACGTCTTTTTCATCGCCGCCGGTTCGCGCGATCTCCTTCGTCACGCTTCGCGCGTCGCCCGGCTCGGCGGCAAATGCAACGCTGATCCGCTCCGCCGCCCCCTCGGCATCCGCCGGCGCGCCGAACGTATTCGGCCGGACCGACGCAATCTGCACCTTCGCCGGATTGAAATGCACCGTGTTGAATGCCTTGCCGTTGAAGATCGGCCGCTTCACCCGCAGCGCGCCGCTGTCATCGATCGTAAATTCGGTGCAGTCCGTCGCCAGCCCCGCATTCACACGAATCGCCACGCGCGGACTCAGGTCGCGACCCATCGACGTCGCCGCCATCAGCACGATCTGTGGATCGGCCTGTTTGACCGCCGATGCCAGCGCTCTGGCATACGTCACCGCGTTGTACTTCCCCAGCGCATCCGATTCCACCAGATAAATCGCGGCGACGCCGGTCTTCGCAACCGCATCCGCGATGCCGCTCAAATTGCTGCCGACCAGTGCCGCCGTCAGTCGGCCGCCCGTCGTCGCCGTCAATTCCTTCGCGGCCGTGATGGCCTGAAGCGCGGCCGGTAGAATGTGGCCGTCGCGCTGCTCGACAAAAACAAGGATGTCCTTGGTCATGGGTGCCTCGCAAAACAGGTCGAAAATTCGCAAACACAAACGCCGAATGGCGCACCAAAAGGCCGGCCATTCAGCAGGGAGCGCCTAGCTTAGCATGATAAATACGAGTTCGCCAATCGCCGTAAGCAATGTTGCCCTCGAGAGTTGATGAGCCTCGACCCATTCGCGAACTGCCCGTCAATTCACGAACATCCCCGCGATCGCGCCGGGTCATCCAGCAGGCCATCGCCCCACCCATCATCGCCCGTGGACCAAGGCTCACGAGATCGCTCCGCCGCTCCGGCGCCAGCGCGCCGATGCCGCCGATCTGAATGCCGATCGAGCCGAGATTTGCAAACCCGCACATTGAATACGTCGCAATCAAGATCGACCGTGGCGACATGCCGCCCTTCTGAATCAGCTCCGACAGCGAACCATAGGCAATCATCTCGTTCGTCGCGACGGCCTTGCCGATCAACCCGCCAAAAGTTCTGCAATCGGCCGACTCAACGCCGTTGCACCATGCAATCGGCGATAACACCAGCCCCAGAATGCCATCCAGGTCCAACTGCGTCATCCCAAGACGCGCCACCAACGGCGAAATCAGGTCCAGTCGACCGAAGGCGCCCAATCCGATGTTCACAATCTTAATCAACGCGATAAACGCGACGAGCATGGCAATGACATTGATCGCCAGCTTCATGCCCTCGGAGGCGCCATGCGTCGCCGCGTCTATGCCGTTCTTCGTCTGTATCGGTATCATCAGCGCCGTCGACTTGGTCGGCCGCGCCTCCTCGCCCGGCGGAACCATGATCTTCGCCATCACAAACGCCGCCGGTGCGGACATCAGCGACGCCGTAAGCAAGTGCCGCGCCATCGTCACCATCCGCGCCTGGTCCGGCTGACCCGACGAATCCACGCCGAGCAGACTCACATAATAGGCCATGACCCCAGCCGAAATCGTCGCAAACCCGCCGGTCATAATCGCCATCAATTCCGACCGGCTCATTGTCGCCAGGAACGGCCGCACCAGAAACGGCGCTTCGGTCTGTCCCACAAAAACATTCGCCGCGCCCGACAGGCTCTCCGGTCCGGTCACACCCAGCACACGCGTCATCACCCACGCCAGCCCCTGCACCACGCGTTGCAGAATTCCATAGTGATAGCCCAGTGACGAAAGACAAGCCACTACGATGATCGTCGTCATGATCTTAATGCCGGCAATCGCCTTCCACGCAACCGATGAATGATCTCCCGCGAGCGGACCGAAAACGAATTTCGCCCCCTCGTCCGCCCCGCGCAAAATCACCGTCACCAGAGACGCGATGCCGTCAAAAAACGCACGACCCCACTCGGTGCGTAATACCAGAAATGCAAGCAACCACTGAAGCGCTAGGCCACCGATCACCGTTTTCCAAGGAATTCGCCGACGATTCGACGACATCAGCCACGCCAGCAGACACAGAACAAAAATCCCAAGTAGTCCGCGCGTGCCTTCCATCTCAACGATGCTCCGGCGGCCCCGGAAACGGGGTGAAGTGTTCGCCGCATCTCGGCTCGTAATCGCTCAACCCGCCCACCATGTGCAGCGTGTTGATCTGCGTGATGCGCTGCGTATACGCCGCGGGGTTGCCACACACGCGGCACGGAGCCTGCTTCACCACCACCCGGTCGGCCATCTCCGTCAATTGCGGCATCGGCTCGAACGGCCGCCCCCACGCATCGTTCGTAATGCCCGCCACAATGACCGAAACGCCCTTTTCTAGCAGCGTCTTCACCACCGGAATCAGCGGCATCTTAAAGAAATGCCCCTCATCCACCGCAATAAAATCGGCCTTCACGCCGCTGCCATTCATCACCATCTTCAAAATCGCATCCGCATTCGGCACCCGAATCGCATCAAACGTCTCATTCCGATGTGTAACCAGATGCTCCGGATCGTATCGATCATCAATGACATGCTTAAACGCCATCACCCGCTTGCCCGCCCCCACCGCCTCGCGCAACACGGCAATCATCCGCTCGGTCTTCCCCCCGAACATGGAGCCGTGAACAACCTCAAGCGTGCCGCGTTTTGGAGATTGGGACATTCGGGGAAGGATTGTGGCGGGTTTGCAAGATTTCGCAAGGGAAATTGAGCGCGGGGAGCATGGGCCTCTGGCCCGTGCGAGAAACGGCTATACTATGATGCGTTATTCCAAATGTTACCAACACCGGAACTAATATGATTCACGATCCAATCGTTGATGAGGTCCGACAGATTCGACTGAAAACAGAAGAATCTTGTGATCACGACTGGGAAAAGCTGGCCGAACATTATCGACAGGTGACAACAGACGCCGGCCAACTCGTTAAAGGCGAACCCAGAAGAATCGCTCCCAAGTCCGACCAGCAGACAGGCAATCCATGAGAACCGTTCTTTGATTTCAATACTTGTTCTTAGTTTAGATTTCTTTCTTCACAACCGCCGCACAGCCGCACTCCGGACATCGGCTTCCGGTGTTGCTTCGAAGGTCATACCCGCACGATTCGCAACAACCGGGAAGAAATCTCCGCCGGTCGCGATAAAAAAGAATAATGGTGGGAACAGTCGTCACGAGCAACAGAAGCCAAAACGGTATAAGAAAATATGACGCAACGTCATTCAGAATAGCCCGTGGCCAAGCAAATCCCAATTCCCTAAAACCCGAGCTAACCACCTTTATCCGGGGACTGAATTCGGCCGCCGAATCGGGATTGGAAATAACAACTCGAACACACCCGCCAGCGGAGAAGATCATCACTTGGCGATTAACAGGCAGCAATATGGAATACCAGATGCTGACCACCCACGCCGCGAGAAGCAGCGAGCACGCATTGGCGCCCGTCCACTTGGCAACCTTCCGTAATCGCCCCTTATGCTTCAATCAGGTTTCTCCCGTTGCAACCGTCGAAGTGCCGCACTCCGGACACCGGTCGCATGTGATGCTTCGAAGATCGTAACCGCACGCAACGCACTGCCCGAGAAGAAACTTCCGTCTGTCGAAATAGAACAACATCGCTGTCAGCATCCCGGTCAGCGCGAGCAGGCTCCAGTATGGCAGGACGAGGCAATACCAACCGCCTGTGTCGCCTCCCCAAATCGCAGGTAACTCGTCGAATCCAAATGTCCGCTCGAAATGCCCGACATATTCAAGACCACCATCTTTGTATTCATTACCCCACGGAACAAACCCACTAGTCACGAAAATGCACCCGTCGTCGCAGATGATTGCGGGGTTAAGCTTGCGAATTCGCACTTCCCTAAATGCGCTCACTCCCCACACCGCCAGAATCAGCGCGCTGGCACAAAAGGCCGTCCACTTGGCGATACAGCGAGAGCGTCCCTTGCGCTTCATTCAAGCGTCTCCCGCCGCGACCGCCGTCAACCCACACTCCGGGCACCGGCCGAAAGTGCTGCTGCGCAAGTCATAGCCGCACTCTCGACAATGCCCCGGAAGAACTCTCCGCCGGTCGAAAAAGAACAACATCGCGGTCTGCATACCGCTGCCGAGTATCAGCAGCCAATAAGGAATCTCTACAAGAATTACCTGAGGGCCTCGATCAAAGTTCGGCCATTCAAACCCGAACGTTCTTTCACCGACATCAAGAGGCCCACCGATTGGTAGGTCATGCAATAATCGGGGCATCTTCCATGATGTGACGCGAATACACCCGTCAGTTGAAACGAGATAGGTGTAATCACTCACCGGCATTCGGATGCCGTAAATCTCACTCACCCCCCACGCCGCCAGGATTACCGCGCACGCACTGACACCCGTCCACTTGGTCACCTTGCGTAATCGTCGTCGTCGGCCCATGCCCGCATTCTACCAGACCGGCCGAGCATTAGTGATTCACAATTCTCACTGTCCACGCCTGCCGCTCCGCGCTCAGCACCGCTACCCCTCCCACGCCGCACCCAACACCGCCTTCAACTCCCCCCCATCCACCTCCTCCATCCCCCGAAACCAAAACGTAAACTCCGCCCCGCTCGTCCCCGCCCGCGAAAACTCCTGCTTGAACCCCAGGTGCTCCACCTGCGTCGGCGTGAACCGCCCGCGCGGAATGTGTACATCGACGCGCAGCGCATCCGCCTGATGCGTGATGATCTTCCCCACCCGCCGCCCCTCTGGCGTCGCCAGTTCCACAAACACCTTCCCGCTCCAGTCAACCTTCACCTTCGGCAGAATTTTCGACACTTGCCCGACAAACAGCGTCAGCGCCATCGGCTTCCACATCTTCACTTGCTTCGGTCCCATGATCTTCTGCGAAAGATTCCACGCCTTCCCGTCCACCTTCCACGGCTCCCCGCCCGATTCACTCTTCGCCAGCGCCTCGACGCGCTTCAAATACGCCCCCATCGCCTTCGTCAAAAACTCCCGAAACGCGGAAGTGCTAATTTCCTTCTTGTCGTGCACCATCACCCGAACCTGCTCCATCTCCTCCCGCCCCGTCCGCACCTGCACGCGCGAAGAAGCCCCATACGCCTGAATATCCTCCCGATCATCCAGCGTTTTCAGCGCCAGCGCCGCGGCCAGTGGCCCCTGCTTGAAAACCCCCTTCGGCACGCGGAAGTACAAATCCAATAGCCATCGGCTGCCCGTCATCGCGTGCAGCAGCCACGGCACCGCGCTCTGTGCCACCCCCTCCGGCGCCTTCGCGCAAACCTCGACTGATGCTCGATCGTTCCAATCCGTCTCGCGCAGCTTCTTCCCGCCGATTTTCTCCAGCGTATCGATCACAAACGTCAAAGCCGCCGACTCCCATTCGACCGCCTTCCCATCCCTGCTCAACCGTTCGCCCGTATGCCACTTCTTGCCGTCCCGCTGCCACGGCATCTTCACATCCTGGCCTTCCACCAGCGCCACCGGCTTCGCTGACACCAGCCTGTCATCCAGCGCCTTCGCCGCCGCCTGTTTCGCATCAAACACGGCGCGCCCGCGGTGCGGCCCCGCCTTAATTAACGGCCCCAACAATCGCCCCGTGTGCGACGCTGCCACGCGCGCGACATCCTCCGGCGTCCCTTCCGCCACAATCAGCCCGCCCTCATCCCCCGCCTCCGGCCCAATATCAATCACCCAGTCCGCCGTCTTCACCACGTCCAGATTGTGCTCGATGCAGACAACCGTATTTCCGAGATCCACCAGCCGGTGCAGCACATCCAGCAGTTTCCGCAAATCATCGAAGTGCAAGCCCGTCGTCGGCTCATCCAGCACATACATCGTCCGCCCCGTGCTGGGCCGTCCCAATTCCCCGCCAGTTTCACGCGCTTGCGCCTCGCCGCCCGACAGCGTCGGCGCGCTCTGCCCCAGCGGCAGATAACCCAGCCCGACATCCGCCAGCGTTTGCAACAGCCGGCGAATCTTCGGCACATTCGTAAAATGCTCCAGCGACTCCGCCACCGTCATCTCCAGCACATCCGCAATGTTCTTTCCCTTGTACCGCACCTCCAGCGTCTCGCGCTGATAACGCTTCCCGCCGCACTCCTCGCACGGCACCCACACATCCGGCAAAAAGTGCATCTCATGGCAAACCTGCCCCATCCCCTCGCACGCCTCGCACCGCCCCCCCGGCCGGTTGAAGCTGAACTTGTTCACCGTAAACCCGCGAACCTTGGCATCCGGCAGCCGCGCGAACACCTCGCGCATGATGTCGAAAATGCCCGTATACGTCGCCGGATTCGACGACGGCGACATGCCGATCGGCTGCTGATCGACGTTGATCACCTTGTCGATAAACGCCATGCCGCGAATCTCGCGATGCCGCCCCGGTGTCATCGCCGCACGGTGAATCCGCGAAGCCAGCGCCGGATACAAAATATCCGTCACCAGCGAACTCTTCCCCGACCCCGAAACCCCCGTCACGCACACAAACCGCCCCAGCGGAAACTTCACGTCCACGCCGCGAAGATTGTTCTGGCTCGCCCCCAGTATCGTCAGCGCCGGCCGCACCGGATCATCATGATCCACCTTCGCCCCGGCCTTGATCGTCTCGCGAAACTCGGTAATCGCACGTCGATTCGTCGGCACCGCCACGGCATCCGTTCCCGCCAGAAATCGCCCCGTTAGCGACTCATCATTCTTCTTCAAAACCGCCGGCGACCCCTCGCCCACAACATGCCCGCCCAGCGAACCCGCCCCCGGTCCGAAATCGATCAAATGATCCGCCGACCGCAATATCTCCTCATCATGCTCCACCATCAGCAGCGTGTTGCCCAAATCGCGCAGCTTCTTGAGCGCCCCAACCAGCCGCGTATTGTCGCGCGGATGCAATCCAATCGTCGGCTCATCCAGCACATACAACACCCCCGTCAGCCCGCTGCCAATCTGCGAAGCCAGCCGAATCCGCTGCGATTCTCCGCCCGAAAGCGTCGGCGCCGATCGCCCCAGCGTCACATATCCCAAGCCCACGTCGATCAAAAACTGCAATCGCGACTTGATCTCATGCAGCAACTCCCCCGCCAGCTTCGCCTGCTGCTTATCGAATTTCAGCGTCTTGAAAAACTCCGCCGCCGCTGTCAGCTCCATGTCACAGACTTCAACAATCCGCTTGTCCGCGAGCCGCACTGCCCCGGCCGCCGGCTTGATCCGCCCGCCGTGGCAACTCTGGCAAGGAATATCCGTCACCATGTCAGCCAGCCGCTGGCGATAAATAAACGAATTCCGCGTCGCCTCGTCGATCGCCGGGAAAAACCCCTTCCACTGAAACTTGAGTCCGCCAGCGCCGGCAATCTTGTCGACATCCATCCACCGCTCGCCAAGTCCGAACAACAAAGCCCGCTTATGATCCTCGGACAGTTTCGCAACCGGCAAATACGGATCAAACCCGATCGCCTTCGCCAGCGAAATCAGCATCCCCCGCAACATCGGATTCGAATCCACATCCTGCCAAACCGAAATGGCACCCGCCAATATCGACGAATGCGGTGCAATGAGGATGGCATCCGCGCTCGTCCCCGCTGCACGCCCAAGCCCTCACACCCCGGACACCACCCCATCCGCGAATTGTGGCTGAAATGATGCGGCGTGAGTTCATCAAAGCTCGTGCCACACTTGTCGCACGCGAAATGCTGCGAAAACCGCATCACCCGGTCGGCCTTCTCCCCATCCAGCACCACGACAATCATCACGCCCTTGCCGAGCGAGAGCGCATGTTCGATCGAATCCCCGATCCGCCCCCGCCCGCCCGCGCGAATAACCGCCCGATCCACAACCAATTCCACAGTGTGCGACCGCCGCGCATCGATCTTCGGCTTCCCCGAAATCTCCACCACCTCGCCATCGATCCGCGCCCGCACATACCCCTGCGCCTCCCACCGCGCCAAGAGCGACTCCCACGTCTCCCCCGGTGACCGCTCCACCGGCGCGCACAAGAGTGCCCGCGTCCCATCTGGCAGCTCGCTGATCCGGTCAATCACTTCCTCACTCGATTGTGTTCCGATCGGCAATTCGCAGTTCGGACAATAAGGCTGCCCCACTCGCGCCCACAGCACGCGCATGTAATCGTAAATCTCCGTCACCGTGCCCACGGTCGATCGCGGCGTGTTGCTCGCCGCCTTCTGCTCGATCGCAATCGCCGGTGACAGCCCATAGACATGATCGACCTTCGGCTTCTGAAACTGCCCGAGAAATTGACGCGCATACGATGACAGCGATTCGACATACCGCCGCTGCCCCTCGACATACACCGTGTCCATGGCAAAGCTGGTCTTCCCGCTCCCCGAAACCCCGCTGCAAACCGTCATCGCCCCGCGCGGAATCCGCACGGTCACATCCTTCAGATTGTGCTCCTTGGCCCCAACAACAACGATGTCCGAAGTAACATCAATAGCCGCCGTGCCACTCCCTTGGCCCCTCGGCCCCTTGGCCCCTCGGCCCCTTTCCTTTTGTTTTGACTTTTCGACGTGAAGTTTACCCGCCGGTCGTCTGGCGGGACTTTTCGACGTTTCAAACAGCATCTCCACCAGCGCCTGCCCCGTAAACGACTCCGCGCATTTCGCCACATCTTCTGGCGTGCCCACCGCCACAACGCGCCCACCGCCGCTGCCACCCTCCGGCCCCAGATCAATCACCCAATCCGCCGTCTTCACCACATCCAGATTATGCTCGATCACAACAACACTATTGCCGCCATCCACAAATCCATGCAGCACCGCCAACAATTTCCGAATATCTTCAAAATGCAACCCCGTCGTCGGCTCATCCAGAATGTAAAGCGTCCGCCCCGTAGACCGCCGCACCAATTCCTTCGCCAGCTTGATCCGCTGCGCCTCGCCGCCCGACAGCGTCGTGCTCGCCTGCCCCAGCTTCAAATAATCCAACCCAACCGAGTGCAACGTCTCCAGCATCTCGCGAATCTTCGGTATCGCATTGAAATGCTCCAGCGCCTGCTGCACGTCCATCTCAAGCACATCGTGAATGCTTTTCCCTCGAAAGTGAATCTGCAGCGTCTCATGGTTGAACCGCCGCCCGTCGCACACCGGACACGTCGTCCACACATCCGCCAGAAAATCCATCTCGACGCGATTCTGCCCGTTCCCCTCGCACGCCTCGCACCGCCCGCCCCCGTTCTCGCCGGTCGACACATTGAAGCTGAACCGCCCCGGCGAATACCCCCGCACCTTGCTGTCCGGTAGCTTGGCAAAAAGTTCGCGAACTTCGTCGAAAAGCTTGATGTAAGTCGCCGGATTGCTCCGCGGCGTGCGTCCGATCGGCGATTGATCGATATCGATCACTTTGTCGAGATGTTCCTTCCCGTCGATCCCCGCATGCTTCCCCGGCTGCGCGCTCTGTGCCCCATTCAAATCCAGTGCCAACTGCTCGCGCAAAATGTCATTGACCAGCGAACTCTTCCCCGACCCCGACACGCCGGTGACACAAACAAACCGCCCCAGCGGAATCTCGACATCGATATTCTTTAAGTTATTGTGCGACGCGCCACGCACGACAAGCCAGTAATGGGTATCATGCGAAACCACGTCCTTTTGATTGCCTTTCCTCGATATAGTGGGCATTTTCTTGACGATTCGCCAATATTGTAGTATTCTTTAGGCAGCTCTTTGTAAGCGAGAGTCGGCTTCATGCCGTGCGTTGCGTCAAGCAACCTGGCTTACAAAGGGCTTGTTTTATTGATGTCGAATGGGTTTTTCTCACGGGTGTAGTAATTCTTGGGGTACTTGTCTCGATCGTACAAGTCGAGAACGAGTTCAACTTTCTGCCGGACGAAATCAAAATACCTCATTTCGCCTTTTGTGAAAGCACGATACACCGCCCAGTTCATGTAGTCGATAATCTGAAGACAAGGCTCATTGGAAGGCGTCTGACACTGAACTCTTATCTGCGTTTCAATCTTTGTCTTCCAGATTGCCTGAAATTCATCGAGCCCTTTCGAAATTGCATCCTCCAGCGGCTTCTGCCGCACACGGTCGCCGCGCTTTGAGAAGTAAATCCAATTTCGCGAGCAACGATGTAATACATTTCGAAAGAGCAGGGAAATAAGATGATCGTAAAATCGGCTCGGACTTGACTTAAATGACTTGCGAAAAGTAGTTTCACGTTTTCTCGCCACTACAAATTGCGAACGAAAATCCATGTTCGCAATTTCGCGGAAAACAGCATGGCGAACTTCGGGACAATCATCTTTCGCGTGAAAAGAAATGGCCGTCTTTTTCATTGAAGGAATTGCAGAGAGGTACGAATCCGTCAAGAGCTTTGAACGCAACGCTGCCAACGATTGCCGTGCGGAATGCGGGTCGGTCACTTCAATAAAACCCAATATGAGGATTGGCGAACAGCCCAATTGGCCGACAATCGTCTCTCCCCATCGATCAAAGAAAACAGGATCTCCGGCTTCATCAACGAAGTACCAAGCTGTTTTGTCCACTGGTTCTTGCATCGAAGGACTCGCCTAACGATTGTTACGATTGGCAATTCCGAGTTCGCCATTTTTCATTTGTTGCTCATCGCAAGCCTTTCGCATGCGCAATTGGTCAATCACAAAATTCATCATCCCACCGAGCGCCTTGAACTTCTGCTCCGGCCTCATCGCCTCCGCCAAGTGCCGCTGCATCATCCGATCCTTTTCCGCCGGCGACATGTTCCGCAGCATCTCATTCATCATCCGCCCCAACTCCGCAAACCGCCGCGCATCCGCCTCCCGCAAGACGGCGCCCTCCACCTCCTCCAATTTCATATCATCATTCATCACACTTCCGCCGACCTCGAAAGAAAACGCAGTATCTCAAGTCTCAGCATGTCCCCGTTTTCGACGATTTGACGTTTCGGCGTTCATCCCCGATGCTCGCACCCCTTCGTATTCAAACACCCCTCCTTCAACCTGAGTCGCTCCACCACAACGCCCCCCACCAAATGCGACGCCACCACCTCCTCCACATCCGCCGGCGTCACAAACCCATACCACACCCCCTCCGGATACACCACCATCGTCACCCCATGCTCGCATTGATCCAGACACCCCGCCGAATTCACCCGCACCCGCCCCTTGAGCCCCCGCTCCGCCGCCAGCGTCTTTAGCCGCTCGCGAATCGCCTCGGCCCCCTTCCCCGCGCAGCACCCCCGCACCTGCCCCTCCGCCCGCACATTCGTGCATACAAACAAATGTCTCTCAAATGCCGCCATGTTGACACCTCACACCGCGCGTCCATGCAAATCAAAAAAATTCGATTCACGACTCCTGTAGCACCGGCGTCCCGCCGGATTGAACATAATGCACGCGAAGCAGATACCCACAGGCGAGACCACTATCCCACTCGAATGCAATAGCTCTTAACCCACCTTCGCCGCACCGAATCATAACCAAACCAGACGCCAAGCCCCAGTGCCCCAAAATCGCGCCAACGGCGTCGATTCTCATTTTTCTCGCCATTCGCCTTGCATATTTCGGGACCCACCCTTAAGTTCATCAAGAACCCCCCACATCCGATCGATACCCATCCCGGTTTCACTGCGCACTCTAACCGAGGAGACGACATGTCCGCTCAAACCGCCCCCCCGTCGAAAAAAGCAATTGCCGCCAGCCCAACCACCCCGTCCGACAACCGCTCGCACGAGCCGCACGAAACCGAAGCCACGGCCCACATGAACTTCAATCGCATCACCGACGAACAATTCCAGGCCGCAGCCGACCATCTCAAGCTCGATCCCGAAATCCAGCTCGTTCTCCGAACGCCCTATCGCGAGCTCATCGTGCAAATACCCGTCCGCATGGATGACGGCCACCTCGAGCTCTTCCACGGCTATCGCGTCCAGCACAACGCCGTGCGCGGCCCCTACAAGGGCGGCCTGCGGTTCCATCCCGAAGTCGATCTTAACGAAGTCCGCTCGCTCGCCGCGCTGATGACATGGAAGACGGCCCTGGTCGATATTCCCTTCGGCGGCGCAAAAGGCGGCGTCACCTGCGACCCCACCAAGATGTCGCGCGACGAATTGCAGCGGCTCACCCGCGAATTCACCCGCAAGCTCGACATGGCCCTCGGCGTCTATCGCGATATCCCCGCGCCCGATGTGAACACCAATCCGCAGGTCATGGCTTGGATCATGGACGAATACGGCAAGAAGCACGGCTACACGCCCGCCATCGTCACCGGCAAGCCGGTCAGCCTCGGCGGCTCGCTCGGCCGCGAACAGGCCACCGGCCGCGGCACGATGATCATCACCCGCGAAGCGTGCCGGGCGCTCAAGATGAGCCTTAAGGGGGCGTCCGTCGCCATTCAGGGATTCGGCAACGTCGGCTCATGGACGGCCAGGCTGGTCGGCGAACAGGGTGCCAAGATTGTGGCAGTGTCCGACGTGCATGGCGGCATTCACTGTCCGGCCGGTATCGACGTGACCGCGCTCTTCGCTCATGTCAAAGAGGAGAAAACAGTCCTCGGCTTCCCCGGTTCGGTATCGATCACCAACGAAGAGCTGCTGTGCCTCAACGTTGACATCCTCATCCCCGCGGCCCTCGGCGGCGCCATCACGCGGGAGAACGCCGACCACATCCAGGCCAAGCTCGTCATCGAGGCGGCCAACTCGCCGGTGACGCCCCGCGCCGACGAAATGCTCCGCCAGCGGGGCATCACCGTCATTCCCGATATTCTCGTGAACGCCGGCGGCGTCACCGTCTCCTACTTCGAGTGGGTCCAGAACCTCCAGCAGTTCCGCTGGGACGAAGCCCGCGTGAACGACGAGCTCGAAAAACGCATGGTGGCCGCATGGCAGTTGGTTCACACCGTGGCCACCGGCCAGAAGCTGCCCTACCGCATCGCGGCCTACTGCGTGGCACTGGAGAAAGTGGCCGAAGCGACGCGGCAGCGGTATTGAGGTTGCCGATTGACAAGAAGGGGCCGAGGAGTCGAGGGGTCGAGGGGCCAAGGGAAGGAATGGGGGCCGGAAAAGAGAGGTGAGGGGGAGAGCAGGTGAGCAGGCGAGGGATAGGGCCTGTCGGCGGACCGCAGGGAGAGGCGCGGGCGAAGATGGGGCGCGGGTTCGGAGGGTGTTTCGGGGGCGTTTTCATCGGAAAATCACCTTGGGCCGGGATTGCAAGTTCCTTGTTCGTAACGTGTTAGGTTTCTTGTGCTTCGTAACGCGGGCCATTTCTTGTAAGAAAAAACCCCCAAGGCTGAAAATTGCTGGAAATTCCTGAACAGGGGAATAAGAAGGGCCAAGGGGCCGGGGGTCGAGGGGTCGAGGGGAGGAATTGGGGGCATGGGCGGTCTCCGGGGCCGCGGGGGGCGGGCCTTTTTCAATATACACCGGATTGGGCGGCGGGCAAGTTTTCATTCGGGAAATGTTTGGTATGGGGATTGCAAGGCGGTATTAACACGCTTTGTAACTTGCACAAAAAAACCGCAGGTCAGGGGTTGCCTGAGCTGCGGTGGTCGCCGTAAGGCGGTGCCTGCGATTTTTCTTGTTGCATAAACCCACGAGGCAGGGTCGAATACACTTGACCAAATTCTGCCCCCTGAGTCACATTGGTGTCAAGAGGACTTCACCAATAATTGAACAAGGGGAGAGTACAGTGAAAGCGCTCGGGCTCGACATTGGTACAAATTCGGTAGGGTCAAGTTGGATCAATCTCGATACAGGCGAGATTGATGTTGGTCTGAGTGTATTTCCGGCCGGAGTAGTTGAGACTGACGAGGCCCGCGGCGAGCCGAAGAACGCGAAAAGACGAATGGCCCGTCGCACGCGCATTACCCTAGCGCGGCGCTCCCTGCGAAAACGTTTACTTCGGCTTGAATTGATTGCACGGGGGCTGTTGCCGGCTGATGAAGAGACATTTCGAAAGCTACTTGAAGGTTCTGATCCCTGGGCGCTTCGGCGCGAGGGTCTGTCAAGGTCGCTACACCCTCATGAATTCGGTCGAGTCCTACTGCACTTGGCACAAAGGCGGGGCGCACTGGGAATTCGAGAACCCGAGGATGACGAGGAGTTAAAGAGCGACGACGGAAAAGTCAAGAAGGCAATCGGCGAGACGCGTGCGGCCATGCTTGCAGAATCCGAGCGAGTCGGCCAAAAAATTGAAACTTTCGGACAACTCATCGCAAACCTTCGTGACGAGCGACGACACGCAATCGACACAGACGACAAACGTCTGCCCGCCAAGCAGATCGGCCCGCGTGAGTGGCGTGACGCTGTTAGAAACAAAGGAGGCGATTTCCAGTTTCATGCGGACCGAGCAATGATCCGTGACGAGTTTGGCAAATTGTGGACCAAGCAAAAACTATTCGGCGGTCCTTTAGCTTCAATACTAAGTGACGATCTTCTGAATAAGCTGGACGACGAAGCAGGAGATTCAACTTGGCGGCACAAGGGACTATTGTTCGGCCAGCGTCGACAATCATGGGACATGGGTACTCTTGGCCGGTGCGTACTTGAACCCACCGAAAGATGCGTACCTATCGCCGATATGTATGCTTCCTTTTATCGGGTAATCGAGACCGTCAACAACATAAAGATCATCGATAGCGGCAAAGCGGCGCGACCACTTGAGCCTGAAGAGCGCAAGGCGATCATTGATTGTCTTCGTGGCCCGCTGGGAATCTATGAATCAGGCAAGAATAAGGGTAAGCCAAAGAAAACTGTCAGTGTGACTGAATTGCGAAACCTTAGGGTCTTTGGCTGGGGGCGAGCGACCAAGACAACACAGCATCGATTCAATATCGAGTCCGACCCCGATCGCGAAATCAACACAGATTGGTTTCATCGATCTATTGTGCATGGAGCAATCGGTGAATCAAGATGGAATAACATGGATGGCCGGACGCGGGCGTCAGTAAATCGAGCAATCTTGAACTACGATCCAGACCGCGATGATCATGAAAAGCACTGCGCCCCGGGGGCCGTGAAATGGTGGCGTTGCTCGGATGTTGAAGCGGATTTGCTCATCAGAGCATGGAAGTCGCCCCTGCATTAGAAAAAACGTCTTAACCTGTCGCGGCGAGCGGTGCGCAATTTACTGAGCGTCATGGATGCGGCACCCAATCATGAAACGCATGGATTCAAAAGCCTTGGACGGTGGCTAACCCAAATCGAGGCACGCAAGTTGATTGCAAATGACTTGAATCTTGCGGATGTCACAACAGGCGAGCCGTTCCATCCCCGAACGCGTGATCGCTATGCGACGGGCGCAAAGGGCTAACCGCTCGCGACCGTCATTACATGCGAAAGCACGCGAACTCGCTGCCGCCGGCACCCATGTTAACCAATCCCGTGGTGCGAAAAGCAATTCACGAGGTTCGACGCCACATCATTGCCCACCTTCAAAAACACAAATGCAAGCCCGATCGAATCGTCGTCGAATTGGCACGCGAAGCGAAGATGTCCGCCAAGGATTCAGACAAGGCGCTTTTCCGCAATCGCCTGCGTAATCGAATCAAGAATGACATCATCGAAGAATTCAAGCTCGGCGATCTAAAGCAGAATCAACAGCGAGCATCTGTAGAGCGGGTTGTCCTAGCCGTGCAGCAGGGAAGTATCTGCCCATTGTGCGGCAATCAGCGAGTCAAGACAGCTATTACCCCTTTGATGGGCGCAAAGGGCGAGGACTGCGAGTTGGCCCACATCATTCCGCGCGGAATCGGGGGACCGAACGGGCTTAACAACATGGTGCTTGCCCACACGAAGTGCAATCGCGACATGGGACGAAGAACGCCTCGCGACCTCTGGGGCGAAAATTTCGAGACTGAAATGAATCGGGTCGAGCGTATGTACGCCGACGTAGAGCGTGTTGACCGCAAACATGTGGACAAGGCTTCAGAGGCTAAACTTTGGGGTTGCTATTTCGACAAGCGAGACGATGACTCGAAAGTCGCAAACTTCAAAAAGGAATTGAGGGACATCCAGGGATTCTCCGAACGGGATTTGACGGATACACGTTACGCAACTCGACAGGTACTTGCTTATCTTTCGGACGCGTTGTTCGATGGGAAAGGGCTTCCCGAGCGCGGTGGCGAACGACTTATCTTCACCACCGACGGCCGATGGACGGGTGACTTGCGGCGCGAATGGGGACTCTTCAATGACTCGCACAAATCCAAGTCAAAAGGACTTAGCGAATCGGAAGAGCGCGCTCGACGAGAAAAAAAGCGCGGCGATCACCGCCATCATGCATTGGACGCGATTGTGATCGCTCTTACGAGCCGTCAGATGCAGTTGAAATGGGACCAGCGGCTTAAGACCGCTGATGCCAGGGGCATAACTGCGGAACAGTATGACGAATTCTGCCGGCAAAATCGTATCAATCCTCCTGCGCCGTTTAAGAGCGCGGATGAGCTGCAAGAAAAAGCGTTGCATGCCGTCTATGAGCAGCCCGGCGGCAATCAAGAGCGTCCAGTTTCGCACCGGGCCGTAAAAAGAAAGATAGTCGGCGCGTTGCACGAGGAAACGCTCTTCGGGCCAATTGCCAAAAGCAACGGATTGTATAAAGGAAGCAAGTCCGTACTGATGCTGACTCCGAATCACCTTCGACAGGCGCGTCGTGAAACAGAGAAAGAGGCGATAGAACGGCTTGCCCGGCGAAGACAACTAATGGCTGAAGTGAGCGAAAAGGATGCACGTAAATGGGCAACCTCAACCGTCAAGTCCAAGGGATACAAGCCGAAGATTGTTGATCCGCCACCGGACAAGAGCGGACTCGTGCGCGATCGCGCGCTTCGGGATCGACTGAGAGTGCCTGCAAGAGGCCAATCTTGATCCCGATGGCTTCTCGGCAAATGACATCAAGAAAGCGGTTGCGGCCGGGATGATAAAACACAAGAGCGGCGTGCCCATTCGTTCAGTTGTCTTGCTTCGAGCCATGAGCGATCCTGTCATTGTTCCTCGTAAGAAGTCCGATCATGTATCGGGAAGACAGGCAGCCGACAACCATCCGTCGTCCGCACGTGCTTATGTCGGCGGCAATAATCATCACATCGAGCTTCGCATTGACGAATCTGGGAAATGGTCAGGTGAAGTTGTCAGCACCTTCGAGGCTGCCCAGCGAAAGCTGGCGATGCTTCGAGCATTGCGTGAGGGCGGCGTGCCGCGAATGAAGCAACTCAAACGGATGCCACCGGAGCAGCGATGCAAGTTCAGGCCGATGATAGCAGCCGCGGAGAAGGCACATCCCATTGTCGACCGTACCGACAATGCAGAAAAGGGTGGGGTATTCATGATGTCGTTGTGCGAAGGTGAAATGGTATTCATGCGGCACAAAGACAATCCTGAAGAGGTTGGCTATTTCGTAGTCGCTAAGCTCAACAAGCCGCGCAGCGTCGTACTCGTGCCACACTGGGACGCACGTGCCGCAGGCGAGCGGAAGGACTCGGCGGGAAAGAAGATACCAGATTCGAAACGAGAGTCATTTGATGCGACACCGGATGATTTTAAGAAACTTGCACCGCCCGGAAGTGACTTTGCTGTAAAGGTCCGCGTAGATGTGCTTGGGAGGGTCACTGAAATGATGAAGGACAAAGTGCTCAGGAAGTAACCCTATTAAGCCGATGCGATCGCCACTTCAGAGGGCTGAGCGCGTGATCAAACGGACCATCGAAATCTCGCAGAGGGCCGTGCACCTAACCGTGAAGGATGAGCAGTTGCTCATTCAATCGCGGGAGGAGGATGACCGGGGGATTCTGGAACGCGTGCCTTGCGAGGATATCGGCGTTTTGTTGGTGGAGCAGCCGGGTACGACTTATACCCATGCCGCCCTCACGACACTTCTCAAATACGACGCTGCGGTGGTTTTTTGCGGGCGGGACCATCTGCCGGCCGGCCTGCTGCTGCCGTTCGGCGATCACACCCAGGTCGTGCAGCGACTGCGGTTGCAACTGGCCGTGAAGCGGCCACTGCAGAAGCGGCTTTGGCGGCAAATCGTGCAGGCCAAGATTCGCGCACAGGCGTTGAACCTGCCCTGCGGCTCCGCGACGCGTACGCGGCTGCTGGGTTATGCGCGAACCGTCAAATCGGACGATGCGGGCATCCTGGAGGCACAAGCAGCGCGGGCTTATTGGGCCGCATGGCTGACACGCGTTTTGTGGGGGAAAATGCGAAAGCCCCCGGAGGCCGCGCCGGTTCAACTGGAACTTTTTTGATCGGCGCCGCGTTCAAGTCGCTGAAAGCTCAGGAGTTAAGGGGGAAGTAGTGTATTCGACCCTGCCCCGTGAGCAATCCGCAACATTGTTTTGCGTCAGGCATGGGGAGCCTCCAGTGTATTCGACCCTGCCCCGTGAGCAATCCGCAACTCGAATGCGATGACCTCGATTACGCGGCCAAGTGTATTCGACCCTGCCCCGTGAGCAATCCGCAACTTGCGACACTGAAGACCAAGAAGAAGGAAAGTGTATTCGACCCTGCCCCGTGAGCAATCCGCAACCTGCGAAGACAGGCAATGTCATCGCGCAACAGTGTATTCGACCCTGCCCCGTGAGCAATCCGCAACTTAACCGCCTTGCGCACGAACTCTGCACGAAGTGTATTCGACCCTGCCCCGTGAGCAATCCGCAACGCTACTTCAATCGGAGCCTGACCCTCAAGAGTGTATTCGACCCTGCCCCGTGAGCAATCCGCAACAAACGGGTCGCGGTTCACAGACCCCTGTCCAGTGTATTCGACCCTGCCCCGTGAGCAATCCGCAACTTTGCTGCTCGCATTGTCCGTGCGTCCGTTAGTGTATTCGACCCTGCCCCGTGAGCAATCCGCAACACACGAGCGCTGGCGCGTTTGATTTCGCCCAGTGTATTCGACCCTGCCCCGTGAGCAATCCGCAACGGCCCCGTGCAAGATCGACGGCAGGGAGGAGTGTATTCGACCCTGCCCCGTGAGCAATCCGCAACCGTATGCCGTAACCTTGCCCCTAGAATATAAGTGTATTCGACCCTGCCCCGTGAGCAATCCGCAACATGTCGAGGCGCTGGCCGAGAAGATTCACAGTGTATTCGACCCTGCCCCGTGAGCAATCCGCAACAATACCGGAGTTGCGCCACGCCCCAATATCAGTGTATTCGACCCTGCCCCGTGAGCAATCCGCAACGGGTGGATTCGCCTGCATAGTTGGCCTAGTGTATTCGACCCTGCCCCGTGAGCAATCCGCAACATCGGGGAGCTTTCCGACGTAGCCGGACACAGTGTATTCGACCCTGCCCCGTGAGCAATCCGCAACCGACAAAAGACGCAGACCTCATCAACTGGGAGTGTATTCGACCCTGCCCCGTGAGCAATCCGCAACCGGGCGGGAATTCATCGACGGCGATTCCCTAGTGTATTCGACCCTGCCCCGTGAGCAATCCGCAACTTTTTGGCGCGTTGGTACAATAAGGCGAGGGTGGGAAACTTTTTGCCGCGCAATACAACGTGGCGGGGATCGACCCGCGGGAAGGGAGCACCATGCCGACACTGACCATTGTTGCACACATCACCGCCCGGCCGGACATGGCCGTGCTGGTCGGGGCGGAGCTTGAGAAGCTTGTGGCGATCACGCGCGGCGAGGCGGGCTGTTTGCAGTATGACTTGCATCGGGACAATCAGAACCCGGCGCACTTCATGTTTTTTGAGAACTGGGAATCGCGGGAACTGTGGCAGCAGCACATGGCGGCGCCGCACCTGCGGGCTTATCTGGCCGCGACGGATGGTGCGATTGAGAATTTCATGTTGCATGAGATGACGCGGGTGGGGTAAGGGCCGGGGGCGAGGGGAAACAGCCGGGGGCGGCTGTGCCACAGTGTGGGTGCAGCGGCTGTGCCACTTTGGAACAGCCGGGGGCGGCTGTGCTTCTTTGTGGATGCGAGCAACAGCCGGGGGTCGGCTGTTCCACAATTTGAATGCAGCGGCGGTGCTACGGTGAGATGGCCGAGTCTATTCTCGGGCCTTTGTTCGGGTTTCGACGCAGTGGCCGGCGGGCGGTACAATTTGGGAGGGAGTGTCTTGGACCGGGCCGCGGGCGAATCGATATCTCGTCTGGTCGCTTTGTTTGCGGCGGCGCGGAGTGGTAGTCACAAAACTGCATGGCCATACTCGTTTGCTGCCCCTGTGGAAACCCGCTGGACTGCGACCGGCTCGATCTGATCGTGACGGTCGGTTGTCCGATTTGCAGCCGCGAGCTGCAGATCGAGGTGAACGACACGGTGCGCGGGCGGTTTCGGGCGCTGCTTACGATCATGGAGGGGCCGCACTGGGTGGGCGAGCAATTTGTCCTGCCGATCGGTCAGGATTTGTTCATCGGCCGGGACATCGGCAACTGGCTGTCGCTCGACAGCGATGCGGTCTCGAAGCGGCACTGCCGGTTGAAGCTGACGCAGCACGGCACGGTGCAGGTGGAGGATCTCGAAAGCGACGGCGGCACTTGGATCGGGCATTTGCGAATCGCGAAGGGAAAGCTGAAGCCGACGGAATCGTTCAAGGCGGGCGACTTTCGCATGCGGCTCGACTATCAGTCGGCCATTGGCGGCGAAATCGTTTCGAAGAAAATCGAGGAGCTGGACTATTCGGATATTCTGCCGGAGCTGCACGCGGTGGATCAATCGCGGGGGTTTGCCGGGCGGATCGATTCGCAGCGGTTCATGATCGCGCGGCAGTGGATCGTCGCGTTTGCGTGGCTGGCGGCGATTTATCATGTGTTCGCGCTTCATGCGCCGCCGCTGGGGCTGGAGTTTTACTGGGGCATGGTCGCGGGGGGCGGCATACTCGCGCCGCTTCTTTTCACCGGGCAGCGCGTCGCGCTGGTGCATCGGTATTTCAAGTTCGCGCCGATCGGCGTGCTGGTCGTGCTGGGGCTGGTGGATGTGGTGGCATGGACGCTGCCGATGCCGGCCATCGGCGCGCTGGTTTTTGGCGCGGCGCTGCCGCTTCTCACTGCGCAAAGACCCTCGCCGGGGCGATCGGTCTGCGGCGCGTTCATCGGCGCGGCGGCGGTGATTTACATGGGAATTCTCGCGATTTTCGCCGTGGCGACGCATTGGGGCGGCTAAGCGGGGTTTACTTTTATTGAAGATCGCGCGGCGAATGGGTTATACTCACATCTAGTTGCCCATCATTTTTCGGCGCGGCCGTTATGCGAGTTTCATTTTGTTTCTCCCAGTCGCGCCGGCGACATCGCGAATCGCGCGATCGGACATTCGTATCGGAGGCAGACTCATGGCGGAAAATTCGAACAAGCAATGCGAAGGATGTCAGGGCGAAATCACGCCGAACCAAATCATCGCACGACAGGCCGGCCTTGTGCAGGGCATCTTGCTTTGCCCCGGCTGCATTGCGCGCAAGCGGGAGGAACTGATGCGCGCACGGGCGGCGCAGGCTCAAACCGCGGACGCACTGCATGCCAATGCGCCGGCACGGGCGGCCGTCGCGCAGGGCGCGCCGACGGACGGGTCCGGCGCGCTTGGGGTTGAACCGGACGCGCAGCAGGGGCGGGTATGGTTTCCGCCCGAGAAGAAGGACGACGCGGACGAAACGCTGTCACTCGTCGAAGACATCGAAACGGGCCGGCCGCATCATCAGATTCGCAGCTTTTCCGAAGGCAGCACATTGGCGGGCGTTCATCACGATGAGAATTTCAAACGGCCGCTTTCGGCGCACAACGAGCCGGCCACGCGGTGCAGGACCTTTCACGGCAAGCTGACCGGCGCCGGCCTGGCACACATGGATGAGCAGATCAACGAATGGCTCGATGCCCATCCGGAGATTTTCATCAAGTCGTCCAATTCGACGGTCGGCGTGTTTGAGGGGAAGACGAAGGAGCCGCATTTGCTGGTGACGGTTTTCTATTGATCAACGCTGCGTTGCGAAGCGTGCCGGAATCGTGCCACTTATATGGCACCTAATGCACCGACTACAACGTGTTGACGGGTGCGGAAGCTTCGAGCAGGCGATCGTATTGTGCTTCGGCCGCCTGCAATTTTGTTTTTGCAGCATTGAGCGGGCTTTGCGCACTTTCAAATGCCGCGCGATCCGCGGCCGCGGCTGCATCGGCAGCTGCGGCGGCTGACTCCAATTCGATGATTTGATTCGGCAATGCGGCCCGCTCCTGCTCGGCCCGGGCCATTCGGACATGGGCTTGCGCGAGAGACGCCTGTGCGGCGACGGCGTCGGACTCGAGCTGCGCAACTTCGAGTGCCGCATTATTGACACTGACTTCCAATGACTGTAATGCTTGTGCTGCCTGTGAGATTGCTTTCGCGAAATCCGCGTCCGCAGAGCTGATCGGCGATGTCGTCGCAGTCGAGTCCGTGTGGGCCGAGGATTTATCGGGTTGGCTGGCTGTCGCGGGTTGAGACGATGGCGACAGTTCGACGGGCTGCGTCGTGGTATTCACCGCTGGTGCGGATATCGATGAAGACGCTGACAACTGCTTCACCGACTCCGCGAATGATGTGCGCATCGCCGCCCGCTCTTCGTGACGGCGCTTCGCCTCGGCAAGTTTGGCGGACGTCTCTTGTAACTGGCCTTCCGATTCCGTTTTCGCGGACATCAGCACGGACATGTCGTCGGACGCTCGATCGAGACGGGTACGGGCTGTGTTCAAATTGGCTCTTGCTTTATCGGCGAAAGAGGCGGATTCCGCCATCTTCGAGGCCAACGGGGCGAGCAATGATTCTTCTTTCTGGACATGCGCGCGGCATGCATCCACCTCGGCACGTGCAAGGGCGGCCTTCCACTTGGCGAGTGTTGCCTTGGCCGTCTGCAATTCTGCGATGGATGCGCGGAGCGCCGCCTGGGTCGATTCGTTCGCGGAGATTGCGGCGGCACCCGCCTTTTCCAACTCCTCGGCAGCAGATCGTGCCTGTTCCAGCGTCGCTTTCGACGAAGCCAACTGATTGTCCATGGTTGTTTTCTGAGTCTGCGCGGCATTCAATACTGCCGAAGCATTGGCTGTGGCGACCTGGGCTTCATTGTGCTGCAAAGCCGTGGCATCCCGATCGGCCTTGGCCGTTTCCGACGCGGCCAGCGCCTGCTTCAATTGGTCGGACGTGGCGGCCGCGGCGGCCACGCGACGGGCCAATTCCCCGGCCGCTTCGGTCGCCTGTTTTCGAGCCTCCTGCGCTGATGTCACTTTTGCGGCATCACCTTGCGCCTGAGCGGCAATCTGCTCCGCCTCGACGGCCGCGGAATCAAGCGCTGCTTGCTTACTCTGCGACTGGGCCAATGCGGACTGCGCCGCAGCATCGCCGTCGACCGATATTTTTAGTGCGGCCAACGATTGTTCGACCTTCACTGTCGCGCTTGCGGCCACATCCTTCAATCGGATCGATTTTGCGACAGCCTCATTGTGTACGGTCAATGCAGTCGTCACGGCGGCAGCCGCAGATTGGGCGGCGGCTTCGGCGGAGGCCAGGGCTTGTGCACTCGCGGCCATACTCTCACGAGCCGCAGCGAGGCGCTGCATAACCGCATCGAGCTCTGCTTGTGCCGCAGTTGTGGCAGTCACCGCCGATTGATGCGCGGTGTCGGCCGCAGCAATCGCTGCTTCGGCTGCGGCGATTTGCGTTTCGATTTCCGGCGGGTTGGAGGACAGACTCGCGAGTAATCTGCCATCCGAGGCCGACCAGATGCGAATGTCGCCGGTCATGTCGGCGGCAACGATTGACCCTGTTTTTTCATCGAGCGCGGCCGCCAGCGCGATGTCGTTCATGGGCTCCATCGTTCGAAGGAGCGCGCCATTTGGGTCCCACTGCTTCAGCAGCCGATCGCGACCTGTTGAAACCAAAGAGGCGTTGCGATCGTACCGAACCGATGTGCAGCCGCCTTCGTGCGCCGACCATTCCTTGATCTTCGAACCAGCGTTCATTTCAAACCAGCGGATGCGGCCATCCTCGCATGAAGTTGCAAGTACATTTGAGTCCGGCCGCCATGACAGCGACGTGATGGCCGCGGGATGACTTTCGAGCGACTGATATGCTGCAAAGGACTCCGCCTCCCAGACATGCAGATTTCCGCCGCGATCGGCCGTCGCGAGCAAAATGCCGTCGGGACTGTAGGCAACGGCGGTAATCCAATCGGTGTGCTTTTCGATGCGATGGAGTAGACGGCCGTCGCTCGTGGCGAAGATTTTCGCCACGCGTGAGGGTCCGCCGAGCACGATTCGTGAATCGGCCGCGTCGATATCGACGGTCAGGACCGTTTCCATCTCTTCGCCGACAACTCCGATTTGTTGACCATCGCCAATGGACCAGATTTGAACGTGACCACTCTTGCCGCCAACACCCCCGCCGACGATCAAAAAGCGTCCGGAGCGACTGAATCGAATCGATTGCGGGAACCCTTCGCCGAACGGCAGAACGCCGGCAAGACTCATTTGCTTCAGATCAAAAAGCAACACTTGCTTCTGCGCCGCACAAGCGGCCAACGCCCGGAACGGGTGGACATCCAGATCGGGCACGACGCCGCATCGTTCGCTTGTGACCACATGGGCCAGCGGCAGACGAAGGACAATTGGTTCATGGTTTATGTTGATTGCAGGATTCACAGAGGGTTGCATCACCATTTTTGGCGGTGGCGGCGGCGGCGCGCTCGATGTTGTTTCGAGGCAGCCGCCGGCAATCCAGCGGCGAATCAGCTCAATGTCCACGTCCGGGATGCGGCCGGCGTTCGGCGGCATCTTCGGCTCGCGCTCGTGCATGACGACGCCGAAGAGGGCGCTGGCCGATGGGTCGCCGGGACTGAGCACCGCCCCACTGCTGCCGCCTTGCATGGCGGTGCGGTAAGTCGAGAGATCGAGTCCGCCCTTGAGCTTGTCGGGGTTATGACAGGTAAGGCAGTGATTCGCGAGAATCGGTCGAACATGATCAATATAGGTCACCTTGTCGTCACCGTGGGTCCGGGACATGACGGTGAGGGTCATAGCGACGGCACAGATTTGAATGACAAAGTCGATGCGTTTCATGGCGATTATGGCAACCGTCAAGAACCCTTCAATGACTGAACATAAATTCCCGGCTGTTGAGAATGGCCCAGAACACATCCTCCAGCGCCCCTGAGCGTCGCCCTCGGCGGGCACCATTTGCAAGAGTGCGGTCCGCTCGGCCTCGGTCGGTTTGCGGCTGAGGCAGGCGAGATAAAGTTGATCGAGAACACCGGACGGCGAAACACCGGACTTCAAGAGCGACTCAACGACACGGCCGTCCTTGATGCGCTGGTGGACATTTTCGCCATTGAGCAGGTGCAGCGCCTGCGAGAGATTGGGCTCCATAACGACTTCGCATGTACAGACGCTTTCGCGCTTGGCGCGGCCGAAGGTGGTGAGGAAGTAGTCGGAGGTGTTGCCGTCGGGAATCTGCGCGGCGTGTGCGCCGAGCGGCAGGCCGGCGAACTTGTTTCTGGTCCGGGTGACCTGACTGATGCTGTCGAGAAGCGACTCGGCGCGAATGCGGCGCACCAAGGCATGGGAGAAATTCGTCTGATCGAGTGCGTTGGAGTCATTCGCGGCGGAAGCGCGCTGATAGGCGCGCGACAAGCAGATATCTCGAATAATTTTGCGCAGATCGTAATTGTACGCGATGAGGTGATCGGCCAAGTCTTCGAGCAAGTCTGCGTTCGCAGGCGGGTTGCTGATGCGAAGATCATCGGCCGGTTCAATGATGCCGCGACCGAAGTACTGGGCCCAGATGAAATTGGCGACGTTTTTCGCGAACATGCGATTGTCATTCGAGGTGAGCCAATCCGCGAGGACAACGCGACGATCCCGGCCGGCCAGATTCGGCGTTTCGCCGCCAAGAAACTTGGGAGCCATGACGCGCCCGCCGACCGGGTGACGCATATCGCCGCCGCCGCTTTTGAAGATGATCATTTCGCGCGGGTCTTCACCGGGTTTGCGGCCGATCTGGGAAAAGAATGCGGCGAAACCGTAGTAGTCGTCCATCGTCCAACGATCGAAGGGATGATTGTGGCATTGGGCGCACTGAATTCGCATGCCCAGGAAGGACTGGGCGACGTTTTCCGTCAACTTCAGCGTATCGATTTCGATTTGATAGAAATTGGTTGCGGGATTCGTGAAGGTGCCGCCGGACGAAGCAACGATTTCGCGGGCGATCTGATTGATCGGCATTCCCGAGGCAATTCGTTCGCTCAGCCAGTTGTAATAAAGCAACATGGCCTTGTAGCTGACTTCGAGCATGGAACGGATTTGCAGTCGCTCGGCCCATTTCATCACACAGAGTTCGGTGAATTCCTTTCGACGCATCAACTCATCGACGAGATTTTCGCGTCGTTTGAAGGCATCATCCGCGAAGTAGCGATCATATTCCTCGATCGTCGGCAACAGGCCCACCATATCGATGTAAACCCGCCGCAGGAATGCCTCGTCGCTGCACAACTCGGAGGGTGCGACGCGCATTTTTCGAAGTTTCGCGTTTATGTGCACGTCGATGTAATTGCCGGCCTCGGTCGGGGTTTCGTTTTGGGGAACATCGACCGGCACGATGAGCACCTGCGTGCCGACCGTCAGGGCGTCAAACCGGGCCATGACCAGCGCTTCACCGTTGTGCGCGGCTTTCACCTCGCCCTGTTCGGAGACTGTTGCCGCGAAATCGTTGTTGCTGATGAAGACTGCCAAAGGCGTGACATCTCGATCCGTTCCATCCGAATAGGCCGCACGAACCGTGAGACGCTGAGCGGCACCCACGCCGCCCAGAACAATATTCTGCGGAAATATCTCCAAGCCCACGACGGCCGGCGTTTGCGGGGATCGGCCAGCGCACCGGCTCCAACCATTCGTTTATCGAACGGTATCGCGCATCATCACCGGTGAAACGTTTACCGCCGGTGTGGGGCACCGCGCCGGTCGCCTTGAGAAGCAGGAGACTCTCGGCCGGAAGCGCCGGATTGAGACGTCGACCGGGGAGTTCGCGGGTTAATGTTTGATAATCGCCCGCCGGGTCATATCCGAAGAGCGAGAGATGAAAGCCGTCCTGTCCGCGAGCCGAGCCGTGGCACGCGCCATTGTTGCAGCCGCTTCGTGTGATGGCTGGAAGCACGTCGTTTCGGAAGTTAAGCGCCGGTTTATCGAGTGAATTGGCGACCTTGATGCGGATTTGGACAGATTGACCGTCGAGTTTGATTGTCAGTGTCGTTTCGCCATCCATAAGCGGGAAGATGATCGACTCTTCGACCGACGCGATGCTGGGGTCACCGAAGGTGAAATCCGCAACGTCGGTTAGATCATAGGTCACGCCCGAAGTGTCGATGCCCCTGACCACGACGGACTGGTTGTCCCGGGCGCTGTCGAGCGAGACGGACGGCGGGAATGCCTCCAGCCGAACAATCGGCTGCGGCGTCGCCCGATCCGACGGAGGTTCACCCACGACCGATCGCGCGGCCACGCAATACGCCACTAACGCAATTGCTATCGGGAAGAATTTCACTGTGCTGGTTTCTCCGTTGTGGCCGCCGCTTTTTCGGCTGCTGCTTTGCGCAGTTGTTCGAGACGGCTGAGCGGTTTTGGCGGCGCCGCAGGCTGTCTTGGCGCGGGCGCTTTTTTCTCGGGCTCGGCCGCCACCGCGACCGGCGGAGCATCGATTCGCAACACTCCGCCGCCCGCGAGCCGGTGATGCAGAATTTCTCCCGACTGCTGCATCGTCAACTCGCAGAAGAGATTGCCATGCTGGCCGATCGGGGCGTTGGGCTGGGTGATCAGATCAAAGACGACTTCCGTGGCGCCGGCGGTGATGTCTTTGGGTTGGCACTGCGTGTTTGGCGGGAGGCCAAGGAGCGTCACGCGAGCCGTTCCTTCAAAGGGGCGTCGCGAGTCCAGCTTGCAGAGCACGCCCACCTGCGTTCCCTGTTCGGTCGCGGCCATTTGCAGGCTGCCTCCGAACAACGGTGGTTCGACGGAGAATGAAACGAGACCCGTGGAGACCCACACATCGCCGCCGTTTACGGTGGAATGTCCCAATATGGCGAGTTTCCACTGTTTCGTGGGTGCATCGGGCGCGGCACTGACTTGATACTCGATGTCGGACTTGTCCGCCGCGACGGTCAATGTCGGAACGGAGGACATTCCGGGGGGGTTCCACAACATTTGCAGGACGATTTCGCCGGTGAAACCCGGCTCGCGTTGCACATGGACTTTCAGTGGTTTGACGCCGTTTTGCAGAATCGGCGCTGCAGGTTGAGCCAGTTCGATTCTAAACGGCGCCGCCTCTGTCACTGCGACCGCCAACTGATTCACCGTCGTCTGGTAGTAAACCGTCTCGTTCGGCGGCGCGATGACGAGCGGAATGGTCTGCGAGAATATGCCGGGCAGGTTCGCCGCGTCGTTGGTGCCCGCGATCAGACCTTTGATGTCCGCGAGCGATCCGACCGGCGATGCTTCCGCGGACGCCTCGAACAAGACCGGCGATAGCGCGCCATCGGCTTCGACCGGCGTGGTCACCGCGGTGACACCGGGAGGAAGGCCCGTCGCCTCGATTGAAACCGCCCCGCCGACGTTCTTTCGATCCGCGCGAATCAGCGCGGCGAATCGATTGCCCTTCGGCACTGAAATCGCCTGCAGGTGCTGCGGTTTTTTTGAGTCGATCCGTTCCAGCGACAGCTCCAACGACGGCTGGGGCGGACTCAACTCTATTCGATACACAAAAGTTTCGCCGCCGCGGCCAAGGTGATCGCGCACTCGAACTTCATACTCGCCGTCTTCCGGCGGCGTGAATGTCAAGACACTGTCTGCACCGGCGGAGTCGTCGTTTCCCGCAAGCCATTTCCCGGAGGCGTCGAACACCTCCAAGACAGCGTCGAGCGGCGAACGCAGCCTGCGGGCGTAAGCAGAAATGATTAATGCGACACCCTTTTTTCCGTCAAAGCGAAATCGATCGACTTCACCGGCTTTCGAAATCGCGCCCTGAAATGCAACTGGCGGTACGGGCGCCGCCGGCGCGGTCGTCGGAGGAGGCGTCGCATTTGATGTGGTCGTGCCGCTATCGCCGGGAGCAACAGGCCGGAATTCGCTCGTTACCGGCATGTGACCAACACGCAACCAGATCGGTGAAGGGGAAAGTTGATCACCATCCTTCGCAAATATGGCGGACATTCCATCGACTGAGGCTTGCAGCTTCATGTGATCCAGCGTGATCGGTCCGGCCGGATCGCCGAGCAACGTGAACGAAAACGGGACGCCGGTCTGCGCGCCTGGCGGATAGGCGACGGTTGGTCGTGGAAACGAGCCGATGTGCAGCAGATAGGTCGATTGATCGTTCCCGCCGAACGCGGCCTCGCGGACGGCGATGACATATCGGCCATCCTCCGGTGCGATGATGGACGCCGTGCTGTCTTGAAGGAGGAGCGACGAATCGTCCGCTACGGCGAGTTCGAACCGATCGGCGTTCAAGATTGCGATTGCGGGATCGAACATCGCCCGGCCAAGGCGCATGGCTTCGATCTCGGCGGAGATGCGGTCGCCTCGTTTGGCTTCGATGGCGTAATAGTCGATGTCTTCGTTCGTCACGACGCCGGACACGGTGGAATTGAGCGGCACGACCTGCGGCTCAGTGAATTCGCCGTTCGGTTCCGCCTCGTTCACGATCGGCAGCGCTGTGACCCAAACCGTGCGAAGTTCGGTCAGGCCGGTTGTTGTCCGGAGCCGAAGATGATGTTCGCCGAGCGGACATTCGGGCGCGACCGAGCATTGTGCAACGACTGTGTTGGCATCTGTGTTTTCGAGAGATTTGACGGCAATGCCGTGTTGGTAAAAATGGATTTCTGCCGCACCCTCCAGCCTGGCGCCGCGAAGAGTCAATGCGACGTTGGCGCCGCGCTGTAGCCCGGCCGGGTATACGCCGTGAAGGTCCGGCGAACCCGCGAAGGCGGGTATTGCCAGGATGCACAGCACGAGCATGCCGAAAAAAACTCTGACTGACTTCCCCATCTCCCGTCCCATTGATTGGGCCAACGAATCGCAATTATCGAGTTCTTGAAGTTGCGATTCACCTCTTCTCGCGCAACTTCACGCTGGATGCGCCAGGATTTCCGTTATGACACGGCCACCCTTAACGATTTCCACCGGACGCCCGCCCGGCGCCATTAACTCCTTGTCGGCGATGATGCCGAGCTGATTGAAGACTGTGGTCGCGAGGTCTTCGACGCCGATCGGGTCTTTGTCGGGCATCGTGGCAGTCGAATCCGAAGAGCCATACACCAGCCCGCGATGCATGCCGCCGCCGGCGAGTGCCACGCTGAAGACACGCGGCCAGTGATCGCGGCCCGCATCGCGGTTGATCTTTGGCGAGCGGCCAAACTCCGTTGTTACCATGACCAGCGTGCGATCGAGCATGCCGCGGCCGTCGAGATCGCGAATCAGCGCGGCAAACGCCTTGTCGAACTCGCGAAGCTGGCCGCGCACGCCGGCGGCGATGCCGGCGTGATGATCCCAACTGCCGAAGGTCGTCGAGACGAAGCGCACGCCGGCTTCGGCGAGGCGCCGGCAGAGGAGCATCCGCTGACCGGCCGCATTGCGCCCGTAGGCATCGCGGATCGGCGCGGGCTCGGCTGCGAGGTTAAATGCCTCCCGCGCGCCGACGGGGAGCTCAGCATGGTGTAGGCGCGCTGATAAAACTCGTCCATGGCCGCGACTGCGTCGGTCGATTCGAGTTGATGGAAATGGGCGTCGACGGCATCGAGCATTCGCCGCCGTCGTTCGAACCGCGCGTGATCGACATCCGCCGGCAGCGAGAGATCGCGCACGGCAAAATCAGCACCGGCCGGATCGGCACCAACACTGAACGGGCCGAATCGATTGCTCAGGTAGCCGGTGCCCGCAAATTCGTTGGGGATCGTTGGAATGCAGACATAAGGCGGCAGGTCCTTTTGCATGCCGAGTTCGTGCGAGATGACGGAGCCGAATGAGGGATACTTCAGCGCCGGGCTCGGCCGATAGCCCGTGAACATGTTGTGGGTGCCGCGCTCGTGCGCTGCTTCTCCGTGGCCGATGCTTCGAATGATGGTGAGCTTGTCGGCGATTTTGGCGGTTTCCTGAAGACATTCGCTGAATGCGACGCCGGTCAGACAGGTGTTCACCGTGCCGAGCGGACCACGGTATTCGATCGGTGCGAAGGGCTTCGGATCGAATGACTCCTGGGCCGAAAGACCGCCGGGCAGGAAAATGTGTATCACCGAATCGGCCACGGGCTTTTTCGCGGCAAAGGTCTTCAGGTCGGCCAGCGCGCGGCGTTGAAGGTAGTCCGGAAGGGCCAGCCCGATTCCGCCGATCAGGCCGACATACAAGAAATCCCGCCGCGACGGCATCGCGTGATCGGGACCTCCGCATTGGCCATTGTGACATTTTGGCATTGCATCACCCCGGATGAGAAAGCCTTGCGAACCGCGACACGAAGCGATGGAGGCGACCTTGCCCCGTTCACATGGGCCCAGTTTAAGTTAAATCGCCGGTCAAAGCGACCCGAGCGGTGATAGATTGAATCGCTGGCCTGAAAAGAATGATCGAAAGGGGCGCTGACTGGCTCATCAAAAAAAGAAAGTGAATCTACAACATCTTGGCAACAAACGAGATCGAGAGCCGCATATGCTGAGAAGAATGAAGTTGAGGAAAAGCCGACACTGGGATTTGAACCCAGGACCCCAGCTTTACGAAAACCCTAACACATGAATAGCTTGTGATAAGTTCGTGACAACCCCCCGCCACGAACTCAGAATCAAGGTTGTCGCGAGGTTGCACCTTACCTCCGTGCCGTATTCGGCAGCAAAGTGACCCCACAAGTGACCCCGACAAAATGGGGCCAACCAATGCAGTCTTGATGAGTCGCGTTGAGGAAAAATGAATCCCAATTGTGAACTTACGGAGAACAAAATGCATACAGTTTTTTTCGATGCCCTCGGCGGATAGCACAACGCTCTCCAATCCGGGGTGACGCCGTAGTTGATCATCGTTTTGAAGCAAGCCGGCAGAAAACCGGAATGGACAGCGACGCCATGTCGGAGCGACTTGCGATTAAAGGCGATGACCGAGAATTTGCTGGCCCGTGACCTTGATCGCAGCGCCCCCAATCAGGCGTGGGGCAACGACATCACTTACATCCTTACGCAGAAAGCATGGTTGTATCTGGCTACGACCCTGGATCTGCATTCGCGGCGGATCGTGGGCTGGTCGATGCGCGAGCGAATGACCAGCGACCTGGTCATCGACGCCTTGGCAATGGCCATCGAACAGCGGCATTGATCCATCATTCGGATCGCGGCAGCCAGTATGCGAGCGGCGCTTTTCGGGAGATGCCGGCGGCGCATGGCATGAATTTCAGCATGAGTCACAAGGGTGAAGTGTACAACGACGCGGTGATTGATCACTTTATGGGAACGCTGAAACGGGAAACGGTCAGTCGGGATCGTAATGCCACGCGGGAGGAGGCCCGCCAAGCCATCTTTGATTGGAACGAAAGCCGATGCGATTCTTGAAATAGTCCGCCGTGCCGGGGCGGTGCCTGATAAGATGCAAGCAGCGTGAAAATCTACAAGTGGGCAGCACGAAGGCACACGAAACCGAACGAAACAGCCGGACCGGATGTCGCGACAACCGTATTCAAAACATTGAATTTGAATCCGTTCTATCTACCGGCACGCTCATTTAATTTCCAATTGCCTACCGCGCTGATTAGATTTGTGTAGAAAGTTCAAAAGCACGAGGATGGATTATTGTCCGAGGATTACCGTTCCCGCCGTTCCGTGACGTTCCAGCCTCATTGGACGGGCGAAAACGTGATTTCCAGAATAGTTCTGCGGCGCGAGTAAGACACGACCACCGGTGATGACACCATCGGGTTCAGACAGAGCGTCCTCGAGGGAAGTGAATGGGTGAAAGCGAGAGCCCAGTCCCTGATCGGACCAGGCCGCGGCGGCGGGGTCGACATGGGCGACAGCGAGCGGCGAAAAGGGAAATCCCGGTGGAAACTGGCGCAGAGGCCCGCCGGTCGGACCGTTGGGGAAGCCATGATCGTGTCCCCACAGCCCGTTGAAAAACATGATGAGTTGCGGTTCCAGCCCGGGCATCGGGGCAAAGCGCTCACCCAGGTTCAGTACATTCTGTGTTTCCAGTCCACCGATGAGTCCGTCGTGTGATGGATTGTCAAACTCAAAAAACTCGCACTCGCCGCCACTGCTGGGGAAGGGCCACCACTCATGCACGTTGGCTTCGAGGTAGCATTGAGGAACGCGGGCGAGGTTTGCCGGATTGCATGGCAGTGGAAATGGCCGGCTCGGCGGCGGCACACTGCCAAAACCCGAGACGCTCGGACTGCAATGGTCATCGCCGTGATGATGATGCACGATATAGTGCAAGTCGTATGGGCATGTGCGTTCAACAAAGGTCGATCCACATCCAGTCCCCCTCATGGTCTCCGCCGCCCAGCGGCGCATCGAAGTCGTTGTAAGGCAAGAACTGCCAGTATTGAATCAGGAAAAAGTCTTCATAGTCGATCGGCGGCAGCGTAAGCCCGCCCTCGTAAATGAGCGGGCCTGATAGCGGTGTCACGCGGCCATACATGCCGACAGCTTCAATCGGGCCCGGCGGACCGTCGTGGAAATCGTCGAAGACATTGATTCGAAAGCCGACGTTGCCCGGCTCCAGGATGGTGGTCGAGGGCGGAAGGTCTTCTCCGCCTTCGAGCAGGATGCGCAGCGGGCTGTTCGGATCGTTGGGGTCGTTCAACTGGCTGTTCGTGACGATGACGATATCAAATGGGTTAGGGCTACCCGGTAGGAATGTGCGCCAGATCAATTCGGAGTGCCGTATGTAGTCTTCCACCGAACACGTCCGAATGTACTGGTCGCTGTCGAAGTACAGGTGCGGACGATACATGTCGATTAGCATCTGCTCCAGCGCGTCGTCGATGCCGTCTTCGTCGAGGTCTTCGCAGCGGGCCGGTGCAGATGGTGAGGCCATCAACGTCAATACGACAACTTTTAATAGACATGGTTTCTTCATGTATTGTCCTCCATCACTGAGCGGCAGACCTGAACAACTGCGAACGCACCGTTGCCGTCCGGATCAACCGCCGAGCCGGGCGACTCCGCCGTCGGATGTAAGTCGGACGCGCTTTGAGATCGTCATTGTCCCGGTGTAAGTGGCAGCACGGAGTCGAATTTCCGCTCCGCTCCATGCATAGTCCAGCGCCTCGGCGAAAATCTGCATCGGGCAGGTCGAGCCGCCGATCGCACAGGGCACGCTGTTGGGCAATGTCGGACAGCCGGGCAGTTGAAAATTGGGACAGCAGTTCGACAAATTGCAATCCGTCCCCGGAGTCACGCGAATGACATTCGTATAATGAAAGAACGTGACCGAATCGGTTCCGATGGGATCGTTGTTGGTCCTGAAGACATGGAGTTGTCCGCTCATTCCCGGCGCCCGACCGTTGTCAAGGTCCCAGACCACCAGTCCTTCCGGCTCACCGTACGTGCAGCATCCAGGGTTGTAATAGTAATTAAATTGTCCATAGCCATTGGTCGAGTGAGCCACGCGCCACCAGCTCGCCGTATCCATGACGGTAATGCCTTCCGAGGCCTGCAGCGCTTCGTTGTCGTCAAAGAATCCACTGGTGAGGTAAAGTAGCGTACCATCGGGTGCGAACTTGCCGCCCTGGGTCGTCACGAGGTCCGGCAGGGGGTTGCCCTGCTCGTCTTTCAGTGGAATCTCCTCCTGAAACGTGACAAATGCCTCGCAAGGCGCATTGACGCAGCTCCAGTCCATGTCGTAAACCAAAAGTGTCGAAGCATGTTGCAATGAACTGAAGAGCTTTCCGTCGCGGGAGATGGCGCACCAGCCCGCATCGCCCGCCTGTTCCGTCAGTTCTGCATACAGCACATAGGAAAGGTCGCTGCATCGAAAGACCGCGATCGCGCCGGGCAGGAAACCACTCTCCATCGGCACGACCAGATAATCCGTATTCTGATATCTGTAAACATCAGGATCGCCGAGATGGAAATACAGGCCGGCGACGGGCGTATCGCCGAGCGTCTGTGTCAGGACGCCGGGATCCGTGCGACACGGTGCGCAAGTCAAGTTCAACCGGGATCTTCAGGATTTCTCCCGACCGCAGGATATACCAATGGTCATCATCATGGGCGACGCCCTGTGCCGCCTCGCTCCACTCCGTGTCATCGTCCCACGGATGTGCGCCAAGGTGCAAAAAGTAACTCTCGTACCCCCCGGCCAGCACGGACTGGGCGCACACGCCAAGGCCGACGAACACAAGGCTGAAGTTCACGGTGCGCATTACGATGTCCTCATGCACGGTTCGCGTTGTATTGGCTCTGCTCGTCGGACGGAAGATTTACTGCAGGCTCACAAGAACCAGCACCATGCCGGCCTTTCCACGATTCAGGGATGTCATGGCCTTGCCAATGATTGCGCCCTGCGCACGCGGAAAGTCCGTCACTTTCATTGCGTGGCCCTCAGAGTCCGACGTTGTCAGAAGATCGCCCGGCTCGATGCCGACGATCGATGCATCACAATGAACAAAGACACGCCCCGAGAGTGCGATGGCGGGCGCATCTCTGTCTTCGGCCGTGCTGCCCAGCACTGCACCGACGGAGAAGTTATTTGCGCCGCTGACGACGCCGGCCACGCACTTGTTATAAGCGCCCCGAGACAGACACAACTTGCCAGGATTATTCGGGTCGATTGCGGCCACCATGCCCGGCGCGAGCTTCTCACTGGCAGGAAACTTCTCCGCCATGTCCGCGCCGGTAATCTCTAGTACCGGCACGCTGACGACCCCGCCGAAGCCTGGGTTCAAAACGATATCTCCCCCCTGGCGAATGTTAACCACGGAAAAATTGGAGCTCTGGGTGGAGTCGAAGCCCAGATATCCTGTTGCGTCACCCGCGCTATCTTCGAACTGGATATAACCGGTGGGCGCTCCGGAGGTGTCCTGTATGAAAATAGACGGTGCAGGCGCGCTGACCTCAAGCGTGCCAGAGGGTTGATTGGTGCCAATCCCGCGCTGCGTTGTCGACAAACACGACATCTACGGGGCTGCCATCGGCCGCATCCAGTGAATGGCCGTCGATGC
>JADJRI010000046.1 GCA_016712275.1 Planctomycetota bacterium
GGGACCGGCGTGTTGGATGATTTATGGGCGTAGAGACTCCAAGCAAGAAGCCGAAAACGACGGCCTATCAGCGAGCGGTCGAACGCGAACGGCGTCGGCAAGCCAAAGAGGACAAAGAATACCGCCGTCTGTTTGACCGGGGTGCCCCCATGAAGATGGCGGCGAACATCATCAATAAGTTTGGGGGGATCATTCCCCTCTCGCGAGCGCTGGCTCAGCTCCATGAGATTTCTGGCGACGACAAGGACAAACAGTACATCCGTGCACCACGAACCATCCGCCATTGGTATGTGCCCAAACGAGGCAAAGGGATGAAAGGGATGGACGGGATGATTCCCCACCAACTGTGGCCGGCGATTCTGAGGGCCGCGAGGTATCAGGGCATTGTCCTCACCGTCCAAGACTTCGTGCCTGAACTCTTCGAGGGACTTGACGGCATCCACCAGGCCTACAAGGCGCCACGGCGGGGGCGCACACAGGCGAACACGACGCCGAAAGGGAGCGCATGAGAACGAAACACGGGCCGATTGTCATCAACAGCATCGAGATTCATAACATTTACGGATCCGGGCTGGTGTATCAGTTGGAAATTCGATCCGGGGACTTCGTGTTTTAAAGGCAATTTTGACCGGACGTTCAGAGCCTTTACGGACGTCGTGGAAGCCAGTATGAAGTTCTTCGGCCTCAAGTACGGACTGGTGACCCTGGATAGTACCGGCATCGTCCGGGCGACGAAGGAACAAAACGCGAAACGATGGGAGGAACAGCCGTGAAGCACGCGTATTGGGTGAAGGAAGAACAGTTAGTCCATGAACAGGCAAGTGCGGATGTCTCGTCAATGCCGGGGTATGTGCGTGTAGCGAAGACGGACGAGAACTCAACAGACAGCCTCTTAGCCGAACGCGGCAAAACCCATGGCGACTACCATGAGCAAGCCGAGCTGGCCGGGGCCTTGCGGGATTTGTTTGCGACGGCGGGGAAATGGAACAAGCTGACCCGGGTAGAAAAAGATGCCGTCCTCATGATTGCGGTCAAATTGTCCCGTGCGCTGACTGGCAACCCGCATGAAGGTGACCACTGGAAAGACATCCAAGGCTATGCGAGACTCGTGGAGAAGGACCTCGAGTTTTACGGCAGTCCCAAGGCGCAACCGGAGTAGCACCATGGATGCCTGGCACTATAGAATCGTCAAACTTGAGGAACGTATGGACCGTCTCATGGCGCTGGTGGAAGAGCTGCAGCCCCGGTTCGAGGAGAAAGAAAGAGGCGAAACCGATGGCACTGATGGAAACCTGTCTGACGCCGGTCCTGTTGGCCGGGGCGTTGTTCACCCTGCATCCAAATAACAGTCATACCGCCGACCGCGACGGGGCCTTTCTCGAGGCTCAAACGTGCCGGGTCGGGTTGGGGGCTCATGTGCTGGGAAGCTCAACGGAATTCTACGCCGGAGGGATCCAGTACGGCATCCCATTCGCCCTCTCGAACTCCGTGGCCGTGACCCTCCAACCCTTTTTTGGAGGGAGTTATACGGCGAGGCCTGAGCGACAACTCCCCATGGGGGCGCAATTTTGGACTGGTATCAACGTCCTCGTCTCCTATGATCGGTGGATCGTCGGGGCCAAGTGGGGGCACGCCTCGAATGCTGGGTTAAAACGCCCTAACGTGGGGATGGACTGGATCGGGTGGTTTGTCGGGATGGAGTTTTAACCAGGGGAGGGGGTGATCCGATGAGGTCAACCAAAAATAAATGGCGATCGTGGCCGGGCTCGCGGTCGGGGTCGGGCTCGTGGTCGCGGTCGGGGTCGGGCTCGTGGTCGCGGTCGTGGTCGGGGTCGGGCTCGTGGTCGCGGTCGGGGTCGGGGTCGTGGTCGGGATCGTGGTCGCAGTCGGGGTAGGGCTCGCGGTCGGGGTGTTGATAGGGACGGAGTTTTAACCACGGGAGGGTGTATGAAAAAGATCGTTGAGGAAGTGGGCGGCGAAGGACTGGATAAATTGCTCGGTGAACGGATTACGCTATTCTGTGTGAATTATATCTATACAGGGAAACTCATCGGCGTGAATCAGACATGCGTGCTCCTCACTGATGCCTCAATCGTGTATGAGACTGGGGGGTTTCAGGATACTCACTGGAAAGACGCCCAGCCGCTCCCCCATGACTGGTACGTCCAAATTAGTGCAGTTGAAAGTTTCGGGGTGATCCGATGAGGTCAACCAAAAATAAATGGCGATCGTGGCTGGGCTCGTGGTCGCGGTCGGGCTCGTGGTCGTTATAAAAGGAGGGGGCACGATGGACGACGAGGACGACAAAGACGGGCTCAACGGGGCGAGGGGGGTCGCGTTAGGCGCCGTGTTAGGGCTAGTGTTGTGGGCGATGCTGTTTACCATCGGGCTTGAGGTCTGGTACCTCCTTGAACGATGGGGGGTGAGGCCGTGAAGACGTGTGAGGACCTGCCACCGTGGGCGGACAATGATCGATACACCAGGCAGGAGATGCTAGGCTTGAAGCCTGTCGTCTTTAAACTCAAAATAGCCAGTCCCGGCCGGCGCACGGCAGCCATTCGCCGACTAGTTGGGGCGGCAATGGCCAAAGCCTTCCTTGAGCGGATGGACAAAGAGACGGTGACGCCGCCGAAGCCGAAGCGCAAGCGGGGTCGGCCAAGGAAGGTGGCGCCATGAGTCACTGGTGCCCCAAGCATATCCACGACGAGGGGAAAACCTGTCCACGGACGGAGTGCGAGCGATGCTGGGAGTTATTGTATGACAAAACACCGGAGGCGCGAGATGACCAAAGAGCGGGTGATCGAGTCGCAGGATCTTCAAACCGTCTTGAACGGCGCGGAAAGACGAAAGGCCGTCGACCCGTATGACTGGCCCTGGTGGGGCTTTGCCGTGGTGGTCTATGGGTGTCTGGGGCTCACGATCGCCTTGTTGATGGGGTGGTTGTGATGATTATCGCCATCGATCCAGGTATTACAGGCGGACTGGCCTATTATGACCCTGATCTGAAGACCTTGCAGTGTGAGCGCATGCCGGTGCAATGGCGGATGGTCAACAAGAAGAAACGGCATGAAGTCGACGCCGGGGCGCTGTTTGCAATTTTGCGGGATTTCCCGATGCCGATCGACAAGGTTGTGTGTGAAGAGCCGCACGCGATGCCAGGGGCGGGGGCCACATCACAGTTCTCGTTTGGGTCGACCTGTGGGGCGGTCAAAGCCGTACTGGCCTGTCTCAAGGAGACCCGAAAGGTAGGACCGATTCTGTACGTGGATCCGGCGGTCTGGAAGGTCTTGATGCATTGCCCGTCTGACAAGTGGCGAGCGCGACGCCGGGCGATGGATTTCTTTCCGGAGTATGGCGCGAGATGGGCAGAAGCGAGCGGGGACGGGATGGCCGAAGCGGCCCTCATGGCCTGGTACGGGGCGCACTACGAGATTAAACAGAAACTCCGAACCCCAGTGAAGAGGAAAGCATGAGTGACCCATTTCTGAAGAATCGCTATCCACGGCTCACGCTGAAAGGCTATCGATCCTATAAAGGCAGTACCTACCCGATGACGGCGACGATTAGCCTGTTGGGGGATGTGTGCACCATCCAGAGGCAAATCCATGACAGCCTCAATCGGTTTAAGGCCATGCATCTACGAGACATGTACTGGTACATCAAAGAGCAGGAACTTGACGCGTTACAGGCGGTGTTCACGAAGGATCAGTCCCCGACGGCCACAAAAGAAACAACGCTCTTCGGGTATCCGCTCACCATCAGCCGCAACGAGTTCAGACTGTATGGAAGATTACGAAGTTAGAGGGTATCAGCTTGAGGGAGCCCTCTTTCTGGTGTCTCGGCAAGTGGCGCTACTCGCGGATGAGCCGGGGGTTGGAAAGACGTTTCAAGCGATCGCAGCAGTGGAGGTGGCGCAATGTCGACGAGTACTGGTCCTGTGCCCGACGATCGCCCGTTTTCATTGGCTCCGACAATTCGAAGAGTATGCGAGTACCGAGCGAAAATATTCAATACTGTTGGAGTCGAACAATGTCAGGCGTTCCACAGGTGGGATCATTTGTTCCTACGACTTAGCGATACGGAAAAACGTACGTACTTGTTTGCTCTCCGAGCGATGGGATGTGGTTATTTGCGACGAAGCACACGCGTTGAGCAATCCCGAATCTCAGAGAAGTTGTCTCGTATGGGGTGACTTGGCGCAGCGAACCCATCGGATTTGGTGTCTCTCCGGCACGCCGGCTAGAAACAATATCTCCGAACTCTGGCCGGTGTTGAACGCCGCCGGGTTGTGGGCGAAGGGCAAACAAGCGTTTATCGACGAGTTTTGTACGGTCAAGTGGACACTCTACGGCGACAAGATTACAGGGACGAAGCCTGAAAAAGTCAAGGACGTCAAACGACTCTTAGAGCCGGTGATGCTTAGGCGTTATGTTGAGGATGTCATGCACGAACTACCAGCCATTACGCATTCCATGTATCAGATCGAAGCCGCACCAGTCGACCTGCAACAGTGGTACAGCAAGATTACCGTTGGGGTGCAGACCGAGGAACAGCTCTATGACGAAATCGCCGCCGAGACTCGGGCGACGGAGGCGCTGGTCAATTTACTGAAAGACACGCCGAGCGATGCCGCCATAGCCCTTGGCAGCCTGCAGAATTCGACGACACAATCGAGGCGCTACACCGGGTTGTCGAAAGTCCCGCCGGTTGTGGAGATCATCAAACATGAACTCTTGAGTAACCAGTATCCGAAGATCGTTCTATTCGCGTGGCATCGTGACGTCATTGAGTTTCTCCGGTTGTCACTCGCAGAGTTTAGCCCGGCGGTTCTCCATGGGGGCAGTTGATGACAGCCAAAGATACCCATATCCGGAAGTTCCAACAGCATCCAGCGGTACGGGTGTGCATCGCACAAATCGCGGCGGCCGGGGTGGCCATAGACTTAACCGCCGCGTCAGAAGTGGGCTTTGTCGAAGAGTCGTACGTCCCGGCCGATAACGCCCAGGCGGTCATGCGGGTCCACCGTTTTCCACAAAAGCGGCCCGTGCGTTGTCGGTATTTTTGTGTGGCGAATACGATTGATGAGCAAGTGACCCTCATATTGAGGCGTAAAACGGCAGATCTTACCCGAATCCTCGGTAAACAGGTTGTGCCGGCTCAGAATCCGTTCGCATAAGGAGGGGCCTATGTTGCAAGTGACCGTTTCAGGGAACACTCGGGATGAACTAGTCTCGAACCTGATGGCTATGGTTGAGGCCATTGCGGGGCGAGGCGTCGCCATGCCTGTAGCGACGCCTACGGCATGTGAAGAGGCGGCGGTGGAGAAAAAACGTGGACGGCCGAGGAAAGACGCCGAGCCGACGCCGAGCAATACGGCGCCGGTCCTCGAGATCCCGCCGTCCACTGCGTCAAGCGTGCCGGTCCTAGACTCGACGCCGGCGGCGGCAGGGCCCGTGACGTTCGAGCAGGTGAAAGCAGCGCTCCAAGGAGTCGCGGCACAACGACCGGGGGATACCGCCGTCACCGATGGGTACAAACGCGTGGCGGAAATCCTCACGCGGTATGGGTACAAAACGGTCAAGGAGATCAAGCCGGAACATTTCGAGGCGATTCTCGGAGACTGCAAAAAGTGAGTACGCATTCCCCGACAGGGGCGAGCGGCATGGAGCGGTGGTCGAATTGTCCCGGATCGGTCGCGTTAATTGCGACGCTCCCGACTCCGCCAAGCTCTGAGCATGCGGAACGGGGGACACGGGCACACGAAGCGGCGGCCGAGTGGCTTGAAACGGGGGTCCCCCCTGTCTTCGACGATCAAGAGGACATGCTGGCCGTGGCTGAATATGTCCGAGTCTGCAATGCGTTTTATTCCCCAGAGCACCAAAAGCTCGGGGCTATCCGGGGGGTCGAATACCGGTTTGAAACGCACATCAATGGAATGTACGGCACGTCGGACTATTGGGTGTATTGGCCGTGGGCTCAGAAACTTATTGTCCTCGACTACAAACACGGGGAGGGGATGTTCGTTGACGTGGTGGAAAACAAACAGCTCCTCTACTACGCTCTAGGGGTGTTCATGACTCAAGGGCTTGTTGCGGATGACGTCAGAAGCATCGAACTTGGGATCGTCCAACCTCGATGTATGGCGGGGACGGATAAAGAGCGAGTGCGAATGTGGGAGATTGATCGGGCTCGACTCTTGGCGTTCGAGGGCGAACTCAGAGCCGCGATCAACGCCACGAAGGAAGGCCATGCGCCGTTAGTCGTCGGCTCTCACTGTGCGAAAAGCTTCTGCCCGGCACGGGCGGTATGTCCAGCGCAACAACAGCAGAGGGAACAGGCGTTAACCGAAGACTTTGCGGGGCTTGTCGCCAAGCCAGAGGGCAAGGTGTGGGATGTTCGTGATTTGGCGAAAGCCCTTGATCGACGCGAAGCCTTGAGAAGTTATCTCACGGCGCTCGATGAGTTCGCCTACCAGGCCATGAACAACGGGGTGTCAGTACCCGGATACAAACTCGTACAGAAACAAGGTCGACGGAAGTACGCAGATCCGGTGTTGTTTGAGAACACGCTGAAAGCCGCTGGCTTCGGGAAGGAAATCTATACCGTACCGGAGCTCTTGAGCCCGGCGCAGTTAGAGAAAGTCATTCCGTCCCATAAGGCGTTGATCAAAGAACATACGATTGTAGAGTCCAGCGGGTTGACGGTTGTCGAAGAGTCCGATAAGCGGCCGGCGGTCTTGGCGAGTGCGGCCGCCGATTTTTCGAAAGTTTCTCTAGAGTCATTGGGGCTCTAGACGCATCGCTCCGGCGTACGGAGCAAAAAGGACGGGGACCGATGGGTATTGTAGAGACGGGCGAGTTGAGAGGCGAGTCAGCGTTAACGCCAGAGTTCCGGGTGTCATTTCCGTATGTGACGACCGGGCAGAACAAGGAGCAGATCAAGAACGGAGTCGTGGAGAAAGTGACGAAGTACTCCGTGACGATGCTGTTTCCCAAGGGGGCGGATCTCAAGGTCCTCCTCGAACTTGAGCGGAAAGTGATGACCGACAAGTTCGGCGCGGATCAAACGAAGTGGCCAAAGATCCGGCGACCGTTCCGCAACCAAGGAGAGAAGGCCCAGAAATACAAAGGCTATGAAGAGGGCGCCATCTTTTGTACGGCTACATCAAACCAAAAGCCCGGCTTGTTAAACGTAACCGGCAAGCGGATCACCGAGCCCTCTGAGTTCTATGCCGGATGCTACGCCGTGGCGACGGTTCGGGCGTTCTATTACAAAAACACCGGGAATGAAGGGGTGGCCTTCGGTCTCTCCAATATTATGAAGACGAGAGACGGGGAGTCTATCGGTGGTCGAGCGGATGCCGAAACAGACTTTAAGGCGCTGGTGTCGTCCGTTCCGGCCCAGCCGTCAGCGAGCGGCCTTGAAGACTTGTTCGGGGCCAAATGACACTCTGTCACCTTGACTTTGAAACCCGATCGGGCGCCGATTTGAAGGACTTCGGCGCTCACCTTCACGTCACCCACGAATGGGCGGCGGTGTGGTGTATCGGCTACGCCTTCGATGAAGAGCCGGTGACGGTCATACCGCCAACAGAGGCGGGGCTCTTTCTCTATCGGGTACTTGAGGAAGAGCCCCTTTTCGCAGCCCATAACGCACAGTTTGAGTGGCAAGTGTGGAACCACATCTTGACACGGTACGGGTTTCCGAAACTCCCCATTGAGCGGTTTCGCTGTACGATGGCGGCCGGGTATGCGATGGCGCTGCCCGGCTCGCTTGATGACATGTCTGCAGCCCTTGGGATTGCCGAGGGAAAAGACATGGTGGGCAACCGCCTTGCGGTACAAATGGCCAAGCCGAGAGCAATCGAGAACGGGGTGCCGGCCTGGTGGGACACACCGGAGAAGCGGGAACGCCTTGAAGCGTACTGCAAACAAGACGTCGTGTTAGAGCGGGAAGTCTACAAGCGGCTCCGGCCACTACCAGAAGCAGAGCAAAGAATATGGTGCTTAGACGCGGCAATCAATGAGCGCGGGGTGTTCGTTGATGAACCGGCCGCGAAGACGGCGCTCGCAGTTGTGCAGCGGCAACAAGTCGAGGAGTGCGCTAAGGTGTGGCACCTCACCGGGGGAGAAGTCAACGGCCCGAGTGAAGTCAAGCGACTGACCGAATGGATTACAGCGCACGGGGTCGCCATTCCCTCACTAGCCAAACAAGACATTATTGACACGCTGGCAACGGTCGATATGCCTCCTCTTACCAGAGAGGTTATAGAAATCCGCCAGACCTTTGCGAAGACGTCTACCGCAAAAGTCGATCGGATGATATCGAATCGTGGGAGAGACGGGCGGCTACGCGGACTCTTTCAATATCACGCGGCCAATACCGGCCGATGGGGAGGACGAAGGATCCAGCCACATAACTTGCCGAGGCCGACGATTGAACAGACGGAAATAGAAGAGATCATCACGGCGCTGTCTAACAGTCCCTCTCCTGAAGCGGCGCAACAATACATCAGCGTCTTTCATGGCCCGCCGTTGGCGCGGGTTGCCGATTGTCTGCGGGGGGTTGTTGCGAGCGGAGCCCGGTAAAAAGCTGTACGCCGGAGACTTCGCGAATATCGAGGGTCGGGTGTTGGCCTGGTTGGCAGGAGAAGTATGGAAGCTTGAGGCCTTTCGCGCGTTTGACGCCGGAACGGGGCCGGATCTGTACCTTGTGTCAGCCAGCAGGATCTACCATAAACCAGTAGAATCATACAACAAAAAGAGTCCTGAGAGGCAAATAGGGAAAACGGCAGAGCTCGCCCTCGGGTACCAGGGGGGAGTCGGGGCGTTCCAATCCATGGCCAAAAATTACGGGTGCAGAGTGTCTGATGCTGAAGCGGACGGCATTAAGGTGGCCTGGCGAAACGCGCATCCAGCCACGAAACGCTACTGGTACGCCCTGGAAGCAGCCGCCGTCCAAGCGATTGACAACCCAGGGCTCACCTTTCAGGCTGGGGCGAGCTACGCTCAGGTGCGATTTAGGGTTGTAGGATCTTTTTTGTGGTGTGCCATTCCGTCCGGCAGGGCGCTGTGCTATCCCTACCCATACCTCGAAGAGTATGAATCTGAATGGGGGTTGAAAAAAGAAATCCGCTACAAATCGGTCGGGCTTAACTACCAGTGGGGGGTGTGTAGTACCTACGGGGGGTCTCTCGCTGAGAATATCACCCAGGCCGTTGCGAGAGATATTTTGGCAGAAGCGATGCTTCGGCTAGACGCGGCCGGCTGGCCGATTATGCTCCACGTTCACGATGAAATTGTTGCCGAGTCACACACCGGAAACCTTGCCGAGTATCTGGCTATCATGAAACAGGCGCCCCCATGGGCGGCAGGGCTTCCGATCGCAGTTGAAGGGTGGACGGGGATCCACTACCGGAAATGAGGACACATGCCCACAGCACGCACAGAATTGACCGCACACGCACGCTCTGCCCTGACCCTTGCGGAGGCCGGCTTTTGGGTGTTTCCAGTTACCCAAGGGCAAAAGAGCCCACCGCTAGCGGCAAAATGGCAAGAAGCCGCCACGATGGACCCAGCCAAGGTCGAAGCCATGTGGTCGGCGCACCCATCGGCGAACGTAGGGATCTACACCGGTCGGTACCAGGCAAATCACGCGTTGCTTGTGATCGACGTAGATTGCAAGGAAGGAAGAGTCGGCAATGAAGAACTACTCAGACTCGAACTCGAAGGGTGCGAATTCCCCGATACCTATGTTCAAACTACTCCGACGGGAGGGCGACATCTGGTATTTTGCGTTGATCAAGCCATCCGCCAAGGCGTCAGTGTTATTGGTCGAAACTTGGACATTAGGTCAGCCGGAGGGTATATTGTCGGAGCCGGCAGTCAGATCGGCGGCGTCCTGTACCGAGGCAACAGCCAAGCCGTCGCCGCCGCTCCCCAATGGCTTATTGACCGCTGTGCAGAAACGCGGCTCGCCAAAATTGAAGTCCCAAACAACCTTACGATCGACATCGGCGCGGCGTACGAACAAGCCAAAGCGCACTTGGCGGGAGCCCCTGTAGCCCATCAAGGGGAGGGGAGGGGATCAGCTCACCTACAAGACCGCCGCGCAATGTAAGGACTACGGGCTTCCTGAATCGTTGACGGCGGCGCTGATGCTGGACCACTGGAACACCCGATGTCAGCCCCCGTGGAGTGACGCCGAGCTGCGAGAAAAGGTTGCGCATGCCTACAAGTACGGCGTTCAAGCGGTAGGGGCACAAGCGCCAGAAGCGGCGTTTGCCTCATTGGTTACATCGGGTGTGCCGGTGCAGCCGGGGGTCGGCCCGATTGAAAAGCTGAACGAACAGTACGCCTACGCCGTGGTTAACGGGAACCAATCAATCCTGTTCGAGACAACTGACGAGTACGGGTTGCCGAAAGTCGAATGGTTTACCCCCGAAACCTTCCACGGGAAACTAGCCAGCAAAACATTTACGGACGCCGGGGGGACGACCTCTCCGCTCACGAAAGCCTGGATGAAAAGTCCTCGTCGCCGGTCCTATGACGGGGTGGTGTTTGCTCCTGAACAACCAGTAGACCCTCGATTCTACAATCTCTGGAAAGGGTTTATGTGTGACCCAGCTCCTACCGGGTGGCATCCAGGAGTGCAACAGTTCCTTGAACATGCCTACGAGAATATCTGTAACCGAGACGAAACTCTCTACACATGGTTGATTGATTACTTCGCTCATCTCATTCAGAAGCCGTGGGAAAAACCGCTTGTCGCGCTTGTGTTCCGAGGGGGAAAAGGTGTCGGGAAAAACGCACTGATTGAGCGAGTCGGCGCATTGCTTGGGGGGCATTTCCTCCTGACGTCAAACCGGCGATACCTCACCGGAAACTTTAACAGTCACTTGGAGCGGGTATTACTGTTCGCGCTGGATGAGGCGTTTTGGTCTGGCGACCATGCCGCCGAGGGTATCTTGAAAGACTTAATTACCGGGTCCAAGTTGGTCATTGAGCGCAAAGGCTTCGAACCCTATACGCTGATTAATCGTGTGCGCGTTATGATCATCGGCAACGAGAAATGGCTCGTCCCGACGTCTGCCGACGAACGCCGGTTTGCCGTCTTCGACGTCGGCGACAAAAGGAAACAGGATACGAAGTATTTCACGGCCATGCGGACGAGTCTAGAAAACGGGGGCTATCCGTATCTGTTGACCTACCTCAAAACCCACCCCATCAAGACCGATCAGAACATTGCGCCGGCATCCGCCGCGCTGCAAGATCAAAAGATCCACAGTCTTGATATTGTGCATCAGTGGTGGCACGATTGCCTTACAGGCGGTGTCATCCCCGGTCATCATGGGGACACCTGGCCGGAATATATCGGAACGGAGGAACTTCGCGTCGCGTTTCGGTACTACGTGCGTCAGAGAAATGTCAACTCACGCATCCCAGGGGACTCACTCTTTACACGCCAATTAAGGGAAGCAGCCCCATCGCTTAATACCTCTCGCAGAACAGTCGATGGGAGACAGATTAGAGTCTTTAATCTAGCGCCGATCGACACGCACAGAGCGGAATGGGATACCTTTATAGGGCAACCAACAGTATGGGGAGCAGAAGATGCCGCGCTTTCCGTCGTATAAGACTGTCAAACGGGCGTCACAACGGTATGTTCTGGCGCATCACATCCGCAAGGTAGTCGGGGAGTTAGATGAATGGTGTTGTGTGTATTGCGGGTTTCGGCTCAGTCGGTCTCGGAAAACGAGTAGGCAACGACTCACGCTTGACCACATTCAACCACTCAAATATGTGTTTCATTTGCCGTTACCGGTCGTGAATCATCCTCGGAACATCGCTCTCGCGTGCTACGAGTGTAATTCAACATACGGCGCGACGCACGCGCGGGATAAAGAGGCACGATTTGGGAGGTTCAAGAACGGCGGAGGCTATACACTGCCGACTATCTATTTCCTCTCTGCCGAAGAATACCGACGTCTTCCAAGCACTGAACGTACTCGGCTGTGTAGCGAGATAGTTCTGCCTTCACCTTGTCACAATCACAAGGCTTAGGGACGGGTTGAAAGAGAGCGCAACTCGTCAATCCGCTGGCGCAAAGTGTCAAAATCATTAGCCTTAAGCGCATGGAGGGCTTCCTCTTTCTTGGATTGGAGCGCCCGTTTCGTTTGCCAAGCAGCAAGCCCCTCGGGTGACAAAACCCAAGAGGCCACCGTATTGAGGAGTGAGGCAACGGCCCCAACCGTACTCACTGTACTTTGCTGGCTTCCGCCGGCACCGGAGCGTTAGACACATTCGCATCCTTGGAGAAGCGAAGGCCAATCCCGATGATAATCCCCCCGACTAACTTAATCCAGCCGGCCGTATCGGACGGCATGCCTTGTTCCGTGACAACTTGCTGAGCCACGGTGATCAAGATGGTGACATAGCCAAGAATCGAAGTGACCGGACTTGAGCCAAGAAAGGACATGTTCTCCTCCTAGAAAAGAGCGACAATTGATGTCGCCGTGGTGTCGGTACTCATGACTTTGGAACAGCGAATAGGCAAGACCGATCCGGCAACGACTCCGACAAAGGTTGCGACGGCGCCACTCTCCATGGTCACGGCGACATCACCAGCCCCTCCAACATACAGCCCACGGGTCGAAGAGTCAAATACCGCGGCATCACTCGGAGTCACCGCCGCCGCGTGACTCGCGGAAATAGTTTCGTCGCGTGCGCCCCATTGATTGGCCATAGTAGTTAGAGTCCTAATCGAATGCCGATATGGAGCCGCCGAGTCATAACTCGTGGCGTCGCTCCGGTAAACCCACTTGCGCCCATACCAAGCCCGGCAATCCACAACAGCATCACAGGATCCCTTTCCGCCTCAACACCCACCACTCCACAAGAAAACTCGACTCCCAGGCCGGAATGTCAACAGACTGGCCGGCCGCTTCTGCGTAGTGGCGCATCCACTGAACCGCTTCCTGCTTTCTGGTATTACGGGTGCCTGGTGTGCGGTCAAACTCTTTCTCTGATTTGTCAACAGCTAGTGAAGCGAAGTGAGAGTTCCGGCTACTGACAAGAGGATAGAGCTTCTCGTACCAGTCATACGGAGCGGGAAAGAACTGTTTGTGAAAGATAATCCGCCAGCAGACCTTGAGCCGTTCCCACAAGGAACGATTCTTGAGGTTCGGATAAATGTTGGTGACTGGAGGGGGCGTCTTTTGCATGGGCTTGCCTTATTTGTAGAACACGTTAAGGACAACTTCATTCGCGCCAGGGGCACCGGTATCATTATCCGCTAATCCAGTCGTGGCCGCAACAGAGATAGCCGTTCCGAACTCGATCCCCATGGTCGAACTAAACAACCCAGTCACGTCATCGGTTGAGTTACCAGGAATAGGAATGGTGATAACCGGTGTTGTTGTGCCGACTGTCACGTTCGCCGCAGTGGCGTTGTAGAACTTGACGTATCGGGTTGACGTGGCAAGGTTTGTCACCCACATTCCGTAGACCATCCCCGCCGCAGTCTTCACATCCTCTTCTGTTTCATCAAGATCGAGACTCCGAAAGATCGAAAGGCCCCCGGTCGTGTGGGGTTGGTTCGTTACGATTTGCTTTCGATCGAGCGTCATTCTTGCCGCGCCGGCATCACCTTCGTCCACGCTATCGGTTGAGCCTTCGTCGGCTTCGAATCCGGCCATCATGACGCTCGAGGTTGCCGGGGTAAAGGCCGCGTCGTCTACGATCACAGGATTGTCGATAAGCTGCAGGGCCGTTAAGGCCGCGCCGTCAACTTGTGTGGCAAACGTCCCAGCGTTCGTGACCGCATGGGAAGGGACGGACGCCAGAGAAACGGGGAGGGTTTCTCCCGAAAAGGCTTCGACTTTTAGCCTGCCGTTGGCGTCCATCTGAAGGGGGCCTACTTCGTTCGTCGTGTTGACGAGCGTGGTATCGGCGTCCCGGCGAACCGCTCCGATAATCTGTCCTTTTGTCGTGGCTTCCGTGTAGGTCGTCGTGCCAAGCGTGGCAACGGTATCATCGAGCAATTGAAGGGCCGTGAGTGCGGCGCCGTCTTCTTGGACCGCGAATGCCCCCGCGTTCGTGACAGCCGGGAGCGTCAACACATCCACGTCACCGATATTATTTGTTCCGGCGGCAAGGGCCGGGAGTCTCGTGACATCGACATCAAGCCCGTTTGGCGCATCCCCTCCGATCAAGGCACCGGCTGCCGTCACGTTGACGCACTGTGCGCCATTGAGTAAGTGCCATTGCTGAACCGCATCCCCGTTAGCCGACACGTTGGTGGGCGCGGTCGCGCTGGCGTATCCACCAATAAGGACCGGATCAATAGCGGCGGCTGCGGCATCATGGGCCACTTGCCCCATGGCGATATCGACTTTTCCCAAATCACGGGCGGCTCTGTCGAGCGGGTCGGTAGGAAGGCCGGCGGCGGTCGTGACTTTCGTAAACGTCCCGTCTCCCCCGAATTCGACCTTGACGTACTGGTGTTGTGCAATGCCGTCGTCATCTGTTGCGATCGTGGCCCCGCCTGCGCCGGGGTCTAAAACTACGTTGTCAGCCATTGTTTATCCTCCCGCCAATATTAAAAGAGGGGCCCACCAGATACGCCCGACACCCATCATCATGAGTCTCGCGATAGATGTCTCCACTGTGCCAGATCCGCTTGCGCCCATGCCGACGCCAGGTATTAGTAATAGCATGTTTACCTCCCCATGCCCATCATCATGAGACTTTGTCTCGACGCGGCCCCGCCGCCTGAACCGCCTAATACCTCTATCGTAATTGCGGTCACGTCCCCGCCGGCAAACCCGCTAAACCCGTAGTTCGTGGTGCCTGACGCACCTTGGTCGCCCCAATTCGCTACAAAGAAAGTGGCGCGCCCCGATACAAACTGCGCGACGCGTTGCGTTTCGCTCCCTGGTGTCCAGGTCACCGTGGTATCGTTGACGGCGTTCCAGTCGCCCCACACTTGCACCACATGAGAATTATCTCCGGTACGCGTGAGTGATTGCACCGTCGTTGCTCCGAGGGCGGCGCTAATGGCGGTCCCGCCAACTCCGTCGGACCCAGAAAACACGAACGCGGCAAGACCTCTCGCGGCAGAGCCCCCTGTGGTCGTCGCTGAAATTGCGCCAGAGCCGCTCGACCCCGCTGTTGCCGTCCATGCGTAGCCCTTACACGAGTTTGCCGTGTTCGTCGGCGTGCCAGAGACCGCCGAAAACGTAAGCCCTGTGGCGGTAGGGGTATTGAGTGCCTGGGCGTTACCCTCTGTCATTCCAAGCACGACAATGAGATCGCGGCGGCCCCACGTGAGAGATGCGGTCGCTTCGGTGGTCGACGAATCAGACCAAGTGGACTGCTGGTAATCGCTGAGTGTCGGTTGCGCCATCCTCGGTTCGTCCCAAAAAACCTGGCACTGGTTACACCGCGTCCGCGCCTCGCCCCCTAAGGCGTTACAGAAAAGCTGGTTGGGGCAGGGGGAGGGTTTACGGTATAGCTAAACTCCGCTGTGTTAGAAAACAAGGACTCCCCCACCGGATTAAATGCGGTCAGCTTGTGACAATAGGTGCCATTCACGGTTGGATTTGGTATCGCACCGCTTGTGACCACGCCGTAGCTTTGCACCGTGGCGAAGGCGCCAGGGGTTGCACAGGCGCCCGGCGCTCGATAGAGGCGATAGCCTTGGAGAGTGGGATCGGCAACCGCATCCCAAGAGGCGGTCGCGGCAAATGCCAGCGTAGGGAACACCACAGACACGAGAGCGCACAAGATCATCTTACGCATGCGTCAGCCTCCTCATGGCGCGTCAATGACAAGTCGAAATCACGTCCAATCGCCCACACGCTATTGATGCTCACGTGTCACCTTTGTCTGCTCTGGGAGTTGCCGTATTCCGTGATCACGCTCCCATTCGAGCTTAGATATCCTTGTTTCCATTTGGGCAAAGTTTTCTCTAGTGCCACGCTGGAAGGTTTCGATGGTGGAAACAAAGTGTGTAACCCACCACCCAATACAGCCCCCAAACACAACGCACACACCGATGACAACGCGCCACGCGCCAAGGACGAGGGATTTGTAGGTGAGTTCAACACCAGCTTCATGGTCCTCCATCTCACGGTTGTATCCTTTCTGATACGCCCGGTCAAGTTATACCTCCGTGGATTCATCTCTGATATCCGGCGGATCGTGAATGACTAAGTCAAACTCCGAAATGTCGGCAAGGAGTTTTGTAAACTCTAAAAACCCTCGTTCGCTCGACGCGATAAAGGGATGGTCCCACGTCCCACTGAATTCCTCCCCGATGAGGATGCAGCCTTTGGTATCATAGATAAAGTTGCCTTTATGAAACAGCACGTTCGTGCGTCCAGGGACATCGCATACTTCATAGGTGTTGCCGAACCGCATGGATCGGACACGGCGACACGTATACCGGCCGGCGGGGATACAGGAGATATCGGTTTCGTTGTCCTCCCATGGGCGCTCAAGAGTGAGGACGAAGGGGACTTGATCGTGTCGAATGACACCAAAGGTCCCCCGCTTTGACTGGCCGACACGTAACAGATCGAGACGCATCTTATGGCCCCCCTGTGGCTTGTGGAGGAATGATCACGACAGACGGGGTCGCGGTATATGTCGTCAACGGTGTACCGGATTGCTCGTAGAGTCTGAACGTGACGTCCCCGAGGCTAAGGCGTTCCAGGCCACACAGTATTCCAATTCTGTTTTGGCCCCGACGTTGAGCCCCGTAATTGTCGGAATGGCGATTGAATCCAGTATGACAGCCGCCGGAACAAATGGTCCGCTCGTGGTGAGCTGGTTGCTGGTGGTCTGACCGTTATTGACGCCCATATTTTGGGTATCGCTCGCCACACGACGAGATGTTGTCAGCGCCGAACGTGTTTGGAAGGGGCGTGTATGCCACCGTCATGCGAATACCGGAGATAGAACGCGACCGGAGGCGCATTAGCCGTGCCGTCGGTGACGGCGATCCGTAACCGAGCCGCCCCATTTTCACCACGTTGTAGCTAGAGACATTTTCTTGCGCTTCTGATATCCGTTGTGTTTTCAGGGCCATAGACCCCACGGTATTGAAATCTCGCTTGAGTCAGCGCGTACGTCGACGCCCCGCCCGCGTTGTTCGTACAGGATTGGGCTCGTGAGGGTCTGCACAAACGGTTGATTCAGTGTGCCGCCGATGCGCGCGTTGTCTGACAATCCTCCGCTCGCCCACGAAATATCAGCGGTATCGCCGCCAACGTAGGTGGTTGTTATCGGAAGACTGACGATGGTATCCCCAATCTTGGACGCCGCGCCGGTTATGGCGTTGTTTGATCCGTTGCGACGAGCGGTAAACGTAGTTAGGTCGAGCCAAAAAGTTGGCGTTCGACGTGAACGTCGCCTGAATGGTGTTCGCCGCGCTAAACGGCACTTCGCACGACGCGAAGACGAAATTTCAAACGCCCCGATGTCCGGTGCGCTGCCGTTGTAGGGTAGCCCAACGTCGACTCCCGCATCAATACACGAAGATGCCGCGTTGTGGGTAAAGGTAGACGTTGAAACCGTACAGTCCGTGACAGTGCCGGTCGTGCGGTTATTCGCTTGTACCGTGCCTGTTCCCGGTAAAGGATTTGGCCGGTCGCGTTCCCTATAATGTGGTTGTTCTTAATCAGCGTGCCCGATGGAGCCGCCTGGATGTTGATCCCATAGCCAGTGCCGGTCCCGGCTAAGTTACCGTAAATCGTATTGTTTATAGATCGCGGTTCCGGTCTGCGTGTTCGTGGTGGCATACAGCCGTACCCCGCCGCCTCCGCCGCCTCCTCCATTCTCGTAGATTAAATTGTGCGTGATGGAGACCCCAGAAATGGCACCCCGGTACTATCGGTGGCTACGATAATGCCGCCTATGCGCGATGTCGCGCAGGAGTTTGCTGCCAGAAATCACGTTGCGGTCCATCGAGACAGCAGACAGCGGTCCAGGGAAGAGCTGGATCCCTCCCCTGGATTCCCTGTATACGGCTTCGCGTGAGGTAATGTTGGTCCCGTCGTGCGGGTACATACCATAGTAAAACGCCCCTGGCACAGGTGGGGACACCTGATCGTGGATGTGAGATCATCGAGCGTGACGTTGTGGGCGTTGGTGAGATAGAACCCGCTGGACTTAAACGACGTGATTTCAATGTGCCGCATCGTGAAATTTGTTGGCCCATCGATACGGTTGCCGATTAAGTCATCGGCACACCCGACCCATCCCACACCAAGTTTCCGTTCGCCCCGAGATCGTCAGCCATTTCGTGTTGGTATTTGTCACGAGGGTCCGGCATGACGTGGTGAGGGATTCGCGGTAAGGTCACCGTGCCGGAGTCCACCTCAATGAGGATGGGACTGCCGGACGTTCCCGTAAGATTGGTCACGTTCAGCTGCTCGGTGAAGTTTGACCGGACAGGAGCTTGAGCGTATCACGGCAACAATACAGGTCTTGGCTGACGCATAGGTGAGCTTCGGGGTCGCAATATTGGTCGACTTGCACAGGTGTTGGCGTCACTCCCACCGGAGGCCTGCATAGCGGTAGTCGCAGTTGCGTCAACAGCAGGCACACACCACAAGAGTGCAGCGGCAAGTGGCAGTCGTTTCATCACTGTCGTCTCCTGAGTGGGCCGAACGAGCTGCCGCAGCCGTCCGGAATAGAGACTTAGCCACGGCGGACCAGTATATTGAGGTGTCCGAATCGACGCGCATGTTGATCGAACTCGAGGCACCGGCTTCTGTGTACATAAAGTGAGTGAGTCCAGTTCCGTCGCTGTGGTCTTCCGGTGAGCTCGCGGACACGGGGGCGGCGCGTCAGCCGGAGACAACAGGCGCGTTCGTGCTTTGTTGCCCGCAGAGGACGGCGAACTCCCGACGGCGGACGCGAGCCCGTCAACGTCCAGATTGGTCCGGTGTCCGCCCCATTTCGTGCCGGCGGGCGTTGAATATCGACGTTGTCGCGGTACCCTTTTAAGGTCACAACGGTCGCGATCGAGCGATTAGCATTTGTGGATTTGGTCACCGCGAAGGCTTGGGACCCGCTTGGAGGCGAGACGTAATAAAACAGGCTTGTCTTCCAACCGGAGTCGCCGGGGTCTGCGTTGCCCTGGAACAAGGGTCATGGCGTTCCCGCCGTAGGTAGCTGATGGCCCAGCCCCAATACTGAGTGTCGTGTCCCGTTCCGTAATGCAGGCTAAGGCAAGGGGTGGCGTCCGCCGCGCCGGTATGGTTGAACCCGATGTCCCCGGCGTTCATCGCTTCTCCAGACGTGACGGCGTCAACCGTGACGGCGGCATGCCCAAGAGTGGGAATCAGCAGGATCCCTATGAGGATGAGCGCCCTCAATGGGCCACCTTGATTGCTCGGCCATAGGTCAGCAACAACGCGTCGCCTGTCATCGAGTCAGTAACCGCCCCGCCGTCGGCATCTCGTGAAACCCGAATGTAGACATGGTCGCCAGCGGCACAGGAGGTACACGTCACACCGGCAATACTCGCGACGTTTTCTTGGAGCGTCGTCCCTTTGGCTGTATCTGACACGCAATTTCCAGCCGCTTGCGCGGGGTACGCCGGGTCAGACGTAGATCCGTCAGGGACACGGACAAGTTGCACGCACCACCCCGCCGCTCCGGTCGTTGCTGCGGCTTTCCATCGCAACGAGGCGTCAAGCGAGACAAACCCAACCGGAAGAATAATGTGATCCTGAAAGCTCTGATCGGTGGCGTCGTTAAAGGCGAGATAGGCCTTTTGCGTGTTTGTCCCGGTGTCGCACGTCGCGGTTGGTGCGTTCGTCGTTGGGATATCGAAAGTCGCGGAGGCGGTCGTGTTCTGGCAAGTCGCGACAGGGAAATGTCGCTCGTCATAAAGGACCAGGGTGTTACTTGCAAGCGTCGCGTCAAGCGTGGCGTTTGTGATTGCGCCAGTATCGTTCGTGACGCGGAAGATAGAGGTACCTGACGCGTTCTGGATCTCAAAATAAAAGCCAGCTAACAGCTTGCGAAGATAGTTACAGGCGTTTTCTGTTCCCCCCACGACACAGTTGAATTGCAAGCCGGTCGTCGGGTCGCGGTAGAGCGCCCAATAGTCCGTTCCGTCGCCTATCCCTAACGCGTTGGCAAATGAATTGGCCCACGTTACAATTTTCGTGATTGCGCTTGTCGGCCATCCGGTGAGCCCGCCGCTTCCCCCGCCTCCGATCTTGGCTGCGTCAACCCGACTTAGCCCAACAAGGAGAGCCACAACCACCGCAAAGAGCGCAACCTTTTTCATAGCTCCCCCCTTTAATAGACTTCTTCTGTACACGCGAGGGTGGTGTCGGCCCCCTCTGAGACCATGTAAATATTCCCGCGCACACGAATTTCCGCCGGGTTGCCCGCTGCAATTCTTGCCCCCTTGGTCGCGCTGATGGTGCTGTCCCCATATCGCACCGCATCCGCTCCGGTGTTGACACAGGTGCAATTCACCCGGTTGTCATTTGACGGACACACCAGGGTTGCCGTACTCGTGACGGTCACATCAGACCGGGACACCATGAACTTCGGCGGCGTCGACCACCGATCGACTTGCTGCGCCTGTGCACAGGCCGACCACCCCACTAGGATAAAGGCAAGACCCGCTAGTATTGTGTATCCCCGCATCATGCACCCCCTATGCTGTGTCTCCGTTCGGCACCCGGTACCCGTCAATCTTCACTTCCGCACTTGGCCCTGTCCCGCTGACAACGGTGTTTTGGTAATACACCGTTTGCGAGGTGAGCAACGGCATCTCAAATGAGTGTCGCCCCACCAACTGAGACGCACTCGCAACCCCGGTTAAATAGAGGTACACGTAACATCCTGTGACAAGCGGTGACGTAGATCGAGCGTGAAGCTGAAGGTACATGTGGAGCGCCCCTCCACCTGTCGCCGTCCCCGTCAGCGCCGCGCGCCCGAATATGTGCGTAGCAAGAGGTGCTACCAGCGCCGTGAGGCTTCCGATCGACGCCACCGAAGTAGAATTGAGTCCGCTCAACGCGGCGACATCAATATGCACTTTGTTGCCGAACACATAGGCGGGATGAAATTCCGTCGTATAGTAGATCGACGTGGCATAGGCGAAATGAGTGTAGCCGGACGGAAGCACCGGGCCCGTCGGCGGATTCGCGGTACTCGCAATCAACGCCAACGTCGTGCCGTTCCAAATGTAGTAGAGATTCACCCAGGTTGAAGAGAAGGTGCCGGCTTGATCACGTCCATTTGCGATGGGTCCGGCTGACAGGGCATTGACGGTTAACGAGGACACTCCGGTTCGCAACACGGAATCCCCGTCCGCGTTCGTCAACACAACGTAATGTGCACCGGAAAGCGTATACTGTGTCGTCGTCGCGTGCCGCGCCCCACGAAGACCACGAACAGCCGGCATCGGTGGAGCAATAAACAGCCCGTCCCGAGACACCCCGAGGGTCGCCCGAGCCGTCGCCGCGTCCGCATCATCTAACAACGTATCCATAAACCCGCTCACCGGCGTCAAATTGGCGGACGTCCCCGCCGCTGCAATAGGATCGCCGTTTGAATCAAACGCAAGAAATTTACTCGCCCGAGAGACTTTTACCGGAAGCCGCGCAATATCAGTGGCGTCACCGTCGGCTTGAGACAATGACCGGTCTATCCGTGCCTTTTGCCGTTGCACCATCAATGTTAGCCGGTCAAGCGGAAGCTCGATTTGTGTCTCCACCGGGAGCAATCCGTTATCAACAAGGTCTACCCCCTGAGTTAACGCCGGATCCTGGTAAATAATCCAGCGATACAGTGCCGACGGAGCCACCGCCGCAACGACGGTAATTCCGGCGGTATACCGCCCCGCTGCGTCCTGCACCCCGGTAATGGTGTAATCGGACCCTAGACTTTTGACGACCGACACCCCGGATGAAATTGTTTCTTGCACGACCACAAGATCTGTCTGAGCTAAGACCACGGCCGCAAAAGGAAAGTCCGTCGTGACGCCATCGCCGGTATACGTGACTCTATTGAGTTGGGTAGTAATCACTTCACGGCCTCCTTCAACAGCCGAACCTCTTCAAGCCCGTGTTCGGCTAACTGTATCATGGTAAAGTACGCACTGTCGATAATCTGGCGTTTCTCATCGGCCGGAATGTCTGGATTCTTATAGACCATTCGCACAAGCTGAGACATGCCGGAGATTGACTCTTTCACCCCGGACAAGTCATCAAGCTTATCCTGGTTCTCCTCCATTAACTTAACCGCCGCCTCGTCGCCGTCTTCCGCTCGTTTCTTAATGGTGGTGATGTAGGTGTTATTGAGCTTGTATTGCTCATAAAAATCACTGATCTGTTGAGTCGACGCCGATGGATAGCGCACCACGAAGGCCTTAATAAACGGGATGTCAGAGAGTACCGGTGTCGGCGTCACCGGATCCGGAAGGACCTTGGCTTCTCGAAGCCCTTTGTCTGCCAACTGCAAGAGATACATACCGAGCCCACCGGTCCAAGACCGCACATAGTTCTCTATGAGCGCCGGCGACGACACCGCCCGAGCCGCCAAACCGACCGGGGTAAACTCATCGGTAATCGCTCGTTCTCGCATCCCTGGAAACGCCCCTAGGATACCCCCAATCGCTTTAGAGAGTTCCGTCGTATACGGATGGTATTGATATTCTGGAAGTTGCCCTTCGGCGTCATGCGGAACGATCGGCGTTCCGGTGAACATACTCTTGTTGGAGAATTGCTCGATAATCGGCTGAGCGATTTGCGGCGTGAGATTCGGGAGAAACGCGTCCAACATCGCTTTATCGAGGTCTTTCATGGCTGTTGGGTTGTCAGCCAGAAACGCCTCAAGCGACCGTTCAGGCAACGTGCCAAAGACAATCCCAAGTTCAAACGGCTTCGGAATCCGATACACATGATCGTTCGTCATCACGATCCAAAACAGATCTTTCTCCCACCGGGGAATAGCGGCCCACCGCTCATCGTCCTTGTTGGCCCACCAGAGTAACAGCGACGGCAAGGTAATCGCGGCGCCGATCTTGGCCGACATCCCGACCGGACTGTCTTTGAACCCTCTCGCCACCCGGTCAAGCCCTTGGATCTGTGCGTTTGTAAAGGCCGAGATCATGTTGACCGCTCGCATGTTGGCCCCGATCCGCGCAAAATCAAGCGTCACTTCCCGAGAGGCAAACCCGGCAGCCTGCTTCTCTGCCGTGGTTACGCCGTTTATTTTCTTAAACGCACCTAAACGTGTAGAGTTTTCAACGAGTTCCGACGCAACCCGCAACACCTCAAGCGGCGACTTCGCCACATTCCAGGCGCGTTCCATCAGCCCTGTCTCTTTACTCAGCTTAAAGACATGCTGAGACAAATACTGACGGTCAACTGACACCATCGCCGCGTTCGCCCCGCCGGATTTCAGCCAATCCCCATAGGCCTCATCTTTTTTGATCATGGACAAGAAGCCTCGGGCGAAATCGAAGACGGGAAAGAACCCGTGTTTGCTGATGATGAAGGCCGAGAGCTGATCCCGAAGCGCGTTCCTCACCATAAAATCCGGGGAGAGAATGGCTCCGGCCCGGAGCGTCTGAGCCGGAACGGCTATCAGCTTCACAAACATATTCGCGGTTTCCGCATCGAGCGCCTTGAACGCGGACGCAACATCCGGATCGACTTGGTAGACTTGGCGCTTGCCGTTGGTAAACACAGCGATTTCATCCGCCTTCAGGGGTTGACTCATGGCGCGAAAGATCGTTGCCGCTTCGTGCGGAAGACGAATATTCAGCTCTTGGACAAGTTCAGTTTTCTCGATCTCCTTAACCAGTTTCTCAACCGTCCCGCCTTCCCCGCCCTTCGCCATCAACCGGTCAATCATCTGCTGCGCTTCGCCTTCCGCAAACCCTCTAGCCCGAAGCGCCTCAAGGACCCGATTCTTAACTAAAGTGAATCCTTTACTCTCTGGCTCTGCTTTCCCACCCGGCGTCGTGCGCGTCGTCTCCGTTTTCGAGACTGTTTCCGCCTTCTTTTTCTCCGTCACAAACGCGTCAAATAACCCCTTAATTTCCTGCTCGTTGAGTTCGATCGGTTTGACCGGCGTTTTCACCTTTGAGTAAAAGAGATCCGGAATCTTCGTGCTGTTCGCATGTTTGATAAACTGCGCGTTTGCTGCGTTCCGTTCGGCCAGCGCGATATAGACGTAGGTGTTTTTGATGATCGATTCTAGAGGCTTCAGAATAGCCTTGTCAGAGCCCTTCATCTCCTTGATCGGATTGAATGCCGAGGACCCCTTACCTAAGCCCGGCTGTTCCCCGACGGCACGGAAGAACGGCACATAGTCTTTGTTAGCCTCACGCATGGCCTCGTATGCTTCATTCGAGAGAATTCCGGAATCTCTCAAGTGCTCCGTGACTCGATCGCTGAAAGCGGTAATACGTTTCGCCACATCTTCGAAGCGCCCTTTGCCTTCTTTGACCGCCGCAAGCGCCGTAACCGGGTCGATGCCGGTCTGAATACCTTGCTGATGCTTCTCGACCGCTCGCCGGGCAACGAGGTAATTTTGGAGGGTGTCGACGTCTTCTACCCCCTGAAGGATGGATTTCAGTGACTCCCCGTTATTTTTCAGGCTTTTAAAGTCGTAGGTCCCTTGCTCCAGGAAATGCGCGGCCCGACCGATGTTTCCGCGCAACAGCCGCATGAGGACATACGGATCGTTCTGTTCGTTAACCTTCCCCCCGCCTTCCTCTATGATTGTGTTCATCTTTTTGACCTCTTCCCGAATGGGGTTCAGGTCATCAACGAACCGGGTATAGACATCTTCAAACCGCTGTCGAACCGTCTTCCCTTCTGTTTCTGCTTCAGACACCACGCTCAGCCCGACTTTATTTAGCGCAATATCCTTGTAGCGCCGAGGCACATCGACATTATCCGCCGCAAGATCTTGTTGAATGGTTGGGTCTTTTTCCGCGTCTCTCGCCAGTTCTTCCGGCGTCACCCCTGTTTCGGCGTACACCCCTCGAAGTTTCTTCGCCACGGCAACCGACCCTTTCACAAACCCAAGGGCAATCGCCGTATCGATAAACTCATCTGCTGACGGAACTTTCCCCTCAAGCGCGTTACCAACGGTTACCATTGTGCCGAGTTCTGCCGACGTCACCGCCGCGCCTTTCAAGACCTTATTCGGAATAGCCGCCGCCCCGACTGCCTTTCCGACCGCACCTGTTGCCGCGCCAGTAATCCAGGACTTTGCCGTATCGATCGCCACTCCGGAGAGTCGATCCCAGAAGTCAGAAAAATCGCGTACTTCACCCTTCTCGTACTTGTCCATCAAGACTTTTCGTATCGCCGTCGGAAGAGCGAAGGCCCCCGCCATGCCGGTAATCTGCCCCCCGCCAGCCAAGTAGCCGCCGATCATCGCCGGAATATCCCCGGCTAACGAGGCGACATTGGCCGCAATGCGAGAGGATCGAGGCGTGTCTTCCGTAATCGCTAAGTCAGGCCCCTTTCCGCGAGCGACAAGCCCGGATACGGACATTTGAAGCCCGGCTTCGATAGCCTCTGTAAACGACGTAATGGGTTTAGGCTGCGTCGTCCCATCGGCGCTTGGGGTTGTTGCGGCTTTGTGGTTTTCATACAACAGCGCCTTAATGGGCGCGTCGTCAAAGGGTGGGTTGCCGTAGTAGGCATCGACATCTGACGGGGAAAACCCGGCCGCTTCGGCTTTCGCTTTTTCGTCGGCGATGTTCTGGGCTATCTCTTCGTCCGTAAACCCCGCCGCCCTAGCCTTCTGGATTTCTGCTAATCCGGCTGCACTCATGGAATAACCCGTTTCTTCCAGTCGGAGTACGACTCGCCGGGCTTCCGCATTTGTTCAGGGGGAAGCGCCGGCGTCTTCTCGTTCCCTTTTCGCATCTTGTCGGAGAACGATTTCATAGACTCTTTCATGGACTTCTGAAACGGCGCCAAAGCGTCAGCCGACCCCACAAACTTAGGACTCTGGGGGTTAAACAGTTCGTGCGGATCCTCTCCTTTTTTCCTGGCCTCCTCCACCCGGCGGTTCACTTCTAGCGTGTAGAGGAGCATTTGCTTATCCCCGTCCGTGTCGATTTTCCCCATCAGCATATTCGACTTGGTAATCTGCGTCTGAATCCGATCAAGAAAGAGGCGCTTCGTGTCGCTCAACCGCGCTCCGTCCGGGGTCCTGGCGTCTTGAAATTCTTTTCGCAAGTGAGTCATATCTGCGAACGAAAGCTTTTGATGCTTCCCGAAGGCGTCTTGAATGGCGGTTTCGTCCTTCAACCGGTTCGGATCGCCCGGATCCGCGTGAATGCGATTAAACAACCGGCGAAACACAACCGGATCCGTCTTGACTTCCCGATCCCCCTCTTTCGCTCGAGTATGCAGAACCGAAATCATCGACTGAAACCCGTTGTCATCGTACTGGCCTAACCCGGAGTCAATCAGATCTTGCGCCGTCAACGGCGGGTTGGACGGGTCTGCGTCATGGGCTGCAAGCTTGGTCAGCATCTTATTCGAAATCGCCCGCGCCGTCGCGACGCGCTGTCGTTCCGCTTCTCGATAGGCCCGGTCTTCATCGACGTCTAGGGCATGCACGGCGGTCTTGGCCTGGTTAATCAGTTGCGGCGTGTCTGTATCATTTAAGTGCTCAGACATCCACCCACTGTTTAAACGATTTAACGCCACCCGTGGCGCGGATCGGATTTCCCCTTGCACCGCCGCCCGAGCAATCGAACTCGTCGCCGCCCGTTTCAGCTCTTCCCGCTTGACCGCTGGCAACGCCGAATAGCGCCCATTGGGGTTGTCGATCATCTCCGTGAGTTGTTGCTGAAACACGTCAAACCCGTCCGGATTGGTCTGAACGGTATTCGCGGCGACGTCCACTGCCTTGTTATGCTCGACGATAACCTGTTGGCCCATTATGTGACTCTGCGCTTGGGCCGTTTGCACAAGGAAGTGAGAGGAGAGCCGCGCCGATTGTTGTTCAAAATGCTGACGCCCTTGAGTCGTTTCGTGCACCGCCTCTCCGTTTGAAAAGGCAATCCCCTCCATCCGCTGCCGAACTTTCTCTTGCATGGCGGGAACGATTTCGCCGTCTTCCGGCTTCCAGTTCTTCACCATGTCGTTGAGTTCCGTCGTCAACTCAGCTTGAGCTTGCAGCATTTTGACGTCGGTTTGCGTCACTTCGTTTGCCGCTTGGCGAGCGTTCAAGATCCGCTGAGCTTCGGCCAAGCGTGCCCCGCCCTGCTGGATACCTTGGCCAAGCTCAGAGAGTCCCGTGCCGCCAAGATCTGACCCTTGCGCCGCCCGTGTCGGGATATCCGCTGTAACCCCGACTCTGCTACGGTATTCAGGAATTTTCGGCATTATTCAAGAAATCCTTTCGAGATGCCGCCCGCCGGAGAACGCGAAAGCGTTCCACCGGACGCCGCCCCGTAGGCGGCCACGTTTCCAAGGCCTGACAAGAAGGCGCTTGCGGTACGAAACCCTCCTTCTCGTGCGGCCGTGTCTGCCGCCATGCGATTGAGTTGCGCGTTTTGCTTGTGCCCTATGACGCGCAAATCCCCTTGATATTTGAGGGCCGCTTTGTCAAGTTGCGAGGTCATTTCGACATCAGCCAGGACAGACAACGCGTCTTCGGTGTTGCCCGTCGCTCCGAAGGCCGCCCGAATACTGCCGAGTTCTTGACGCCGTGCCCGTTCAAATCGCGAGACTTCCACGGCCGACTGATCCGCCGCTGTCATGGCGTTAATTTCTTCCAGCCGAGCGTTGTAGAGTGCGGCATTCTGTTGTGCCGCCGCGCTTTGGCTCGCGCCCACAGCGGAGACCACTGACCCTGCCAGCATAATCGGAGCGATAAAATTAGCCATGTTTCACGTACATATCCATGTCTTGCCCGTGAAGGCCATAGGCCCGCATCGTGGACTCATACTTAAAACCCAACCGTTTCGCCCACTCTTCAGACTTTGGGAACCGGGGGTCTATGACACACTCGAGTCTTACAACCGGATGCTGTTGAATGTATCGCTTGACATGCCTATGAATGAGCCCCCCGTACTGAGGCATCATCCAGGACATCATTGCCCACACCTGCGCCCGTCCAGGCCAAAAATGAATGACCCCGGCCGCCGCGATAAGATCCGGACCGACCCAGGCAGAAAACGCCGGCCCCCCGGACGCGAGCGCCTGGCAATACGCCGGCGTCATGTCGACCGCAACAATCTCCTGTTCCGAGCGGAGTTGAAACCTAGTAAAGTGCCAGGCTTCGAACGGCACGATATCTAGGCATCCTCTGTACTCTGCCTGGCTATCACGCCGAGTATCGTCCCCGGCAACGGCCCCGAGAAGCGTAGACATATCCGATCCTCCGCGGAGTAGTCCCCGTGCCACCCATCGATAAGCTTTATACCACTAAACAACGGTGTTCTGGTGTTTGATCCATGGGACGGCTTTCGAAACACCACAGCCTGCAGTTTGTCGAAGCTAGGCCCGACCTGCAACCCTAGGGACTCATAGAGCCGAACCGCAACATGATGCTTTCTTTGAATCTTCCCTTGCGCCGTCCCGTCAGCCGACCCAGCGTCAAACGGCAACAGCTCAGTGTCGCTATTGTACTTATACCCCACAACGACATGTTCCGCTTCAGTGTTGAGAGCAATAGTTCCTGTACTGCTCACAACCACATCCGGATGCACCGCCCCGTCCGTCATGACCGACACCGTATCCCCGGTCAAATGATACGCCCCGGTTAACAGGCTCGTCGCCGCCCCGTCGTATACCAACGAACAATCAAGATATTGCGGCGTCAACGCGTCGTCCCCTTTTTCCCACGGCTTATTGAGATACTCGACGGTTCGAACGGTTCGGTTATTAATCCATCGCTTCACAATCATATACAACGCTTCATAGGACCCGTCTGCCGCCGGCACGACGCAACAGGACTCAACTCGCGCATACGAAGCTGGAACAAGCGCCTCTGATCCGCTGCCGAGTTTATGCCGATGCCATCCGGCGACTTTCTCCTCCTGGTGGTAGGTCATGCCAACAAGATAGCCGTCTGTTCGAGGAGCCCACACAACCGGGTGGATATCCTGTTGGTACGCCAACTCGATCAGTCCGGACTCTTCCGGCGTCCCCCCTTTGGTGACATGCTCAGCCAAGATCGTGGCATCCACGGTGTTTAGCCGATTATCCGCAAAGCTATAACTGATTTCTCGGACCCGGCGCCCGTGCTTCTGAATCGCCAAAATAGCCGAACCCACTTTCACCGCGTCCACGCGTTCTGACCCATACGAAGAGGATTGTTTCGCGTCTCGATTCGTCGGCGTCATCGCCTCTTCGTTGACCGACGGTCTGGCGAGCCACTCCCCCTCAAATGTTCCGATGGCAAACCCGTTCGCAATACTCTTCATCCACCGGATCGCTTGCGACTCTTCTGACGTCAACGTGTAGGAAAAGGCGTGACTGTCTGTCGTCGTCCCGTCTACCTCTGTCTCCGCGAAGTTCACGTAATCCCCGACGTACGACACATCCCATCGGGATTCTCTGTAAGGACATCCCCCTAAGATTATTCGATCCCCGAAGAACGTCCCCGCATCAGAATAGCCCGTGGTGTCTGATAACAGCCCCAGGCGCCATGTGGTGGCCGCCGTCGTGGATCCAACAGAATTAATAATGGTCGCCGTGACTTGTGTGGTACTGGTGTACCCGGTGATCACCATGTATCCCCACACCGCCGAGCCCCCGCCTTTGAGCCGAATGTACCGGCCAACATCCGTCGAGAGAAATCCGAGCCCGTCGTTAATCCCGTCCACGGCAGACGCGGTAATCGTCCGCCCAGCTCCGGGCGCGAAGGCACTGGCTGCAAGCGTCGTCGTGGTTTTGTTGACCGGAAGGTAGGGACCGTCGACAAACGTGAGCGGAGTATGTGTCCAGTTGCTATCCGAGAACCGATTGAGTGTGGCCTCTGGGTAGTCGCTATGAAAGATATAGAGCTTGTCCGCAAACCGCGAGAATTTAAGCTGAAAGAGATCTGTTTCAAGGTACGGCGTGACAAGCGTATACACCCGCTTGGCGACCCCGCCCGAGGTGTACGTCCCGAAGTCGACCGCGTTGACCTCCGTCAGCAACCCCCCGGTCGTCACTTCATAGAGCTCGAATGTGTTCGAACCCGTGTTGACGTTTTGCACCCGAAAGCGCCGGCCATTGACTAGCGTCATCCCAAGTACGCCTGACACATCGACGTCATCCCCGTTAGCTGGATCGTTGCCGGTATAAGACACCACCCCCGGAAAGTCGTTCGTGATGCCTGTAATCGTATAGGTTTCATCATGAACCGGCGCATTATTCTTTTTAAAACGGACATATTGATCGCCAAACTCAATGGCGTATGCGTCAGTTGTGGAGTATTTAAACCGAACAATCCTCGACCGTTTTTCCGAGTACCGCGTTTCGTCGCAATACGCACTTCCGGGACGCCGAGTACACGGACCCTCAACTAACGGGATCGCGTTCAGTGAGGTCGCCACCGCCGACTTCATCTTGTCGAAGTCAGACAGCCGCCCATACATGAGCCCGGAGACTTCCCCGGTGTTGAAGCTACTCTTGATACTCGTCGATCTCACTGCTCACCCCAATCGACCCCGGCAAACTGTCCGGTCTGCAACCCGGTCAGCCACTCATCCACCGGCGACTTATCCGGCACTCGCTCAAACGCATTAAGCCGCCGTGCTTCCCGCCGAATGTCGGTATACCGCTGCCGCATGGCATCACGCTTTGAGTTTGATTGTGTGACTCGTTCCGCGATTTGCCACCCGAGCGCACACCCCAGCATAAGCGTAAACAAAGGATCAAACAACGCTTCCGACGCCCGACTAATGTAACGGAGTCTCAGCGGACTCGAGTCTTGATTCGTGAGAATGGATACCGCGCCTTCGTGGTTTTCTATCCTCCAATCGAGGTTTTGACGCACGGGAAAGAGGACCCGAAGACAGTCGACTGGAAGCGGATACGCCTTCAGAAAGTCAAACGCCGGTGCCACGGAATGGGCCGCCACGTTAACCCGCTTCGACGCAAACCCCCACGCATTCGCCCGGAGTTCTACGTCTCGAATAGTATCGTAGGATTGATTGGCCTCGACAGATAACTCAGAATCTTCAACCGCTCCGACCCGAGCCGCGCCGACGTTTTGTAAGGCAAGATTGATGATGCCAAGACGACTAGCCATGACGCCCCCTTGCAAAAAAGGCCTAGGCCCAAGTCGGACCTAGGCCCTCTCTGTACTCGATGACTGACGCCTTATGGAGTCGGCGCATGGTTCTGAAAGTAGGCCTCGAGTTGCTTTAAGGCCATCAGAACATCCATGCGAGTGAGCCCCGCTCCATCAAGCGTCCGCAATTCGACATGCTTCGCCGCCGAGGTCGACGTGCCTGTCGTCACCTTGGACGGATCAAGCGAGCGCCCTATGTCTACGGCATAATAGTGATCCGCCATGACGCTCCTTTCTTACAGCCCGAACTGTACTTTCATGCTCATCGTGCCGGCCGCTGCAGCCGCCGCCGTCAACGTCACCGCAATATCGTATTCAATATACGGATCAGCCGTAAGGCCCAGGGCCTGCCAGAGTGGTTTCTCCACGTCGGCTTGCCCGTATCCGGCACCGGCATCCGCTGCGTCCGCTTCGTGCGTAATGTCGCTGTGCGACAACGCCGAGGCGATGGACACCGCCGAGCCGAAAAAGTCGACATCGACAACTGCGCCCCCGTCACGCGCCGTCTTATACACCCCGACATCCCCGGCCCCTGATGTAATGGCATCACAGGACAAAAGGACACGAGAGATCCGCGCATTCGACGGCACCCGACAAAAGCGATACACCGAGGCGATGGAATCGCCGTTGGCCGCTTCGACCGTGCCCACCGCCTCATAGACTTCCGTTCTGAATATCCGAGAGTTATTCAACACTTTCGCATCGGCGTTTGTAATCGCCGTAGATTTTACTGCCACAACAGCCATGGTCCTACCCCTTTGTTAAACGGTTGACGGTTGACCGATTTGCTTATGCCCGATACGACTCCACCGCGTACACTTTATTTTCCTCCAACCGAGTCGCCCCGCAAGACAGGTATACATACGCCTGCCACGGAAGGCCCTGCAAATCGTTCCGCCGACTAATGTCTGATTGAATATCGTTCCAAATGCCGAGGTGCATCCCGGACTTCGCCCACGCGGGAACAGTCACCTTGTTCGTTCCAGCCATGGTGGCCTCAGCCTGTTCACAGTAGACAAAATTGATACCCAAGAAGGATTTAATGCGCCCTTCCTGCAGCACCGGTTTCTCTGACCCGTTAAAGTCCTTGCTCACAATCTGAATCTGAGCTAGGAGACTCGACTCGTCTTTTGCCGTCAACGGCATATAGATTTCGTCCCGGTCAAAGTCGACAAACTGCGACCTCATCTTCTCCTTGAGCGCCAATAGCTTCGGCACGTTAAGCCGGCTGTTGGTCTCACCGATTGAAACCGTGATGGTATTCCCGGACGTATAGGCTGTGGTACCAGCGCCTTGCTCCCCGGTCGACGCATCCGCCGTGGTGGCCTGCAAAATCGCAATGTCGATTTCTCGACCGGCCGCGAATACGGCGTTTTGCACGTAGCTCGACTCCGGATCAGTCAACATCTTCAACTTATCAAACCGATCGATCAACTGCGGCAAATCAAAATCGGTCGGTGCAACCCATCGGCGATCGGTCGCTGCATCAACGCGCTGCATCGGTGCAAACCGACTCGATACGCGGTTCATGGAGATCTGCGCGAACTGGTCAACCGGCGATGCCTTCTTGCCTTCATAGGGGGCTTCCGTGACCGTGCCACGCAACATCGAGCCCATTTGCTGAAGCTTGAGCGAAATGTTCTGAGAGAACGAAATGGTATAGTGATTAGGAAGATTTTCAGACATGAGACACCCTCATAGCTAAAAGGTTAACGCCTTCAAACTGTGAGTTGTCCCTAAACTAGGGGCTCAGTATTGAGCGGGAAGAATGGGGGCGCGTGTGCGTTGTCCCGAACCCGCGTCCCATTCTGTATACCTATACGCCGAAACTTTGTCAACTATTGAAAGTTCGTCATCCCCGGTGCGGCCAGTTGTTGCAGTTTCGACATCAAGTGCCGCGCCTCTTGCCGAGCTTTTACGTCCGTCTTTGAGTTCCACATTTCGACAAACGCTTTGTCGTTCCTCAATCGCGTCAGTTCTGCTTGCGCTTGTGCTGGAGTCATCGACAAATCGCCGCCTGCGCCTTTGCCCTCCACGTAGGAGCCTTCCACCCCAAGCTTCGATCCAATCGCGTGAAAAAACTTCATCGCCTTCGCAGGACCGAGCGCATCTTTCAGCGCCGAGAGAATGTTTTGATCCACCCCGAACGCTTCCGCCGCCTTATCCACCAGCGAGGTATTCTTGTCGTAGTCCGTGCCCCACTCTGTCCGCAAGTCGTTGATATCCTGTTGAATTTTCTCGTTCTTGGCGGCCTGCGCGGCCGTCGCCTTCTCGCCCATCGTCGCGTTCCAGCGTTCCGCCAATTTCACGGCCGCCCCTTTAGGGATGCCCAACTCGTGAAACCACTTCGACGCCTGGTCGGCGAAATCTTTCGGGTGCCCTTCCGGAACGGGAAGCGCGTAATCTTCAGGCTTGTCCGGTCGCCCAAGTTTCGTAAACACGTCGTTCCAGGCTTCCGGCGGATCCTTTTCACCGGGGAGAATCACCACCCGATTAGGGTTTCCGCTCCGAATCCCCATCGCCTTCTGCAGATTGGTGTAGGAGTTAAGGACATCGGCCGGCCCCTTCCATTGGTGCGCGTCCACGACATTCTGTAACGCCGGGTCTAAACTAAGCGACTTCCAGTCAAAGCTTTGCGACTGTCCCCCCGACGCCGAGGCAGACCCCCCTCCGGCTTGTCCTTCAGTGCTGCCTGTTCCACCTTGACCGCCGGTGCCTCCTTGGGCTTGCGTACCGCCTTGCCCTTCGCTTTGTCCTGTGCCACTGGTGCCTCCTTCAGCCATAACGCTCCTTATCGTTTAGGGATTTTATACAGACTCCACAACTGCTGATCTGATAACTGTAAGTGCTGTTGAATGCGAAGCCACACTTCCCGCCGCCCGTCTAACCGATCTGCAAGCCTCGGATCCGGATCGTAGGTCGATGAATGCGCCCGACAAAACGCGGCTAAGTCTTCAAGAACCGACCGGCCGTCAACCCCGTCTATCGGAAAAGTTCGGCAGTATGACGCTTTTCTCTGCGTGATGAACTGTTGCGCTTGCTGGACCCCTTTGTCGAATTCGGCTTCTTCGTCTGGTGACATACAGACTTATTGCGCCATTGCCGTTTTCAGAACGGCACTCGCCGCCGGCGCCGCCTCTAACATCTGTTGTTGCTGCGCGGCTTGTGCCCGTCCCTGTGCGAGTTGCGCGATTTTCTCTGGTGAATTAATCCAACGTAACGGCACATTCCGGTTTTCCAAGAGTTCAGGAATCGCCGTTTCCCAGTTGACAGGATCTAAGATTTCCGGTCGACCAATCGCCGCCGCTTTCTCCGTCGCCCAGTCGACCGTCTGCATAAAGCCCGAGGCTTCACCGGCTTTCGCCATTCGTGTGAGCGGCGAATCGAAGACGATCGAGTATTCTCCGGCGGCGTCTCGCAGAATCGCCGGCATCTCCGGACCAATCCCTTGTTGCGCCAACACATCGATTTCTCGCTCAATCGTTTGACCCAAGGCGGCGTTTTGCTGCCCGACCGTCGGCGCCAACAGAATACCTTTTTCCCGCGTCCGCTCAACGACTTCCGTCGCCGTCATCTGCGGCGTCTCGACAAGGATTTGGAACAGGGAGACTAAGAACGCGTCGTTGATAATCTCCTTTTCCATCGTCATCATTTCATGCCCCAGCGCCACGTTTCCCACCGGCAGTGTGCCCACAAGCGGCCGCCCGTCCGGCGACATCGCCCCGGAAATAAACGCCCCTGGCCTGATACTCGCCGTATCCATCACCCCGTCATCCGCAATCAACATCACGGGATCAACGGCTTTGTGCCCCTGCTTGAGGATGGTTTTCTTTTCTTCGTTAAGGGTTTTGAGGGAAGGCAAGGCCAACATTGCAGGACTGCGCCCCCGGCTCTCCCCCGGAGCTTGAATATAGCGGCCGATCGCATAGGGAAAGACGTTGTATCCGGCTTCTTGGACGACACTTGGCTCTGTGACCGTGACGTAGGTTTCTGCATAGCGCATTCCCTTCGCATCAAGCCGGCCCTGTTGATAGTCCTCACGCGGTCCGACACAGTGAATAAACCAATGCTCTTTCTCACTGCGCTTCTTGTCCTTAGAGTCCTTGACGATCCGCTCCGGAAGTGCGGCTTCCCCGAACTTCTGCACGGCTTGCCGGGCGGTATAGAAGAACTTCCGATACACCGTATCGACGACGCCTTGATGATTATCCTTGAACACGACGTTAAACACGGGCACGGCTTTGTATCTGAGGCCTTTTTGCCCGAAGTGATCAAGTCGATCCGTGTAAATGACATCCGTGCCGAATGCCCCTAGGGCCGCATACCCGATCGCCTTTTGACCCGTGAAGTTCGAAATCGATTGATACCGATAGTCAAAGAGAATTTCCGTCCAGGCCTCAAAATATTCTCGTACCGACCGATGCCGTTTGAGCGTTTTATCGGAGGGGGCGAGGAGATGCCACCGTTGGCTTTCAGGGGTGAGGAGTGAATTGACGACGGCGGAGAACCGCTGAAGCGCAATCGCCCCCGTGGCGTCAATCATCTCCGTGGTTTTTTGGACGCCCGGCGTCCGCACCGTCCCTTGGAGTTGCGCGAACCCGGCGTATTCTGGCCAAATCCGTGCCGCGACTTGCTCGTAGGTCTTGTTCCAATGCCCAGACAGTTGATCGAGGAATTCGTATTCCTTGACTAACATCCGTGCGTAATCGGATTTGTACCCTTCTTGCATGGCCTATTGACTTCCTAGGGTTTGCGGATGCGCGTTGGTGCGCGTTCGCGTGAGCGTACTCATCAAAAACTGCGACGCGTACCCTTGTCGCGCCACATTCTGGAGCGTCGCATCCCCGGACTTCTGAATCGCCGGATCAACCCGACTTGGACTTGGGGGAGGAATGGCGGATTGCGGAACCGGTGTGCCAAAGCCAAAGACTTGACTCATGCCTTACCCTAAGATTTGGCGTTTACGCCCGGTGATAAATTCTGTGGCCGACGACAACCGCGCCCGACTGTCCTGTTCTTGCGAGGCCGTCAACGGCCGATTGGCCTCTTCTTTTCGTTTTTGTTCGGCGGCGAGTTCTTGCGAAGCAGACAACCGTTGTTGCTGTTCCGCTTCCGCCTGCTTCTGTTTCGCCCCGGCCGACCCAGGGACGTTCAACGCATTCTCCCCCGTCGCGACTTTCGACGCGGCGTCCACCGCCAGGTGCGTCAAGGCCAGTGGGGGGAGGACCCATTCAATCGGATTCACACCGCCTACAGACATCTCGCCTCTTAGACTGGCATCATCACCAAGGGGCCTATGACCGAACCCGGCACACGCTCAATCGGCAGATTGCGCCGCGCCCCCGTGAGTTCCTGGACATACCCCGCGTGCGTAATCACGACAAGCTCCCACACGCTGGACCCGGCGACCTTCGCCCAATACAGGCCCGCATCGAGCTGCTTGGTCAACGACTTCGGCTCCGCAAACGGATCGACTTGCACGATATCGCGTAACTCGTCTTGCACCTTCGACGGCTTGATTTTCATACACGACCCGGCTCCTTATCCAAACACAGAATAGTCCGCGTCTCGCGCCACATTACCATGTTCACCCCTAGCCTTGTCAAATCTCCCACCCCGCATTTTACTGGTATCTTTCCGCGCCACCTTCACTCCGAATGTCAGCACAAACGCGTCCCCGTCATCCGGGCTTCGGCCAATGACATCCTTGATTTCCTCTTTACTCTGCAACATGATTTGATCCTTGGCCTTCCCGAAGAATCCATATTCCGGCGCGGTTAAATCCGTGAACAAGTCGTTGTCGCTATCGATACACCCACCCCGGAGCCAATCCCGCCCTTCCGCGTACAACTCTGTTCGCCGGTTGGCCCATTGCGGTTCGTTCGCTTTCGACCCCATCCAAATCTCATGGACCTTCTTGCTGTAGCCCATCTCCTTGAGCCGATCAATCACGCCGGTCCCTTGCCCTGCATCGATACACACGGCATCTGGATTGTAGGTGTCAATCATGTGGGCGAGTTCGTTGGCGAGTTGCATGTTATCCAAGCCCTTCATTTTCTTGGCCGGGATACTTCTGGCGTCACGCCCACGCCGGAACCTGACAATGGAGGAGTCATTCCCGAACCGCGCCACGTCCACCCCCATCATCAGCGGAGCACCGAGGTCCTCGGGCTCCGGAAGTTTTCGCTGTTGAGCCTGATGAACTTGATCGTTTGATATGAATTGCTTGGCCCCCTGCTTCGGAAACTGCCCCAGGACTTCCACCCGCGCCACGTCGGAGTCGATGCCGTACTGCTTGATGATCGAATTAAACCGCTTTTGGTCGATGCCCTCCACCGTTCTTGAGTCTAAGTGGAGCGTCCGCCAAAATTCCTTGTTCACATGGAAACTGTCATAGAACCCGCCGACGTTCCGCCGGCCGTTGCTGAACTGAAACCAGTACCGGTCAAGCACCAAATCCGTAAAGAATCCTTCCGACACATCGTAAATCTTGTTGGGAATGCCCGACGCTTCGTCAAAAATCAATAGGAATCCATACATGTTGTGCGTGCCGGCGAACGCGTCCGGGTTTTCTTCCGACCACAAGAGACCCTTACAGTAGTAGTACGTGCTGTCGATGCTGAGTTGTTGCGCCAACAGTTCACGAAACCAGTCGTCCGGCTCGATCGTGAGCACGCTGCGTTTCCACCAATGGGCGTTAATCAGCAGGGTCGACCACTTGTTACACTCTGCAAACGTCTTCGTCTTGAGCTGCGGTTCCGTGTTCGCCGTAATGACCGTACTCGAGCCGAGGCGCGTCGTCATCATCCAGTCCTTGAGCCACGCCACGAGGGCTGACTTCCCCGATCCTCGACCGGAGACGGTCGCATCTCTGAACATATCGATGTCGAACCCGAGCTGCTTCTGCCCTTGTTGCTGTTTGATATGGTGCGTCAGGGCTTGCAGTTTATCGCGTTGCCACGTTCGGGGGCCTGCTTGATCGTGCAGTGGCGTATTGGCTTGGCCCCATGGATAGGCGAAGAGGACGAACTTCTCCACGTCATCCGCTATCTGCGGATCCCACAACTCCGACATGAGCGACTGTTCTTGCTTCGGGGAATATTTTTGCGGCATTTTTGAAAAAATTTAAAAATTAAAAACTAAACCCTTCATACCCCGCTGAGCCGACACGCTATGGACTTTTAACTTTTAACTTTTAACTTGTAGTCGCATCTAGCCAGAGCAAAGGTACCGCTACGCCAAGCAGACCGGCTCTGATTTGGGGGCCGGGCACCATGCACCCCCCGTGCCATGGGACTCCGACTGCAAGCTCTATGCCCATTTGCTTCAGAGAAAATGCCCTCTCGTTGTTTCTACGTATGCTCACACACCTTACTTCTGATAACATGCATTATGTCAACTCGCAAGCTGTTGATTGTATTGAGATTGTGGAGTGTTTTGTACGAGACCATACCAGATATGGGCGTTTTGCCTTGTCGTCAGTCGAATGGATTGGCACAATCTGTCAACTCTTGTGGTTTGGGCGTGACATCGATGGTTCGGCGTTTTGCGTCTTGAAGGGCTTTATTGATGTCCACATACTCATGAGTGATGGTCTGCTTGTCGCCGAAGGTCGAGGCATGTAACTTACTGAGTAACCATTTCTCTGTATCGACATAGACTCGTAAATGCTTGGAATCTTGGAATGTTCCGAGATCTATTCCGTTGACAATGATGTCTGGGAGCGCTTCGGCTCTGTTGAGAAAGCCTGT
>JADJRI010000047.1 GCA_016712275.1 Planctomycetota bacterium
CCGATTAAACTTGCGATATCCATTTCGCGCGAACCCCTGAAAATGGGCTGTTGACCACTGTTCACGGCGCGGAACAGGGCGGATTACCGATCCTTGATCGGCCCGCAACCCGCATCGATTTAGGTCCAATAGATCATCCGTTGGTGCAATTCATCGCGAATTGAACGGTACGTTGTTATTGGACAACTCAGGTGAACGCCAAAACGGCGCGTTGAAATTGGATCAATGGAAGCATTCAGCGTCAAACGAATACACCGCTGAATCCGTGCCATGTCGTGGGATGTTATTTATTAAATGAAACCGCGCCAGGCTGAACGGGGAATCAAGCCTGAATTAGAAGCTTGGGCGTCACTTATCCACACATTGGCTCTTTTCGAGCCGGATAGACACTCACCCTTGTTCCACATTTGTGCAGGCGACAGCAACCTTCGATTCTTATTGGGGTTGCGTTGTAATACCCCATGAATTTGACGTGGCCGCTGTACCAGCTCCGAACAGTTCTACCCCGCTTCATCCACAAAGGCCGATAGTAATACTGATAAGCAGGTGCGGTTTCCTCAAGGGCGCTGCGCAGAAGTTGCGGCTCACTCGTCGTTTTGATTTACAGCACTGAAACAGCGTTCTGTGGGTTTCAGTCGATTGAACGAATCGGTATAGTCTCGCGTTTCGTCGGTTGGGAGAGCTGAGGGGAATCCGCAACTCCAACAGGGACAGGATGTCGCGATCGTTAAGGATCATTGGACAGTTCACCAGACCGCAGCGCTCGCTGTTGGCCTTGGGCGGCATTATGGCCCTTTGGTCCACCATGGGCCTCTTGCAAGTCGGTCCGACCACAACGACGCGCCCCGCGACCATCGACCCCATCGGGCGCGTCATCGACCGAATCGAATTCGAAGGGCTGATCACGCTGGATTCGATTTACCTTCAGAGCATCACCGGTGTGAAAGCGGGCGACCTTTGGGACCGCGAACAAGTTGCGGAAGCCTGCCGCAAACTTGCGGAAACTCAGAAATTTGAGGGCACTCCCTACGCCGAGCCGCGCGAAGTCGATGGCGAGGTTGTGCTCGTTTTTGTTGTGGCTGAGCGACCGTTCATTACGTCAATCGACTTCATCGGCAACGAAAAATTCAAAGCCGGCGACTTTCTCAAGGAAATCGATCTGGATGTCGGATCGCCGATCAGCGATTTTCTCATTCGGCAGGCGCAGCAGGAAATCGAGCGAAAATACCGCGATGCGGGCTTTTCGTATGCCTCGGTCGAGGTGGATCGCGAGGTGTTGCGCGACGAGCGCCGCGTGCTATTCCGAATTTCCGAGGGGCCTCGCGTTAAAGTGCAGGAAATCGTTTTTCAAGGCAATCAATCGTACAGCGGCCTGCGGCTGCGATCCTTGATCGAAACGAATACGTCACTTTGGATTTTCCGCACCGGCGCTTCGACAGCGAAATGGCCGAGCGCGATGCCGCGGCCATCAAGGCGTTTTACGTGGCCCGCGGTTATTTGAATGCCCAGGTTGGATATCGAATCGACTTCGAAAAAGACAGCGAAACCGACCTTGTGGTCACGTTCATTATCAGCGAAGGCATTCAGCATTATATCCAATCGATCAAGTTCGTCGGCAACACCGTCTTTGATGACGCCCGGCTGGTGAGCATGATGCGGAGCTTTGTCGGCGAGGTCGTCGATGCGGATGTGCTGAAGGCCGATCGCGAAAAACTTCTTCAGGAATATGGCCGGCTCGGCTACGTCTATGCGGAAGTCAATACCTCCCACGTGTTTGCGGAGGACGACGGTTTTGTGAATCTGACCGTCACAGTGGTTGAACAGGCGCAATATCGATTCGGCCGCATTGTCGTGCGCGGAAATCGAAACACCAAGGATCGCGTCATTCGCCGCGAGCTTCGATTTCTTCCTGAAGAGTTGTATGACACCACCAAAGCAAAGGCGGCGGAGCAAAGCCTCGTCGAAACGCGCCTCTTCAATGACGCCAAGATCACGCCGGTGGGAGACCAGCCCGGCGTTCGCGATGCGCTCGTCACGCTGGAAGAGGCCGACACCACATCGATCCTTTTCGGCGTGGGCATCACCAGCAACAGCGGCCTGGTCGGGTCGATTTCAATCGAACAGCGGAATTTTGACATATTCGATACGCCGCGATCCGGCCGGGAATTCTTCCGCGGCAGATCATTTCGCGGCGCGGGGCAGACGATGCGATTGGTCGTTGAGCCCGGCACCGAGTTGAATCGCGCGCGTCTCGAGTTTCGCGAGCCCTATTTGTTTGACCGTGACATCGGCATGGGTTTGGCACTGTATCTGTTCGAGCGCGGGCGCGACGAATTCGATGAACGGCGCATCGGCTTTTCACCCAGCTTCGACAAGCGATTTCGCGAAGGACCGCTCAAAGGCTGGGCGACCGAGGCATCCTTCCGCTTTGAGCAGATCAAAATCGGCGGCACGGATATTTTCACCGCACAGGATATTCGCGATGATCGCGGCAACAACTGGCTGACCTCGGTCAAGGGCACGCTCGTTCGGGATACGACGGACAGCCGCTGGCTGCCGAGTCGCGGCGATCGCCTGCAATTGTCGCTGGAGCAGGTGGGCGCGCTCGGCGGCGATCACTTTTTCCCGAAGGCCGTGGCCACCTATGACAAGTACTTTACACTCAAGACCGACGTGTTCGGCCGCAAGCACATTCTGCAGTTCGGCACGACGGTCGGGCAGATATTCGGCGACGCCCCGGTGTTCGAAAAGTTCTTCGCCGGCGGCATCGGATCGCTGCGCGGTTTTGCATTTCGCGGCATCAGTCCGCGCGACGGAATTCGCGACGATGCGGTTGGCGGCGATTTCCTGGTGCTGACCAATGCTGAATACAGTTTCCCGCTCATCGGCAAAACCGTTCGCGGCGCGACATTTATCGACATGGGCACGGTCGAAAAGGACTTTGGTATTCAATCATGGCGTGCGGCCGCGGGCTTCGGGGCGAGAATCTACATCAAGTATTTCGGGCCGATTCCACTCTCATTCGACTTTGCAGTTCCGCTTGCCGAGGAAGACGGAGACGACACGCAGTTCTTCAGCTTTTCGTTCGGCGCGTCGTTCTGACGCACCAGAATCTTCTCGAATTGTTGCTATTAGGCATCATCCGGAATTCCGGACCTTCGTGTTAACGGACATCCCCGAACTCAAATCTCAACGCATCAGCATCCATTCATGACATTATCGCGCCCCGCACTTACACAACACGGATGCCTCATACGCGGCACCTGTCGTGCATAGGATTGACAGAGGGCGATAGCGCAGCCACCCATCGCCACGAATTCGACTGCCAACAATCAGGGGGACGCCAACGTGAATCGATTTTCAATGATGAGCTCGCTCGCCATTCTTGCCGCATCGCTTACCACGGTCGCGTCCGCATCGGCGCATGAAATCACGCTTACTTCTGTCATTCGCGATTTCCATGTTTACCATCCGGATTTTCAAGGGCCCATCGCCAATGACACCAATTACGTGTCCGACACGCTTGGCGCGGACGGCAAGCCGGTCTACATCGGCGGCGCGGGTACGGCGACGACCACGGGCGCCGCAAACTACAACCAATGGTACAACGACACCGCAGGCGTCAATAAGAGCATTCCATTTGACCTGCTGCTTTCAAATGGACTGCCCAATCCCGGTGGAATATACACCTTCGAAGACACGACCTTCTTTCCCATTGACGGCCAGCTCTTCGGCAATGAGACCTACTTGCATAATTATCACTTTACACTCGAACTTCACACGGAATTCGTCTATCAGCCCGGACTTTCGTTCAACGTGCTGGCGGATGATGACTTGATCATTTTTATTGATGGGCGAAAAGTTCTGGATTTGGGCGGCATTCACGCCCCGCAGAACGGCAGCTTCAACGCGGATTCACTCGGATTGACCGCAGGCCAATCGTATGATTTTGATCTGTTCTTCGCCGAGCGCCACTCCATCCTCTCGACGCTGAAATTCTCGACCAACATTCAATTCGTTCCGGAGCCCGCGACGATTGTGCTGGCCGCGATTGGAGCGCTAGCAGCCTTTCAACACCGGCGGAAAGCGCTATAAATCTGCTTCCGGTGAGATTGTCGCGATCGCGGCATGCACCTGACAGGAAATGCGCTTTCGCCGGCGCGATCGGACTCTCAAGGTTGAATGCTCAGCTCTTTCAGCAATTGCGCGGCCGCCTCCCTTTCCTGAGGTGTGCCGATGCGACTCATGTCTTCAAACTGGCGTCGTGCATCGGCGATGCGTCCCACCCGTGCATACAGAATTCCCAATTTGAAGGCCGCATCCCCGCTTTCCGGCACCAACCCGCGCAGAATTTCAAATTCACGTATCGCACCTTCTGCATCGCCCTTCGCCACCAATGTTGCCGCCAATGTCGCATGAATGCCGGGGGAATCCGGCATGAATTGAATGGCCGACCGGCAGATTTCGATCGATTCGGAAAACCGCTCCAGCCCGGTGAGCGCCGTCGCCAGATTGTTCATGATCACCACATTCTTCGAGGTCTTTGACAGTGCCGTTCGATATTGCTCAACAATCTGCGGCGTGCTCGGCTCGACCTGCCGAATCCTCTCGAGACGCTCGAGCAACATCGGCGTTTCGACATGCATGGCAATCGCATCGAGCGCAGAGGTCCTTGCCCGATCCACGTGACCGGCAGCCAGCAGATGATCGATCAGCGCCAGCCGCGCCATGGAGAGCGATGGATCGAATTCAACAGCCTTCTCAAGCGCCTGTGCACCCACTTGCGAGTCGCCGCGGCTCAGCAGGAACCGACCCCACTCCGACCAGATTTCCGCCGAAATGGGATGCCTTGAACTTGGCACTTTTTCGGCGAGCGACTCTCTCTCGGGTCGCTCGGCCTCAAGCGCGCGCTCGAAGGAATGCCGCGCCGCATCCGCCAATCCCAGAAATGTCTCGATCTTCGCCCGCCAAAGCCAGAATCCCGCCAGCTCCGGGTGCGACGACGTGGCGGCGCGCACCTGCTCCAACGCATCATCCGCGCGGCCGATAAACAGCATGGACCACGCGGCCTTGACGCGATTGGATGCCACATCGGCCAACCCCCATCGCTGCAGACTTTCAATGTGGGAAGCGACCGACTGACAGGCCAATTCCTGTTCGGCCGTCGCGCTTTTTGAGAAATCGGCATTGTATTGCCAGTTGTATGCCTGCAGGGGACAGATTCGAAGTCAGAGCCCGCCGACAAATCGTGGTATCTCCAAACCGCCGAGTGAGCGAGCAATGCGGTCAGCAGCGCAAGTGTCGCCATCATGGCAACACCCGCGGGTCGAAGGCGCCCATTGACCTTCAGCACCACTTTCTGCATCATCGCATCGGGCGAATAAAATACGCGGCCGACTTTCATGAACAGGTATGTGACGATGCCGGCAACCGCAAGCGACATCAAATAGGGAAACTGGCCATACAGGCCGTTCACAATGACCAGGACCATCACGAATAAAACCAGCGCGATACACTCTTCGACAATTGTGAGATCGTATTTGACGGCCTTCCGATTTTCGGTGGGTGTTGAAAACGCGGCCGGGCGTCCCATGCCAACGTAGAGCGCATCATTGGGGCACACTTCAACGCAATCCAGGCACTTCATGCAGCCCGGATCGACGACCATTTTGAAGAGCTTCACCTCCTCCGCCACATTGACATTGGATGTGCAGGAAGCCGTGCAATGGCCGCACTGGTTGCAGGCATCGGTCACGCGAATTCGCGCTGGGGCGATGCGGTCGCTGATGGCGAAGATGGCGCCATAGGGACAGGCATAGGTGCAGAATCCTTTGGGTCCGAGGAAATACACGATAACGATGCCCGCGATCAAAATCGTCAGCACGCCGAACAACGGACCGGGAAACGTGTCCCAATACCCGGTGCGGGTGAGATGCATCGCAAATTCTGGCTGCGGCTGCTGCTTAAACATGGACCAGATGCGCGCCCCGAGCGGAACAAAAAACATCCAGCCGGCCGCCAGAACCAGGGTTGTAAATTTAAAAGGAAGCGCGTGCGAAAGGGCTTTGGACGTAGTCGCAGTTTTTTCAGCAGCCACAACGTCAAATCCTGATAGGCCACCAAGTGACAGCCCCAACCGCACACCCAGCGGCCCAGAATCAGTGTCGCCAGGATCGCCAGCGAAAAGAAAATGAACCCCATGTTGATGTAGCCCTGCCGAATCGTTTCCATCGACTCGGAGGGCTCAATTGGCGTGAGCGTTTGGTCGGCCCACAGCCAATGCAGGAAATGCCCGATCATCAAGACATGCACCGCGCCCAGTACATACAGCCGCCACCGTCCGGCGCGCGACTTTTTCATACCGGTTTCAGGGTCGATGATCGGCAAGTTGATTGTGCGGGAGGATGCCGGCGGCGCTTCGGGCGTGCAGAGTTCCTTTTTCGATTTAGCGGCGGTTGGCATTCGTGTTCCTGCGTCTAATAATGATGATAGTACAAGGATTGAATTGCCAACACCCCGCCTAAGTCGCTAATCGTCCGATAGGCACGCAAATGATCATCCTGAATTAAGCCGGTGGCCGGCGCGAACATAGCAACGATCTTGCACGATAAAGGCCGATGTTTTACGGTCAACCCATGATTGAATCTGGAAGCCCCATGATCGCATCCTCTTTTGTGGACCATGCTTGATTGCTCATCAAACCCTTCCATCATCCTGTTGTACGCCGGTCGATGAACGGCCAAAGCCTTATTGCCGCATATTTGCTGGTTGTCGTCTTCAGCGGCTGCGGACCGAGGTCCGATCCGAATTCGGTCATGCCCACGATTTGGGCTGTCGGCCCGTCTGAAGCCATTCTTCCGCGAGATTCATCCGGCGCGCCGTCTGACTACTTCAATGCGGCAACCGGAACCGTCGGACTGAGGGGAGGCGTGAATGAAACCGTTGCCTTTGAATATGTCCTGAGCGCACAAAATGCGACGTTCGCCGGCGTCGAAGTCATTGCCGGAGACTTGAAAGGGCCGTCGGGAATTATTCCGGCCGATTCCATTCGCCTTTATCGCCACTGGCCGATCACGATCGATCGATTTCCCAACTGGTATCTTCGTTCCATCGGCCTTCGCGAACCGCGCAGCATTCCCGATGCCTTGGTGCCGATCGATGCCCCGCAGCACGGGCAGCCCTTCAACATTCCACGCGGCGAAAATCTCGTGCTTTGGGTTGAAATACGCATTCCCCCCAGTGCCAACGTCGGCCGATACACCGGCGAGATTCGCATTCGCAGCGCGGCCGGCGGCTCGAGAAAAACAACCGTGACGCTCGACGTGCTCGATCTCTTCATCGAGCCCAACGAGAGTTTGGCGGTCATTGCAAAGGTGCAGCTCCGGCCGTTGATCAAAGCGCATACAAAGATCGATCCGGACAATGCCCGACTGGTCGCCAGCGATCCCGAGGCCCGCCGTCTGATCGCCGACACGTTCGCGATGCTGCATGAACACGGTTTGTCTCCAGTCACCGGCGATGTTCATCCCAGACTGTCACAAGACCTCGATGGCAGCCTTCTGCTGCAATGGGAGGAATATGATGCTCTGTGCGAACCGTTACTCGACGGCACGGCCTACAAGGACGGCCGGCCTGCGCGAGCGTGGCCAGCCCCGATCGATCTGAATCAACCCGACCCCTCGCAATATGGCGGCATCGACTCAACCACCTATGCCGCTGTTTTGAATGAGTATCTCGGGGACGTGGCGGGCCATTTTCGCGAGAAGGGCTGGCTCGACAGATCATACGTTTTTTTTGATACGCCGCGCACTGACGAGCCTGGCAGCGGCGATTTCGAGCGCATTCGACGGCTCGCCACATTGACGCATTTTGTCGAACCTGAGCTGCCCTTTGCCTCGCGCCTCATTCCTCAGTCAATGGTTCCATTTGGCTGGGTGGGGCACATCCATGAAGACCTTTCATCACTCATCGACATTTGGATGACACCCGCGCGTTATCAGCACCCTCCCACGCTTCGCCGCCTTCAGACATTCGGCAAACGCACGTGGCTGCCGCCGGATCGGCCGCCCTACAGCGGCTCCCTGGCGGTGGAGGCGCCGCCAATACAGGCGCGCGGACTTGCATGGCAGGCCTTTCTACAGGGGCACGAGGCGATCATTCTCGACAAAGTCACGCAATGGCCCGACGACATCTTCGACAAGCCCATTCGCGATCGCCATCAGCGGTCCGACGCGTGGCTGCTTTATCCCGGCACAATGTTCGGCCTCTCAACGCCGGTACCCTCGGTGCGACTAAAGCAGTTGCAGATCGGCCTTCAGGATCATCAACGACTGACTCAACTCGCAAGCAGCGGGCGGCGCGAGACCGCCCGGCTTGTCGCCGGTTCCCTCATCAAAGCCGCGGGCACCGATGCCTATGGCGATAATTATCAAGATGGCATGCTCGGCCGGCGGATCGAGAATCCGGCAACATGGGAGTTGGCGCGTCGAATTCTCGATGATGAGTTGCGCTTTGCTCTGCAACCGCCAAACACCTCTCAGCCGGCCGAAGGCGCGGCACGGGAAGACTGGATCGGGTTTCTGGAAGAGACGCGCACGATCGAGGCATGGGTCGATGCCGTTCGACTGCGCCGCGACGAGCGAATCGGACAGGAAGGCTGGATTCTCGCGATGGAGGCCGGCGTTCGAAGCGAAATGCGCACGCCGGTGGAGGGCGAATTTGCATTCGGCCCATTGCCCGCGGGCATGCGAAACATCAGTGACGCGATTCGCGTCGGTCCATTGCAGGAATGGAGCGTCGCCCGGCGGCAGCTTGTCGGCAAGAGTGCAACGATGCCCATCACCAATCTTGATGGGCACTATGTGCAGCCGGTTGTGTTCGATGCCGGAGCGAACGGGCGGGTGGAGATTGCATCCACCGTTTCCATCGTGCAGGTGCCGCCTGCGCTGCTGCCGATCACGATCGACGGCAAGTTGAACGACTGGCCGCCGAGCGCCTTTAACGCCGCCGGTGACTTTCGCCTCGTCACCAATCGAGCCGGCCTTGGCCGCGAACGGCCTCGCGGAATCGCAAACGATCGCATATTTCCTGGAGCTAAACGGGATGCTCTATATCGGCGTTCATGCGGGCGTTCCGAAGCGCGATGGGGGCGCCGCACCGGAATCGCCGCCATTGCAGACTTTCGTCGAATATGAAGACCTCATGCCCATCGGCGAGGACCTCATCGAAATCGTGATCGATCCGACGAACAAGGGCACCCAAAGCGGCGATCTCTTCCACATTGTGCTCAAGTCGACCGGAAACCCGCGTTTCGAGCGCGGCATCGACACCCATCCACCCATCGGCGAGGTGCGGCCGTGGCCGGGCGCGCTGCCCGAATGCTGCGTCACAAAAACGGAGTACGGATGGTCTGCGGAAGTGGCGATTTCGATGGATGCATTTGGCGCGGATGCCTCACTCAATCGCGTGTGGGGGCTGAACATCGCCCGGCTGGAGCCTCTTCGCGGCGAATATTCTGATTGGGCCCGCGCTCCAAGATACTGCTACGACCCGCGCTCATTGGGAAGCCTTGTTTGGCGGGAATAGCGCACCGGCGCGGCCTGGCAATTCACCGAAAGCGCCGGACTTGGGCGTCCGTCACCAGCATATGAACCTTCACATCATGCGGGTCCGCCGGCAGCGATTCCACAACCTGCTCCTCAAGCGCGAATCCGCAAAACGTTCCCCGGAAGTTCGGCCGCGACAGGAACCGGTCGTAAAACCCGCGCCCGCGTCCCAGCCGATTACCGTGGTGGTCGAATCCCACGCCTGGCACGATGACCAGATCGATCAACTCGATCGGAAATGGCGTGCCGCGAATCGGCTCGCGAATGCCATACTCGCTCGCGGCCACGTCCGTGTCGAGATTGTTGATCTCCACGGGCATCATTTGCTTCGTTTCCCAGCCCACCTGCGGCGCCAGCACGCGCTTGCGCGTTCGCCATGCATTCAGGACCAGCGCCGTGGTGTCCGCCTCGTTCGGCAGCGAGAGATAAATCATCATCACTTCGCAGTGTTGATATTCCGGCTCGGCGATCAGCTTTTGCGCGGCGCGCGCCGACCGCTCCCGAATCACGTCGGGCGACATGCCTTCCAATACGGCCTTCAACTTGGAGCGAAGTTCTTTTTTCACCAAACCCTCTGATGGCTCACTCGTAACCTTATAGACTAGCCCCCGTGCTTTCAATAGCATGACGCCGCGCACCCGGCGCAAAGAGCAATTGCGTGATAACAGAGTTCACATTACCGCTCCTGGCCATTCCCGTCGGCCTGCTCATCGCCGCGCCGGCAACATGGCTGGTGCGCATTTGGTCCATTCGATCCGGCTTCATCGACAAGCCCGGCGGACACAAAGCACATGCGGCGCCGGTGGCCCTTGGCGGGGGGGTGGCGATCTCTGCGGCCGTGGTGCTGCCGATTCTTGTTGGCATTTTCGTCGCCAGATTCCTGCATGCCGCGCCTCCCACCTGGTTGCCGGCCGCTCTGGTGCCGCATCTTGGGGGAATCGTCGCAAGACTCCCGATTGCACTGGCCATTGCCGGCGCGGCGATCGTCATGTGCGGGCTGGGGGCCATCGATGACCGCCGACCGCTCGGGCCGGGCCTTAAGTTTCTGATCCAATTCGCCGTCGCCGCCGGGCTGGTCATTTTTTGCAATCTTCGATTGCTGACTCATCTCGGCGCGCCGATTTCCATCGCTCTATCGATCCTCTGGATCGTCACGCTGACCAACTCGCTCAACTTTCTCGACAACATGGACGGCCTCGCCGCCGGTGTGGCCGCCATTGCCGCCTCCATTTTCGCCATCAGTTCCATGCTTGCGGGACAGATCTTCGTGCCCGTTTGCTGTTGGCTGCTGGTCGGCGCACTGCTCGGGTTTCTCCCGTTTAATATTCACCCCGCGCGAATATACATGGGCGATGCCGGCAGCACCGTTATCGGTCTGCTGCTTGCCGTCTTTACAATTCTCACGACCTTTGTCGATCCTGAACATGCCGACCGGCCGCTCGGCGTGCTTTCTCCCCTCGTTGTCATGGCTGTCCCGCTGTACGACACTGCTTCCGTGTTTTTCATTCGGTGGCGTTTGGGCGTTCCACTTTGGCGCGGCGATCGGCGTCACTTTTCCCATCGTCTTGTCAAACGCGGCATGTCCACGCGAAAAGCCGTGCTGGTTATCTGGCTTGCCACCCTGGTTACGGCCATGCCCGCGCTTTTTCTGCCGAAGGCCGAGTGGCACGAAGCATGGATCATCGTCATCCACACACTGCTGGTCGTGACACTCGTTGCCTTGCTCGAAAGTTCGGGTGACCATGACAAGCCCTAAACGCGACACGGCCGGCGCGAGTGATTGCTCTGCGATCCATCGAATTGCGTTGGTCGTGCTGCTTGCCCTGATCCCATTTCGCACGGTCATCAACGAAACGCACACCTTCGAAGTTCCGCGTCTCTTCCGCGCGATGCAAACGGGCGGCCCGCAGCCCGCAACCACGCTTGTGATCAACATGGTGATTCTCGCAGCCGCAGGCGCGGTGTTAATTGACATGATGAAGCGAGGCCGAAGAATTCACCGCACTGGAGCCGAGCTCGGCGCGTTGCTCCTGCTTGTCGCCGCGATCATCTCAACATGGCAAGCCGGGCAAAAGCACCTTGCGCTCATGGGCGTGATCGATTTCATATCGACCATTGTCTATTTCATGACGCTCCGCCAGTTGCTTCAATCGAATTGGCAGATCCGACTTGCCCTCTTCGTCATCGTCGGCACCGGAGCCGCCGTCGCTTTCAAATGTACATGGCAGAAATATGTGGAATTGCCCGAGACAATCGCATACTTCGAAAGCAACAAGGCCGAACTCACTCAGACCGACTCCGGAAACCCTCCGGCTTCGAACACGACTTTGAAATGCGCCTGCGCTCCGGCGCGGTTACCGCCTTTTATGCGCATCCCAATCCGCTCGCGAGTCAAATCATACTTTTCGTGATGGCCGCGCTGGCGCTCATCATGGAACGGCGCAGAAATGCAGCCGCGTTGGGATCCTTACTGATACCAGCCGCACTCATCGCGGCTTTGTTGCTCGCGCTCTGGGCCACGCAAAGCAAAGGCGCGGTGGCCGCATGCGCCATTGCCATCGGCATCTGGCTGGCAACACTTGTCCTGGGCCGCATGGTTTCCACTCGGCCGCGCGCCACCGTCTTCGCGGGCTGGATCGTCGCGCTCGTCGCGGCGACGGCGGTCATCGGTCTGCTTCGCGCGAAACCGGACGCGCTGGGCCGGTCGATTCTCTTCCGATACATGTACTGGCAGGGCGCGTGCGACATGATCGCCGATCAAGGCGTCCTTGGCGTCGGCGCCAACAACTTTGGTCGCCATTTCACCCGGTACAAATCCGTCGAATGCCCCGAAGAGGTTGAATCGCCGCACAGTTGGCCCATGCAATTCGCGAGCGAATGGGGCCTGATCGGACTGGCGGGCTTTCTGCTGTTGGCCCTTGGCACATCACTTCGTGCCGCTGCTGCCGCACCCGGCGCATTGCCCGCCCATAGCGAGCCGGACCGTGCCGGTCCGGGGCCTGTTGTGCCGGAGCCCGTAATCGCCCCCTCGCAAAATGCGCGAAGTGCAAAGGCGACACTCTTCGCCACAACGAAGAACCGCGCCAACGCCGAAACGCTCAACTACGCCACAAAACCCCAGTCATCCGCATCCGGCCCTCATTCCATCATTCTCTGGATCGCCGCCGTTTTTCTCGCCGCATTTGTCCCGTGGATCGCGACGCTGGGCGAATCGAATGTTGTCTTTGTGGCACTTCATGTGGGCGTGGCCGCATTGCCGTGGTTTGTCGGCATGGCGTTGGTATCGCTTCAGTCCATAAAATCCCCGGGGATTCCCGAAACGCCGGTCTTCGCCATGGCCGCTGCCATAGCCGCGGGACTTGTCGGCTTTCTTATTCATACCTCCATCGATCTTGCCCTCTTCATCGGCGGGCCAGCCACCACGTTTTTCGCGCTGGCTGCCATTCTTCTCGCCGTTCGCGAATCTCGCAGCGCCGAAGGTGAACCGGATGCCAAACGCACGACACCTCATCCCCGCGCCGAAATCGCAGCGGCGCTTGTCGGCCTTGTGCTGATTGTTGCAATCGCCGCCCAACTCGCCCGCCCCGCCGCAACGCTCGCCGATTCCCTGGTCACCGCCCGTTCGGACAATCGACCGTCACCATGGGACGTCTACAACGCCTCCGCCGCCGGACTGGCTTATCACGAAGGCCATGCCGCCTATCGGCTCGACGCGACGGCCGGCATCGAGCTGATCGAGCAACTCATGCGCCGTGTCCAATCCCTCGCCCACTCCGAAGCATTGCTCCAACTGGCCGACGAATGCCGCCGGCGTGACCCGAATAACTCGCTCATCACGGCACATTTGTCGGGTATCTACCGCCAGCGCTACGAGATCACGCATAACCCGGCCGATTTTCAAAAGTCGATTGAGCTTTATCGCGTCTGCATCGACCAATACCCGACGGCCCCGATGCGTCATATTCATTTCGCCAATTTGCTGGAGGAATATGCAAACGCGACTCACGACACATCGCCGCTTCGCGAAGCCGCGGCACAGCTTCGCACCGCGCTCGACCTCGAATCCAGACGCATTTACGTTTCACAACCCAATCGGATGAAACCGCTTGAACTAAACGTACTCAATTCCCGCATTCAAAGTCTAAGTAATGAATGACAACTTGCTTACGCAATCGTTCACAGATTCTTAACCCAGTCTTCATTCTTGCATCGTACGCACTTCATACACGGCCGCTACTTTTCCGCTCGATGATCGGCCAATTGTCCCGGCCGAACCGTGGGCTGAATTGTGAATGCCCCGGATGTCACAATATGCCCCGAAGGGGGGCGGAGAAGGAGCATTGCGTATGTTGAAGAAGTCACTCTTGACCCTTGTGGTCGCGCTGGCGATGTCCGCCGGCAACTCGTTTGCCGCAATCATCACACAGTGGGATTTCGAAGGCGACGTCACCACACCCAGCACCGGCGCCGGAACGGCTGCGCTCGTAGGCGGCACCACCGCCACATTCGCCACCGGCAACCCCGGTCGGGGATGGAACACGACCACCTATGCCGCCCAAGGCACTGAAAGCGGAGCCCGCGGTGTGCAGTTTAACATCGACACCACCGGCTATCAGGACATCACCGTTGCCTATGACCACCGCGCGAGCGGCACGGCATCGCGCTGGTCGCAGCTTCAATACACGTTGAACGCGGGCGGCTCATGGTCCGTCCTTGGCAACAATGGCGGCACCCTTTCGCCGCACGACACATTCTATGCCCAGAGCTTCGACCTGAGCTCCATCGCCGGAGCGAACAACAACAACCAATTTGGGATTCGCATCGTTTCGATCTTCTCACCGGTCGCCTTCGACCAGAATGCCTCGCTCGCGGACTTCGCGGCCGATTCGGCCTATCAGCGAGCCAACGCCCAATCCGACTTTGCACCCGGCAGCGGCGTCGGTACCGGCGACTATGGCACAGGCGGCACCTGGCGATTTGACAACGTCACCATCAATGGCAACCTTGTCCCCGAGCCCGCGACACTCACGCTGCTGGCCTTCGGCGCTGTCGCCCTGATCCGACGCCGACGCTGATCGACCGGTGAGCCTTTCCTCCGGCACATGGACAAGGGCTTTGCACTGAAATCGACATCTGTCGATACCCAAAATTGAAGACTCAAGCGACGGCGGACCGGCCTGCACCTGGTCCGCCGTTTTTCTTTTTGAGATCTAAACACGTTTTTCGCGCGGAATTTGTTTGCAAATGATATTTCACTTCGGCAGAATTCCCGCATCCATTTCTCGCCCGGAGGGGGCACTGGCTGGGTGATATGCGTCATGGATGACGATTGTGCCGCGTTTACGGCATGACAGACTTGCAAAAGGAGTGCGCGAAATGTCCATCCCCAGACGAGCCGAAAGTACCAAAACAAGTTTACTGGCAAGTTGCCTTGCCGCGATCTTTGCCGTCGCCATCGCGGCCAACGCCACGGCCGACCCGCCGCCCGGCTACTATGCCACCGCCGATGACTCCAGCCCATCGGCCCTTCGCTCCAGCGTTCACGCCATCATTGACGATCATCAACGCTATCCATACACATCCACGGCGACGGATACATGGGATATTTGCGACGCCTCTCAAACCGATCCCGGCAATTCCTCCAAAATGCTCGATGTGTACAAAAACGCTTCATACACAAAGGCCGGCGCGGGAAACAGCTTTTACAACCGCGAGCACACCTGGCCGAAGTCCTACGGCTTTCCCATCGACGGCAGCACGAACTATCCCTATACCGACTGCCATCACCTCATGAACGGCGACAGCAGCTATAACAGCTCGCGCGGCAACAAGCCTTACAAGTGGTGCGTCAGCGGCTGCACGGAAAAGACCACCCTTGCGAACAATGGCCAGGGCGGCGGCAGCGGCGTCTATCCCGGCAATTCCAACTGGACCAGCGGCAGCGGCACCACCGGCTCATGGGAAACGTGGATCGGCCGCCGGGGCGATGTCGCCCGGGCGCTGATGTACATGGATGTTCGCTACGAGGGCGGAACGCACGGCATCACCGGCGCGGCCGAGCCGAATCTCATTCTGACGGACAATGCCGCGCTCATCGTCTCGAACACATCGCAGAACAAGACAGTCGCCTACATGGGAATGCTCTCCGTGTTGATTCAGTGGCACTATGATGACCCCGTGGATGACTTCGAACGCGACCGAAACGACATTGTCTATGGCTATCAGGGCAATCGAAATCCATTCATCGACCATCCTGAATGGGTGGCCTGCATCTTCGAAAGCGATTGCGGCGCACCGCCGGCCGCGGCCGATCCCTGGATCAACGAGCTTCACTACGACAACACCGGCGCAGACACCAATGAGTTCGTCGAAGTCGCCGGCGAAGCGGGCATTAATCTCGCCGGCTGGAAGCTCATCGCCTACAACGGCTCCGGCGGCGGGCAGTATGCCACGGTCAATCTCTCCGGGACCATTCCCAATCAGCAAAATGGTTATGGCACGCTGGCCTTCAATATCACCGGATTGCAAAACGGCGCTCCCGATGGCGTGGCATTGATTGATGCCTCCAACACCGTGATTCAATTCATCAGCTATGAAGGCGCCTTTACCGCAACCGACGGACCGGCCGCCGGCTATGCCTCCACCAACATTGGCGTCAGCGAAACGGACTCAACGGCCACCACCCATTCGCTTCGCCTCAGCGGCACCGGCAATCAGTATTCCGAATTCACCTGGCAGCCCCGCCACCCATACGAAGGGCGCCAAAAATACAGGACAGACATTTCAATAAACTGGCAGCACCGTGACGTCGTTCGGACACATGGAAAGGCCCGGACAAATTCAATCAAAGACGCAAAAATGAAGATGGCCCGCGCCACGAAACCTTTCGTGACGCGGGCCATTGTTTTGGCGTGTCTGACCTATTGCGATCAAGGGGCGACGATACGTCATGGAATCCCGGTGTGGAATGTTCGATATCGATTCGTGACACGGAATTTACGATAACTACTGGACCGGCGGTTCCAACTTATCGCCATCCGAAATCATCACGGCATCCGCGAAGAAAGTGATTTCGGTCTGCGGACCCTGGATCTTTTCGATTTCCTCCACCGACTTACCATTGTCCTCGGCGTAATGGCGGGCTTCGGCCTGGCTCAGTGTCATGACTTCGACGATGCCGTTCATGAGCGCTTTGTGGCCTGCCGCATTGCGCGGAACATAAAAGCCCTCGCTGCATGCATCGCTCTTGGTGAATCGAACGCGGGCGGTGTGCTTGCCGTCGGTGACGGTCATCCAGCAGCCGCGGTTCTTGCAGACTTCCGAAATGTCGCCCTTCACGCAAATGCGCTGTTCTTTAAGCGCATCTGCACGGGCCACCACATCACTGAGCGTGAGAACTTGCTTGGGTTCGGCTTTGCCGCCGTAGACTTTGAATCCCTCGGTGTTCTCCGAGGATTGACAGCCGACTGCGAAGAGGGAGATTCCGGCAAGCAAGACGACAAGGGCAATTTTCATGATCTGTGTTCCTTTGAAAAGTGACTCGAATGACCAGATTAGCGTAGCAATCGCGCGCGTAATGACAAGTGGCATTACGCCCTCCAAGATAGAGAAAAGCCCCGGTGACACGTCACCGAGGCTTTTTCCACAGCTACCTGGCCGGTAGGTTCGGGCCTTTGAACGTTGGTTGACTTACATTCCCGGCAATGCGGTCTTGACCGTCATTTCAAATGGACTCGTATTCACCGGCGCATATTCGCCCGGCATCGCCTCGAGAAAGTACTTTGTCGATTTCAACACTTTCCGGCCGCTCGCATCGGTGGAGAGCATCGACGTAAACCGCGAGTTGGTCGCTGTTTCCGGGAATCGATAGAACGATGCGGCACTCGGCTTGTAGGTGAACTCGAATGTGTATGAACCGTCATTATCGACAATCGTGTCGCGATTCACCTTTGAAACCACCGTGCCATAATCGTCAACCACGCGATAAGCCGTGTCGTATGGAACGAGCACATTGATGTAGCGCTCGACACGCCAATCAAAGTAATCGCCGCACACAAGACAATCGTCCGGATTGATCGGTGTCTGCAAGTCCGGCTTCTCCTGGTCGCGGTCGATTGCGGAAAGTTCCACTTGATCGCAGACGAGGCCGATGCCGTCACCATTGAGGTCGATCTGATCCGGGTTCCGGGTGATGGGGCAGTTGTCCACCTCATCAAGCACGCCGTCATTGTCGTCATCGGCGTCGCAGATATTGCCCTGACCATCATGATCGGTGTCGGTCTGATCCGGATTGGCATAGCGAACCAACCTGAAGTCAGGACCGGGGATCAGCTCGCTGGTATTCGGGCAGTTGTCGCAGGCATCCATGACGCCGTCGCCGTCCGTGTCCGCCTGATCCGGATTGAAGTTGAACGGGCAACCGTCAACGTTGTCTGCCACGCCGTCGTTGTCGTCGTCGCCGTCGCATGCATCGCCGATGCCATCGCGATCGTTGTCTTCCTGGAAGGGATTTTTGGTTCGCACGCAATTGTCGCGGAAGTCCGGGACGAAGTCCTGGTCGTCATCGGAGTCCTCGAAATCGTCGTAGCCATCGCAATCGAGGTCAATCGCACCAATGCCCACGGATGCATAGGCATTGATGATGTTGCACACGTCGCCCATGTTGAAGCCATTGACATTGTTGTTGAGCGCCCATTCGCGAGCCAGTGAGACGGTTGCGTTGCGCGAATCGGCGAATTGTGAGCCGCTGCCCAAACGGCCGGTCAGCACGTAGTAGAAGAGCCGCATGGCTTTCTCACGGCCAATGCCAGTGACGGTGATGCCGTTGTGCGTTCCGCCGTTGGTGAGCAAAAAGGCGGCCTTGTTGGGAATGCCGGCATTGGTGTGAACGCCGCCGTTGTCATTGTTGCCGTTGTTGTCATTGGGAAGGTTTCGGAAGCCGATGCCGATGGTCATGTGATCGTGATCGCCGAAGGCGGGCGGATTGCCCATGTCGCGCAATGTCCCTCTCGCGGAACCCTCGCCGATGAGCCAGTTTCCTTCCACGATGGCGGCAAAGAAATCCGCGTAATGTTCATTCAGCGCACCGCCCTGCATCGAATTCGGAAGTCCCGCCGTCCAGCGCGTCAGGGCATGCACATATTCATGAAAGAAAATATCCTGCGTCGACATGCCGGTGCTGAACTTCACATGGTCACAGCCGCGATCGTAGGCCGCATTCAGCATGACGTTGTTGCTGGAGTCGAGCATTCGGACATGCATCATCGCCTCAACCTGGGCGTCATCGCCGTCCCAACCGCAACGACCGAAGGTGCCGGCGAAGTAGTCGTAAATGCGATGGGCGGCGTTAAAAGCGGTGAAGCCGTCCGGCGTGGTTGTGGCACAACCGTCGAAGACGCCGCACCATCGTCCGTCTTCGTCATACATTTCGTCATCGGCCGTTTCGAAGGGCGAATTCCAACAGGTCGTCGATGCCGACTCGTTGGCATGATTGATGTCAAAGTCCTTGTCACAGTAAATCGTGCGGCTTTCACTGAAGATGATCTCGCCGGTCATGGCATCGACGATATAGTCGTATGACGCGCAACCGCCATGGCCGCAGTCCGGACGGACGGTCATTCGCCAGGCAAGACGCGTTGGCGACTCGCCCTGGCCGACCAGCTTTCCGTTGAAGATAACAAGACTAACCAGTGAGGCCAGGTCGTTCGGATGACCCCCGGCATCGCGCGTCGCGATGTCGATGGCACGCGATGTGTCGATCATGGGCTGGCCGAATTCGCGAAGCTCGCGCAGGTAATGACCATTCGTTCCGAGCACCATGCCGTCTTTCATGTGAACGGCAAGCTCGCCGGCATGGACGAGTATTCCGTTCAGCTGCTGCTTGAAGAACACGTGCTCGCCGGTTTCGTCCTGCCACAGTCGACCGGGAATCAGCTCGGCCGCCGGCTCCTCAAGACGGTAGAAGTTTCGATAGGTTTCGAGGAATTCAAGTGCGGACGAAACCGGTTCCTCGGGTTTGTAGTTTGAAACGGGGACACGTACCTCCACGTGGCTGGGCACTTCGCCGTCATATTCGATGAACGGCTTTACCGATGACTGCGAGATAAGCAACTCAAGTTCGATCCCGTCCAGCGACGGATCGGCAACTTCCTCCGGTGGATCCGTGGCGATATTGTCATTCGTATTAACATTCGAATTTTCATTGGTGTTGTCCGGAGGCAATGGATCCGGCACTGAAACAATGTCGCAGCCCACTGCCAACGCCGCCGTGATAACCATCGCCAGGCGACCGGCGATCCGATGAGACGTGAAACTCTTCATAATCGTGACTTCCTTTTGCGAGGAAAGTCGGCCCCCTCGGCGGACTACTACCCCCACCAAGGGATGCAGGCTAGTCAGCGAAAAGTGCTCGGAGCGCCGCCGCCGAAGCAAAAAACTTGTCCGGAAAGGCCATTCCCAAGGGGGTACCCTTCAATTTGGCCACTTCCATAGAGGCCAATTCCGGCCCGCCAAACGTCCGGGTATAATCAAAGGATCAGGCTGGCATCGCCCATTCAAAGGCGGATCTTTTTATGACTCATGATGCGACACCGGCGGATGACTCCGATCTCGTCGCCCGCGCCATTGCCGGGGAACCGCTGGCGCTTGAACGATTGCTGATTCAATATCAGCGTCAACTCTTGTCGGTCATCGCGGCCAAGATTCCTGAAACAATGGCTACGGTTGTGTCGGCCGAGGACATTCTTCAAGAGACTTATACGGAGGCCTTTCGCGGGATCGGCGCATTTCGGCCCGATGGTGAGAATGCGCTGTTTCGGTGGCTGTGCACCATTGCAGATCATCGCGCTCTGGACGCGGTGCGGGCACATCGCGCTGCCAAGCGCGGTGGCGGTCGGGCGGCCGTCGAGGCCAACGCAGGCAATGCGGCCAGCACTGTCATGGCGCTGCTGGATATCGTCTTTGTCAACGATCGCACACCCAGCAGGTCGGCCGCCGGGCACGAAGCCGTCGCCGCCGTGCAATCGGCCTTGGAATCTCTTAAGCCGGAATACCGCGACGCCATTCGATTTCGTTACATTGAAGGCTTGAGCGTGGGTGAAACGGCCGATCGAATGAAAAAGACGGATCGGTCGGTGCATAAATTGTGCAGTCGGGCCATTCAAAAGCTCCGCGAGGAACTTGGCGACGCCTCGAAGTTTTATTCAAAAAATTGAGGCGGCGCGGATGACCGTTGACGCTGACAATCGTAAGCACGTTTCTTGCATTTGATTTGGCAGGTTTGGCCGATGGTGACTCGGCCGCCATGGTTCGGCTGATATCTTCTGGCTGGGCGGTTTTCCGATTGCGCAGTCCAAGTCTCTCGGCAGACAAGAGTGTTCATGATTTCCCCGAACGACACATCCTCTCGCGACAGCCTGTCCGATGCCCAGCGTCGGGCGGCGATGGTTCGTCGCGTGATCGAAGACTGCATGGTTCGCCGATCATCCGGCAATCGACTGACCGATGAGGAAATCACCTCGTCCCATGCTGACCTGATGCCGGAACTGGGAGAGGAACTCGCCCTGCTGTCGGTCATGGAGCGGGCCCGATGGGCCGCCAGTTCCACCACCCACGATGCCACACTCGATGCGGGTTCGCGCCGAACGGCGTCCACCGATATCGCCGCCCTTCTTTCCTTTCGTGGCTATGACCTGGATCGGGAAATACACCGCGGCGGCCAGGGCGTCGTTTACAAGGCCGTCCAGCGTTCCACCCAACGACCCATCGCCATCAAGGTGCTGCATGAAAGCCAGATCGCAGACCGGCGCGATGCCGCCCGATTCGAACGCGAGGCCAGAATCCTCGGCCTTCTGAATCATCCGAACGTCGTCAAGATTCACGACACCGGAATCATTGCTGGCCGCCGCTATCTCGCGATGGACCTGATCGACGGCAAGCCCTGGGACCGCCACGAGGGAGCGACGGGGGAAGCCTGCCGGGATATACGTGGCGCCGCCGCCGACCGGTTTGCCGCCATCTGTGATGCGGTAAATGCGGCGCACCTGCGCGGCATCATCCATCGCGATCTCAAACCGGGGAACGTGCTCATCGACGAAGCCGGCATGCCCCATGTGCTCGATTTCGGTCTGGCCAAGCTCACGGAGGCCTCTTCGGCCGACACGGCTTCCATGACCGCCGAGGGCCAGTTCATCGGTTCGCTCCCATGGGCCAGCCCGGAACAGGCGGCCGGACAATCCGAATTGCTCGATGTTCGAAGCGACGTCTATTCACTGGGCGTCATGTTCTACCAGGTCCTGACGGGCGCATTTCCCTACAACATCAAGGGACCCTGGCGAACCGTCGCGGACACGATTCTTCAGACCGAGCCATGCAAACCCAGAACACATCGTCCCGAACTCGACATCGATCTCGAGCGCATCGTGCTCAAGTGCCTGGCCAAAGACCCCGCCCAGCGATACCAGTCCGCGGGCGAACTCGCCGCCGATGTCCGGCGCTATCTGGCCGGCGAGCCGGTCATGGCGCGTGGAGGAAGCACATTCTATGTGCTGGCAAGGCTGGCCAGAAAACACCGGATGGCCGTCGCCGGCGCGGCAGCCTTCCTGATACTCCTGGGGGCGAGTGCCGTAGTAACTACACTGCTCTACCAGCGCGAGCGCACGGCATTGACGGATGCGACCGCGGCAAGAAATAAGGCGGAGGCTGAAACGTCGAAGGCCAGGGCGGTCCTCGGATTCCTGCAGGACATGATGTCCGCGGCAGACCCGAATCGAGACGGAAAAGACGTCAAAGTCGTCGAACTGCTCGAACAATCCACAAAGAGTATCGACGATCAATTCAAGGAACAGCCGGAAATCGAGGCGACGGTTCGCGACACAGTTGGGCAGACCTATTACGGCTTGGGCGTTTACGACCAAGCCGAGGTGCAGTTTCGCGCGGCTCTCGAATTGCGCGAAGCGCTTCTGGGCTCCAATGCCACGGACACCCTTGATACGCGAATGAATCTGGCGGCGACGCTTTGGGTGGAGGGCAAGTTGCCGGAGGCTGAGCCTTTGGCGCGACAGACCTATGAGGCACATGTCGATGCCTCCGGCGCGGAATCCGAAGAAGCGGTATCGTCGGGGCGACTACTAAGTTGTGTATTGAATGCACGCGGCAAGTTTTCGGAATCGCTTCCGATTGTCCAGCATGGTTATGAGTTTTGCCTGAGGCAACACGGGCCCGAGCATCTTGAAACCCTGACCGCGCAGAATAGCGTTGCTTTCACGCTCGACGGCATGGGGAAGGATGATGAAGCAGAACAGAGTTATCGCAATTTGGTCGAGGTCAGCAGCCGAGTGCTAGGGGCGGAGAGTTCAATGACGCTGACTGCAAAAATGAATCTCGCCAATGTCCTTCGCGCGCTCGGGAGGCCGGGGGAAGCGGAACCGTATGTGCGGGAACTGCTTGTAAATTTCAAAAAGAACTTACCACCCACACACGCACGAATCGGCGATTGTCTATCGGAACTGGGCGGAATCGTATTTGCCAAGGGCGATTATGCCGGAGCCGAAAAACTATATCTTGAAGCGCTTTCAATTTATCAAGCTGCACTCGGGGATGACAGTTGGCGCACCGCGGGCACACGCGCCTATCTTGTGGGTGTGTATGCCATGCTGAAGCGGTTTGATGACGGCGAAACGCAGGCATTGGCGGCGTTGAACGCTTTGCGGCCTTCATGGGGCGAGCACCGGCAGGTGGAGATGGGTTTGAAAAAATGTGTGGAGCGGCTGTGTTCGGAATGCGGAAATACCGCCAAAGCCGCGCAATGGAATTCGACGTTCGAGGAATTGGACAATTCCGACTCGACTCATGAGCCTTCGGCAGAATCTGAGACCGAGACACCGGAGAGTGGCTCATGAAGGGTGCAAGGGTTTGTCCCTTTACTTGACAGTTTTTCTGTTTTTCCCGATTGGCAATGATTGAATTGGCGGATGATTTGACTGCATCTTTGACATCGCGGGGACGATAGGCCAGCCGCATAATGAAATCATCAAGCGACACATCCTCTCGCGACAGTTTGTCCGATGCCCAGCGTCGCGGCGATGGTTCGTCGCGTGATTGAAGACTGCATGGTCCGGCGATCATCCGGCAATCGACTGACCGATGAGGAAATCACCTCGTCCCATGCTGACCTGATGCCGGAACTGGGAGAGGAACTCGCCCTGCTGTCGGTCATGGAGCGGGCCCGATGGGCCGCCAGTTCCACCACCCACGATGCCACACTCGATGCGGGTTCGCGCCGAACGGCGTCCACCGATATCGCCGCCCTTCTTTCCTTTCGTGGCTATGACCTGGATCGGGAAATACACCGCGGCGGCCAGGGCGTCGTTTACAAGGCCGTCCAGCGCTCCACCCAACGACCCATTGCCGTGAAAGTTCTGCACGAAAGCCAGATCGCGGACCGGCGCGACGCCGCACGATTCGAACGCGAGGCCAGAATCCTCGGCCTTCTGAATCATCCGAACGTCGTCAAGATTCACGACACCGGAATCATTGCTGGCCGCCGCTATCTCGCCATGGACCTGATCGACGGCAAGCCCTGGGACCGCCACGAGGGCGCGACGGGGGAAGCCTGCCGGGATATACGTGGCGCCGCCGGCCGCTTTGCCGTCATCTGCGATGCCGTGAATGCAGCCCACCTGCGCGGCATCATCCACCGCGATCTCAAGCCCGGAAACGTGCTCATCGACGAGGCCGGAAGGCCCCATGTGCTCGATTTCGGTCTGGCCAAGCTCACGGAGGACTCTTCGGCCGACACGGCTTCCATGACCGCCGAGGGCCAGTTCATCGGTTCGCTCCCATGGGCCAGCCCGGAACAGGCGGCCGGACAATCCGAGGTGCTCGATGTTCGAAGCGACGTCTATTCACTGGGCGTCATGTTCTACCAGGTCCTGACGGGCGCATTTCCCTACAACATCAAGGGACCCTGGCGCACCGTCGCCGACACCATTCTCCAGACCGAACCCCGCAAACCCAGAACACATCGTCCCGAACTCGACATCGATCTCGAAACGCATCGTGCCCAAGTGTCTGGCCAAGGACCCCGCCCAGCGATACCAGTCCGCGGGCGAACTCGCCGCCGATGTCCGGCGCTTATCGGCCGGCGAGCCGGTCATGGCGGTGGAGGAAGCACATTCTATGTGCTGGCAAGGCTGGCCAGAAAACACCGGATGGCCGTCGCCGGCGCGCGGCAGCCTTCCTGATACTCCTGGGGCGAGTGCCGTAGTAACTACACTGCTCTACCAGCCGCGAGCGCACGGCATTGACGGATGCGACCGCGGCAAGAAATAAGGCGGAGGCTGAAACGTCGAAGGCCAGGGCGGTCCTCGGATTCCTGCAGGACATGATGTCCGCGGCAGACCCGAATCGCGATGGAAAAGATGTAAAGATTGCGGAATTGCTCGAACGCGCTTCGGCTGCCCTGCCGAATACAGAAACGCTAAAGGACAAACCGCTCATCGAGGCGGCCGTACGTCAGGCAATGGCCGAAACTTATCATGGCTTGGGAATGCCTGATCGCGCGGTGGAAGAATTCAAACGGGCCATTGAACTTCAGGAAGCCAACGAGGAGACTGTTTCAAAGGATCGAATCATCAACATGCATGCATTGGGCACGTCGCTCCTGACACTCGGCCGGCTCGATGAAGCGCAGCGCATTGTTGAAGAGGCCATGTCATTGTTGGGAGTGACAAAATCCGCGGAAATCAGCGATGAGCCGACCGCGGAGCTGCTGGGTCTTTACAATCTGATCCTCGGTTCTCGCGGCCAGTTTCAAGACATGATTCCCAATGCGCGAAGGCGCCTGGCCTTTTATGATCGAACATACGGCCGGGCGGACTGGCGCACCGTACGCGATGAACGACCTCTCCGTCGCGCTGGCTCATAACGATCAATTTCAAGAAGTTACCGACCTCTGTCGCGAAGCGCGCGAACTTGCCATCGCCGCCAATGGACCCGATGCGCCGATCACATTAATAATCTCGATGAACCTCTCGACGGCGCTTCGAGAGACTGGCAAGAAAGATGAAGCAAAAGAGCTAGTTCAACATGTGCTCGAATCACAGCGTCGCATCCTGCCCCCCGATCACCCGTCGATTGCAGGCACCTTGTTGCAATGTGCTCATATGTGCGGTGCAGCCGGCGATATAGAAGGTGCGATCAGCGCACTTGAAGAGGCACTCGATATTCAAATCAGGTCGATGGGGGAAGGAAGCTTCCGCGTCGCGGAAACTCGGCTCAGCCTCTCCAGTATTTATGTTCACCAAAAGGAATTCGACAAGGCCGAGGAATTGCTCGATTTGGCATTTGACTCGGTGAAACCAACATGGTGCGAACATCCAGCCTTTGAACGCACGCTTCAAGAAGCCATTCTTGAATTGCAGCGCCTGCGCAACCAGTCGGCGAAAGTGAAAGACTGGGAAAAGCAATTTGATGCCCTGAGGTGTGACCCCGCCGAATCGAGCTTGGCCGAATAAGGTGGTTAGTCTCGGTTCAACCTTGAACGGATTTCGGATTGCCGCACCGATGTGATTCCCAAGTTGGCGAACGGGCCTTCCCTATATCTCCGAACGCCTGAATCACATGTGCTTCACCTTGCTCGATGCGTAACTGTATTTCAATTAGCCCGTACTCTGCATCGCCGCCGCTACGCCATTGATGCTCAGAAACAATGTCGAACGAAGTAGCTCCTCATCAAACTCCGAGTCGTTTTGGAATCGTCTCATGAGATCAACTTGAATCAGATTCAAAACATCGGTGAACGGATTTCTTGCGGCGATCGCCCGTTGAATCACGGGATTATTGTCCAGCAAATCATGTTTTCCTGTGATACTGCGGATGGCGTCGGCGGTCCGCTCGAATTCCTCAACGATTCGATGATGCTGACTTGAGCCGGCGGCCTTGGCGTAATGCCCCGCAATGGCAAGTCTGGCCCGCGCCATTTCCTGCTGTGCATTGTCGATCAAGGTGCGGAAGAAATCCCACTCTCGATACAACCGCTTCATCGTTTCGGCCGATTCAGGGCGGGCCGCAATAACTTTAGCGATGCCCGTTCCGATTCCAAACCAGCCGGGCACGTTGTATCGCATCTGTGTCCAGCCGAACACCCAGGGAATCGCCCGCAGGTTTTCAAAATGCACCTCGCCTGATGACCTTGCCACCGGGCGCGAGGCAATGGGCAGATCGCTGATGTGGGCGATGGGCGACACGCGGGCGAACCACGGCCAGAACTCAGGGTCGTCCACAAATGCGCGATAGGCCTTCATCGATGCCGACGCGATGGCGTCCATCAACTCCGCGTGCGCGCTGCTGAAGTCCTCAACCGAAGGCATTGCGGAATCGCGAGGCGGCGTTGCCGCAAGCATGGCACTGACGATCTGCTCAAGATGCCGGCGGGTGATGGCGGCCAGCGCATAGCGAAATGTGATCACTTCGCCCTGCTCTGTGAAGCGAATGCGCCCGCTGCGCGTCTGGGGCGGCGTCGCCAGGATGGCACGATTCGCCCGCCCGCCGCCGCGTCCCACGGTTCCGCCGCGACCGTGAAACAATCGAAGCTCGATGCCATGACGCTTGCACACATCGGCCAGCCGCGCCTGGGCGCGCTGCAGACCCCAGTTTGACATCCAATAGCCGCCGTCCTTGTTGCTGTCCGAATAGCCAAGCATGATTTCCTGAAGGCCGCCGCGGGCTCGAAGCTGAGCGGAATAAATTGGATCGCCAAAGAGCTTCTCCATCAGCGACGCGCTGTGCTCCAGATCTTCGACGGTCTCAAAGAGAGGAACAACATCCAGCGCCGACTCAACCCGATCACCCTCCAGCCGCCAAAGGCCGGACTCCTTCAGCAGTAACAGCAATTCGAGCATGTCGCTGACATCATGCGTCATGCTGATGATGTAACTGCCGATCGCAGTCGGCGAAATCCCGATCGCTTCGCGCACAACTTCCAGTACAGCGCGAACATCGCGGGTCTTGTCGCCCAGCCGGGCCAGAGGCGGCAGCAGCGGACGCGGGTTTCGCAGCTCGCCCAGCAACAGCCGGATGCGCTCCATTTCGGTCAACGAGCCGTATTCGGAGTGGGCACCGCCCAATGCCAGTATTTCCGCCACGACGGCCTCATGCACCGCGCTGTGCTGGCGAATATCCATCGCCGCCAGATGAAAACCAAATGTCTCGGCCTGAATTCTCAAATCGGCCAGGCGACCGGTGCCTGAAATGGCGGATTGGCCCGCATCGTCGAGCGATTCGGCCAACTCGCAAAGATCGGCCACAAGGCAGTCGGCCGTATAGGCTGCTGCGTTCACGCGCGCTTCCTTCACCTTGTGAAGCATCTGCGTCACGCGAACGCGAAATGGCTCGTATCGCATGGGGCCTTCCTGCTCAACGGTCAGCGGACATCGCGCTTTGTCGCGCTCGATTGCGGCCGTCAGTCGATGGCTGATGTTCACACGCCGCGACGAAAGAGACAATTCGCGGCGCAGCAAAATAAGTTGTTCTTCGTACAAGTCGATGGCGGCGGAGCGCATCTCCGCCAGGGCCTGCCGAGTCACATCGGCCGTCACGCGCGGGTTGCCGTCGCGGTCGCCGGCAATCCATGTTCGATAACGCAGGATCGTCGGCAGCGTCGGTTCCACGTCATAATAGTTGCGCAGCGATTCTCGCAGGTCCTTATAGAGTTGCGGGATCGCCTGCCATATCGCACCATGGAGGAAGTAAAGTCCCTGCCGAACTTCTTCGATCACCCTGGGACGCTCCGTTCGAATCTCATCGGTGCCGAACATCAGCAGCACATCGCGCACGATGTTGTCGCACAGTGTGCGCTTTTCTTTCGGCGTCGGATTTCGTTCGCGGCGTTCGGTCGGCAGCTGTTGGGACACCGTCTTGAAGACGCGGCATCGTTCGCCGCCGCTTTCAGTGGATGGGCCGTCAGCGTCGGCTGGATATCGAGCCGATCCAGAATCTCGCAAACCTCGTTGGCTTTCAACCCGCGCCGCTTAAGCTCGGCAATGGCTTCGGCAATGGACTCCGCACGCGGGCGATCAAATGTCGCATGGCGATCACGCTCGCGATTCACGGCCGCGATCTGAACTTGCTCGGCCTTGTTGGCGAGGTGGAATCGGATGGTCAATGCCTTGAGCAGTTCGCGGAGAAGCTCAAGTGGAGCGGCAGCGATAAACTCCGCCGCCTGCGCATGGCTCGCACCATTGTCGGAATCCGCATGTCGACACAGGTCTACCAGCGTTTGCATCGCACTCAGAACATTCTTGCCGCTATGTTTTGCGACGACATCGGCCAGAACGTCGCTGAGCAGCTGAATGTCGGCGGAAAGATTGTCGGACATGGGGCCTCCTGACCATCATCGCGCTGCCTTGTCAATGGACAATTCCCGACACAATGGGAGAAAGGCTACAAGTCAACCGAAAACGACGCCGGAATCAAGTTGCCCAATGCAAATCAACCGGGCGCAATCTGAAGGGTGAAGGAACGGCTCGGGCTCTCAGAATCTTGGATCTATTAAGAATCTCCTGCCGGCAAGCAAAAAAGCCGCGCTGGAGGCGCGGTCTTTTCGTTTTCGAAGAATGAGTTGACAGGCTCTTACAGCAGGCAATTCAGGAAAATCGGAATGTCGCCCGCATCGACCGAGCAGTCGGCATTCATGTCCGCGCAGCCGTCGTAGATACCACTCACGGCGATGTCCACGAAAAACTGAATGTCCAATCCGTCGCAGCCGCCGTCGGAGTTCAGATCGCCAAGGGCCGTGCATCCCAGCGGTGGACGAACCAGCACGATGGCTGCGGTGGAGGAATAAACTATGACAAAGGTCACATCATTACACGGAGCCGGATTCGGCGGAATGAAGTTGACGAATGCGCCGATGCGACCGAGTGTCGCATTGATGGCAATAAATTGCTCACCGACCCGTGGAACATAGCCCGTTGGAGGCGAGAGGCGAATCGATCCGCCGAACGTTGCGGTACCCGATACGTTGCACCGATGAGTCGCGGAGGCCAGGGACCGCCAATCTCCATGTCGTAAATGCCGCTGGGATTCATGAGCAAATTGCCCTGAATGGCCATTATTCCGCCGGGTGTGCCGGATCGTTGCGGATCCAGTACGCCGGAAATGGTCGAGAGCGACAACCAGAGTTCCCCGTCCCACGAATCCGACCACCGTTGCAGAAGGCCGATGCCACAGTGCTTAGAGCAAACACGCCACCGGAATCCATGGTTGAGTCCGCCCAGTACGGCACCATTGAATCCAACAGCGTCACGTTGTGCGAGCGACGCGGTTGGCCGTTAACTGATGCCGGATGTTGTGCTTACCCAGCGACAAATTGCCGGTCGCGGTGATAAGAGCTGATGCATCGCCGGTAATTTCCACCGCGCACGATCCCGTTCCGGTGTAGCCCCCGGTTGATCCGAAGTGCATTTTCGTTCCAAACACGCCAGCGGACGTGTTATTGATAATGCCGTTCATCGTGATACCGGTTGATGTTGTAACAATGCTACCGGAACCGACGGTCACATTGGCATTCACCGTACCGAATCCAGTGATGGCCGAACCCGTTTCCATGGTGACAGGCAGGGCACTTTCAAAAGTGCCCCCACCCAGGACGATCGTGCCGACGCCGCCATCCGGATCACCCAGCAATGTTGCCGCCCCAGAGGTTGAGCCCCCTGGATGGATCTCGGAGTGGCGTTTCCGCGGCAACGCCGGCTGACGCCAATTGCGACCCATCAGGAGTCGTCCGCGACCCGAAGTCGCGCGTTGAGAAGGCCCGCGGTTTCAACCGTGACTGTGCTGACGGAGGCCGAGCCATTTGCGATGACCAAGTCGCCGGCAAATTCGGCCAGCGCGCCGTTTGAGACGATCATGGTGGCGTCGCCGCCCGCGCCGATTCGAGATTGGCTGGTTCCCAACACATCCAAATGGGAGAGGCCGAATGGCGGCGTAACCAACGCGCCGGAAACGGTCACGGTTGGCGAGGAAGTCGCGTTTGATCCAACGATAAACTGGTCCGCAACTTGAACATATCCGAGGCCGGTGATGTTCAGTGCGGCATCGCCGTTGTTGCCAATCGTCAGATCCAGCGCTCTGCACAGGCAACAATGAGTTCGGCATCGTCATCGTTAACGTTGAGCGTGCCGAAGCTGCCCGAGGCATTTCCAACAACGACGGACGCTGAAGAGTTAAGCGTGCCGGTGGTGAGGTTTACCGTGGCGTTGTCTAAGTTGAGATCCCCGATGGTGATTCCAGTGCTGACCGTG
>JADJRI010000048.1 GCA_016712275.1 Planctomycetota bacterium
TTCGATATGGGCGAGAATCTTGACCGGCGGGCGGCAATCCGGGATCGATAATCAGCAGGGCCTCGTCGCGCAGCCACACAACATAAGGCGTTTTCGCCGAAATTCCGATCGACAACCGTGGTGATGTGTATTTTCTGTGAAGCCATTATTCGGCAACGTATCCGATGATTCGCGGTCCGTCGAGAACGATGATCGATTTGTCCCTGACAAACAGGCCGCCAAACGACTCCATCGGTTCTGTCATGAGCGGTCCTCCGCGCCCGACAGGCAATTGCTTGCCATCGGCCAGTGCGTGTCGGGTGATTCGATAAGAGGTCGATCGATCGGATACATCATTCGCGGGCTGGGACGCAGCGCGCTCGCGCGGCGTGATCATGACAATGGAATCCCCGGTTACGATGGGAGACTGCCAGCGCATGCTGACACTGTCGTGGTTTCGCCAAAGCAACCGGCCATCGGCATCGAATGCAGATAACTCATCGCGAGGCTCCAATGGTGCGGCCATCGGTCGACCGTCCAAAGGCCGTCGCGGTCATCCTTGCCGATGGGAACCGATCGCCAGAGCAGCCGGCCGGTGACATCGTCGCGCTTGATGATACGCCGCGCATCATCGCTGAGGATGAATCCTCCCTCATCGTGAAGAAATGTGGAAACGAGAAAATGACGCGGCGTGGCAATGCTCCATTCGATCTTCAAGCTGGCCGGATCGATGCGCATAATGCTCTTGGCCATGATGACGAGGAGGCCATTGTCTGCCGAGGGATAGAGCAATTGAATGGGCCTGCTGTCTTCGCAGCTGAGTTCGCCGCGCGACTGGCCGGTTGCCGCATCGAGGAAATGAATGACATTGTTTCGGCCGCGCCACTTCGCGCAATAGACGAATTGCCCGTCTGCAGCGAGGTGGCTGGCAGTTCCGCCTTCAATTTCGCGCCGCCACTGAAGCGTTCCTGTCGATGCATTGATGCAGACAACATCGCCACGATCGGATGAGGAAATGATTCGACCGGCGATGGCCACGTGGTCGGTCCAAGTTTCCAGTTCCTCGGGATCGGCCATCGGGTCTTCATCGTCATTCGCGCCGAACTGCCAGGCTTTCTGGCCGGTGGCGCGCTTCAGGGCAAAAAGACTGTGTGCGCCGGCAAATCGAATGCGCTCGCTATCGGAGCCAAGGAGTATTGGCAAGGTTGGGCAGGTCGCGGCCTGCTCCCAGAGAGGGCGACCCGTCGTTGCATTTCTCCTTCGATTTTGGAATCAGCATGGGTCAGGAGCAGATCACGAGCCCTTGATCGATTGCAGTTCCATCGGGCTAAGCATCGCGACGCGCTGTGCAAACACACAGCGATAGGCCGGAACGAGCGGACCCTGCGGTGACGCGGCGCGGCCGACATTTTCAGGCAGTCGTGTTGTCAGCGATGTCAGAAGCTCGCCAAAGCCAATCTGCCCCGTCTCACTATCGAATCGCAAATCCGGATAGTCGCGCAATCCGCGCGCCAACCATCGCACGGCATCAGCCAGGCTATTTTGTGCCGTCAGCGTCTGCGACATCAGCCGAACCGCCTCAGCGCGATGGGACCAGCCGGAGCGCGAGAGACACAGTCTGAGTGAAGCGACCGCACTGTTCGGATTTCCGTCGCGAATCGCGCGGCGCGCAAAGAGGAGATGTGCCTCGCCCGCCGCAATGCTATTGGGAAACTCTCGGGCTACTGTCGCCGCACTCTTGGCATCCTGCAATTGTCGGGCGGCTTGAAGCCGATCGACGGCTGCCGCTTCGACTTTTGAATACGATGCGCGACCGTGGAGTTCGATGATGGAATCAATCCACTCTTCGGCAAGAAGATAGAGCGAAGATTCCTGTTCGATGCCGAACGGTTCGCTGTCGGTGAATCTGGGCATCCAGTCGCGCGGGACGGGCAGCCGAAGCGCGCGCAATTCCGAGCTCTCAACTAAGTGCTGATAGGAAGCGATGGCATGCTGTGCGTCATTGTTCTGCAAATAAAGTCGCCCGGCGATCAGCCGATGGACCGCCCTGCACTCGGCGTCGGGGGCGATTTTTCCGGCCAGGTTTATGGTTTCAATGAACGTTTTTGTGCGCGCCGGCGCCGTCAACGTCGTTTCCGATTGTAGTGCCATAACTGAGGCACTGCTCATGAGTTCCTCGGTGATTCGAAGCACCTTCAAGAACAGCCCCCGCCGTCGGGGAATGTCGAAGGTCGAATGAGCCGTCTCGGCGCGCACTGCGTCCTTCACGGCGTTGATTCCGCGGGCATCGTCGCCCGTTTCAAAGGCCAGCTCGGCGATGGCCAGGGCGGCGTCCGCGTTGGTGGAGTCATTCTGAAATCGGGCGGTCAAGCGTGCAAAAGCCTCGTCGCGCGCAAGCAGTCCGGCAATGCTTCCCGAGCCCGCGACGACAATCTGATCGTTGAGCGGAAGCAGGTTGCCCGCATTCTCGATTCTCCATCGCTGAACCGTCGCGGGGCCGCCGTCGAGCGGATAGCGCAAGAGCGCGGCCGCCGTCGGCACGAGAAGTCCCTCGGAAACGATGGCGCCGCGGCCGAACGGCTTGCCGGTTTCGGCGAGGGGCCTTTGCCAGGCCAGCTCGCCAGTGCCCAGATTATGGCACACCAATTGCGCGGCTGCATAAAGCTTGTCGCTCTTAATGCCCAGGATCGAATCGGGATTGAAGAGTCGGTCCATGTCGGTGCGCCGAATGATGCGGCCGTCGACCTGATCGAGAATGAGAAGTTGATCGAGATCCATCGGAGCACAGACAATCGCGCTCTGCCAAATCATCGTCGGCTGATATTGCCATGGCCGCAGGGGCTGGCCGAATCGGGTGGGCCAGGCGGCTTCGGATTCGTTTGCATAGCGCGATGGATACGTGACCAACCATTCGACACGCCCGGTGAACGCATTGACGGCGGCGATGGTACCGAGATTGGTGTGAATGAAAATGCGGTCGCCGTCGGCTGCGGGCAGCGAGCGCGTGGGGTGGGTAAATCCATAGCTGCCGGTGGCGGCTTCGCCGACGTGAGTTGACCAAACAAGCTTTCCGTTGACGGGTTCGAAGCACAGAAGAAGACAGGCCTCGAAGCCAAAACCCTTTCGCTTTCGAATGACAGTGTACAAGAAGCCATTGTGGGCAATCGGCGCGCCGTCGAGCGATAGCTCTTCAAATCGGGTGGCCAGTCCGGCCAGTTCGTTCTTCCAGATGAGCTTGCCGGTCGCCCCATCGAGGCAGGCGAGAACGGAAACGCGTCTGGAGGCGTCGTCGTCGCTGTGGGTCGCCTCGCGCTGAAGGGGCGCAATCACGTTTCCTTCGTGAAAGAGCAGCGTGTGCTGATCGGGGGGCTCATCCTCGCTGATCCACCCTAGGGGCTGTTGCGGCGGACCGGCAAGATCAAACCGCCACACGGGTTTTTCCGGGCGGGAAGGGTCGATGGCCCAGACATTTCTGCCGTTGGAGATGAAGACCCGGCCATTGCCAAAGACAGGCGACAGGGTGAGAAGGCGGCCGCTCTCGACGGCGCGAAGCGCCATGTTCGTTTCGGTCGCATCGCCCGACTTGAAAAACAAATCCGCGTTCGACTCCGAAGTGTCATATAATTGGCATCGCCACAGCATGGCCTCGGCGGAGATGCTGGATTGAAACGCGCCGTGTCGTTCCGCGCCGCCGCAAAAGGCGGCGGGCGCTTCGCGTTCTTTCGATGACGGAGGACTGGGCGATGAAGGATCGATTTCGTCGAGCAATTCCTTTAGCAAAGCGCTGATCGGCTGATCCCGGCCCGCCCATTGAATGTGTTGATCGCGGGCGTCGTTTTTTTTCAATTCCAGGAGCAAGTCGCGCAGCGGCGCCGCGTTTCCACTCCATGCCTCGGCCATAACCGACTTGGCGCGCCACTCGATGCCATGGACATGCCTATCCGGATGATGAGCGATCAGTTCTTCGTAGCGATTGCGCGCCGAGCGAAAATCGCCGGCTTCGATGGCCAGCTCTCCCGCCCGATTGAGCGCAGCCGCGCCGGCGGCCGTGCAAAAATATGTTTCGGCAACATCGAGCAGCCTGCGAATATCGCGCCGCGATTCGGCCTCCTCGAATGCTGTGCGCGCCGCTTTCTCGTATGCCAGGCGGTAAGCGTTCAATCCATCCGCCGGCCACGTGGCAATTTCGGCATGGACAAATCGCGCAATCCCGATGTAGCGTCCCCGCTCCAGGCGAATGACGTGATCGCCGAATTTTTCGATGATTTGCTGCATCGCATTCGCGGCGGCAGGCCAATTGGGGCGGGCGACCTGCTCGCGGGCCTTTCGAAGGGCCTCTTCAGCTTCGAAACTTGTATTGACGAACGAAGAATCTTGAATCGCCGCCGTATCGGCGGGTTCGGTGGCGGGCGTCTGGGCAAAGAGCAGCAAAAGGGCAGCCGGCAAATATGAAACAGAAGCGATCATGAATCAACCTTGGCGGAGGGCATCGCCTTTCTGGAGATGGCCATGGAAAGGGCATGCTGAAAGCGTGCGAATCAGCCTTGGTGATTTCCCTTTCCATTCTCAGTCATCATCGTCTTCATCCTGACGCTTTTCTCGATCGGCCTCTTCCTGCCGCTCTTTTTCGTCGTCCTCTTCAAATCGACCCTTGCCGCGAGCCTCGAACCATGCGATCAACTCCTTGACCGATGACTTGGCCATGTCATCGTCGTCCGTCCGGGAGGCGGCGCTTTTGGTGACAATCTGCACTTGATCGAGCGTTCTGCCATCCGAAGACATCGTGTAGAGAACCACCGTGTAGGAATAGTTACCCAGGATGTCTCCCATCGCGCCGGGTTTGTGATACCACATCACCCTGGAATCGATGTTGACGACCGGCTCGCCGGTCTTCTTAAAGAGCGGCTCGTCGCCGACAGTGAGTTGATTGATCAGCTCGATTCGCAGCGATTTCATGAAATCGGTGGAAACGAGCGGCTGGACTTCACTTGTCGAAGGCGAAGCCGTGACCGCTTCAAACCCCTTGTAGGATTCGCGGGAGCCATTCGGAACGGTGTTGGACTTCGAAGTAGCGCCCTGCGCTTCTTTCAGCATGCGCTTGGCGGCGGTCATGCAACCGAAATTGCCGATGGCCAGGCATGATAGGGAGAAAAGAATAAGTGTTCGCCGCATGATGGGTCGTCCTAGAAATAGTCCCGATCATTCGATTATCGGTTAAGTCAGGCGTTGATCGCAATAGTGTGGTAGTTGGTTGAACCCTTGGTTCAACGCAGCAAAAAGACGCCGAAGAAGCCTACGGAAATTGGATTCGGCCGCGGCAGGGACGGCGTAGGGTACGCTTCTCATCAGCTCATACGCCAAAGTCCGACTCTCACAATTCGACTTCGCGACAGCCAGTTGCCGACCAAACTCGGATTGCATTTGCGCCCTTGCAGGGGCAACCATGTCCGGGCTAAAGCACCCGGCATACACATTGTCGAATTGAGCTCGCCCAAGCTCAACTACCCCATGTTCTTTCAGTTTGCGCCGCATGGAATCCATCCCGGAAATGCAGAATCCTCTTCCAGTGTCCGCTGGATTCCGGAAAAAGCACAACAATCATGAACTACCCATGCGTTCAATAAACGCACGGGAGTTCAGGATTGTCTGGAATCGACGAATGAGTGACACCCCGACGTCGCAAACGGCGCCGACAGATGCAAAGTGCGGAATCTCAGCTGCCCTTGGCGGCATCGGTCTTGGTTGTGTCAGTCACTTCAACGCCCGGCGGCGGCGTGAATTTGAATTGTTCCGCGGGAATGCTGATGTTTGTCTTGATGTCGGACATGGTGGTGGTGCCGGTGGCCTTGCCCTTGGCGTCGTAGTTGGTCGTCTTGAGCGTGATGCCCGTTTCCTTGTCGTAGCATGCCACCATCTTGCCGACGTAGGCTCTCATCTGTTCGTCCTTCGGGGTCATTTCGAGAACCCAGCAGGGCTTGCCGTCCACGGTTTCGTCCGGCAGCACCTTGAAGGCAAACTGCTTTTCCTGCTCCTTGAAGAGCTTCAACTGGTCGAACGGATCCGTATTGGTGGAGGGATCGAACTTGCTCTTCGTGGCCTGCTTGACGCCGTTGCTCTCGGAATAGGAATAGACAAAATCGCCGTCATAAATGGAGAGCGACTTCGAGTCGGTTTTCGTTTCGTTGTCCTGCATCTTCATGACCATTTTTGTGGTCATCTCAACGCGATAGAGAATCTTGGCGTCCTTCTTTACATAAGCGATCGTCGCATCGGCCTGAGTCTTGTTCGAGAAGTTGGGATCGTTGGTCTCCGAAACCATCTTCATCTTGTAGGAAAAGGAAGTGAGTTTCACGATCTTGTCATGAATGCCCTTCTGCACATCGGCCAGTGCATCAGCTTTAGCTGTGCCGGCCGATACGATAAGCAGGGCCACTGCCAGCGCCGCGATTCCGGAGATTTTCTTGAACATTCTTGAGTCCTTTCATTTCGATGGTGTGGTTCAGGGCATAGGGGACCGCCCCACTTCCCTAAACGAAATCCGCATCCAAAGTCCTTAACTGGTCAGACAGTCCGACTTTCGGTGCTAAACTTGAAACCGGCGGCATCCTAACCGCAGGAAGCCCTGTTTTGAATGGCATTTCAAAACAGGTTACAATCTCAATCGGCCCGTCCCATCTGCCGGAAAGGTGAAACCATGACACCAAACGACCCCAACGAGGCTACCCGTGCATTGGAGCAAATGGGCGAAGGCGATCAGGCCGCGGCCGAACGGCTGTTACCCATGGTCTATTCAGAACTTCGGGCGCTGGCCGGTAGCTACTTCAGAGGACAACCGGCCGACCACACCCTTCAGCCGACGGCGCTGGTTCACGAAGCCTTTGTTCGCTTGATCGGCCAGACCTCGGTCCAGTGGAAGAGCCGGGCACATTTCATGGCTGTCGCGGCCACGGCGATGCGGCACATTTTGACGGATCATGCCCGCCGCACAAATGCTGTGAAACGCGGCGGAAATCAACATCGCGTCGAATTGACGGACGCGGTCGCGCTGACGCCGGCCGGCCAAATCGATCTCGTTTCGCTGGAGGAAGCGTTAAACAAACTGGCATCTTTCGACGAGCGCAAACACCGCATCGTTGAGCTTCGGTTCTTCGGCGGCTTGTCGGTGGATGAGGCGGCGGAGGTGCTGTCAGTATCAAAGTCGACGGTCGAATCAGATTGGCGGGCCGCCCGGGCCTGGCTGGGCGTGGAGTTGAGCAAGTAACCATCCGGATGCATCGAACTCGCTGAAAAAAATCCGCCTTCGCAAACAACGACAGAGACCGTTCGCCGGGGACCTCATTTGCCCGGCGAGAAACCAAGAGAGTCATCATGGACTCGCAGCAATTCTATCGCGTGATGAGCTTGTTTCAGGAGGCATGCCACCTGGAAGGCGCCGAACGCGCGGCATTCTTGGATCAAAACTGCGCCGGCGATGAAAAGCTGCGCGGCGAAGTCGAAGCCATGCTTGAGGTGGACGCTAATCCGGTTCAGCCTGTGGATATTGCGGGCGCCGGGGCACACCTGCTGGCCGCTCATATCGCCGAAGAGGATTCGCGGACCAGGCAACGGATGGTCGAAGAGCCGACCGGCAACTTGTTCCCCTTGCGAATGACCTGTTCGCCGGACAATATCGAATCATTCGACAAATCGGTGAAGGGGGCATGGGCACCGTTTACGAAGCCGAACAGACGCGGCCCAAACGCATCGTCGCGCTCAAGCTCATTCGGCAGGGCGCGCAGTCCTCCGGCGCGCTGCGCCGATTCGAGCATGAAGCCCACATTCTAGGCAGGCTGCAGCATCCGGGCATTGCACAAATCTATGAAGCCGGTTTCGACGAGGGGCCGCGCGAGCGTCAGGCGTATATTGCAATGGAATTCGTGCCGGGGCGCACGCTCATCGAGTATTCCAATGCCAATTCACTGACACCGTCACAGCGGTTGGAATTGATGATCAAGGTCTGCGATGCGCTGCAACACGCCCATCAGCGCGGCGTGATCCACCGGGATCTGAAACCGGGCAACATCCTGGTGGTCGGAGAAGAATCCGAGAGTACATCGAATCACGGGTCCCGTTCTTCGCACGATCATTCTGTTTCCCGACTCCACGGCCCCGCGCCGAAAATCCTCGACTTCGGCGTGGCGCGAACGCATGGCGACGAACAGGCGCTCACGACCATGCACACCGTTTCGGGCCAGATCGTCGGCACACTGGCCTACATGAGCCCGGAGCAGGTGGGCGGCGATCCCGGCGACATTGATATTCGCTCCGACATTTACGCCATCGGCGTGATTCTCTATCAATTGCTGTCCGGCAGAATGCCTTACGACCTGCGGGCCAAATCGATCCCGGAAGCGGCCATGATGATCCGCGATCACGAGGCGCCGACCCTATCATCCATCGACACGAACTATCGCGGCGACATCGAGACAATCGTGGCGAAAGCCATGCAAAAGGATCGCGAGCGGCGCTACCAATCGGCCGCCGAACTGGCGGAGGACATTCGCCGTCACCTGGCGGGCGAACCCATCGGCGCAAAACGCGATTCGGCGCTGTATGTGCTGAAGAAGCAGTTGCGACGCTATCGGCTGCTCGTCGCCGGCGTTGCGGTGGTCGCCATGATCGTGGTGATCTCATCGGTATGGCTAAGCATCATGTATCAGCGCCAGGGCCATCTGCTGAAAGAGGCCGAATTGCAGTATCGACGCGCGCTCGATGCGAGCAAGCTGGCCGCGCAACGTCTGGTAGAGTCCAATTTGCTGCGGGACAAAGAGCAGCGGGCGCGAAATCGTGCCGAGAAATCAGCGATTCGGGCGGAGAGCATCAATTCATTCCTTCAGGACATGATGGCGTCGGCCGACCCCGCCTGGCCCGCGGGGCCGAGCTGACGGTGCGTGAATTGCTGGACGATTCCGCCCGGAGAATGGATGCCGGCGCATTTGACGACCAGCCGGAAGTGGAGGCACAAACGCGGGTGACCATCGGCGAGTCTTATCGCCGATTGGGAAAATACACTGATGCCGAACAGCATTTTCGTCGCGCATTGGAAATCAATCGAAAACTGAGTCCCGGCGACGCGCTCTACACCGCGGATGCGCTGGCACAGTTGGCAGAGCTCGAACGCCTCACCGGCAGACTCAATGAGGCCGATCAACACGCCAGGGAAGTGCTGGACATGCTGGGGCGAATCGGCGGCGGCAGTCGCATTTACGGCGCGGCATTGAATGTGCGCGGCATGGTGGAGATGAATCGGGCGAATTTCCCTGAGGCGGAAACCCTGTTTAGGGAATGCATCGCGAGACTCACGGCGGTCCGGCGACCGGCACGTCGAGGTGGCAGGCATGATGCAGAATCTCGGCGTGCTCTATATGAGAATGGGACGGACGGAAGACGCCCAATCGATGATTGAGAAATCCGTGGCGATATTCAGCGAGACTCTCGGCCCCGACCATCCGTATGTGGCCCTCGGCCTGAATAATCTCGGCGCGCTGGCCTTTGCCAGGCAGGACTTTGACACGGCCGATGAGTTTCTGCTGGAATCGATGCACATCACCGACAAGTACTATGGCGAAGAAACGCCGGAAATGATCAACGCACTGGTCAATCGCGGCACTCTGCGGGATGCAAGGGGAGACAAGGTGACGGCTGAGGCGCTTTTCTGCAAGGCGCTCACGCTCCAGAAGAAAGTGCTGAAGCCACGACATCCCGACATTGCGGATGTCCTTTCGAAGCTGGGGTTGTTGCAACAAGAGCAGGGACGAATGGATGATGCGGAAGCGAATTATCGTGAGTCGCTATCGATTCTAAAGGAGACTTTCGGGCCGAATCATCCCGAGGTTGCCGACCAATTGAGCAATCTCGCATCGATATTGGCCGATCGGGGCGACGATGCCGAGTCAGAGAAAATGCAGCGCGAAGCGCTGCGCATTCGGCGTGAGAAGCTGCCGTCCGGTCACCGTGACATTTCGTCCAGCCTGGGCATGCTTGCGAGCCTTTTGATTCGACGGGAGGAATATAAAGAGGCGGAAGCGCTGATGCGCGAATGCCTGGAGATTCGCCGCGAGCAGATACCAAACCACTGGCTCTATGGCAGCGCGATGACAAAGCTCGCCATGGCGCTGGCCGGACAGGGGAAATTCGAAGAGGCCGAATCGGAAGCGCTCCGCGGCTGGCAGACCGTCGATGCCATGGCCTATGCACCGGCGCTGTACAAACAGGATGCCCTGCTGGTGCTGGTCACGCTTTACGATGAATGGGGAAAAACGAAAATTGCCGACCAATGGCGAGAAAAGCTGGATGAAATCAAATCAGCCGCCGCGGGTGATCACACGTCGGCGCCATAGCGTGGCCAGGACGCCGTCGGCCGTGACGCTCATCTGGCGGTCGGCGATGGCCGACAGATCCAGCGTTCGTCCACGGGCCATCCATTCGGTCGACAGCGCCCAGACGCGGCCGTCGGGGCTGGTGCGAATGAAGTCTTCCATGGCCGACTGACTTGCAAGGTCGGTCCAGGCCGAGGCATTTTCGATCTTGATGACAGCATCGTGGCTTGTGATCGCAGGGCGGTATTCGAGCATTCGTGATGCCGAAATCATGTCACCCGATCGCCATGCGTAGGCGCGCAGCGATCCAAACGAATAGAGCTCGTAGTTTTCCTGCAATTCCTGCACGAAGCGATCGCCCGGCCGAATTTCGCTTTTCAGCTTTTCGTGCAGGGTGCGCCAATCGGCCCGGCTTCCGGGAGTGGCGATCAAATGAACAGACACAGCCGCCGGTAGCACCGCGAGCATCAGAATGAGCGGCAGCCGGCGATTGCGAACGAGATGCGTGAAGCCCGCGGCAAATAAAGGGACGAATGCGGGAACCGTGACGATGAGATATTTCTTGTGAATGATGCTGACGCCAAACACGACGGAAATAATTGCGTAGATCGCCGGTGTCGCCATGAGCAGAATCGCAAGCAGGCGCCGGGAGTCCGATCGCCAGCATGATCGTGCGGATTTGGCGGAAGCGACAAGCACAATCAGCACCAACACCGCCAGTATAAAAATGGCCCACCGATGATTCCTTGAGACCTGATCAAATCCGATGCCGACCGGCGAAAGCTCGACAAGGCGGCCGGCAAATGAAGTGATCAAACTCGCTGGTTCACCCACAGTGTGTACTTCCGGCGCGGCGGCGAAAAGCGAAACGCGAAACAGGTAATAGGGCGAGGCCAGAAGACCGCCGACGATGACTGTCCAAAAAGCCCGGCGTACCGCCGGTTCGGTTTTGTAGTGGATCATCGCATGCAAAAAAACTGCGAAGGGTGCGGCCAGGCCAAATCCATCGAGGTGACATGAGAGCGCCACGGCACCGCCAAGGGCGACGAGCCGGCCACGCGAAGGGCGCTGCCTGAAAGACAAGTACGTGGTCAACACCGCCAGCGACATCATTTCCGCCAGCGCATACGCCCTTGCTTCGTAGGAGTACCGCACATTGAGGGGCAGCAATGCAAAGAGCGCGATCGACCCCATTTGAAGCGATCGATCGGAAATGGCCAGCTTGAAGAATCTGGCCGCCAACAGTACCGATACGCAAGAAAAGAGCATACTGGGAATTCGAAAGTTGAAATCCGACTCAAAAAACCATGACGGCAGCATGCGATAGAAGGCGTAGAAGGAGAGTGGATGCAAATCGTTGCCCGAGATGGCCAGCAGGCCCTCCGGCGCCACGGCGGTGACAAACGTCCATGCTTCGTCCTCCCAGATGGGTTTTGATCCGACCGTGGAGAGGCGAAGCGCCAGTGCGGCAAGGACGAGAAACGCGAAGATGATCGATGCTCGATTCGTGGAATCGTGAGACATGATGCCGGAGTGGACTTGCGTCTTGGGTTGCATCATGGCGAACCGGAGCGTTGGGCGCGATCCGCAGTATGTTGGGCCGCGAGCCGCGCGCATGTCAGATCAAAAACGCAATAATCGCCGCATTGGCACGCGGAAATTCGACGAAACACATTGTCTACATCGGCATGCCGCGCCATTCGTCGTAATTCGTCGGCCCGGGCTATCCAGTACTGTCCGCCTCTGCGGGCAATGTCCTGCAGAGTGTCGACTGAAAGATCGGACCGGGCGTAATTGAACCCTTTGCGATCCATCCAGGCAAACATCATCGGCTCGTTGTAGGCCACCGGGCGACCCAGCTCATCATATTTCTCGCCGCCTCGAACGACGATGCGGCCATCTGCCGGGATGATCCGGGAGAGCTCCAACGCGCATTGACGCATGTGAAAAAGGTCTTCGTGGTGATCGCGTCGATAAACGGCGACGAACGACGCGGTCACCAGCAGTGCAATGACGCCGGAGGAAAGCGATATGGCGAAGGTTCGCGCGCGGGCCGGCGACGTAAAGAGGCGATTATCGCCCGATCGAATTCCAAGAATGCATGACAGGCCCGCGCCCATGAGGAGACAGGCGGGCGGCACTGACGCACTGTGATAGTAAGACGCCCAGTCGTCGCCGGACGTGCCACCGGCGATCAGGTAAAACAAGCAGATCGCCAGATACCAAAGGCCGGCCATTTGCACGCCGCGCGACCGATCCTGCAATGCAAACACCCCGAGAAACCACCCGAGCGGCGTCCAGACCGCAAGCGATTCCCATCGCAGATTGCCGATCAGGAATTCAGGCGGCCAAAGCGCATCCCAGGTCAGCCAATGACTTTCGTTGGAAACACCCAGTGAATTGCCATACAGCTTCCAGAAACGATTGGCCCAGACGACCCATGCAATCACCGGAATGGCGGCGACCAGTGCGGCAAAGTAGTTGAAGGGTTTCGCGAATGCCCGCACGCCCTGCGACTGAATCACAACGACAAGGAGGACCAGTCCGACAATCGCGCAGGGCGGTTTGGCGAGCGATGCCGCGGCAAGGCAAGCGGACGCGATCAGCAGGTTCACATTCGTCGGCCGGCGCTGCCAATGCACCAGCCGCAGCACAAAGAGCACTGCAAAAAAGATCATCACCGGCTCAGGCTGCATGGCGTTGCCAAGCTTGACGAGCAATGGACTGAAGGCAAACGCAGCCGCCGCAAACGTCGCGCCGACCGGCGGGAGCATCGCACGAGCCAGCCTCGAAAAGAGTAACAACGCACCAATCGAAAACGCCGCTGCGAACAGGCGGATGGCGTCTTCGTTGTATCCGATGGCGCGATCGCACAGCGCGGCCAGCCACGGCAGAAGTGGGAACTCCATTTCGACAAAGCCGGGAGTATCGCCGCGCCAGTCGATGCGGGGATAAAACGGATTCAGGCTTTCGCGGTGGAAATTTCTTGCAATTTGAGTGTAATCCGAGGATCGCCATGCATTCGCGAGCCGATGGTCGAGCGGCCGATCGACACCCCAGAGGCGGGCCAACGATCCGAGGAGGATGACGGCAAGCATGAGTCGCGAATTTGTTATCGCGCGGAGGCGTTTGGCAGTGACCTTGCCTTCGCGATGGTGACCCACCCACGACACGCCGTCGCGTGACGCGCAATCTGAAATCGCGCTCTCTTGCATTCCGCGTTACTCTTGGAATTCATGTTGCTTGGTGAATGGACGCCCGCCGCTTTACGCGACCGCAACCTTGGACCGTGATACCGTTCCACTGCGGCCCGTGTCGCCGATTTCCGACGAAACCAGCGCTGCAATCGCCTCGTCCGCCAGCTTTACGCTCGTATTCCACGAGGTGACCATCGGATAGGCCTGCGCGGTCGTCGCGAGAAAAACACGCGAGCCCGCAACGCGCGCCGCCGGCCGGCGCAGGTATCCCTTTGTCCAAACCGGCTCGACATGCGGAGCGCGGAAGACATGGGCCGATTCCACATTCTCAGCCCGAAAATTCCCGTAAAGCCGGGACAGGCCGCCAATAGCCTGCTCGACGAGCAGCTCATCCGCGGCGAGGTATGAATTACTCTTGGCGGAGCAGTAGTTCATCAGGTAAACGAGATGTCGCTCCCCGGTCCATTCCGGGCGAATCACATGCGTTGTCTCAACAACGCCCTGGAAGGGAAAATCGCTGTCGACCACGGCCGTCCAGTAGTGTTGGTTGAGTTGCTTTTTCAATGTCAGCATGACATTCACGACACCCTGATATTCAATTTCAGGCAGCGGGATTTTCGGTGCGAGCGCGCTGTCGGCCATGTCACGGAGCAGCGGCATGGGCAATGTCGAAATAACGGCATCAAATTCGGCCTCCATGCCACGGCCGGCAAGACGCACGCCGTGACGGGTTTCCCACAGGCACTCAATCGGCTGCCGCAGCAGAATCTCGCCGCCCGCGTTTTGAATGGCGGCGGCCAGCGTATCGGCCAGACTGATGAGACCGTCCTTCAATGCCGCCTTCACCTCTTCGCCGCCATTCTTCTCGCGGTTCAACGTGTTCCAGATCCAATAGGCGGGCACGCGATGCCGTAGGTCGCCGAATTTCGCCGTCAGCAGCGGTTCCCACAACGCGCGATAGACGCGCGAACCAAAGAGCTTCTTGAGCCATGTCTCGGCGGGCAGGTCGTCGAGCGGCGCGCCCATGTTTCTTGAGCTTGGTGATGTAAAGCGCGGCCATGCCGGTGCGGACGCGGTCGGGAAAACTCAGCGCGCCGAATTTGAGCAACTCCGCCGGCGTGTTGAATGGATAGTGCTCGCCTCGAACAATGAACCCCATGGTTGTCTTGGACCATGCAAGCTCCGGTGTCATGCCCATTTCATCAATGAGGCCGAGCAAATGCGAATCGCTGTCGAGTATGACGTGATAGAACTTGTCGAGGCGCTGTCCCTTGTATTCGAAAGCCGCGCCCAGACCGCCGAGGCGGTCGGACGCCTCGAAAACCGTCACGTTGTCGCCGCGTTGAATCAGCCGCCAGGCCGCGGTGAGGCCGGCGATGCCGCCGCCGAGAATTGCAACATTCATGAGAGTCCTCCTTCGCCGACGGGTCGCCTAGCGGCGCGCCCGATGAGGGAACCGGCGATAAACAGGCAATGATCGACAATGGAGCGGATGATCGGCATTTTTGATTCGCCGTGCTGCCGCTCGGTCAGAACGAGCGGGAATTCGACGATCTTCAGACCCCTGCGATGGGCGCTGATGAGAACTTCGGTGCAACTGAGAAATCCGCGATGCGTGGGCATGATGTCTTTCAGGATTTCCCGGCGATAAATCCGAAGCAGGCAGGAAAAGCTGTAAAGATTCGACCAGAAAGCGATGCGATAAAGCAGCGATAGATTTTTGCTGAGGAAAAGTCGCATCGCGCTGATGTTCTCGACTTTGCCCCTGGGATGAAATTCGGAGCCTGTGACAACATCGACGCCGGGCTTCATCATGGGCAGCATGTCGATGAGGTACATCGGGTCGTACGTGCAATCGACATCCATGATGGCGACGAACTCGCCACACGCCTCGCGAAAGCCGGTGGCAATGGCGCCGCCAAGGCCGCGATTGATCTCGTGTTTAACAACGCGCGCGGGGAGCAATTCCATCGGAATAGCCTCCAGAACCTGCGCGGTGCGATCTTTGCTGCCGTCATCCACAAAGAGAAAGTCGAGCACCACATCCGGACCGAAAGAGCGTTTGACATCTTTCAGGCGTTCGAAAAGTGGCGGCAGGGCCTCTTCCTCGTTGTAGCACGGGAGAATGAGAGTGAGCGTTTTCATGACTTTGTGTACTCCATCGCCATGGAATCGAGGGTCATCAGGTTGTAGTTGTTGCTAAAGCTGAAGAGCATCTCATCGATGTCGCGAATTTTCTCGACAATCGGTCGCGACATGCCGGGATGCACCCTGAAGCGCGAATCGACGTCGGCGTCGGTCAGGGCCACCAACTCGACTGCATGAAAGTGGTAATGCAATGGTATATCGAACCGCCGAAGCCACGAGAGCGACTTTCGGAAAAGCGGCATGCCGGTCATCTGCATCCACGTGCCATAAAATGGCGCGCGGGAAATCGGCATGGCGCTGAGCGGTAATTCAACAAGTGCGTTGCCGCTCAAGTCGCTGCTTTTGCGCCGAGCCTTGCGCCAGCAGTTGGACGCATGCGGAACAAAGGGGCGCAGCGGAGCCAAGAGCTGTGCATATGATCCAGGACGCGCCTCCCATTTTCGGAAATGCGATTTGAGGAGCACGGCCGCATCAATGACCGGCGCGATCATCGAAGGATGAATGGAAGAATCGTATCGATAGTTGAGCCGGCGAAGCATGTCCATCGATCGACGGCAAATGTCATAGCAAGGGGCACGAAAGCCCGTGATCGCCCGACCGGCCAGTGCCGAAAGCATGTCATGGGCTTCGATGATCTCGCGACGACGTCCATCATCGGAGAGCGGAGAGGCGTCGCGGGTGGTTGAGCGTGTGATTGGCGATTTCGTGGCCTTCGCCGACAGCACGGCGAAGAATGTCGGCATGCGCGGGAACAGCGGTATCACGGGCAATGACGAAGAGGGTGGCCTTGATGTTGCGCTTCTTCAAAAGATCGAGAAACCGTGCAAGGCCGATCGTGTAAACCGGATCGGGCACTGGCCGATGCTCGAAACCGTAGCCTCCCGCATAATCAGCGAGCGCATCCATGTCGATGCTGATCGCGCCGACGGTCTTCTTTGCGCGGTCGCCCGTTGCGGCCATCGGCGCGGGCTCGCGTGCGGTGGCGGCCGGGATGGCAGATCGTGCAAGAATGGATGCGACGGGTTGCATGTTGCTTGGTCCAGTTGGACAGTTTGGAAATCACCGCTCCGGATGGCACCGATATCAGAAGGTGCGGTTGTGCCGCATATGCGGCACCCACAGTGAGTCGGCGCCACACTTGCCGCAACTTTCTCGATTCCTGGAAAGGCAAGTCAGTGGTACAACGAACCACTTCCTGTTGCCAATCCATTACTGCAAGTCTCCTTTAAGTGAACGCAGGATCGTCGTGGCGATCAAATCCACCACGCTCTCGTCGTATCGCTCGTTCCACCCGATGCACAGCAGATGATCGAGTCCATTCACCGCGCCGGGGTATCGTGAGCGGTCGTACATCAATTCCGCGCCGCGCGATCGCGTGTGGGCGTTGAACGGGAAACCGCTGTTGCCGAACATTTTTCGGTTCTTGATGAAGCCGTATTCAAAGGCGAGCTTCTGCGTATAGCGCGGGGCCGTGCGGGCGCCGATGCTGCGCAATGCGTTCGACATGCGATCGAGATCGGCGGCGGTCAGCGGTTCTACAACACGAATCGAATAGCGCCAATACACATGGGTGCAATCCTCGTGATCGGGCGGACAGATGATGCCATCGATCCGGCTCAGGCGCTGGGTCAGCCGCGCGGCCAATTCCCGGCGTTTGGCCACAAATTCGTCCAGCTTGGGCAATTGGGCCATGGCCACGGCGCCCTGCAATTCGGTCATGCGGTAGTTCAAGCCGAGAAACTCGTGATCGGGCTGGGCATCGCCGAAGCCCCATCCCTTGTCGTGGTAGAGTTTCATGAAGCGGGCAAGTTCCGCGTCGCGCGTGACGACAAAGCCGCCCTCGCCGCAGGTGATATGCTTGCCCTGCTGAAGCGAAAAACAGCCGACATCGCCGATGGTGCCGACCTTGCGGCCCTTGTAAGTCGCGCCGAAACCCTGGGCGGCATCTTCAATCACCATGATCCCATGCTTTTTCGCCAACGCCATGATCGGGTCCATGTCGCATGGCAGGCCGAAGAGATGCGTCACAATGATCGCCTTGGTGCGCGAAGAGATTCTCGCGGCGATCGTTTCGGCCGTCACATTGCAGGTGATCGGATCGACATCGGCGAAGATGGGAATCGCACCCTGATAGAAAACCGGCATGATCGCGCCCATGTCCGTAATGGGCGATGAGATGAATTCGTCGCCGGGCTGCGGATCGACCGCGGCAATGGCCGTGTGCAGCGCCGCCGTGCCGGAGGAGACGGCCGTGCAATGGGGCACGTCGCACCATGCGGCAAAGGCATTTTCAAGTCTGGGGACGACCTTGCCGTACTGACTGATCAAAACGCCGCGCTCGAGCACTTCGCGAAGCATGCGGATTTCATCCTCGCCGAATGACCGGCCGGAGGCATCGGCATCATTGGGTACGAAATTGATCGGCGTGGTGAGAATGTTGGTGCGAATCTGAGTCATGATTTCCCCCTTGCGAATTCAACGTATTATTATTCAGTTGGGTTCTTTCCATCCATGTCATACAAGCTGCATCTGACGCGGTCGTTCGCCTCGGCCGCTCAAGATTGAGCGGTAGGCGGCTTCGCAAACCGCGACAGCCGAGAAGCCGTCTTCAAAAACGGCGCTGGGCCGCGCGCGTCCCGCGACAAACGATGTGAAATTGGCGATGACTTCCTGCCAGATATCCACGCCTTCGGCGGAGGCATGCCGCATGAGCTTGCGTTGTGCGTCGAACGCCTGCATTTCATAGCCGAGTCTTGCATAGCCTTTCGTGCCGAAGATTTCGATCAGCGGCCCCATCGGCGCCCGGCGCCTCCCAACTGACGAAAATGCTCGCCGAAGCGCCGCGCGACAGATTCAGATTGATGACCGCAGATTCTTCAACGTCGAGGCCGCGCGAGCTTTCGCATGCCATTGCCGAGACACTATCGACCGGCCCCAGCAGAAAATGGACGAGATCGACAAGGTGAACGCCATTGTCAAGCAAGACGCCGCCGCCCGAGAGCAGCGGGTCGCTGAACCACTTGCCGGCCATGTCCGCATCGGCCGTGGCCGTGCCGCGGACGTGATTGATGCGGCCGAGTTCGTCGCGGGCGATCATGTCGCGAAGCATGGCCGCGCCGGAAAGATGTCGAAATTTGAATGCGCAGGCCAGCAGGTCGCTGCGCGGAATGGTCAGGCAGTCGTGGGCATCGGGCGCCAGCGGCTTTTCGCAGAGTACACGAATGCCCCGCTCGATTACTTGTGTGACGATGCGGGCGTGCGTGGTCGGGGGCGTGCAAACGGTGACGCCGTCGAGCGGCTGATCGAGAAACTCGTCCACCGTCGCAAAAGTGGGAATATTGTAATCGGACGCGAAGCGCTGCGCGGATGACGTGATGGTGTCACAGCCGGCGACCAGCTCGGCCTCCGGCAGCTTGCGAATCTGTTCCGCATGTCGGCGACCCGCATGGCCGCAGCCGATGATTCCGATACGCATGTGCTTCCCCCCCCCCCGCTGTTTCCGAAGCGGCCAGGCATCGCGTACGAGAAAATGCCTTCCCGAATCGTGGTCGCGCCGCTTTCGTGCGGCAGGACGGTGTGTGCCATTCATGAGTGTGTGGGGAAAGCGCGAAGCGCGGCGAAGATACGGTGGCGGTACTGTCTTTGCTGGATTTCTCTATGCTTGGAGTGCTTTGAATCCCCGGTTGTTTCCCCCTGCATCGTGATGGCAACCAACTATATGGCGGCTGTTTGAAAGCGGTCAACGAAAGTCCGAATCACAATCAGCCACGCTCCGAAATGTGGACTTGCGACAATTCAGCGACTGGGAAAAGGCCCGTTTTTCTTGTCGAAGGGCTTTCGAGTTCGATACAATGGACGAATTCGATATTCGCCCACGACCCGGTTCCTGTTGCGAAAACCCAATCTTCTCTTTATCAGGCCATGCCATGAGAGTTTGCCACGGCGCCATACTTTGCTTCCTCCTGAGTGCCTCAATCGTGTCAGGCCAGCAGAAACGGGTTTACATCGCGCCGGATGACCATACCGATTATTTCTGGACGGCCGACAACGTCCAATATGAGCAGGCCTTTCTCACCACGCTCGATTATTACCTGGACCTTGCCGACACGACCCAGACCAATGCCGCCCCCTACCAAAGCCGCTGGAACTGCGACGGGCACCTCTGGATGTGGACCTATGAGAAGAATCGCACGCCGGCACAGTTTCAACGTCTGATCGATCGCATTGCCGACGGGCACGTAAGCGTTCCGCTCAACGCGCTGTGCGTCTGCCTCGGCGCCGCGCCGGCCGAAGCGGTGCTTCGCGGCATGTACTATCCCGGAAAAATTGAGCGGCAATACGATGTTCGGTTTCGTCTTGCTTATCTGATCGAGAATCAAACGCAGCCTCTGGGCATCGCGTCTCTTTGGGCCGGATCGGGGGCGAAATATAGCTGGAAGGGAATCTGCGGTTGCGACTCGCAGGTGTCAAACCCGCATGACCGCGAACATGATATGTATCGGGCCCAGGGGCCGGACGGCGCGGAAATACTCATTAAATGGAACTCCATGCTCAACGGAAACGAGAACATGGGCGGATATGCTGAAGCCCGCTCGCCCACCGGTGTGGTCGATTTTGTGACGGTCAACGCGCCGTTCAACGGGTTCGCGGCGCGGTATCCCTATGACGTCATCGGCTGCTTTGGCAAAGGCTGGGACGATCTACAAACACAGACCAGCCAGTTCGTCACCACTGCCCAGAACATGAGCAATGCTTCGCGACAGGTCATCGTCTCTAACGAACAGGATTTCTTCGCGGACTTCGAACAGACATACAATGTCGCGGCGCTGCCCGCCAAGTCCGTCAGCTTTGGAAACGAATGGGAGCTATATTCCGCCGGCATGGCCGAAGTCACCGCACGCGCGAAGCGGGCCGTCGAAAAGCTCCGCGCGGCCGAGGCGATGACGGCGGTGGTGAGCCTGTTCGAACCGGAATTCATGAATGGCAGAGAGCCGGCTCGCGATCGGGCCTATATGAACTGGGGCCTCTTCTGGGAGCACGATTTCGGCATGGTCGGCCCTCAGACCGGCTCTTTGGGGATCCAAAAGCGCATCACATGGCAGCATCTCATCACGGACGAAATCGAATTATATGTCAACACGCTTCACGATGACTCGGCCGATGCGCTGGCCGATCTGATTCCCATCGATGGTGCGAATCCGAGATACTATGTATTTAACCCGCTTAGTTGGTCGCGCGACGCAATCGCCGATTTGCCCTATGCCGGACCATCGCCGATTCATATCATCGATGTTGCCTCACAACTCGAGCTGCCGTCGCAAATCGTCTCAATCGATGGGCAGGCCCATTTGCGCGTTCTTGTCGAGGACATTCCTTCCGTGGGCTATCGTGTTCTTGAAATTCGCGACGGAAGCGGCCAATCCTTTTCCAACGCCGCAATGGTGACACCAGACGGCAACTCGCAAATCATCGAAAATTCGATTTATCGCGTTACCTTCGCCACGAACGGCGCGATCACCAGCCTGATTGACAAAATGCGCTCGGATCGCGAATTTGCCCAGGGCTTTTCGGGCCGGGTGATGAATGACCTCGGCGCCTCGACGGGAACCATCACCATCGAAAACGTGGGACCGGTTTCAGTCACATTGAAAGCCGTCGCGGATTTGCCAGTCCTACACACAAGCCGCGTCACACTCTATCGCGGTGTCGATCGCATCGACATCGAAAACGAGATTACCCAGAATTTCAGCACCACCCGGACCTACGCATTCGGATTCAACATAACCTCTCCCGCCGTCCGACACGAAGAAGTTGGCGCGATCCTCCGTGCCAGTCTGGTGACGGACGGCGGCGACTATTCGCCCAGAAACGCGCGGTATGACTGGCTCACGTTGAATCATTTCGCGGACATCACCGGAAGCGAAGGCGTCGGCGTCACGCTGTCCAATTCAGATGCCTCATTCTTCAAGCTGGGAAACAGCACGCCGGGGCTTCTGGATACCTCCACCCCTTCAATCGCCGTCCTGGCCGGCGGCAAGGTGGCGAACGGCGGCAACGGAATTCCGAATCAGGGCGGCGACACAAGTTTCACCAATAGATTTGCGTTGCGAACCCACGATGCATACGGCCAGCAAGCCACCATGAAGATGGCACTCGAACATCAGAATCCGCCGGTTTGCCGCATGGTCACGGCAGGAAATCCGCGGCTGCCATCGGATCACTTTTCAGCCGTCCAATTATCGAACGCCAATGTGCTGCTCTGGGCCTTCAAGCTGCACGAGGACGGAGCGGATCAGGGGCTTGTCGCTCGACTGTGGAATCAGGCCGAAACGCCGCAGAGCACTGATCTGCAAATCTCGCCGCGGGCGATTGAGAGTGCCGTGAGTGTGACGCATATCGAAACCGACGTGTCCGCACAATCCGTCGGGCCTGCCGGAATCACAACCGTCCTGGCACGACAGCAGATTCAGTCGTTTCGACTGATGCCGATGGCGACGGGCCATTGCGGCGATTTTGACGCCGACAATGATGTTGATTCCCTGGATCTGGCGGTGTTTGTCAACGTGCTCATCGGCGCGGACATGAGTTCCGCGCATGCCGGGATCGCGGACATCAATCAGGATGGAATGTCCGACGGAAATGACGTAAGCGAATTCGTCGATTGCCTGCTCGGAAACTAGAGCAATTCACGATTGTATTGATCTGTTTAGCACAGCCCCAACGGGGCAGGGAGAACGCGGAGTGGCCTCATTCAACCGTGAAACGCTCTAAACGACTCGGCCGTCGCCGTGACGTCGAATCACATGCAGTGTGTAGCCGGAAATGTCCGCGTGCCGGGCGTCGCAATAGGGACAGGCAAAACACTCCCCGTCCAAAGTACCATGATGGCCATGATCTTCATGTCGCGACATACGAGATTCCGGCCGCGCATCTCCTGCGGTTCCACTTCGCTCGCGATTTGCGACATTGGATGAATGCACGATGGTTCCCCCTGTTTGATGCGGCGTTGATGCACGCCCTCAACTCAATCACAAGGGTACAATATCGAATGGGTTGAATTTCAACGTGTCGCGGAAAATCCGGCAACAATGGGCAAGAGTCGCATTGTCAATTCGCCGGGTCCTGATCTGCCGTCTTGCCGAATTGCTCGGCCTTTTCGGACTTGCCCCAGGATCGATAACAGTCGACCACGCGCTGCCGGGCCACCAGCACATCCGGATGATTCGGACCCAGTTTTGCAAGTAGTCCCTGATAACCCTTGATCAACAAGGGCTCGGCTTTTTCGAATTTCGACATGGCCGCGAAACATGCACCCAATCGGCTGCGCGTATCAGCCGTCAGGACATGTGATTTCGACAACTTCACTTCAAACACGGCCAAGGCTTCGCGGAAGGCGTCGGCCGCAGCTTCATATTTCATTTGATCAAACAAAACCATGCCCAGATTCTGCGCGGTTCCAGCCGTTCGCCGATCCACATCGCCCAGCGCTTTGCGTCGTCCGAACAGTGTTTGCTGCAGGAGCTCCTCGGCCTCGGTAAACTTCTGCTGCGGATAGAGCGTCATGGCGAGATTGTTCATCGCGGTCAGTGTGCGGGCATCTTCTTCGCCGAATTTTGTGCTCGCCGCGGCGACCAGTCGCCTACACACCGGCTCCGCTTCCACCGGCTTGCCGGATGCGAAAAGCGCTGAAGCCAGAATGTTCATGGTCTCAATGGAATCCTCGCTGTCGTCTCCCAACGCTTCCGAACGAACGGTCAGGGCGTCGCTGGCCAGTGCAACGGCGGCCTTGGCCTCTCCGACATCGGTCATGAGCATCGCCACTTCGCTTGAGAGCATTGCCCGTGCAAGGGGAGCATCCGCGAAATCGCGCCCGATTCGTTCGGCCGCTTCGTTCAATAGTCCGGGCAGCCCGGCCCACTGCGCTGAATCGCCTTTGCGCGCATTCAGAAGCGAGGCCCAGAATCTGGAGGTCGCTTCATAGGTCTTCGCCCGCATCTCCGCGGTTTCGGCTCTTTCAGTCAACTCACTTTGCACTGAATCAACCGAGGCCAATTGCCCCTGTGCTTCCGCGATGCGCGTTTGAATCGACTCTCGCTCCGACTTTACTTCTTCCAGCGCATCCTTCGCCTGTTTCAATTCAGCGAGGGCAATGTCGCGGGCATTTCGTTCCAGCGCGATCTGACCCGCCGCGGTTTGCTCGACTTCCGCCACCCGCTTGTGACCCGCCTGCCGCGTCGTCATGTGAATATGAAGTCCGAATGCCAATACGGCCATGGTCATAATGATGCCGGAAATGGTGCGCGACTTGTATCGCATCGCCAGCTTGCGGAATTCGTACATCGCGCCGGCGCGTCGGGCGCCGACCGGGCGGGCATCGAAATAGTTCTCCATGTCCTGCGACAAGGACATGACTGTTTGATAGCGATCCGAGGGTTGCTTCTCCATCGCCTTCAGCACAATGGCTTCAAGATCGCCGCGCAAACTGGCCTTGATGCTGCTCGGCTTCGGCGGCATTTCCGCCAGAACAGCCTGAACGATTTCCTTGCCGTTTTCCGAGTCGCACTTATACGGAAGCTTGTCTGTCAGAAGTTCGTAGAGTATGACACCGAGCGAATAGACATCTGTTCGCACATCAAGATCGTATAGTCGGCCGGAAACCTGCTCGGGGCTCTTGTAGGCCAGAAATTCACGGAATTCCCGCTTCGCAAAGTCCTCGCGCGGCGGACCGATATCGACATCCGTCACGCCGGCGATGCCAAGGCCCACGATCTTGGGATTGCACTTGCCATCGATCAAAATGTTGCTGGGGCGCAAATCGCGGTGGATCAGACATCGCTGGTGGCCGTAATGCACTGCTTCGCACAAGCGGGCGAACATCGAAAGCCGATCGTCGAGCGACAACTTGTGAATGGAGAGATATTCATTCAGCGCCACGCCCTTGATGAACTCGCTGACGATGTAGCAGTGTCCCTCTTTGGTCGTGCCGGCGTCGAGGGTGGCGGCAATGCCGGGGTGTGACAGGTGGCGCAGTCGTTCGATTTCGACCCGTGCCCGCGATATGCGATCGAAATCCGGCAGATCGCGATTGTAGATTAACTTGATCGCCACGCGCCTCTTGGTCCGGATGTCTTCCGCTTTGTATACGATGCTGGTGGAAGTTTCGCTGACCGTGCGAATGACGCGATAGTCTTTGATGATGTTCTCAATGGCCGACGGAGTTTCAATGTGACCCTCGGCACTTTCCGCGCCGTCTACCGGTTCCAGCGCGGCGATCTGCGACGCGGCGGCGGCATTGGGTTTGAAACCGGCCATCGGCTTCAGGCCCTTCGGTTCGTGGGCGGCGGTGGTCTGGTTCTTATTCTGCATCATGGTCACCAGCTTATTCTTCATCGATTGAACGTTTTTCTCGCGTGGCGTGCGAATTGTGCTCGCTCGCCATCTACAACTCACTATTCGCCATTTGCGTCAGGACATCTAATCGCGACTCATTCCGCCAGAGCGCCGGGTTCCTGATCTTCGATGCCCCAGTTTCCCTGCAGTCTTGCATGCATCGGCTTCGTGCGGCTGTCGCGATGGACAAGCGTTCCACCCTGGCTCTCGCTGGGAACGGCCGATGTGCTTCTCGGTGACGGTGGAGCCGAGCCTTCAAGTTGTCCCAGGCCGAAAAGCTCCCAGTCGTCCGGGTGCTGCATCATCTGACCCGGCGGCGGCGGAACCTGCTCGGGTTCAAGTGCTTCGACCAGATTGGGCGTCACGAGCACGACCAACTCCGTGTTCGATCGTTGATAATCCACGGAACTGAACAACTGCCCCAGCACCGGAACGTCGCCAAGACCCGGAATCTTGCTGGCGATGGCGTTGACTGTTTCATTCAGCAACCCGGCAATGGCGAAAGTCTTGCCGTTCGGACATTCGACCGTCGATTCCACGCGGCGCGTTCGGAACGTAAACACCGGAATCGTATCAATCTGCCGCGAGCCCGGCACCGCATCGCTCACTTCCGACATGACGTGCAGACGAATGATCTGATCCGCCCCGACAGTCGGTGTGAAGGCAAGGCGCACGCCGAATTCCTTGTATTCAATCGTAATGGCGCCGGCCACGGCACCGCCCTGAGAAACGGGAATCGGCACTTCGCCGCCCGCAAGGAAGGTCGCCGTTTGCCCGCTGATCGCGACGAGATTCGGCTCCGCCAGCGTTCTCGCCAAGCCGTTCGTGCGAAGAGCATTCATGAAAATCTGCAACTCGGCCTTGGGGAAACCGAATGAGACGTTGGTGTTGGCGCCGTTGCCGACCGCGTTGACGCCGTAGAGCTGCTGGCCCTGCAGCACGTTGGCGAGGCCGCTGCTGCCGAAGGTCGTCGGATTCAGATTGCCAAGGTTGTTCGCGAAGAAAAAGTCGCGCGACCAGTCGGATGCGCCGATGGCCCAGTTAAAGCCAAGATTGCGCAGTGCCTCCTTGTTCACTTCAGCCACAACCACGCGAAGCAAAGTCTGCTGTGTGCCCGACACCATAAGATGGTTGATCGCATCGCGACCTTGATAGGCGCGGGCCAGTTCCTCGATCTGCTTGGCCGTTTGAGTGTCCGGAACATTGCCCTGCAACACAAGCTGGCCGTTGAGTGAACCAATGCGGATGTCAGACCGTGGCGCAAGCGACCGAATCAAGTCGGACAACACAACAACGTTGGGCTCGACATACACATGAAAGACGCGATGCTCCTGCGCCTGACCCTGACCGATCGTGAGTACGAGTTGTGTGGTGCCGGTGCTCTTTCCGACCACGATGATTCGATTCGGCGCGGGAACGATGATGTCGGCGACATTCGGATCGACGATGTTCGCGCCATCGACCGGACCGCTCAAATCCACCACCATGGAGGTGTTCACGCTGACGCGAATCAATTCCGAGGGCTGGTCCTTCAATGTCATTCGGGCAATCGAAATACCGGAACGCAATTGAGTGGACAAGCCACTGCCCGATGCCGGCGGCGATTCAACGTCTTCCACTTGCGCCGCGTCTGTCGGAACATGATTGGTCGACGCGGGCTGCATGGTTTCAGTCTTCGAATGCGTAATATTGGGCTTCGTGCCGCCCGGCATGGTGTAGGTCGAGCCAAAGTCGGGAAAGTCGGCTTCTTCCTCCGCTTCATCTTTGTCCGCGTTGTTGTCGCCCGCGTTGTCGTCGTCCACGTCATTTTCGACCGCATCTTCTTCATCAGCGTCCTCTTCAAGGGCTGACTCGTCGGGCGGCGGCGAGCCCGTTGGGCTTGGTGATACTTCGATGTCATCCGTGATGAGCGGCTCTTCGAGGTCCGTTTCATCGGACTCGAAGCTGTCATCCTCATTCATCGAATCGTCGTAGCGAACCGGAGACACGACTGACTGTGTCTTCACAACCGGGGGCGCCGCCACGGGGGCATTCGTTTTAGAGTCGATCGCATCCGACGCATCGCTCGCAGTCTCGTCCTCGCCCTGGTCCTCGTCCTCGTCGATGGCGCCGGTATCGGGAACGTCCGTTCCTTCCTCCTCGCCCTCTTCGACGAATGACTGGCCGGAGTTGGCGAGAACAACAAACGACCCGTTGCTGAACGCATGGGTGTCGAGGTCGCGATGATCCTGTCCGCGAATCGATCTCTCGGACAATCCTCCATTCGACTGTGCCGAGTTCGCCGGTGCGCCGGAGGGCAGGTCCGCCCAAACCCATGCGGCCTGAACCGCTCGCAGTGCATCGCTAGTGGCCCAGTTTCCCGCGGCCGGCGTCTTTCCGTGAAACAGCACTGACAAACTGAAAAGTGTGATGTGTGAAATCATGGTTCTTGTTACCCGCCTGTCGTTAATCGACAATCATCAGGAAAATATCAGCCTGACTCCGACCTTGTTTCCGCCCAGCGTCTGCGTGCAGTGTCTCACCACGCCGACGACGTGAAAGGGCTTGCCGTCCGGATTCACTTCAATCAGGACCTGCATGCCCTTTTCAAATTCTTGATCGGACTTCAACATGAGTCCGCTATTCGAGAGATTCATCATGGTCATGTGGCGTCGGACTGTTTCACCGTCGACATCCATCATCACGGCCACTTCCATCTGAAACGAATTCCGCTCTTCGTCGCGCTGCGGTTCGCGGCGCACCTGGGGCACATCCACCATTTTGATGAAGGTCATCCATTCGCCGCGGGTTGCAAACACGACATCCATGTTGCGAGTGCTCATGTACAAATCACCTCTTGGCGGCCATGTACGATCCTTCTCACGCCGGTTGACGAGCTATATCGGAACTGAATCCAAGACCCATAAGCCCCAATTCACGACATTTTTCTGATCAGACTGATAGTTGGATCGTTATGGGACGGCAACATCGTCCGGCAAAATCAGCCAAAGCCAGACGCCGATGCGTTCGATGATTGGAATGCGGGGATTCACCAATGAGGAACATCCTCGGCGACTGTCATGGTCCTGCCCCGCGCCGAGTTGGGAGGTACGCATCGTGAGCGTCAAGAAAATCTGCGTGCATCAGATCGAAGATCCGGTTCTCAAGACCCTGACCGATTACAAGATTGTTGCGACGTCAAAATCGCGCGACGAGCTTCGGAACATCATTGGCGCGGAACATGTCGCCGCGCTCATCATCGATCTCGATGCGCAGGACGCATTCGATATTGTCGTGGAAGCCCTTGAAATAAGGCATTCGCTCGCGGTCATCGGCGTTACAGGCACCAACGACGTCAATCGCATTATTCGCGCCCAGCGCGCTGGCTGCCGGCAGCTTACCTGCAAGCCGCTCGACGAAAACGATCTGCGCTCGGCGCTGAATCGCGCGCTCTCGGAATCCGACGACCGCCCTTCATTGGGCAAGACGATTGCCGTCATGGGCACCCAGGGCGGCGCTGGAGCCACCACGGTGGCATGCTACCTGGCCATGTCGATCGCAGAGTTTTCCCCCTCACTAGCATTTCTCGATCTCGATCTGGAATTCGGAACCGTCGCCAAGGCATGGGATTTGAACCCGCGGTATACCATCGCGGACTTGCGCGAAGCCGGCGAAATCGACCGGCACGTGCTCGAGGAAATGATGCTCGACCTTCCATCCGGCATTTCAGTACTGCCAAGGCCGGAGGAAATCGAGGCGGCACACAATGTCGACGAGGCATTGGTGCGCAGCATTCTGCATACGGCAAATTCGATCTTCCCCTATGTGGTCATTGACTTGCCGCGCAAGCTCGACGCCGTCACCGGAGCCGCCATCGAGGCATGCCATAAGCTGCTGATCGTGACGCAACTCAACGTGACCGGCATCTTGAATGCCGGCCGGCTCAACGACGGCCTGCTCCGCTTCGGCGTGCCGCAGGAAAAGATCGAATTCGTTGTCAATCGCTTCAATAAAGGCACGTCCATGCTCGATGCAAAAGCACTGGAAACCAAGGTTCACAAGAAGACTATTGGCGTGATTCCCAATCACTACAAGTCCCTTTCCGTCGCCAGCGACATGGGTCAGCCGGTGAACGAAGAGAATCCAGTGCGAAAGACCATTTCCGAAATTGCCAATACACTCTGCGGCCGTCAACCGACGCAGGCTGCCACCGGCTGGATGGCCAAACTCGGCTTCGGTGCTTCAAAAGACTAACGCATTGGCCTTTTCAGCAGTGAAAAACCGTGACGCAACACGCGACATCGCAGCCGGCGAGCCAATGTCAACCCTCGGCAAAATCGATAGAATGCCCTCGTGAGTGTGAAGCGACCGACCATTCTGATCACCGCGGGCACCCGCCCGGAAGCCATCAAGGTCGCACCGCTGATTCGCATTCTGCGAGAACGAAACTTCGCCACGGTGCGCATCCTGGCCACCGCCCAGCACCGCGAACTGCTCGATCAGGTATTTCGCTTTTTCGATCTCACACCCGACATCGACCTCAACATCATGCAGCCCGGCCAATCGCTCGCCGAATTGACCAGCAGGCTTCTTTCCGCCGTCGACTGCACGCTTGACACTGAAAAGCCGGACATGGTGCTGGCACAGGGCGATACGACGACCGTCATGACCACGGCACTTGCCTGTTTTTACCGAAAAATCCCCTTCGGCCACATCGAGGCGGGCTTGCGGACAAACGACCGGCACTATCCCTTTCCCGAGGAAATCAACCGTGTCATCGTTAGCCGGCTCGGCGACCTGCATTTCGCCCCGACTACGCTTTCGCGCGACAACCTCGTTCGTGAAGGCGTGAATTCCGAAACCGTTTTCGTCACCGGCAACACTGTAATTGACGCCCTGCTCTGGGCCGCCGGCCGGGCCGACCTGCCCCGCGACTACGAACCGACCGATGGCCGCAGGCTGGTTCTCGTCACCGCCCATCGCCGCGAGAACTTCGGAGAGCCCCTGCGCAATATTTGCGCGGCCATCTCGGATTTGGTCGAAGCCCGCGACGTGGAAGTACTCTATCCGGTGCATCCGAATCCCAACGTCGTGCAGACGACCAACGAAATGCTTAGTGGCCTGCCCGGCGTTCGGCTCGTTCCGCCGCTGGATTACCCGCATTTCGTCGCCGCGATGAAGGCCGCACACCTGATTCTCACGGATTCCGGCGGCGTGCAGGAAGAAGCGCCTTCACTCGGCAAACCGGTGCTGGTTTTGCGCGACGAGACCGAGCGCCCCGAAGGCGTGGCCGGCGGAACTTCCATTCTCGTCGGCCCCCACCGTGAGCGAATCGTGTCAAAAGCCCTTGAACTGCTGGACAACCCCGCCGCCTACGACCAAATCGCCCGCGCCTCAAACCCGTACGGCGACGGCCGCGCCAGCGAACGCATCGCGGACATCCTTTCCAAGGTGCTGATGGCTAGGTAGAACGACAGTCTCGCAGGTGTGGCACAGGCTAATAGCCTGTGCCACACTTCCGAGTCGGTTCTCCATGAATACCTGATGAGAAGGCCGCGAACGGCATTGTCAAACGGAACCTGTAACTTGTGGCGCGCACACTCCATATCCTGATTCAGAACCGCCCCGACACACCGACCAACCCCGGCGGAGATACGGTGCAAATGGAGCGCACCGCGCAATTCTTGCGCGAATTGGGCCATCGCGTTGATATCTCGTTTGATCTCGCGCCCGATTTGAGGCAATACGACGTCGTTCACCTGTTCAACCTGACCCGGCCGGTTGAGACGCACATCCAAGCCCTGAATGCCAAGCGCCAAGGCAAGCCGTACGTACTATCCTCTGTATACTGGGATCTCGATGCGGCTGTTCCGTGGAGTGCGTATGAATTTCCCCGGAATGTGTGGCGGCGAGTGGTTCCCTCTTCGCTTCGGCGAATGGCGCGTCAAATTCGAGGTGGCGGCGCAGCCCCCGTCGACGAGCCAGTGTTGCAAGCCGAGATCATTCGCGACGCCATCGTGATTCTTCCAAACTCCAATGCAGAAAAGCAACATCTTCTTGACCGATTTCCAAGTGTTCCAGCCGATCGATTCGTCGTCGTCCTCAATGGCATCGATCCGCCCAATTCCGCCAACGACGTGCAATCCTCTTCGTTTCCCGAAGTTGCAGGAGCGTTTGTTTGCGCCGGAGCGATCGGCCCGCGAAAGAACCAGCTCAATCTCGTACGTGCGTTTCGCGAATTGCCGGATGAGCGATTGATCATCATCGGCAACCCTTCGCCCGGAAGCGACCGATACTTGCGTGCCGTGCGCAAGGCATCAACAACGAACGTCACCTTTCGACCGGCCGTCGATCATTCGATGATGCTGGCGGCGCTCCGCGAAGCGAAGGCCCTCGTTCAGCCGTCGTACATCGAAACGCCGGGGCTATCGGCGATGGAAGCGGCGGCGTTGGGATTACCGGTAGTGGTGTCCGATGTGGCGCCTGTGCGTGAGTACTTTGGCGATTTGGCGCATTATTGCGATCCGTCATCGCCGGCCAGCATCGCCGACGGCTGTAAAGCCGCAGTGGCGTCAGCTCCTAAAGATGGTCGCGAATTTACTTCAAAGCACCGATGGCCAAGAGCCCTTTCAGAATTGAAGACCGTCTTCGATCATATAAGAAGCTCCGACTGATAGAGAGCTTGAACCTGTACATCGCGTGAAATAGAATACGGATATGTCGCTCGAAGAAGTAAAATCACTTGTGCTCGCCCTCACTCCAGAGGATCAATTGCGCCTCATGGACGACATCTCCGAGAGTTTAGATACTGCATACGCTGCAGGCGAATTGACCGACGAACAGCGGGCTGAGCTTGATCGACGGATTGCAGAGACTGATGCAAATCCTGATTCATTCTTAACACTCGACGAAGTCAAACGGCGACTATCAAAGTACACATGACGCTTCCAGCGATCTTCAAGCCAACCGCCACTGAGGAATTCGAAACGGCCATCAAATGGTATGAAGACGAGCAAGCCGGACTGGGTGGCAAATTCAAAGAAGCCGTGTTCGCGGCAATCGCCTCGATACAACAGCATCCTCGAACATATCCACGAATCCATCGCCAATTGAGAAGGGCGAAAGTAAAGCGATTTCCCTACGCAGTCATTTACATCATCGAACCATTGGCAATCAGAGTAATTGCGATATTTCATATGCATCGCAATCAGGAGGAATGGAAATCGCGAGTGAATTAGCTCTCCATGCATCCCAACTACGGTTGCTCTGAGTTGTCGAAAAAGTCCAATGCACCACCTGCTTCCGGATACCAACTTATCAAGTCTTGAAGATTGTCGCGGAACAGTTTCGTTTTTTCTTCTGGGCCCAAGAACATCAACATCATGTATTCCGCATAATCCAAAATGCGATATGCAACCCCTTGGCCATCTTCTTCAGCCAACAGCGCAACTTCATGCCGTGCATAAATCAACAGAGAATGGAGTGCCCGAAATCCCGGTTCTCGTTTGTCATGTGCGATCATAAAGTTGCACCAATCGGCGTTAAGAACTACCCCCGCATCTCCGCCACCCGCTTCGCCAACCGCATCGCCGTCGCCTCATCCCCCGCCTCCGAAATCACCCGCGCGATCGGCTCCGTGTTCGACGGCCGCACATGCACCCATCCCTCGGCCCAATCGATCCGCAGCCCGTCCGCATCGTTCACCCGCCCATCGCTGATCGTCCGCACGCGCTCCAGCCACGCCTTGATCTTCGCCGGCTCCATCTCGAACTTCTGCTTCACCATCACATATCGCGGAATCTCATCGACGATCTTCGACAGCGGCCGCCCATCCGTCGCCATCAAACTCAACACATGCGCCATGCCGACAAAACTGTCGCGCGTCATCACCACGCGCGGGTCGATCACGCCGCCGTTGCCCTCGCCGCCGAAAACACAACGATGATCCTGAATCGCCTTCGCCACATTCGCCTCGCCGACGGCCGTTCGATGCACCTTCGCCCCGCCGCCCGCCTTCGCCGCGAGATCGTCGATCATGCGAGACGTGGACAAATTCACCGCGGCCGCCCCCGGCGTTTTCGCAAACAGATATTTCGCCACGAGCGCAACTGTGTATTCCTCGCCGATGTACCGCCCCGTCTCATCGACAATCGCCAGCCGATCGGCATCCGGGTCCTGTGCGAAGCCGATGTCCGCCTTCTCCCTTCGCACCACTTCGCACAGCGTGACCAGATTCTCCGCCGTCGGCTCCGGCGTGTGGGCGAATTGGCCATTGGGCTCGTTGTTCATCGGGATGACATCGCAGCCCAACTCCTTCAATAACATTACACCGCCGATGCCGCCGGCGCCGTTCACGCTATCCAGCACAACGCGCGGCCTGCGCTTGCGAATGGCATCGACGTTCGAAATGGGAAGCACCTTTTCGATGTGCCGCACATGTGTGGAATTGTCTTCCAGCCGCTTGCCGATCTGCTGAGGCCCGACATAGAGAAAATCCTTCGCATCAAACCTCGCGAAAATCTTCTCCGCCAGTTCCGGAGGTGGCGCGATCCCCGCCGACGTAAGAAACTTAATGCCGTTCCATTCGCCCGGATTGTGGCTGGCCGTCAGCACGACGCCGCCGGCGGCTTTCAACACGCCGATCATCATGGCCGTGCCGGGTGTCGTGACGATGCCCAATTCAATCGCCGAACAGCCAGTCGCGAGCAGACCGCCGACCAGCGCGCTCTGCACCATCATCCCGCTCTGTCGCGAATCACGGCCAATGACCACGCTGCCGCCGCCAAGGTGTGATCCAAACGCGGCGCCCATCTCGGCCGCAAGCGTCGGCGTCATCGTCTTGCCGACCAACCCCCGCACGCCCGAAACGCTTATCATCAAAGTCATCTGATATCCCCATTCAAATGGCACACGTTTTCCTCAATGTGCCGAAATTCTCGATTCGAAGCGACAAAATCCAAAAATCGATGAAGTTGCTGCTCCACGAAGGGTATGGCACCGGCAAATGGCCGGTGCCACACCCTTCGTCGCGCGCCGGCCTAATCATGCACATCTCTCGCCTTTCGCCGGCCTTCGCGCTCCATATCGTCTCGAACCACGGCCGGCAAACTCGCCGCGGGAAACTCCGCTATGCCGGCCAGTGCCTCCAGTGTCCGCTCATACCTTGTCTGCGAATCCGCCAGAGAATCGACAAACAGCCGCCGCTCGCCCTTCACTACGCACAAACCGCCCCCCATCGCCCGTGAGCGGCACTTTTTGCACCACCAGTCCGCTCGCCGCCGCCGCTCGCAGCAGGAATTCCAGCCGTTTGTGTATCTCCATCGCCCAATCTTGATTGGACCCCTTCGTCGGGTCAAGCGAACTCAAACCCTCATTCGCGGGCTTTTCAATCCATGTGCCTTCCTGCCGATATATCTTTGGCGGCGAGATGTCCGCGCGCCCGTTCAGGAGCGAACCATGTCGTCCGATTCCACCATCAAACCATGCGCCCCACGAACACCGCCGGGCATCGGACACGCCAACGACATCGACAGCCTGAACGCCGTCTTCGAACGCCAACTCAACACCCTCGAACAACACCTCCACGACCTTCAGCGTCAGGTCCAACAGCTCCAGCGCATGGCTTCGGTCGGCACGCTGTCCGCCATTCACGCACACGAGTTTAACAACCTGCTCACTCCCATTCTCACGTACACGCAATATGCGCTCACCCGCGACGATCCCGCGCTGCATCGCACCGCCGTCGAAAAATCCAACAAGAACGCAACGCGCCTTGCCGCACTCTGCCAGCGCATCCTCGGTCTTTCCACCGGCCCAACCGGCGGCACCACCGAACTTCACATAAAGCCGCTGCTCGTCGAAGCCCTTGAGAGCATCGGCCGCGATTTCGAAAAGGACAAAATCGCCGTCGGCATCGACGCACCCGACCATCTCAAAGTCCGGGCGGACGCCGGCGCGATCCAGCAGGTGCTCTTCAATCTCGTCATCAACGCATGGCAGGCGATGCTCGACAAGCCTGGACGGCTCACGCTATCTGCGCGAACGACACACTGTGGTTTTGCAACCATTGAGGTCACCGATACCGGCAGCGGTATTTCACCTGAGAATCTTCACCGCGTCTTCCAACCCTTCTTCAGCACCAAATTCGACGAACCCAAATCCTACCGCCGAGGTACCGGTCTCGGCCTGCATGTGTGTCGGCAACTCATTGAAGAGCAGGGCGGCAGCATCGAAGTGCAAAGCGAAATCGGCAAGGGAACGACTTTTTCCATTCAACTCCCATCCGCCTGATTCGCCGCAATTCAATCGAGCCTGGTTTGATGCGTGAGTTGAGACTTCAAACTCGAAGTCCGTTCAGCAATTCAAGGTACTCGTAAAGTTTGATGCGGCACATCCGCCCCGGCTGCGGAATCTTATCAAACTTCACCTTATGCCTAATCCCATCATTCCCAACGACTTATGCCGTGCCACGGGAACCCCTCAAATCATCAAACCATCCACAAAAACAATCAGCTACCTTCAGGAATGTTGTCCTCGCGATGTCATTCGACGTATCATTCATGCATCAAAAAGGACCACGATATCGCCGTGACCGACTGCGAAGGAACCAAATGTCCATGAATAATCCAGAAGGCGTTTCTTTCTCCCCCATTCCCGAAGTTCTCAATGAACTCAAGGCCGGCAAATTCGTCGTGCTCGTCGATGACGCCGACCGCGAAAACGAAGGCGACCTCGTTTGCGCCGCCGAGTTGGTCACGCCGCAGATGATTAATTTCATGATTCGACAGGCCGCAGGCAAACTCTGTCTCACGCTCACGAGCGACACCTGCGAAAGGCTTCATCTTTATCCGCAGACCAGCGAGAACACCGCCCAGCACGGCACCGCCTTTACCATCTCAATCGATGCAAAACCCCAGTTCGGCATCACCACCGGCGTCTCTGCCGCCGAACGATGCGCCACCATCAAGCGATGCCTCGATGATGACGCGAAACCGTCCGACTTCGACCGCCCCGGCCATATCAGCCCGCTGAAAGCCCGCACCGGCGGCGTGCTCGTTCGCGCCGGCCACACCGAAGCCAGCGTAGACCTGGCCCAATTGGCCGGTCTCAAGCCGGCCGGCGTCATCATCGAAATCCTCAGACCGGATGGTGAAGTCGCCCGTCTCGCCGATCTCGCCGAATTTGCACAGAAGCACGATCTGAAAATCTGCACCATCGAATCGCTCATCGAGTACCGGCTGCAGCGAGAGCATTCCATCATGCGGGTTGAGTCGATTTCGCTCAGGAATTCCTATGGCGATTGGATGCTTCATGCCTATCAGTCCGTCACCGATGCCGAACCCCATGTCGCCCTGTGCATGGGCCAGGTCGGCAAGTTGTCGCCTGAGGGCGAACCGGTCGAGGTCGAGCATCCGATCCTCGTCAGAGCCCACTCGCAGTGCCTCACCGGTGACGTCTTCGGCTCGGCTCGTTGCGACTGCGGCGAGCAGCTCGACCGCGCCATGCGCCTTATCGCCGAAGCGGGTGAGGGTGTGGTCCTTTACCTGCGGCAGGAAGGCCGCGGCATCGGCCTTCGTAGCAAGTTGCACGCCTACCGCCTTCAGGATCAGGGCCTGGACACCGTCGAAGCCAACGAAAAACTCGGCTTTCCCGCGGACAAGCGCGACTATGGCATCGGGGCCCAGATTCTTCGCGACCTCGGCGTGCGGCGCGTCAGAATTCTCACCAACAATCCGAAAAAGGTCAGCCGCCTGCAGGTCTATGGTCTAGAGGTCGTCGATCAGTTGCCGCTCGAGGTCGCTTCCAATCCGCACAATCGGCGATATCTTCAGACCAAACGCGACAAGATGGGCCACACGCTCGAAGGCGAGTGACACGCTGCCGTCATATTTTGATTCGACGCGCCGAACATGACCAAACCCTCCGATCCCAACGCAGCAAATGCCAGAAAGGCGCGGGTCTCGAACTCGCCGCGCGTCGGACGCGGCCGCGCCGCCAAGCCCATGTCGCTGTGTATCTGCGATTTTGACGCCCTGTTTGCGTCGACCGTCGCATCATGGGTTCGATCGGACGACGAGCTGGTCTGGCTCGCGCCGCGCACGCTTCCACCGCTCACCGCCACGAAAGTCATGGCGTGGGGCCGGCAGCGGGCCAATCGCTACCTGCTCTGGAATGCCGCCAGCGCGACACCCGTCGGCTACACCGAGCTGAACGAAATGCCCGGCGAAAACGCCCACTTCTGGATCGGCCACTTTCTCATCGCCCCGCCCGCCCGCGGACTCGGCCTTGGAAGGAAATTCGTCCATGCCCTCCTTTGGCGCGCGTTTCACGATCTCGGAGCGTGCGAAGTCTCGCTCGTCGTGTTTCCCGACAACTTGCCCGCGATCAAGAGCTATGAAGCGTGTGGCATGAAGACAACCGGCCGCGAAATCAAGCACTTCAAGGAGCGACGCAGGCAATTCGAGCTTATTCGTATGGCCGTGAAGCGCAGGGAATTCGAGCGAATGGCTGCCGGCGGCGAATTGTCCCCCCGGTCGATCCACTTCATCGAGGACGCCGCCCTGCTTCGACAGGGGCCGATTCGCCTGCCGTTTGAGTAAAACTGATCAAGTCCATGACTGCATTCAGACAGTTTGCGCCAAGTGCATTCCTTAAACAGCCAACCCTCAAGCTTTTTCAGGAAAAGCGATAGATTGCAATCCGGCTCAATCCAACACCACCAGCGCATTATGCCGCACGCCCCCGCCAACTTGCTCCACCGACACGCGCACGGCCTTCCCACGCAATGAGGCTCCGCCGGAATTTTCGTACCTGCGAATCGCTGATTCCCCGCACC
>JADJRI010000049.1 GCA_016712275.1 Planctomycetota bacterium
TGCACCGCCGGGACGGCGGTGCCATAATCGATCGTGAACCGCTCTAGTGAAAATGCTTTCGCTTTGTTCTTCGATGGTATTTATGTGCTTGTTGCACCATGTCGAATTTGGATTGGTGTGCTGTATCGAATGTGATTGAATCGCCTGCGAATTCCCAAGTGTCAGCCGCTGGGTGCAGGGCAATCGCATGCTCAAGCGAGCGACCGCGATCTCAACACTTGAAAACGTAGAGTGGTGTCTCCGGCGACTGGCAAAACAAAGGACTTACATGCACATGCGATTGCCCTGCCGCTGGGTGACATTCGGAAGATACGGCCTTGACGCCGCCGAAGGGCCTTCTTATCTTACTGTGCTTATGATTGCGGGGTAGAGCAGTTGGTAGCTCGTCGGGCTCATAACCCGGAGGTCGCTGGTTCAAATCCAGCCCCCGCTATTCGCGTAAGACCTGCAAGGACAGCCCTTTGGCTGTCCTTGTTTGTTGATACGGGACCTCGAAAAACGGTCGACTGCAGTAAAATTGCAGTAACTGTTGCCAGATCACCCAGCCGTCAACCCTCCAAAGACAGCCACCGCTAGGCTCGCAACAGGAGCATTGATGCTCCGCGAGGTCGGCTGTCATGGCGAGTCTCTACAAGCGCGGCGACGTCTTCTGGATCGGCTATCGAACAGGCGGCCGAACGATCCAGCGCTCGCTGCACACAACCAATGAACGCATCGCCCGCGATAAGAAGAAGCAATTCGAATATGAGCTGATGATCGGCGACCTCCAGACCGAGAGTCGGCTGAGTACCATTCATCGTCGAGGAGTTCTGCAAGCACTTGAAGGCCCGAAGCCCGCACAAGGCCCGTTCAAACGACACGAGCCGATTGCGAATCGTCTTTGGACCGATCTCTGAAGCGCTCCATCTTGGCATGCTCGGCGGCACATCGAAGAAACGCTGTCCCGACAAGTACGCCCACGCCCACCTCAAGGTCACCCTGCTGGAGGACGTGACGGCTGAGATGATCAACCGGTTCATTTCTACCCGACTGCAAGAGGACAAGTGGTCTCCGAAGACGGCCAATGCGGTCCGCGAGATTCTGCATCGACTGTTTAATTTCGCCATCAGACATCACGGTTTCCGCTCACGAGATCGGCGCTATCCCAATCCGGCGGCGGCGGTCGAGCGGATACGAGAGCCCGCGCCGGAGATCCGCTTTCTGACGCTCCAACAGGTCGATCAGCAGCTCGCGATCCTGCGTGATCGGCCGCTCATGCACGCCCTGGTCGCGACGTATATCTACGCGGGACTGCGGCGTGAGGAGGCCGTGTGGCTGACGCGGGAGGATGTTGACCTGGAACATCGCATGATTCGGGTGCGGGCCAAGACGGTGGATGGCAAAAACTGGCAGCCGAAGACCCGGCGTAATCGGGCCGTACCAATCAGCGAGACATTGATGACAATCTTGAAGGCCTACGAGCCACCGGAGAGAAGCATTTGGTTCTTTCCTGCTCCGCTGGGGGGCAGGTGGGATGTTGATAACATCTCGCAGAATCTGAAGGAGATCAACGCGGCGAACAGTCTCGAGTGGACATGTTTGGATTTCCGGCACACGTTTGGCAGCCAGCTTGCGCAGAAGGGTGAATCACTCTACAAGATCGCAACGATGATGGGCAATTCCTCCACCATCTGCCAGCGCCACTACGCCGCCCTGATCCCGGAGATGATGCATGAGGCAGCAGAGTTCCCGACCACACAGGGGAAGCAGGCCGAATCGACGGAGGCGAAAAAGAATGCCGCCACCCAGGTACTGCTGGATCGGCTGCTCGTAGAGCTGGAAGCCAGGCAGAGCGGACCACCGAAACAGCCTCAGCTGAGGTTGGTGGCCGGAGAGGCCGAGGCTTAACTCACGCGTTCGAGTGTATCCAGCCAGCGCTGGACGTCGGACCAAAGATATCGAATGGCTCCGTTGCGCCCACGACCCAGGACCAGCGGTTTGATGCCGGCTTCCTGTAGCCATCGGCGCACCGATGAGCGATGCGAGTCCAGCATCCGTGCGAGGGTCTTCAGGCTAACGGTTACGCGGTCCTCTTCATGGACTTGCTCGTGCAACTTGATGTGAGGCATGGCACCAGACATTCTTGGTCCCTCATCGACAAAGGATTTGCGAGACAGCATGCGCCGCCACCATCCCCGTGCAATTATTTCCGGGAGACCGCGTCAGGAAGTGTCCATTCAATGACGGAAAGCTGATTTGAAAGAGGTGCACGGCAAGTACAGCCGAGAACGACTTACCCTGTGGTTGAAATTCAACTACAGTATGACTGAATTCCAGCTACAATGGGCGCAGGACCGCCGGGTCTAGTCATGGGAGGGCTTGGCAAGCGAATGGCGCGCCTACTACCTTCGCGGGAATTCCCCTACGGCCTCAGCACGCCGGGTTCCATATGCATCGCCTTTAGACTTTGAGCTGCGTCGGCGTCGCACCGTGCTACCAATAGTGTTACTCCAAGTTTCCGCGCCTTGTCATCGCAGTCGCCCATCGTGCTCTGGCATGCGCCAGTAAGGCACGGGTATGAGAATTCTGTGGGTTGCTGAAGATTTGGTCCGTACGGTTATCTTCCACGATTTGGCCCCGATGCATCACGGCGACACGATCGGCGAGATGGCGCACCAACGCAAGGTCGTGACTAATGAAGAGGAGCGTCAACCGTAGTTCCTTTTTCAGCCGAAGGAGGAGGTTGACGATCTGGACCTGTAGCAATGCATCCAGCGCACTGACCGGCTCATCGCAAATGACAAACTCTGGTGCCAATACAATGGCCCTGGCGATACTCACGCGTTGACGCTCTCCTCCTGAAAGTTGGCTTGCCAAGCGATTCATGTACCTACGTCCAAGGCCTACTTGGTCTAGAGTATTTGCGACAGCGTGCAATCTCTGGTCGCGGGCCGCCTCGGTATGAATGGCAAGCGCCTCGCCGACGATTTGAGAGACGGTCTTTCGTGGCGGCAGACAGCCATATTGATCCTGAAACACCACCTGCATTCGGCGTCGGAGCATCCGTAGTGGCTGCTCGCGCATTGCCATAATATCTGTGCCGTCGAAAAGGACTTGACCCTGCGTCACCGGGATCAACCGAAGAACCGCCCGTGCGAGGGAAGTCTTCCCGCATCCACTCTCGCCGACCAACCCGTACGTTTCTCCGCGTGGAATATCGAGATTCACACCGCTCACCGCTGTGATTGACTCCGTTCGAAACCGACGTCTTCGCACCCGGAAATGCACGCTCAAATCGCGAACGCGCATGATCACATTAGAACCGGCGTCACATTCAGGTAGCCTCGATTCGGTCGAAGACTCAGGCATTGTCGCGCTCCCAACAGGCCACGAAATGATTGGCCCGTATCGGAGTTAAGGTCGGGCTACTGTACGCGCTCGTGGGATCTCCGCGACAAGACGCAAGTATGTCGACACTCCGACCGTCCATCTCGATTGTGGACTTCGGTCCCGTCCCGTCCGCTGCAAGTCTCGCGCTAAACGGGCATCGTGGATGGAACCTGCAGCCACTCGGAAATGCAATGGGGTCTGGAACTACTCCCGGAATTGACTGAAATTGCCAAGTTGCTGATCAATCTTAGGCAGCGCCCTAATTAGGGCTTGTGTGTAGGGGTGCACGGGATTGCACAGAACTGATTCAACTGCTCCATGTTCCACAATTTGTCCCGCATACATCACGTAGACGTATTCTGAAAGGGCCGCCGCGGCCGCGAGATCATGAGTTGCCATCAAGATGCTCAACCCTTCATGTTTCATCACCTCTCGAAATAGATCAATAATTTCAGCCCGCGCCGACACATCTAGCGCACTCGTGGGCTCATCCGCGATTAGTAAAGCGCAGGCGTGCCCGCGCCATCGCAAGTACGACTCTCTGTTGAAGTCCACCGGAGAGTTCGTGATGATGTTGAAGCATGCATCTCTCTGCATCCCCAATTCCCACTTCTTCGAGCAGCTTTCTAGCACGAGTCCAAGCACTTTGGCGATTCTCGCCATCGGTGATCAAAACACGTACGATCTCCTGACCTACGGAATAAGCAGGATTTAGGCACTGGGAACCCTGCATTATCATGCCTATCTGCCGACCGCGCACTGACTCAAGTTCCTTTTCGGGAAGCGTTGTGAGGTCGATTCCTGGGCCCCCGGGATCATGAGCGTATGTGATGCTGCCGCCGACGATCCTCCCACTTGCCGGTAGAAGTCGGGGAACGGCGAAAACAGTCGAGCTCTTCCCACAACCGCTCTCGCCAATCAGCGCGACAGCCCGGTTTCGCGGCACAGTAAGGGATAACCGGTCTACCGCAACGATGGTTCCGTCAGCGGACGAAAACTCAACTACGAGATTGCACACTTCCAAAATGGAGTCTCGTGCGAGAGAGGATTCAGTCGTTGATCCGGAAATCATGCTTCACCCAGTTTTACACTTGAATGTATCAACGGAGTACCACCCAGTAGATGTGTAGTAATAGCCGCGCCCATGGCAACGATTCCGAGCACGGCCACAAAAGCGCCGACCCCGGACCAAAAATACCAGGGCTGCGAGTGCATTACCTGCATCCCATCGAATACGATGAACCCGAGGTTCAATTCTGTCGTTACCCCGACGCCGATGAAACCGAGGGCTCCGAACAGCCCTATATATGCTCCGATGAGGGCGGCACAGGGCGGCAAAAGGCGATCAACCATTGCCGGTAGCAAATGGAACACTGTAATCCGTAACGGGCTTGCGCCTATCGCTCGGAGCGCTTCAACATAAGTTGACTTGGAGTGCATTATCGCTTCACCCCGAACAATCCCACTCAGGCTGGGCCAAACAAATGCGGCTAGCACGGCACCCGCGAGCCAAATGTCCAATCGCTGAATAAGTGTAAAGACGCATGCGGCGATGACGAACGGGCCAAGGCCGTCAAGCACGCGAGCTATGGCCGTCTGAAGCGTGTCGAACATTCCCAGGGGTCGGCGTGCGGCGATCACTCCAATGGTGATGGCGAGCAAAGTCGTGACGCCTGTTGCCCATGCAGCTACACCACCGCTCCGGATGGCGGCTCGAGATACCAATAAAAGGACGTCGTGCCCGTAAGGGTCGGTTCCCAAGGGATGGTCGCCGCCCGGGGCCAGTGATGGTTCCCTGTCGGCAGCCGGCAACGGGATGATGAACTCGACGAGACAGCATAACCCAATGACGAGTGGCAACAGGAACCTAATTGAATATAGCAGGACCCGGTTCACAGCGATCCACTCTCAATAGCCGTAGCAACAAGTACAACTGCACCAGAAATTAATACCCAAGCTCTCATTACATTAATGTCGCCACTACGCAGCGCCTCCACGAACACGGCGCCAAAGCCTGTATATCCAAACGTCATTTCGGCAAATACCGAGCCGAGTAGAAGTCCAAGCATTAGTCGCCCCGCAACCGCTCGCATGCTCAAGAGAACGTTCCGTAATAGAATCACACGAATGAGATTCCACGACATTCCCAGCGCGAGGTACATATCGCAGTACCGCTCCTGTGCGGCACTTCGGAACGAATTAGCCGATATCGTGAACAAGATCCCCATTGGTAGCAGTGCAGAGCTAAGAACTGCTAGTCCCCAACGCAACGCTGACGACTGCGGCAGCACGCCAGCAGACAGGGCTTGAGCGATCGCAAAGAGTATTACGGCCGCTAGGAACTGAGGCATGTTGGCTAGATGAGCAGCATGGAGAAGTGCGCGGCGCAATGGCCCAATAGTTCTTGAGCAGTAAACCATCGAGAGTGGAATGGGGATGAGAATCAGTAAACTGAACCCCCCCACCCACAAGGGTACGGACACTTCAAGACGAGCTCGAAGTAGCTGAGCAATCTCGTAATTTCCGGCCGCGCTTCGACCAAAATCCAGCCTCGCAACATTACCCCAGTGTTCGAACACGCGCCAGTACCATGGCCCTGTCAGTCCCATTCGCTCGCGTGCTGTGGTCAGCAATGACGAATCCGCGCCATAAAGTCCAAGTTGAACGCTCGCCGCATCCGGCAGAAGGTCAAAAAGAGCGAACAGCAGCAGGTCAAGCGCTATGAGAAAACCAATTACGCGGCCCACTCCGAAGAGACACGACACGAATGTCCTTCTCGAAATGCGGAATGACCTACCTTTGCTCAACGTCGAGGAAGGCATAGTAGATTACACCGTTTGAGTCGAGGAAAACATCCCTGAGCCGGGACGTCGACATGTAGACTACGGAACGCGATAGTAAAGGAATCCAAGTGAATTGGTCATGGTCGATTCTGGCAACCAATTTTGAGTACGCTGAACGGCGTCTATCCTCCTGCAACTCACTCCGTGCCGAATTTTGCTCGTCCGATACACCGGCAATTTCTTGACCGATACCGACGAAAGGCGAATCAGCCCGAAAAATTGTAACCATGGGAGTGGTCCACCTGGGACGGCTTGCTCAATCCAGAAAAGGCTGGCTTCATATTCACCACGGAGCAGTCTCTGAACCAATTGGGACAGCTCCAGGAAGACGGGATCAAATTTGAAACCCGCGGCTTTCGCTTCAGCTTGGACATACGCGGCGAGGCGTCTACTGTCGGCGTCATTCGCACATAGTAGAGTTAAGACTGGTACATTTATGGACTCATTCTGCGCACTTGACAGCGGCATATCTAATATCCCAACCGACGTATTTAATGGAACGAAACTTTGCGCGGGTTCCGCCTGGTTCAGGTAAAGAGCTTGTGCCATGCGCTTACGATTGAACGCGTTCAAAAGGGCATGCTTCCAGTCACGGCGAGCCGTGAGCGGCGTGGTCATTAACGGTTTGCTCTTCCAATTCAACATGATAAACGTCAATTCATTCGCATCTTGCGAAAGAACTTGATGCTTTGTAAATCTCCCCTGCGGGGCCAGGTCGGTGGCACCTGCCGATTTGCATGCTTCTGTCAAGAGTGGCCCACGAAGTCGAACTAAGTCTACCTCGCCGGCCGCTACGGCGGCGAGCTGGTTTTGTGGATTCTCGACGACAACAAAGTTGATTGACTTGATTTGACTTTTGAATGGAAATCCCTCATTTCGTTGAAACTTGAACGTTGCTCCTGCATCGATTTCGCTAGGGCGAAATGGCCCGCAGCCGACAATGTGTCTGTCATACTCGCTCGGATCCAAGCGATCACTTCCCCGCTTGACGATTGAGGCAACCTCGCAAGCGATGTAATAAGGAAAGTCAGGATCAGGCATGGTGAAAGCAACATTAACTGTTCGGTTATCGACGGCTTTCAAGCCGCCGATAGTTTCTGTTTGCCTATCATCGAATTCAACAATTCCCTCCAACCGGTCAAGTATCCAGCGGTGCGGATGCCCGGACCGGCGAATTCGATTGAAGCTGTGAACGACATCGTCGGCCGTCACCGACGTGCCATCCCAAAAAGTTGCACTTCGAAGTCTTATCGTGCAGTGCAATCCGTCGGGCGTCATCTCAATGCTTTCAGCTATCACAAGCTTCAGCTGTTGGTCCTTATCCACCAATGCCAGCGACGCATGGCCGGCCGCGGCTACCATGTGCGAGTTGACATCGAGAACCTTGAGTGGATCAAAGGTTACCGGAGGACGATCAACTGCGACGTTTACTTGTTTGAAGTGACCGGGATTAGCCGAAGGCGTTCCGCGATCACACGATACAAGCATTAACGCGGCCCCACAGAACAAAAAAAGGAAGTGGTGACTTTTCACGCGATGACTCCCTTCGCCGAATTCTCGTTACGAGCACTTGCCTGGATAAGAGCCGTTATCTTTCCCGGTTCATATCGGCCGAAGCGGCCCTCGAGGACTCCAACGGTCAGCAAATCTGACTTATCGATGAGTTGCCCATCAAAGCGAAGGCGAATCCACTTGCCAGGTTCCGGGTTGATCGTTGCGACACGAAACGACGACGAAACCGGGTGCTCAAGTCTCCATGGGCCGCCAACAACATCATTGGTATCAATCCCGGAAATCGTTTGAAAAGTTTCAGGTTCGACTTCAAATACAACTGGTAATCGGTTGTTGGAAAACTGATCTGCAATCCTCTCGATCAACTCGATAGTTTGCGTGGGGTTAATTGATGCAACGACTCGTCCTCTCGCACCTGGCTGCAGATATGTGCCCAAGCCCCAATAATTAACGCCCTCGCCGATCAGGACGTGACCGAGTTCAACAACGGAATCGACGTTGTCCGCGGTAACCACAGTGTTCACGCCGATTACTCGGGCACCGCCACGCCGGCGGAGCTCGAGCAAGTTTTGAAACGCCGGATTCCAGAGTTCGGGCCCGCGCAGGTGACTGCGAGACATTCCATCAAGACTCACTAGGCACCAATCAAATGGTGTTTCGGATAACCACCCGTAATGACTCGGAAGGAGTGTGCCGTTTGTAATGCAGCCAACCGCCTGTGGGCGCCGGCCGACCGGTCGATCATGAAAGGCAGTTAACGCCTTTTGCAAGAACTGCCATGAAACGAACGGCTCCTTCTCGCAGAATGTCAGGAACCTTACTAGGCGCTCGCTCTCCAGTAATTCTTGAAATGCGGTCCACCGACGCGATTCGCTCATCTCTGCGACCACTGGCTGCACAACGTTGAGCAGACAACTTGCCCCACATCGAGATGTTAAGTTGCACGAGTTGTTTAGCGAGAAATTGAACTGAAGGCCTCGCCGATCGGGGTCCAGCCCAAGGTGCGGATGTTCGGGACTTGTTCCAGCTCCAAGCATGATGAGGTTTCCTCAATCTTTCGGCGAGAATTCTATCCAGGCTTCATTGGCCTTTTTCCAAGCGCCGTCGGTTTTTGCGTCAATCTTCAACACACGATCAATAATCTCGTCACGTGTTTTGCGCTCCAAGGATAGGGTGGTTGCGGTCAATTGCCAGAGCTGCTTAGGTAAATTATCCACTGCGTCAGCGATGGGCACCGAGTCATTCGCCTTGTTCTTTTCAGTCGCAACTCGTCCTGCGGCATTCCATATCAAATTAAGCAGACCATGATCCGTCGTGGTGAGGAATCCCTCCCTCTTCTGCCCGCCGGGTGAGAGAAAAAGCCAAATGTCAACCAAGTCGAGGTAGTCCGGTTCTTTCCTCGGCCAAGCGAATAATTGAAATCCCGGCAATCGAGCTCCGAGCCGAAAATTGTCGAGCTCGCTTTTCACCGCAACCGGGACGCCTTCAGATTCGGAGCCGGTCACCAACACGCCCCAAACCTTTTCTCCTCCGCTTTCAATCCACCTATTTATGAAATCAATACTGCTTTCATGCGCGAGCTGTTGGAGCCGCGTTGGCTTCTCATTGCGCCAGGGCCATATAAATACCGCGAGGCTCGCAGGATTAAGTTGGAGGAATTCACTTATACGTTTCCACGCGACAGTCTGGGTCGCCTGACATGCACTCATGAGAGTACGGTGATCCTCGGAAATCCCTGATAAACTGCGCGTGAGGATTCCAACATCCTGAGGCGTCGTCGGCCATGGTAGCGGAATGCCGTTTTCGATCGCCCGACAGGAGGCTTCGCCCTTCAGCGTATTATCATCCTCATTTATTTTTTTGCCGGCCGTCGTAAGCCATTTTTTGATAAGCTCGAGCGCCTCCGATTCCGTGGGCGGCCGGCTGAACATGCAGTCAACCAACGCCAGTTGAATAAGGCGAGATCTCGGCGGAAGAACTCCCATTTTCCCACGCTGCTGGTACTTGGCCAGATTCGACTGGGACATCCCGAGGGATTTTCGGATCTCGGGCCAGCCTGCTCGCGCCACGAGGCTCATCATGAGATCCGCCACTTTTTCTTGATTCTCGTATTCTCCTTTAGTCCTTCCCCGCGTCGTAGTGCTTGGAACAGCTGGCTCATCCGTCGAGCGATTCGCTCCGGCTGCGGTACTGCCTTTTTTCTTCCGTGCCATCCGATTCATCCTTGTAAGCGCGTTGTCGCCCGGCCAATCGCTCTTGCGACACCGGCCACGGTCCCCACCAATTCTGCCGTATGCCGTGTATCCGCGCCAGCCACCGTTACTACATGATAGCATACAATCGGCGAATTCCAAGTTCAGCCGACTGACACGGCAAATAGTAACGGACGTGATATTTAATGAGTGTATCTGATATTTACTGGTTGCCTGCGGGCGAGTTTGGTGTATAATACTCACTATGCGACTGGATCGAATTGGACGGCCGGTGCAGGCGGTGCGGGGCCGAAACCCGAACAAATCGTGTTCGACACTACCGACGAATTTGTTGATGGCGGCACCAAATTGGAGTTACCCGATGGACCAGCCTCAGCCAAACTTCATCCTGAACAATCGAATCGAGTGGGACGCTCAATGCCGAGTGTGTGGCCACTGGCATGCAGCCCGGGCATCGCCCCGGCTCTGCGCGCGAATCGCATCCGCCTTGGCGAAGGACAAGCAGGCGGTGGCAAAGGTTGATCAGGCTGAGCCTGCCGAAGGTGACGGAGTTGGAGAGGTCCCGTCCGGTGTCGGCTTGAATTCGCTCGAGGTTGTCAGCGTTTGACGACCGCTAGCGCTGCGAACTGCCGGTTGACGCAGCGGGAATCCCAGCACCAGACCGGCAATCGAAGGAGTCAATCGCATGGACGAAATTATCGAAAGCCTCGCGGAAGTCGGCCAGGCGGCCGCTAAAGCGCCTTGGGAAATTGCCAAGGCGCTGGCCCGACTCGGCCTTGGTGATTAAGCGCGAGCTGAGAATCGGAAATGGGCCGCCGTGCCGGCACAATGCCTCACGGCGGCCCCCATCGGCCAAAGTCGATGAATCAGATGCATCTCTCTCGCGGCGTTCGCGAGGGGAAGCAAGCGAAACCAAAGGGTGTAGGAACAATGAAAATGAAAGCGAAACTTCTTCATGAGGTGGCATCGTCTATCCCCACCAACCCGCGGGGGCGCTTCGACGACCCGACGATCGAATGGGGTGCCGGAAACACCGCAGTCGTTCCGGTTCGATGCGAAGACGACAGCGACAATTCCGGCGACAATTCCAACGATGTTTCGAGTGATTGGTCATCGCAATCTGACTATGACGTTGACGACTAGACTCGGCGCGGGGTTCAACCCCCGCGTTCGTCCGCCATCGCTCACCTCCACGTGGTGCGGATGTCAACCGGCTTGCGCCGGGCCAACGAGCGAACTTTATTCGGCAAGGGGTAAGTCGGCGCCGCGTTAACGACGTATTTGCCATCGATGCTCGATGGCAACGACAGAGACTCACGAGCAGCTTGGTCTTCGGAGCGAGCGCGATGGCGCTGGACGGGGACGGTGCGCGCAGACCGAAAGGAGTTCGTCATGCACGGTGCAACGGAACAGAGAAGTCAGCCGCGTCCTTGGGCGCCTGTTCTGGCGGTTCGCCGCACCGGCCCAGACCCGCTGCAGAGCGGCGATTTGTTCCAGACCAGCGCTCCCGCTATATGCTCAAAGATTACATGTCACACGGCGTCGAGGGCGCGCGCCATAGTAGAATCGATGCGCAATTGCCCGGCTTTCCCGAGCGATTCACGGCCGATTATTTTGTCGAGATGAACGAGCGGGCGCGCACCTGCTTCGGCGTCGAGGCTTTTGTTGCTTTGACCGCGGTCGAAATCTTCGACGATTACGTGCGTGTCTGGTGCGCAGCAAACCCTGCTCCGATTGTCGTTCGCTCGCGACGGTCAGATTGAGCGACTTGAATGCGTCGGCATGCCGCTCGGCATCCTTGGTTCGGATTTGTATTGCGCGCCGTCGTTTGCCGAATTCAAGCCGCAGCCGGGAGATTCACTAGTTCTAGCGACCGACGGCTTTTTTGACCAGCGCGGGGACGACGGCAGCCGATTTGCGAAAAAAATCGTCGACATTCTCGCAAGGCGCGCGAGCCTGGCTACTGGCATTAAGTCGCTCTGGGACGCTTTTCGAGCCCATACGGCCAACGTCGAAATCGAAGACGATGTCACGGTCGCTCTGTTGAGTTTTGTCAACGACGCCTCATCGCGTCTCGCTGCCTGATACCGAAACTTTTAGGGTAAAGGAGAAATCAAATGCGCAAGTTCGCGATTTTCTGTCTCTTGATCTTGTCCGCAGTGGCCACGACCGATGCGACCTGCCCAAAATCCTCGGTCGAATCGAGGCGCTGTCGGTTGGTTCCAACGGATTTTCAGTTGGGTTCTATGAAAGGAAGGACGACTCAACGGGTGGCGAAACCGGAGTAATGGATTTTATCCGCGCGATGTCCGCCGTCGCTCCTATCTTCGCGGGATTTGTCGATTAGAGGAGAGATTGCGATGTTTCGGAAAACGATCGGGTTGGTCGTCCTGTTGCTGCTCATCCTCGCTGTTGCTCGCCTCGGACGACACGTAGGGGCACATCCAGCGAGCGGACAGGCACGAGGCGAAGCAGACGCAGGGTGGAAAAGCTACATCTTAGGCCAAAAAGATGCGGCCTGCCACACCGGCGACGTTGATCGCGACGTGGCCGAAGAAGCGAGGGACGCGATCGAATCGTTGAACGAAACGATCGACGCACGGAGAAGAAAGGATGGTGGCGGATGACGCCGACTAATCGTGCGGAGTGGGAGGCGGGCGCGGGGCTAGTGGACGGCGAGCGTTTCGCCCAGGCAATCGGAGGAAATTGGAAGGCACAATGGGCATGTCGCCGATCGAAGCTTTCTGAATGGATCGGTGCCGTTGCCTTGGTACTCGTCGGCGTCGCCACTATCAGGCGGTCTTCACCGCAGGAAACAATCGAATGGTTCACCGACCTGATTTGGTCGTTGCGGTGGGTCATCGACCTCGGAAGGAAGGCTTTCGAATGAGCGCCAGCTCGACACTAGATGACATTCAATCGGCGATCGCGGCCCGCAGCCAAGGTAATCGCCCGATACAGGCCGATGGCGTTCGTTTACTTGATGCCGTTCGTTCGAATCGCGCGGTGATCTGGCAGACCGATATCGGCGTCATGGCCGGAGATACCGCCGCCGCTGCCAACGAGAGCGCTACCGCAGCCGACGAAATCGATGACGACGCCGTTGCTGTAGTCGATACTGACGCCGACACCGTCGCCGTCGCCGTCGGCGACATCAACACCGAGACCAACGGCGACGTCAACGTCAGCACGACTGCTGAAATCAACAACGCTGCCAAATTCGGCGAGCGCGTCGCCGTTTTCGGCAATTGCGAGGTACGGCGGGGAATCATCACCTACGAACAGCTGATTTTGTTAATTCGCTGTGACTTAGTGAAAACGATCGAACCTGATGATGTCGCCGATATCCGAACCTTGGAGAACCAAACGCGATGATGACCACCTTTGATTTGCTTTTGTTTCCTCATCGCCATCGTCGCCGGCATCGACGGCCGCCTCGGCCCGAACTTCACGAATGTTTTGCGCCGTCGGCGCATCAATGCGGGTGGCAATGTGATCGTGGTCGCGATCGGCGCGAGGCGCTTCGATCGTTTCATTCGTGTCGTCGAGAAAAACGCCAATGTCATTTTCGTCGGGCGCGTTACGCGCTGTGTCACATTTGAAATTCCGATTTCCGACGTGGATAAGATCGCGCGCGAACCAGGGTTACTCGTCGTCGATATTGACGCGCAGATCGCCTGGGCCCCACCCCAAACGGTCGGGCGGCGCCGCGCCGAACCCGCTCCGTCGATGCGAGACGTCGCGAAGCGACTCCGCGTCGGCGAAACACGCGACTTTGACGGCTCCGGCGTTTCTATTTCAGTCCTTGATACCGGCTTTACAGATCATGCTTTCATCCGAAACGAAAACGTGGTCGCACGAGAGAGTTTCGCTCCTACGAGTCGAACGCCAACAGATCTCGTCGGACATGGCGTAGGAATTATTTCCGAGATATTGGGCTCCGATCCCGAACGATTGCCTGGTCTCGCCTGTGGCGCGAAGGTGATCTCCGCAAAGATCTTCGATGACGACGGTGGGACCACGATCGGGTCAATCGTAAAGGCGCTTGACTTCGGCCTTGCCCGCGGGGCGCACGTCTTCAACCTGTCCTTTGGTGGTCGGATGCCGCATCCGGTCCTCCATGAAGTAATCCGACATTGCCACGCGGCTGGCGTTTTGATCGCAGCTGCGGCGGGAAACGACGGACCGGATGTCGGCACTTTGTCATACCCTGCCCGCTATCCCGAGGTCTTTTCGGTCGGAGCTACTGATAAGCGAGGCAATCTCACACCGTGGAGTTCGCGAGGGGAACCGGGACGTTATGGTCCTGATATCTGCCTCGAAGGCGAATCACTCGTGCTGGCCCGGGCGACGGGAACGACTATGGGAGAGCCCATCGACGACCATCTCACGTCAACTTCGGGGACGAGCTTTTCGGCTCCGCTCGCTGCGTGCTTGGCCGCTTTGCTCATCCAGCGAAATCCTAAACTCCGGCCAGAGGAAATCAGGGTACTCCTCCGGAGCGCGTGTGTCCCGGTGGACTGAATGTTAAGGAGAAGATACTCATGAGACGATTGATTTTCATCGCCTTCATCGGCCTCGCCGCGACCGCGAACGACGCTGTTACGACGACTACGGCGGAGCAATCGGCAGCTGGTAATCGAATCGGCGAACTCGGCGATTTCGAAGGCATTTTGAAGCTCTATTCGGCGCGCGAAGCCGCGAAAGGCGCATATGACCAAGTCTATGAAGCCTACAAATTCGCCGGCAAGCCGCCTCATCTGGCGGACATCGTAGATGCGATTCACGAGCGGTTCCGTCGAGCTGACCGACGGATTCAGGAATTTGAAAGGCAGTTTGAACCACCCAAGGATGCCGTTGTTCGCCTACTTTCGGCAGGAATGTTTTTCCCGATCGAGCTTAACGAAGACAGCAAGACATACGCCGTTTCTGTGACGGCGCAAATCAAACTGAAGGCCGTCGATTCGGACGGCATCGATATTGAAGTCAAGTCTGACGATCGGAAAATAAAGTTGTGCGGACTGGAATCTGGCGACGTCGTCTCCCTTTCCAGATTCGGATTGTGCATCCGCGTCGATGGTGTGAACGACGACGACGAGTCAGCGCGTATTTCGATACGCGTCACCAATCCCTGAGTTAGTCGCTGGGGTAAACGAATTAAGTTTGAGACGTCAATGAATTGTATGATCCCGGCAGCGTTGCCGGACAAATTCAAATTAACACAAGGAGATTAGTAAAATGCATGTTCAGAAGTCACGCGTGCTCATTATCGTAGTCACGGCCGTATTCCAGGCAATTCCGACGTTCGCCCAAACGGGAAATGCTGGCAAGGCAACAGGCGACTCGAGGACCGGTACAAAGAAAGTAGACCATCTCGAAGAGCGAGGCGAATTGCTCAATGTCACGAAGCAGACGCCGATCGACGCTGGCCGAATCGCGGAGTTGATCTACTCCCAAATGGAACTCCTGTCTAAGGTCGAGTCCGAGTCAATGTCGACAGACGCGCGCGAACGGGCCTATGCGCAGGCGGCAGACATCTCGGAAAAACAGATCGCGCCGTGGGCGACAGACCTTGCTGCCAAGGGAGAAAGTCAGTTGAGTGCGTGGCAGGCAGAATTGGGGGAATTGTCCACAGAATTGGAGCCTTCACATCAGGACATGAAGGAGTTGACCGAGATGATCTCAAAGGTTGAAACCGAGCTCAAACTTGACGATGAAAAGGTCAAATCTGCCCTCGACGAATCGCTACGAAATCCCGACGCGCGGTGGAAAGAGAGCCAGGCGAGGCTCGCGTTCAAACAGCGAAAGCTACGCGAAGCCCACGCGAAAAACCTGAAGGCGACTATGGAGCAGGTGCTTCTGTTCAGTAATACGTTCGAGTCTTCCAGGATTCTTCTTGGTATGAAAATCGACGCGAAAACGGCAGAGATTGCCTGGTTGCGCACAATCGCGCATTTCCACGGAAATGGGGCAAAGATGCTCCGACGAGTCGCAAGAATTACGAAAGCACTGGATGACGACAAGTCCATCGACCTCGGAGTTGAACCGGTCGTTTCCTCGTTCCGTGTCACGCTCGGTGACGACGAGGAACGCGAATTTCAGGCCCTCAAGGAGCAAATCAAAGGAGCGAAAGAGTGATGGATTCCGCGATAACGAATAAAATCCTCGCCGACCAGTTGAACCGCTCGATGATATCAACGGCGCTCTTCCTCGTGTTGACTCTCGCCTTGGCTCGCGGACTTCAATGGATTCATGTCTGCTGGGCCCTCCGTCAGCTTCGGCGAAGTAGCGATCCCAGCGGGCTAGCTGCACGCTTCAAGCGTTGTATCTTGGCAGCGCGATTAGCAGAGGCCACAAGACGGCGAGCGCACATAGTACAAATATTGCGGCAAGAAACGCCTTCAGTCTACCGCAACTTGACTGACGAAGGCGAGGATGTATTCCGGTGGGCGCTGATCGCCGTTGCTCCGCTGATTGGCATCGCGACGACGTTGACCATGATTGCGATTGGGGGTGAGTTGTCGCTTGGAGCGATGAGAGTCATACCTACCGCTGTCGGCGTGATCCTCGCGATTTGCGGTTTTGCCGTAGATTTCATCGCTACGTTTTTCGACTTGACGACAAGGTTAGAGGTGCTCATCGGACATGACGAGGCGAGCATAGACGATTCGATTCCAGGTCCTCCTTAATCGCCGAATTACTCGACCGCACGAAACCGGCGAACCCAACCGGTGCGGACCAAATCGACATGTCTATGTGCCGAAATTGCATTTCCCCAACTGATCGCCATGAGGTTCGAGATGAAGCGTAAACTAAGGAGACTGCAGGTTCGGTTGGTGTTTTTCGTGGTACTGGCCGACTTCTTACTCGGCTTTTATGTTCTGAACGACAAGAAAGGCAAGTCTGGATCCGAAGAGGACCTCGCCGAGACCCAGATTGCTGATGCAATCGGAAATGAGACTGCACTGGCCGAGTTGGTTGCGCGGAACGGCATATTTGAGCTCGGCGGCAAGCAACTGCCAACCGACCCGAATGCTCGGCGAGAAATTATCGCGCAAATCCTCTCCGAACGGGCGACGGAATTTCGCGATCCAGATACTGCTGTTCTGATAACGGTCCGCATGGTACCAAACACGACGGCGGATCCGCTTTTCAAAATCAAAGCGGAAGTTCAAGACGCTGTTCGCAACTTAGGAAAGGGTTCCGTTCAGTTTTCCGAGTCGCTTATCATCACGGGAGATTAGAAATGATAAGGCGGATGGTCTCAGTAGTTTTGGCAGCTGCGATTACCTGGCTAATAATTGACGAATTGCAGCAACGAAGACGCCGGTTGTTACGGTCCTTGTTGACACGGATAATCCCGAGCCGCAGGAGTGTGAGAACAAACTCGCGAGTTCGGAGGGGTCGCCCCAGGCTAATGAATTCGACGATCAGGCTGTTGTCGAAGGAAAGGCGGGGGTTGTCGATGCGAGCGCGGCGTCGGCGGAGTCGCCTGCGCGGGAGGTCGTAATTGGAGACGATGTCCGACCCGCGCTGCCGGAGTGGTTGCGATCCGGCATCGTTGAAATCGGTCGGGAGACAGCGGTCGGGATCGACGCGATCTGGGAGCGGGACCAAAAAACACCAAACCCTGATCAAGCGAGGCTCGCACAATTCTTCGGCGGGTCAGGGCGCGCTTTTATCCGCGTCCGGCCAGGACCACTTGAAGATGAACTTTGCAGTTTGTTAAATGCTGACGAGGCAGCGAAAGGCTCGTTAATACTTCGCATCTCTGTCAACAATGCCGGCTTCGTTGATTTCATCAGGCCGAAATTGATCTGCGACGAGGACGGGCACGCAATAATCATTGACTCACCGGGGTAGGAGACTTTTCCGGCGTCCGATTTTGGCTTAGCGGACGAGCACGGGCGAGTTACGCGTTCCTTTGAATGCCTGCGACGGTATCGTGACACGCTGTTAAGTCACGCCCCTCCTCCCTCATTCACCACGGACATATCCTTCCAGAAGTTCCTGTAGTCGCTGACGATCATCGGGAGCTGACGGCTTAGCGCCAGGGCCGGTCGGCCCAATGAGCCCGTCGGCATCGGCGCTCGTAAATCAGCCCGCGAACGGCACATCGATTTGCACGGAAGTCCGGTCAGCGCCAAAGTTTAATGGGCGGGTGAGCGTCGTTCCAGAAAAGGCGATCGAGGGGTTTCACGGGCTGGGAAGGGCATGCCGCTCTCCGGGGGCTCACCATGGCGGTTGTCTGGTCGCAAGGGCGGCCTCTTATCGAATTCTCGATCGACCTCGTTCAGTTGCCTTTTGATCGCTGCCGCTCCTTTGAATACCGCGCGAGTCGATTCTGCAGTTTCAAAGCGTCAGGATTAACCCAATGACATTATGACAAGGGTTCAAAGGCATGGCCGTGGCTGACCGGGGAGCTCGAAGAGTTGTCCCTTCGCTGCAAGCTTCGCCACGAGGTCTTGGGAATCTCCCAAGCCGGACATCACGGATTTGAATTCATCGCGCGTTTTCGAACGCCACGGCATAAACGGCACAATGACAGCGGCCGATTCATCGTAATGATTCTTGCTTCGAAATCCTATTCCGTGCTTAATCAGCTCAAATGATATTTTGGTAATGCCATAACAATGACACTCATTAGCAGTTCTGCATGGAGCATTGTCCATGTCTTGTTGGCCAATGTGATTCGCTGTGGACAAAGCGTGTCAGCTTTGAACCCCCTCGAAAGCCCACTGGCACAATAGCGAACAAAAAAGTTATGCTAATTTGCTTCGCAGGCTTGATTTCCGACCGGCGGATTGTCAGAATCAGTCTAGTTGGGCCCGGTTCGGGCAGCCAGTCTATTAAATCTGAGATATCGAGGTGCGAAATGAGCAATCTGATCGCCTGTGCGGTCGTTTTGTATTCTGCGGCGACCGGTGCAATTCCCGAGCCGTCGGTGCTGATTTGGGGCAACCTTCAGCTAAACGGCCAACCAGTCACGGCAAATGACGATGTCCGGGTTTTTGCAAGGGTACCCGAAGCCCCTGATGACATCGGTTCGTACCAGATGGGTTCGAATTTATCCGCCGGCGACCTTTTCGCAATTCAGATTCGTTTGGAATCCCTTGCCGATGGCACCGCCCAAAGTACCAACCGTGCCCTCGTCGGCCAAACAGCCCAGATTTTCATTGATGGTGGTGATGTGCCAAACGGCCCCATTCTCGTGGCCAACTTTCGAATCTGTGAAAAAGGGCAGATTCGTCAAGCCAGTCTACCCGGCATCATTCCCGGTACAGCCGGCGACTTTGATCAAGACTGTGATGTCGATTTTGACGACATCGCCCCCTTCGTCAACGTCCTGCTGGGCGTGGATCAGTCACCCTCCAACATCGCGGCGGCGGACATGGACCTGACCGGCACCGCGGATGGCCATGACATCCAGCTCTTTGTCGATGCGATTCTGGCCGGTGCGTAATCAACGACATTTCCTGGTTCAATCGGGACATTCCCATCCAAGTGTTTGTCTTAGAGGATCATCATATGAGTTCCGGATTGCTGTCTTTTCGCGTTAAGCGTCTCAGCAAAGGGTGCCTTTTATTGGGGGGCCTTGCCCTGGCTGTCATGGGCCCGAATCGCGCTGAAGCACAATGGCGACAGCAAGTCATTCATTTGCAGGAAGGTTGGAACAGCATTTTTCTGGAAATTGATCCTTCGCCGGAACGCGCGGACGATTTGTTCACGCACCCGGCCATTCGCTCGGTTTGGGGCTTCTCGGCGGATTCACTGACTGCCGGCGTTCCAAACTGCCCGAATCCTTCAAATCCCGAGCCAGGGTGTCCGCTGCCTGATGAGCATCATTGGCAGACTTGGGTTCAGCCTGGCGACCCAGCGTCATTCCTAAACTCCCTTCGCGTCATCCGAGGAGGGCGTGCCTACCTGATTCGTTGTGACAGCCCGACTACACTGAACCTCGTCGGTATTCCCAGTGCCGGCAAGACCGAATGGCGGGCTGGTTTGAATTTTGTCGGCTTTCATGTCGGTTATGATGGGGCGAAATTCACATCCTATCTGCAGGCGTCGCCGGTTCATCAGAATAGCGTTGCATATCATCAAGATTCGCAGGGCCAGTGGAACCTGCTCCCAAACTTGGCCAACGCGCGAGTCGCCCCCGGAACAGGCTATTGGGCGACGGCAAGCGGCACGTCGGATTATTCCGGACCGGTTGAGATTGATGATTCCACCTTACGCGGCGTCGACTATGGTCGCTTGATGACCGATCACGCCCTTCGCATCAAGAATCTCAATCCTCAAGCGGCCGAAGTAAACATCCGGTATGTTCCGTCCGAACCGCCTCCCGGGGGGCCGAATCTTGCAGGCGATTTGCCGCTTTCATGGCTTGATTATGGAGCCGGCGACAATGTCAATTCGGTCTATCAGTGGCACCCGCTTGATGCTGTCACGGTTCCATTGGCGGCGGCCGGTGAAGTTGATGCATCGCACACGCTTCGAATGGCTGTCGTTCGAGCCGGCTTGCCGAATGCGCTGGTGGGGCCGGATAGCACGGGAAGCCAATACCAAGGGCTGGTTCAGGTCACCACTCCAGTCGGCTATCGGCGGTACTTCCCAGTATCAGGTCAGCGTGGCGCGGCCAGCGGGCTATGGGTGGGTGACGTTGCTGTGAATGAAGTGTCTTATGTTTTGGCCGATGGCGGCACTGGCTTGCCGCGGCCGACGGCTCAGGAGTTTTCCTTCCGCATCATTCTTCATGATTCCGGCGCTGTGGTGAAACTGTTGACCGAGGTCACGCTCATGGCAGACCCCGCGCCGGACCCCGATCGCCATGTGCTTATCACGCCGGATATTCGCGATACCACCGAGGGCCAAAACTATTTCGCTACACTTGTGCCGGCCACGTTACAGGGCGATCAGCTTTTCTCTCCGCGCATCAGCACGGCCGCATTCAGCTTCGATGATGATCTGGTGCTGACAGGAAATATTGGCAGCCCCTTAAGCGGCATTACTACCATCGCTTCAACCGATCGGCTTAATCCCTTTCGGCACAAATATCATCCGGACCACGACGGTGACAACGTTGGTGAGGTGTTCGATGTCACCCGTGATTTCGTGATGACTTTCAGCCTCACAGCCCCGCCCGATTTTGTCGGCTCGGGATATGGCTCAACGGTCTGGGCCGGCATATGGGATGAAACACTCACCGGATTGCATGCCGACGCCATTCATGTTCGCGGCACGTTTCGCATCTACCAGATATCGACGATCGCACTGCTGAATGAAACGCCGCCGTAGCGACCTCGGCCTTGTGTGCTTCCGCGCAGCGCGCCGGGCAGTGTGCTGCGGTCAAGTTCAGCGATTCGAGATTTATCCATCAGGTCCTAGTAGATTTGATTGCCTTGCAAGAGCGAGGGTGAAAGAAATGCCAAATCAGTTTTCCACGACGACGGCCCCGAATCGAAACTCCTTCAGCGCCAAGTGCCGAGTGCTCCGGGTGATTGTTGCAGTCGCCGCGATCATGCTTGCGACATCAACATCGCAGGCGGCCGTGTGGTATGTGAAAGCCGGCGCCGCCACGGGCGGTAACGGCTCGAATTGGTCCAGCGCATTTCGTTATCTCATCCTTGCGACAAACGCGGCACAGCCGGGCGATCAAATCTGGGTGGCTGCGGGGACTTACAACCCGCTGGACGGCAATACCGATCCCAACGTCACCGCGTTCCCGCGCATCGCAAAGTTCAACATGAAGGCGGGTGTGGCTCTATATGGCGGCTTCCTCGGCACCGAAACATCCATCGGCCAGCGGCCGGTGTGGGACGCCAACGGCACTGGCAGCCCGACGATATTGACGGCCGATTTGAACGGAAATGATATTGAGGCTGATTTCCCGCATGGCGCGAGCTATCAAGACAACGCCTACCGCGTACTTCACGTCCCGCCGCCAACGTCCGGACCTCTGGCGAGCGATCTGACGATCATCGATGGATTCACGATAAAGGGCGGCCGTGCGAACGGCGCCGACGGCGTCGGCTTCAACAAAGGCGGCGGCATTCGCATCGAAAATGGAATCGTTGAGATTCGGCGATGCCTGCTTCAGATGAATTACGCAACTACAGGCGCTGGGCTGTGGAGTAATCGCGACGTCCTGTTCGATAAGTCACGATTTTCAGGCAACAAAGCGGGCGTCGATGGCGCTGGGGCTTATGTGATTGCTGCAGTCGAGGCTTCCCGGTGCCGCTTTGATCATAATGACGCTGGCAGCAGTGGTGGCGGTTTGTTTCGTCAGGGGGCTGCGATAATCTCCTTTTGCGATTTTGAGTCTAATTCCGCTCAAGGGCACGGTGGCGCCAGTTACAACGTGACAACCGCCTCCTACCTTAATTGCCGCATGACGAATAACTTCGCCGGTGGGCTCGGCGGAGGCGCATATGGTGTCTCCGGGCGACTTATACCTCGTAAACTGTCTGCTCACTCTCAATACGAGCAATTCGAGCGGCGGCGCGGTGTACACAGACGGCGCCATCATCCAGAACTGTACGATCGCCGACAACACGTCCAATGCGACGAATGGGTGTGGCGGCGCTTATTTGGCGTCAGGAGGAAACACCGTAACGAACACAGTTTTGTGGGGCAATCGTCATTCCAACGGAACAACCCTGGTGCAATCTTTTTCGTCGCAGCTTCAAGGCAGCGCCACCACGAGTTATTCCTGCATTTTCGGTGGCGGACCGGGCAATGGCACCGGCGTCATCGCGCCGATCCTGTGTTCGTCGGCGGCGGCGACTATCACGTTCAAATCGGTTCGCCATGCAACGATGCCGGCACCAACGATGTCGCGGCCAATCCCAATGACCCGCTTTATTCCAGCGTTGATCTCGATCAGAACATCCGCTGGGGCAACGACCCGCTTATCACGCCCGATCCCGGCGATGCCACGCCGCCGCTGCCCTCTGATTGCGGAGGCCTCGGAAACCCCTGCTTTGTCATCGACATGGGCTGTTACGAATTCAACAGCGAGCTGGCCCCCTTTGAAATCGTGTATGTCAACGCAACCGTCCCGCCGGGCAGTCTTCGCAACGGCAGCTCGTGGGCCAACGCGATGCCGAGCCTCAAGACGGCCATTTCCATTGCAGCAGGCAGTCCGGAAATTCGCGAAATCTGGGTGGCCCGCGGCACCTATATGCCGGATGGCGGATACATTCCATTGGGAGGCACACGCGTCGCCGGAACCGGTGCTAGATCGGACGCGTTCATACTCACCAGCGACGTTTCGATTCTCGGCGGATTCTCTGGAAGCGAATCCTTTCTGAACAAAGGGATGCTCAGGTCAATTTGACAAAGCTCAGTGGCGACCTCTTGGCAAATGATACCTCAAATTTTGGTAATTATGGCGACAATAGCTATCACGTTTTGGTCGGTTCTGGCACAGGAACAACTGCAGTATTGAATGGTTTTACTGTTTCTGGTGGCAATGCGGATGGTGCTGGGGGAGCTAGCAATGGGGGCGGTCTGTTGTCTGGCGGCCAAACCATTCAAAACTGCATCTTTCGAGATAATCGAGCAAACGCCGGTGGCGCAATTTACGTTGCTGGAACCGCGCTACAGTTAATCGATTGCAGATTCATTGGCAATCGATCAGGCCTAGCCGGTGCGGGCGGAGGCGCGATTTGGAGTGACTCCGGCAACGCTGCGATTACAAACTGCGTGTTTGATGCCAACTCCTCTGTTGCGGGAGTGGGCGGGGGGATATTTAGTGGCGGTGGCGCATTATACAATCTAAACAGTACAACGATTGTCTTTAATTGTTTGTTTACAGCTAATACTGCTGACACAACAGCAGGCGCAATTAAGAACAATGGAGGCACACCATGGATTTCCAATTGCGAGTTTCGAGGAAATTCATCTGTCGGAAACGGTGGAGCGATCAGCAATCACAACGGCAGTGTGCCTAAGTTGCGAAAGTGTATTTTCACTGAGAACACAGCAACTGCCAGCGGAGGCGCAGTTGCAAATCTTGCGAATTCGGCTCCAGTAATTGCGTCTTGCGAATTTGTAAGCAACAGCGCGTCGGCTGCTGCCGGCGCTATGATGAGCACGGGCAGTTCGAATGTCACCTTGGTGAACTGCAGGTTGGCCGGTAATGCGGCCGGTTCTTACGGGGGTGGGGTGTGGGGGAATAGTCTGTCTTCTTACAGCATCACGAACTGCACATTTGGAAAGCACACTGCCGGTGTAAGTGGCGGATGTGTCTGGGTCGAAGCCACTGGCGGTGCCGCAAGTGCAGTACTGAAGAATTGCATTTTGTGGAACACTAATCTTACATTTTCCCTTCCTCAAGTTGGAATCGATTCTGGTGGAGGCAGCGTAACTGTTTCATTCAGCGACATTTTGGGAGGCTATACTGGTACGTCAAATATTGACGCCGATCCACTCTTCTTGGATTCAGACGGAGAGGACAATATAGAGGGAAACCTGGATGACAATCTTCGCCTTAGTGGCAATTCGCCAGCCCTACATACTGGACTCATTTCGCACCTTCCTCAAGACGCACTCGATCTAGATGGAGATGGAGATTCGTCGGAATTGCTGCCGGTGGACCTAGATGGTAATGCTCGCGTGTCAGGACCTTCGGTCGACATGGGCAGTTACGAACGCTTTGCCGATTGCCAACCCAATAACATCGACGACTTGTTCGAAATCGCTCAGGGGACTAGTCAGGATTGCAACAACAATAGCATTCCCGATGAATGCGAAATCGGCCTGATCGGCTTGGTTACCGATGCAATTTCCATAGATTCGGCGCCTAACACAAGAGATGACACTTTGTCGGACCTCGCATCAAATGGTGCTGGCGTCTGGATGGTTGTTTGGTCGGCATGGGATGCGCCGGGCAGCGATAACGATGTGTGGTATTCAATTAGCATTGATGATGGGGCCACATGGAGCGCGATCGAAGCGCTGAGCGAAAATCATACAACGGACGATGTTGGCGACTTTTGGCCGTCGATAGCCAATGATGGCGGATCAACTTGGATAGTTGCTTGGACGCTACGTTCACCGGACACCAGTGACCATGACATAGTATTCCGGCGAAGCACAGACGATGGCGCCACTTGGTCGCCAACTCAAACCATTCATCCCTATTTTGATCCTGAAGTGGGCTATGACGACCTGCCTGAAATAGCGTGTGACGGCAATGGCAATTGGGTACTCGTGTTTCAGTCACACAATTCCGCTTTGACTGGTGGGGATCCGGACATCGTTGTGTCGCGCAGCTCGGATAACGGTGCGACTTGGTCGCTGCCGCAACTGCTCGTACCGGCGATGGCCAGCGACTCACTGCATCATTCCCGGCCGAGACTTGCAACGGATGGTGCCGGAATATGGGTTGTGGTCATGACTCGTTACGTATCACCAGCCGAGGATACAGATATCCTGTATTCGGTCAGTCAGGACAACGGCGCAACATGGACCGAACCGGCATTCTTGAATCCGTTTTTCGCGACGGTCCACGGAAATGAGGCTGACGACCATTTCGCCTACGTCGAATCCGATGGCGCTAACAACTGGGTGGCAATATTTCAATCAGGAGAGAATTTTAATGGCATTCAAAACCCAACCAACGGAGATCAGGAGGTTCTCGCCGCGCGAATCACCACAGCCAACTTGATTTCCAATCAACCGTGGGACATCTCCGTAGTGAATACTCATGCATGGACAGATTGCAATCCTGGGGTGTTCGTCTGCCGAAATGACTCACAACCCCATATTGGTTCTGATCGGGCTGGCAACTGGCTTGCGGCTTGGGAATCCCACTATCCGCCCGGGGATCCTGCCGGTGACGATAGGGACATTTTTGTCGCCCAAAGCCGAGACTCAGGAGCCACGTGGTCTACTCCACGCGTTGTCAACTCCTACGCCTACACACCGGGTGAAATGGACCTTTGGCCGAAGATCGCCACTGATCGCACCGGCCTATGGATGGTTAGCTGGCACACAGATGAGGCGGCGCTCGGCGGTGTACCAGGATCAAGATTCGAGATTGCATTGGCGCGCTTTCGGATGACTGATGACTGTAACAACAATGGAATTCTCGACGACTGTGAGATTGCCGATTCAGATGCTAACGTGAATCTCTTGCTCGACGTCTGCGAAGACGACTGTAACAACAACGGCACCATCGACCTCTTCGAAACCGACACCGACAACGACACCCGAATCGATGCCTGCGACAACTGCCCCTTCGTGCCTAACACGTCCCAGACCGACACCGACGGCGATGGCGTGGGCGATGCCTGCGACATTTGCCCCGTCGGCAACGACGCCTTCGATGCGGACGCCGATGCCATTCCAGATGCCTGCGACAAATGTCCGGGCAATCAGCTCGCCGTTCACGCGGTCCCCACGGACTGCAACGGCGACGGCGACACCACCGACGCCGGCGAAGAAGTCGGCGGCCAGTGCGACCGCGATCTCGACGGCGTTGGCGATGAGTGCGACAACTGTCCTGATTTCTACAATCCGGCCCAGTTACCCGACGAACCGTGCCAATCGCCGTACGGACTCGGTTCGCGCCTCAATCCGCCGGCGTCATTCGTCGGCGTAAGCCTCGCGAACAGCTACGCCCAAATCACAACAAATACGGAATGGATGAACCCCGGCTTCAATCCCGGCGCCATTCCCGAAAACCAATGGGTCGCAGCGCCGCTGGCCGTCTTCCAGCATCCGTCCGACTTCGGCTTCTACGCGATCGACGCCGGCCTCATCCGCTTGACCTGGCGCAATGCGGCCGGATCGATCCTCGGCAGCAGCTTTTTCGTGATCCAAAACATCGCGGCCGACAACGATTGGACCGTCGGCGTGCGTTACTTCCTCGACTACAACGAGGGCCAATTCGACAAAAACGCAGATGTGGTCATCTCCACCAGTTTGTATGCAACCGTCCTCTACAACTCGCAAATCCAGCAATATCGCGTCAACCCACTCACGAACCCGCCGCAGTATTATCCGTTCCCTGATTTCCGAGTGGATGGTGACAGAGCCCTGGCCGAGCAGTATTGCCCCAACGGCAAAGTCTGCATCCTTTATGAGGACGGGCCCGGCGGCGATTTCGTCGGCTTCGAGGTCGTGAATATCTCCCGGTATGGCCCCGGCCAGTTGCAAACCGTTCCCGTCGGCCGTCGGCTGTTGTTGCCCTCCGGCGCGACGGATTGCCGCGCAGTGCTAATCAGTAATTTTGAGGCGTTCGGCACACGCGCCGCATGGCAGAAGGGCGTGGAAGATGCTGTCGTCTATCCGCTTCGGCCGGAGAGCCTGCCATCGAATTTCGTTGTAGCGTGGTACAAAGAGTCGGTGTTCCCGAACGGCGCCATTCAGCCGACCAGAAACTGCTGGCCGCAGGCGATATCAGGTATCGTGCCGAGTGGCCGGTCGATCCGCAGGTGCATGTGGTCGATTCGAATCCGGTCGAAGTACCATTGGGTTCGCAAATCAACCTGCACGTCGGCGCCGGCCAGCGTTATTGCCAGGCCGAAGTCATGTACCAGCAGGGTTTTGGCCCGCTTGAAGATCCTCCATACAGCCAGATCATCAACGGCTTGTTCGATGCGATCAAACCAGGGTTCTCCGTCATTCGGTTTGATATTGATCCGCCGGGCGCGGGTTGTGCGGCGATGATGTCACGTTTGAGGTCGTCATGTCGCGGGATCACTCCGACGCGGATGCAGTCTGCGCGTCAGGTCCCGTCGCCGGGAGACCTTGCACGAGGACGCGAGCTGCTTTGCCATCCTGAATCCGGCCACCGGTGTTTGTAGGACGAATGTGTTCGCCGGACAGTTTGTCTGGGACATCGGCGATCAGATCACCGATCCGGAACATGACAACGCATGTGAAGATTTCCCGCACGGCTTCCTCTACGAAGGGCAACCCTACAACCCCGCCATCTATGGCGCAACCGGTCAGATCTTCCCGGTGAACAGCTATGATGTGCACGGCACATTGGAAGTCTGGTGGTATGTCGCCAGCCGGGGAACGGATGACGGAAACACGCAGAACGGGAATTACGCACCCGGCATTTTCTGGCCGCACAAGACAGCACTCTATCAGCCCGAGTGGCCGGTGACGCCGTACAAGATAGTCGTGGCGCGGCGCGTGGGTGGTGAAATCACCGAAGGCACTCCGCGCGTTTACGACACGCATGCCAGCCTTTATCACACGGGCGGTTTCAGCGCGACCCTCGGCGTCCTCGATTCCGATCAAGAGACGATTCCCGGCTGGAATCCAAACGACGAACATGCCGTGATTCTGCCGGTCGCCGGCGGTTACCGTGTCTTCGCGGCCCGCGACGATTTCCCATGGACCACGCTTACCAACTATTCGGGACATCCCTACGTCCTCGTGCAATTCCCAACGGCCGGCGATGGCGCGAACCCGACGGCTTGGGGAATGGATGTGTTCCAAGTGCTGGCGGAGGACGTGGGCGTTGACAACGACTTGGATTACACCGACTTGGTGAATCAGGCCGATCCGACGGAGACCGTGCCGCTCGTGGCGGGCATGCCTCTGAGCCCGGTGCTCTTCCCGATCAACTACGGCGCGCCGGAGTGCTTTGTGCCCAATTTGATTCCGCCCGATCCACTGACCTATTCGGTTGGCGACGCGGTATGGCTCGATCGCAAGGGCGGGGCGTGGGTGATCGAAGCTGAACACGACGGATTTGTTCAGAACCCGCTGCCGGATCCTGAAGGCAACAGTGCCTTGGGTACGCCCAGCGTGTCGGATGTGTATCTTTGGGAAAACTGGGGGCCCGATGGCGGCTGCCAGCCTTGGCTCAGTTTCCGCTCTGGATTGTCAACGGTGCCGGAGCCGATCCGATTCCGGCCGCAGTGGCCGCTTGTGCCGCCGGCATGCGCATTTCCGAATGATGCACTTTGCGCCCGGCCGCTCAAGATCGGCCAATCCGTGGACCAAAGCGGACAGTGCGGCACGATTCAGGTGCTGCATGACTCAGTGGGCCAGCGGATCATTGATCCAACCCGATGGGTGGGGGTGACGGTCGGCGACCAGGTTGCGATGGGTAACATCGCACTCAACGACTTCCAGAATCTGCCGCCGCATTTGTATGCCGGTGAGATTGGTGGCGGAGGCGAGTTCCCGGATCGCATTCGATGGAACTTCAATGCGTCGGGCAAGCTGGAGTTCCGCGGCATTATGAGCGACGCGGATCAGTACTATTTGGATCAGATCAGCAACAACGTGAGCTATCTGAGTGCGATAGCCGCGTTGTATGCTGCGTCGCGCTCTCAGCTGATTGCTCCCGAGGAAGACGCAGCCGCCAAATTCGTGACGGTCGGCGACGCGGCCGCGATACCGGGCTGGATCACGGTCGCATTCCAAAATGATCAGGCCTGCGTCGACGCCGGCCTGCCGGTCAGCGTGGAAGTGTGGCGCGTGGATTGCCCGCCGTTCACGGGGTCAATCCGCGTGATTCAGCCGGAGTGCCTGTTTAGCGAGAAGCTGGCGATGCAGTTTTCCGGCGACCTTGGCGGCGACCCGGACCAAGTGACGTTCCACTGGCAATATTCGCTCGACTACGATCCGGCCCAACCTGAACTGGCCCAATGGGATGATTACTTCCCTTCAAATTCATTGCCGCCAACGATGCAGGCCGGAACGGGACTGCGCGAAGTCCTAATTGAAGGCGCATCACTCTTCACGCTTCAGGATTCCTGGTGGCGCGTGCGATACCGCGGCTATGCCGGATGCCCGGGTGACGGAAACCCGTTGCCGCAGGGCGTCGCGTGGCCCAATTTCATCGCGAATGATGGTACGGAGCCCAGTCTGTTCACCGAACCCCAGTTGGCTGAAGGCTGGGTGAAGCGCGTCGTGCGCCAACTCACACCGTTCGACCAGCGGTTCTCGGATTTCCACGAGACGCCGGTCAACACCATCGTCGACATGATCGCTCAAGCCGGCATTCGCTATGAGCAGAATGTCGCTCTCAATTGCGATCCGAACAATCTCGACGCCATTGGCCTCATCGAGGCTTATTCCACCGTCATGAACCGGGCCAAGTCCTTTAGCGCTGCTGCCAGCGTGGATGGTGTTAATCAGGCGATCGAACTCGTCGCCAGCAAAGTGTCCGATCTGTACATGCTCCTTGGCAACGAAGCGTATGCCGATGCCATGGACCCGACACTCGGCGTCTTCGCCGGCGGCGGCGAGGCACCGGCTGGCTATAACCCGCTGGCCGCCTTTAGTTTCCAGGATCAATTGCCCTCGCTGCTTGAAGAGGAGCTCGCCTTGTTGCGAGGCGTCTCCGACACTCGCGCGCCCGACAAGAATGCGGACAACCAGACCATCGCCACCGTCTACAACCGAATTCCCTGGAACTTCACCAGCGGCGTCGGCCAGGTTGCCTATGCGAACAATTATCAGTTGACCAATGTGACTCAGGCGCTTCAAACCTATCCACAAGGCCACGGCGATGCATGGGGCCACTATTTGCAGGCCACCAAGCTCTTCTACAAGCTGCTCGGCGATTCGACATTCACATGGATCACCGAAAGCGAATCCGTCCTCGTGGCCGGCCAGCCGGTCGAAGTCGGCTTCATGTACGAGCGAAAATTCGCCGAAGCAGCCGCGGCAAAGCCCGCACTGGTGCCGCCATTACCGCGCTGACATTCCGCGAGCAGTACACCGGAAATGCGGCCGACCAGAATGGATATCCCGATAGCGACTCCACACGGGCCTGGGGCCTCGCCGAATGGGGTCGACGCAGCGGCCAGGCGCGTATTTCGACTGGGTCATGGCCAACGCCATTCTCGACGATCAGGGCGACGGCATGATCTGTCAGGAAACCGGCACGCCCTGCGGTGAGGGCACCACGGGCTGCAACGGCAACGATCCATGCATCCCCGATCTGAATTACGAGAATTCCATCCGTAAAGTGGATCGCACCACGGTCAAGGACATCGGCGAAATCGCGTCGGCCTATTCCGAGATTCAATCAACGCTTGACAAGGCCGATGCCGGCCTCAACCCGCTCGGCCTGGCTTCGAATGTCGTGCCGTTCGGCCTCAATCCAACGGCCATTCAGCAGGGACAGACCCACTTCGATCAAATTTATCAGCGTGCCGTCTCGGCATTGAGCAATGCAGTCACGGCATTCAACTATGCAAACGAAAACACGCGCCGCTTGCGAAACCTGCAGGACCGCGTCGACACCTTCGACGACCTCGTCGAAGAACGCGAGCTGGATTACGAAGCCCGACTCATCGAAATCTTTGGTAAGCCCTATCCGGAAGACATCGGCGGCACAGGCGCCTACCCCGTCGGCTACAACGGGCCAGATCTCTATCACTATGACTATGCAGATCCATCGGAGCTGATCGGTACGCAAGGCAGCGGCAACACGACGACCTTTACGATCACCTTCCAGGAACAGACGGTGGATCCCGTGAGCGGTGTGATTACTGTTTCGCCCCGCACCGTCAACTTCGTGGTGTCCACCGACGGCCTCGGTCTGGTGAAGCCGGAAGGCTGGACCGAGCGCACGGAACCGGGCGAAATCCAATTCTCCCGCTCGGAACTGCTTCAGGGCATCGGTCGATACCAGCAGTCGGTAGACCGCTACGAATCGCTGATCGATCAGATTGAAATACAGGCTGATTTGTTGGAATCGTTGTATGAGTTAAACAGAAATGTTCTTCAAGTCATGCGCGAGGGCCAAGCTCTTCAACAAAGCCTGAACCAGCAAATACTAGTTTCCAGGCTTCTGCAAGCTAGATTTAGAACAATTGGGGCCAATGCGCTAAGGATAGCCAATGCAATTGCCGAGGGGCTTCCAACTAGTTTGATAGGCGGATTAGCCAATGGCGGAGACTTCACGGGTCCAATACGGGCATCTGTGCGTCGGGCGGCCAGTTTCATTGAGTTTGCATTTAATCAAACAGCGGATGCCTTGTCTGTTGTCGAACAACAGCGCCAATTCGATAAGGAATGGGCTTCCGCCGAACAGCAAATCCAGATCACAGGATATCAGGGCGACTACCAGGTCGAACAGCAGGTGGCCGCGCTGCGCAATCTCGTTCGCCAGCTTCCATCTTCCCGTTTGGAAATCTACACGCTTGGCGAATCCGTCAATCAGGCGACTGGTCGTTACCACGCCGCCATCGGTCGCGGACTTCGCCTTCTCGACCAGCGCGCTGCCTATCGCCGCCGAACGGCCGACGAAGTGAGCGAATTCCGCTATCAAGATATGGCATACCGTGTATTCCGCAACGAGTCGCTCCAGAAATACCGGGCCCAGTTTGATCTGGCTGCGGAATATGTCTACCTCGCCGCGCGAGCCTACGACTATGAAACCAATCTTCTCGGCACCCACGCGCTGGCTGGTCGCCAGTATCTGACGAACATCGTCAAACAGCGCACGCTCGGCGTCATGGCCCAATCCGGTCCCCAAATAGGAAGCGGCCTTGCCGGCACGCTGGCGGAAATGTTCATTAACTTCGACCTCGTCCTGCGCCCGCAACTCGGGTTCAACAGCGCGGCCGAACTGAATCGAACGTTTAGCCTGCGATGGGAATTATTCCGCAAACCCAACACCAATGCATTCAATTCTGATTGGCAGCAAGTTCTTGAAGATGCCCGCGTTTCGGACATCAACGATTTTGTTGAAGTTCCTGAGTATCGTATGTTCTGCAAACCGCTAAACGCAGATCCTGATTTGCCTGCCGTTGCAAATCCGGGCATTGTGCTGAGATTCTCGACGAAGATATTTTCTGGTCTCAATTTCTTTGGCCATGCGTCTCAGGCCGACGAGGTTTATCCGAGCAGCTACGACACGATCAAACTTCACTCCATTGGTATACGGTTTGAGAACTATCCTCTCGGAACGCTGAACAATCAGGCCGAAGTCTATCTTGTGCCTGCAGGTATGGACGTTTTGCGGGAGCCCACAAACGGCGAAATCAGAAACTGGCAGCTCCTAGACCAGACATTGCCCGTTCCATTCCCGCTTGGCGAGCAATCGCTGGCTGCGGCCGACTGGATGCCGTGGGACAGTCTCTCCGGCGGCAGCCGTGCAATGGTCAAGCGCCGTCTCATCCCGCAGGTCACCGGCCTGCCGGCGCAAGGCCACGAAGATGATGAAGACCTCCGATACCATCTCACCGGCCGCTCGGTTTGGAACACGCAGTGGGTGCTGATCATTCCCGCGTCCGAACTCCGCGGCGCGCCGCATCCCAATGGCGATCCACTGGATCTATTCATCTACGGTACAAGATAAGAATGGCGTCTCGCCAAACGTCATTTCGCGGCCCACCGGCCCCGGCTCCCTCGAAGGCCTAGGTGATGCCTTCCAGCCGGCACTCAACACTGGTATGGCCCGATACGCGGTCAAAGTCGATCTGCCGCCCGGCGTTGCGGGTTTCTCGCCTGCGGTTGCGCTGGAATACGACATGGGCCACGGCCAGGGACCAGTCGGCATCGGCTGGTCGCTCGATGTCGGCTGCGTTCGAAGGCAAACCGATAAAGGACTTCCTCGTTACATTGAAGACGACGGCGTCACCCCCGAAGCAGATCGCTACATCGGCATGGAAGATGAGGAACTCGTCCGCCTAAAAAATGGATACTACCTCGCCAAGGTGGAGGGTACCTATCTTCGCTATGAACGCGTCGGCGACCACTGGGCCGCCCGTACGAAAAGTGGAATCCTTCTCGAATTCGGTGTGACGGCCGAGGCCCGCGTAGCGGATGCCACCGGGCAAAAGATCTTCAAGTGGCTCTTGGAGCGACAAACCGATCTTCACGGCAACGTCATTCAATAC
>JADJRI010000050.1 GCA_016712275.1 Planctomycetota bacterium
AAGGCAATCCGCGCGGCTACGGTGCCAAGGTGGAACTGGTCTCGCCGCGAGCCAACCAGCGACGGTGGATAACCGGTGGCGGTAGCTTCCAATCGGTTGATGCGCCGACGGCCTATTTTGGCATCGGTGAAGCTGAAGTGGAAAAGGAACTGTCTGTTCGCGTTATTTTTGCGGATGGTAAAACTTCGGAGCAGCGCATCGACCGCCCGAATCAGAATGTAATTATGGAATACAAAGGTGCGGCAGCCGGGAAGTAACTAAATTCCGGTTCCGTTACCGGAACCAGTGCCATTGGTCTGGCCCCCGTTGAGCAGCGCCTGGATGGGAAGCAAGGCGAAACTCAAAAGCACTTGAAACACGACGCTTGGCAGCGCGTTGGCAAAGTTTGCGGCAATTTGGTTGTTCACCGTATTGCACTGGCCGAGCTGAAAGAGTGGAGCGGCCGCGAGAAGAATGGCGACTCGACGGGTTACTTTGTAGCGCCTTGCAAGTTTCTTGCTCATTGTAATTGTGCTCTCTGGTTGCGAGGCAGTTGCTGCATTAGTTGAAAAACGGAGTTCGATTCACGCCGAAGAGTATCTGGAGAATGTCTGACGAGGGAAAGAACTGAAGCACTGCCGACTGAACGGAACTCACAAACACGCTGAAGACGGTCGACGTCAACGACGAGAAAATTGTACTGTTGAGACCGAGGGGGTCGCAGGTGCCGGCTGCCTGAAAGAGCGGCAGCGTCGCGCCGAACACCAGCAACTTCTTTTGCCATCGGGCCATTCGCTTTTGCCACATGGGGAGTCTCCAATTCCGAGCGAGGATCTAATGCTCCGTACGGGCTTCACCCCGATGCTCAATCGTAATGAGGCTGCATCGGAATTGTCCGCCGCAAAACAGGACTGCGAATCGTACCGGCCGGCCGAATGTCTCGCAACAACTTCCACCCATCGTCTGGCGGAGGATAATTCGCGTTCGACCGCATAATATGGCACGAATGCCCTGTCGCTCGCGATCCGATCCTGTTAACGAAATCTCCGCACCGCGCATTCGCGCCATTCGGCATCGCCTTTTGGCTTGGTTTGGTGGCGCAAAACGCGATCTTCCCTGGCGACAAACGAGCGACCCTTATGCCATCTGGCTGAGCGAAGCCATGCTTCAGCAGACCCAGGTCGCCACGGTCATTCCTTATTATCACCGATTTTTGCAACGCTTCCCGACGGTTCGCGATCTGGCCGCCGCCGATCTGGACGCGGTGCTTGAATTGTGGGCGGGACTGGGCTATTACGCCCGCGCTCGAAATCTGCATCGCGCCGCACAGGCCGTCGTCGAGCAGCACGCCGGCCGGTTTCCGCGCACCGCCGACGGCCTTCGCGGCCTTCCCGGTGTTGGGGATTATACGGCTGGGGCCATTGCATCGATCGCGTTTGGTGAACGGGCAGCGGTGGTCGATGGCAATGTGGCCCGCGTTTTCTCCCGGCTGTTTTGCATTCGGGAGAATTTGCAGGGCGGTCCGGGGCGCGATCGACTCTGGCGGATTGCCGAAAAGCTGGTGCCGGCCGATCGTCCCGGCGACTTCAATCAGGCGCTGATGGAACTCGGCGCGACGGTCTGCCTGCCGAAAAACGGGGCGATGTGCCTGACGTGTCCGCTCAAATCGCAGTGTGGAGCGTTTGCGGCCGGCAGGGTCGCGGACCTGCCGGTGAAGAAGATCAAGACGCCTGTCAAAGATGAACTGCATGTCGTCGCGGCCATTGTCGATTCGAGAAATCGCTGGCTTGTCATTCAGCGGCCCACCGAGGGACTTTGGGGTGGCTTGTGGGAACTGCCGACGATGGTTGCAAAATCGTCCGCCGCCAGGATCGATACCGCCTCGCAGGCGGAGATGCTGGCGGATAGGTTGGTCGATCGGGACATCGAAATTAACTCGCGGCCCTTTTGCGACATCACGCATCAACTCACCCATCGCACGGTTCGATTCGTGGGGCATGTGTGTCGCATGGTCGGTCGGCCGGTTTCGGCCCGACATTCGGCCAAGGAATCGGACGTGGTGATCCCCAAACGTCGCTGGTTGCCCATTCGTGAAATCAATGCGATCGGCATTTCCACGGCGATGCGGAAAGTTCTCGAATCGCTTGTGACGATTAACGGAACTCATGTTCGTAAGCGCCTTTCGCGCTCTCCCTGACGCTTCGCGTCTGGGCTAAACAGGGGCACCGTCATTGTCGCCCCCGCGCGCGATGGATATAGTGCCCGCCGATGTCTGAGCATCAATCCAAGTTTCTCGGTTCCGCCAAACTCGTCGCGCTTTGCACGCTTCTTTCCCGCATCACGGGTCTGGCCCGCGACATGGTGATGAATTTCGCCTATGGGCAGGGGTGGGTGCAGGACGCCTTCAACTACGGGTTCCAGGTTCCCAATCTTTTTCGCAGGTTGTTCGGCGAGGGGGCGCTGGCGGCGGTGTTCATTCCGGTCTTTACCGATGTGTTGGAAAAGAAGGGTAAAGAACGCGGATGGGAATTGCTGGGGCGCGTGGCGGGGTTGATGACGCTGGTGCTGACGGTGCTGCTGGTCGTGCTCGAAGGCATCGTGCTTGTCGTTTATCAATTTTCCGACGGCGCGGCCCTGACGAACCTGCAGATCGGGCTGACCGCAGTCATGCTGCCGTTCATGGTTGGTGTCTGCATTGTGGCACTGTTCTCCAGTATCTTGAACGTGATGCATCATTTCACCGTCCCGGCGCTGATGCCGATCGTGCTGAATGTTGTGAACATCATCGGTGTGACGACGGTCGGCCCGCTTTTCTTCGGGCCGAAGATCGAAAACCAGGTATACGGCGTGGCGATCTGCGTTCTGGCGTCGAGCCTGATCCAACTTCCGTTCTTGATACCGACCATGCGGAAGTACGGCGTGAAACTGCGCCTGTCGCTGCAATATCGCGACGAGGATTTTCGGGCGATTATCCGCGGCTTTCTGCCGATCCTGCTCGGGCAGGGCATTTTGCTGTTCAACGTGTTTTTCGACGCGCAGCTGTGCACATACATGACGCGCGGGCCGGGCATGCCCGAAACGTTTACGTTGTGGGGCATGACGCTGCGATATCCGCTGGAGCAGGGGGCGCTGTCGGCCGTGACGAATGCGCAGCGGTTGTACCAGTTTCCGCTCGGCGTGTTGGCGATTTCGCTGGCGACGGCGGCGTTTCCGATGTTCAGCCGGTTTGCCAGCCGCGAGGACATGTCGGGGTTGCGCGGGGCGTTCGCACAGGCGATGCGCATGGCGATTTTTGTGGGCATGCCATCAGGGCTGCTGATGGTCGTGTTGCGCGAGCCGATCGTGACGCTGCTGTTCGAGCATGGACGGTTTAACCACGCGGCGACGGTGCGGGCGGCAGAGGTGCTGTACTGGTATGGGCTGGGCATGGCGGCGTTTTGTTGCCAGCATATTCTTTTGCGCGGGTTCTGGAGTTTGAAGGACACACTGACGCCGATGTGGATCAGTTGCGGGCTTGTGGTTGTGAACGCGACGATGAACGTGGCGCTGTTGTGGTGGGCGGGGGAGGCGGCGTTCGGCATCAGCACAATGGTGACATCATTCATGCACGTGGTCATATCATCGCAGCTCTTGCGGCGGCGGATGGGCGGGCGGATCGGGGCGACCGAGCTGATGGTGTCGGCGCTGAAGACGCTGGCGGCGACCATTGCGGCAGGCGCGGCGGCGTATTTTGCGATGGAAGGCTTAATGAAGACTGGTGTCATTGACATGTCGCGATACCTGCGCGATCCGGCGCTTGTTTTCGGGCCTGCGGCCGCGGCGGGCATCGTCTTTTTGGTCGGATCGAAGCTGCTGAAGATGGACGAGCTGGGCTGGGTGCTGGCCCGGGGTACGAAAGCCGGGGCATCCATATCCGGGTTTCCAGTGGAAGCGGTCGGCGCGGCCAATGTTCAGGAGGCCGGCGCTTCGGCCCTGGTGGACCCGACGACGGCGATTCCGACGGCGACCGACCAGCCGTCCGACGACTCCGTTCGCAAGAAAAAGTAACCCCCCTGAATTTCCCTGAAAAACCGCATTGGCGGGGTGAAAAAGGCCGAATGCAGTTTTCAGATTCACTCTGTCTTCAGTCAGTCTTTCACTTTGGTTTTCGGCGACCGCTTCAGAAACGAAGGCGCGGCGAGACCGCGAGGCGCAGAACGGGCGGCGAAGCTGGGTCGGTTCGAGGCTCATGTGGCAAGTATACACCGACATTGCGGGAAAGCAAGGAAGATTTTGTTTTTGTTAGGTATTGGGCCCGGACAGTCGCCGCGCGCGGTATGATAAGCCAGACGATCAAAACTCATTGAGGACAGTGCCGGTGCAACATGGCTTCGGTACTTTCAATCGAGGATATTCGAGCGAGGCATGATTCCGAGTGGGTCTTGCTCGAGGACCCTGAGGTGGATGAGCACTTCGATATTATTCGAGGGGCCGTTGTGTGGCACAGCAAGGACCGCGATGAGGTTTATCAGAAGATGCTTGAGTTGAAGCCGAAGGCGGCGGCGACGATTTTTGTCGGCTCCATGCCTGAAAATACCGCCATGCTTCTACGAACGCATCGTCTGAATAATCTTCTGACTCAGACTGCATCCCTTTTCCGTTCCTCTGCTAGACTGTTGCCGGTCATCCGGCTTTTTTTCCTTCAATTGAAATGATCTGGTCCGAGCGAAGCAGTTTTTCCAGCCTGCCCTTGAGCAATTCAAAGATTTGACTTAGTTCCTTCTGTTCGCGGCTTGGTTTTAGAGTTTTTGCCGGATTCGAAGTTGGGATTTTTGAGTCTTGAGACTCCGCTTTCGCAAGGCGGGCAAGAATGGGGTCAGCCCGCTTTCGGCAGTCTTTCAGAACGGCCCACGCTGATTCTACTTGTGCTTCGGTCAGGGAACCATTGGCCTGCTGCTTTTGGCCGACCAAAACATCATGCGAATGCACCACGATCCATCTTCGCACATAGGCTTCCCACAGGTCCGGCGTGTAGGCCGCGTCAACAAGCCCGAACGGCGGGTCTGAAATTCCCCACCATTTCGGATACTGTCCAATGCCAAATTGACGTCTCACGGATTGTTCGTATTCCCGAAGCGAATTCAGATCATATTGCTCGCTATACGTCGATTTCCATTCGTCTTGAGTGACGACCATTCCACCCCCCAAATGCCGGGAGGCGTAAAGTTTCCCCTGGTGTTGACCATCGCGCAAAAGCCGATAGTCCATCGTCTTTACGCCGGGTGGCAAACCGAGCATGTCGGCATCAAAGTACTTGGGGTGTTTGGGCATATCGAATTCCGCGTGATCGAATTGGGTCACTTCCACCAATACCCCGCCTTCACCGCGCAATTCACTCTTTTCGAGCCACCAGCGGTTTTTATGCCGCGCGTATCCATTGACCCTTTGATGAAGCAGGTCCCTTTTACCGTCCGGCATGACCTTGTAGTCACTCACCTCGGTAATTGCGTTGTTTTTGGCCGGATCGATTTTCCAGATGACTTCCGAGTGAGGAGCGCCTTCGGACAGGGGCTTCGATTCCAATCGAACAACGATTTCATCGTCGTCGTGTTTGACAGTCCACTTGCCGGCATGGCGCTGTAGCTCTTCGAGCCATTTCGCAGGAGAGGTGTGCCTCAGTCCATTAACGCCCGAACCGATCGACCGAGGATCATCGAATTCATTTGGAGAATTTTCGATGTATCCCACGAAGAGAGTGGGTTGCCCATCTCGCGTGAACCACTCCTCACCCGTCTTTTGACTTCGCACCGTATAGTTCGACGAACAGGCATGTGCCACTCCCAAGATCGCAATGCCGGTGCGGGGATCATGCATGAGCACGCCATCGTCATCACCCATGTTATGAAAGTAGATGTCCTCGTCGGAAAATCTTACATGGTAACGCGTTTTGATCATCGCGCCCGCATTGTATGCCTTCGTAGAAATCGAATATCGCAAATCGGCGGTCTTGAAGTTCATGCGGTCGGTAATTGCCTTGCTTAGAACCTCGGGCACGCTCTGATCGGTTGACTGGCAAAAAACCAGAATCAGTACTTTTGCCATTTGGATTTGCATGGTTTTGCTCCGGCAATGCATTGAAGCGATTTGGATGGAACAATCGTAACTTCTTGGTGTTCCAGTGTCGACGAAAAAAGCGGAATCCCAGTGAATGTGTATGATCGCCCAATCTGATATGATTGCTTCCATGTTGGATTTTGCCTCCATCGCTGTCGACCCCGCCGCGCTGCCCGAACATACGGACTTGCGCGAGTTGTTTGAGGACGGGGAGCGGCCGATCGAGTTGGAGATCGGGTGCGGGAAGGGGGCGTTTCTGCTGCGGCAGGCGCAGGCGCATCCGCAGCGGAATTTTCTGGGGATCGAATGGGCGAACAAGTTCTACAAGTTTGCGGCCGACCGGATGGCGCGGTGGGGGCTGGGGAACGTGCGTATCATGCGGACGGATGCGCGCGAGTTCGTGATGACGCGTCTCGCGGCCGAGTGCCTGAGCGCGCTGCATATTTATCATCCAGACCCGTGGCCGAAGAAGAAGCATTTGCGGCGCCGATTGATTCAGCCGCCGTTTCTCGATGCGGCGATTCGGGTGCTGAGGCCGGGCGCCCGGCTGGCGCTGCAAACGGATCACGCCGATTATTTCGAGCAAATGAAGTTGGTGACTGCGGCGCGGCACGACTTGATCGCCGTCCCTTTCGAAGACGATGAGCACGGCAGCGTTGACGGCAGCATCAAGACGAATTTCGAGATTAAGTATCTCCGCGAAGGCCGGCCGATTTACCGCCTGGCATTTAGAAAATCGCAGCGATGAAAAAGATATTGAGCTTTGTACTGGTGCTGGCCGTGCGAGCCTATCAACTCGCGATCAGGCCGCTTTTGCCCGGCGCCTGCCGGTTTATTCCGGGGTGCAGCGAATATGCCATCGAAGCCATCGAGCGGCACGGTCCATTGAAAGGCGCGTGGCTGGGCCTGAAGCGCATTCTCCGGTGTCACCCCGGCCGAACCGGCGGATACGACCCGGTGCCATGATCACGACAAACAAGTGGATACACTCATGAAAAAGACACCGTTCGCCATCGCCATTCTCCTTTTGATTTCAGCCGCTCCGATGTTGGCCGGTGTGACGTTTCCGCCGCTGCCGGATTTCACCAAGCACGAAAACTTCGCCGACTGGTATGAAAAGGCAGCCGGCGTTCCCGAGAAGGAAAACGCCTACGAACTTTACGCCAAGTTCATGCCCGGGCTTGTCGGCAGCGATGTCAGCGAAAAGGACTGGCCGGAATTTGCCGGGATGCTGACCGATCCCGCCCAGCAGCAGGCGGCCATGGCCGAGGATGGCGGACAGTCGCCGATGAGTCCGTCCCCGTGGTTTCCCGATCGGCGGGGCTCATGGGAGGCATCGCACAAGAAAACGCAGAGCGTGTTGAAGAAGTTTTCCTCGGCCGCGAAACGCAAGTATGTCGTCGCTCCGCCCAGCATCGACGGCGGCAGGGACGATAATGCCAATCGTCTGGCATTCATACTTTTGACCCACGCGCCCAAGATGAACGAATGCGCCAAGGGGAATCTCGAATCCGCATGGCGCATCGGCAAGGATGGAAATGTCGATCCCGAAAATTTCATCGCCGCGATCGAGACCAGCATTCGGGCGGGGGGCCAATTGCAGAATGGGATGTTTGCCGCCGAGCAGCTCGCGGGCTATGCGATGCGCCGCAACGCCTGCCGTCATCTGCGATGGGCCTTCGCCCACGGCGTTTTGTCGGAGAAGCATGCCGCAAGAATTGCGAAGAACCTGAGAAAGTTTGACGGCAGGCCGGTCGATGCCTCGCGGGTGCTGGCCGGCGAATGCGCCATGATTCTCGACAATCTTCAGTATGTCTTCGGTCCGCTGGGCGGCGGCGGCGTCAAGCTCAACGGCAACCGTTACCGCGAGGTGACCGGGTCGGCCATTACCGGAGGCAACCGCTTCGGCCTCGGCGCGCGAGTCGACGCCGACCCGACAGGTACGGCGGATGCCGTACTCGCGGCATTCAAAGCCATGGATCAGCAGATGGGGCCCGGCTATTCCGGCGAGAAGAACGGAGAAATCACGCGAATTGCGGGTGATCTGGTTCGAAAGAACAATCTCACCAAAGGCATGCTGTATGGAATCGAGGGCTCCTATTCGCGATATTATTTTCTGGCCGCGCATTGCGAGGCCGAGCGCCGCGCGACACAAGTTCTCATGGAGGTGTTTGCATACAAGGCCAAGAACAAGAAATGGCCGAAGACGCTTGGGGCGCTGAACAAGAAGCGCGTGGGCAAGGTGCTCAAGGATCCGTTTTCAAGCAAGCCATTCAAGTATCTGATCAACAACGACGCGCCGGTTCTCTACAGCGTCGGACCGGACGGCGAGGACGATGGCGGATCGCACGATGAAATGGGAAACACGGGGAGCGATTTTGTTTTTTGGCCCATCGCCAACAGCGAGGAAGTGATCATCGCGTCGCGGCTCAATCGCGTGAGAGACAAGGATCTGACGCCGCTGGCAGAGATCGGCGAGAAGCAAAAGGGCAAGCGAATCACCGTGGCCGCGGAAGTCATTTCGATTTCATCGCGGCCGAGCAAGAAGCACGGCCAGCGGCATTCGATCATGCTCAAGCAAGATGAAACAGAGGTGAAGCTCTATTACTACGAGAGCGTGGCACAGGAGATGATGCCCCGTCAAAAGCTGGTCAAGGGCCGCCGTATTCGCGTCATCGGCAAAGTTGTGAAGGAAGATGAGAAGTGGCGCATTGAACTTAATGATGCGCGCGACCTTGCGCTGGAAGAATAGCGGCACGTCGATTTTCGTCATGCCGACTTGTGTATGTCCAATTTGCTTCATGTTGTGTGACATGCAGCCCGCGCTCGAAGTTGCAAAGAGGGGTGCGAGCATCACGGGCATCCATCGACTTTGAAGCACGGAGAAGAGACGTCGAAAGATCATTTCTTAACATCCCATTCATGGCCGGCCAACAATCGTCGCTTGCGATCGCACCGTCCGAATAAACCCGAACTGCTCCGACCGGGGCCGGTTAAGATGACTCATGTCGGAGTCGATTCGCTTGCGATAATACAATAGCAGACATACAATTAGACGAAATGCGCGGGCGATTCGCCAACCGGCGCGAAAGGCGAATCTTCTTCACAATCTTTGGTGGGGCCCGCGAACAGACTCCCTCTTGCGAGCTTGGAGTCGTATTATTTGTCCGGGAGGATTCCGTGTCGCCGCCCTCGTCAGCCCTGGGTCTCAACGTTCTGGTGCTTAATCGCAACTATCTTGCGATTCGCATCATCAACGTGAAGCGCGCGTTCAGTTTGCTTTGCCGCGAGCTGGCCGAAGTGGTTCACGTTGAGCAGGGGCGTTATGTCTCCTACGACTTCGACGATTGGCGGGAGCTGTCGGAACTGGCCAAGCAGTTCGAGCCGGACGCGCACGACTGGATTCGCACGGTTCGATTCGACATCGCCGTGCCGCGCATCATTCGCCTTGCGATCTTTGATCGCCTGCCCAAGCAGGAGGTCAAGTTCAACCGGCGGAATCTCTATGCCCGCGACGGCAACCGGTGCCAATACTGCGGCGTTCGCTTTTCCACAACCGAGCTTTCGCTCGACCACGTCATTCCGCGCAGCCAGAGCGGGCCGGCCACATGGGAGAACATTGTCTGCGCTTGTTTGAAGTGCAACATCAAGAAGGGCGGCCGGACGCCGGATCAGGCTCACATGAAGCTGATCCGCGCTCCGAAGAAGCCGCGGCGCAACCCGTGCATCAGCATCAAGCTTGCCGACGACCGCTACCAGAGTTGGAAGGCGTTCCTCGACAATGCTTACTGGTCTGTCGAACTGAAGTAAGCGGAGCGGTTGCCGGCGGTATCACTGCTCTTCTTGGATGAATCCCTGGATTACGTTTGCATGCGTTCACTGGGCCGGAATGCCGGCAAAGGATTGTCATGATCGTTCATCGCCGTTGATGTGCCTTGCCGCATCCACGGCGATGCGAACCAGCCGACGTCATTGCTTCGCGTCGTGCTTTTATCCGTGAGAGTGCTTCTTTTCTTTGTCTTCTTCCTTGTCTTTGTCGGTGTCGGCGGGTTCCTTACTGGGCTCGGTGAATTCGAAGTCGAAGACTTGCGGCTTTTCCTTGTCCTTGAAGTCGATGAACAGCTTGACTCGAATCGGGAATGCAATGGCTTCGTCGACCTGACCCGTCAGGAATTCCTTCTTGGGACCGACGGTCATTTTGAGGGGCTTATCGACATCCTTGCCGCTGGTCCATGCCGTTCCCTCGGCCGTGAATTTCCCGGGTTCGATCGGTTTTGTGTATTCATCATAGAAGTAAATGCGAAATTCCTTCTTGGCTGAAATGGTGCCTTCGAGGTGATGCTTGTTGTCCGGCGCCATGAAAAACGTTCCGCCGTGCTTCGCATCATGGTCGGCATGGGACTTAAGCTGGGTAATGGCCATGCCGCACTTGGGGCACTTGCCTGCTGCGGGATAGGTCTTCTCGCCCTCGCATTTCATGGGGCATGCAAACACCTTGGGCACATAGTTGTCCAGGATTTCCGCGAGCTTGACCATTTCCTCAAATTCTTTTTTGGTGCCGGCCAGGTCGCCCGAGTCGCCGGCCTTGTCGATGGCATCAAATTTGGCGGCCAATGATCTACCCGCGATGTTGACTTCCTTGACGGCTGACTTGGGCACGCCGGAGTCGGCTTTCAGGGCCAGTTGGCCGATCATGTTTCCGACTTTCTGAATGATCTCGGCCTGCCATGAACATTCTCAAGCTCCTTTGTCTTGATCAGATGGTCGATTTCGTGGATTCGCAACTGAATTTCCTCGACCGCCGCCTTGTAGGTCTCGGGCTTTTTGAATTCAACGTGTTTTCCGTGGTCGTGGTCGTGTGGTTGGGCCGAGACGGAACTTGGCGCGAGTAAGGCCAGAAGCGAAACGGCGCAAATTGTTGATTGTCGAATCATGTCGGTTTTCTCCTTACAGCTTGTTGCAGTCATCATCGCACTGCGTCATACAACTGTGTCTTGTCGATCGAAGCGGCGATCGAAGTTTGCGTCCCGCAACTCGTGTCAGTGGGTCATTCCGACGGGACGTGGGTCGGAGTTCATGACAATGGACTGTTGTGCCTGTGTTGCATTCCATCGGGCCATGATCCGTCCGGAGGCTTTGCGTCCGAAGCGAAGGAACACGGTCGGTGTGATGCAAAAGTCGAGAAACGTGCTGGTGGCGAGGCCGCCGAGAACAACAAGGGCGACCGGGTAAAGGATTTCCTTGCCGGGTTGACCGGCGGCGAGCACCAGGGGAATCAGTCCGAGGCCGGTGGTCAGTGCGGTCATGAGCACCGGTGCGACGCGCTCCTGGCTGCCCCGCACGACCATTTCGCTGCCGAATTCCATTCCTTCGTGGGTCATGAGATGAATGTAATGAGAAATCATCAGAATCCCGTTGCGGCTGGCAATGCCGCAGAGGCTGATGAATCCGACAAGGCTGGCGACGCTGAAGTTCTCGCCGGCCAGCCAGAGAGCCAGCGCGCTGCCGATGAATGCGAAGGGGATGTTCAACATCACCTGCAAGACCATTTCCACGGAGTTGAAATGGGAGTAAAGCACGGCAAACATCGCGACCAGGGAGAGCGCACCGAGTATCAGAATCAAACGCGTTGCCGATTGCTGTGCCTCGAATTGACCGCCGATACTGAGCGAATAACCGACGGGAATTTTTTCAGGCGGCAGATCCATCGCGATAGAGGCTTCGATGTCGGCGACCGTGCTGCCCAAATCCCGTCCCTGCACATTCGCGGAAACCACAATTCGGCGCTGAACATTTTCGCGGCTGATCTGATTGGGACCCGGTGTTTCGGTAATGCCGGCCACATCCGACAGCAGGACTACGGCGCCAGAGGGCGTCATCAGGCGAACATCGTTGAGACGGCGAACATCGTTACGAACCGATTCCTGCAGCATGAGCACCAAATCGTAGGACTTCAGCCCATCGTGAACCTGCGAGACAACCTTGCCCTTCATCGCCGTTTCAAGCGTGCGGACCAACTCGGCCGGCTTGAACCCGACACGCGCGGCGGCCTGACGGTCGATTCGAATCCGCACTTGAGGAATGAGAACCTGTTTTTCGATCTGGAGGTCGACCACGCCGTCGATGCCGTTCATGGCGGCCTCAACTTCTTCCGCCAGTTTTCGCAGCGTGTTCAATTCCGTGCCCGAGATTTTTACGACGATCTGGGCGCGAACGCCGGAGAGCAGGTGATCGATTCGGTGACTGATCGGCTGGCCCAGTCCTATGGCGACGCCGGGCAGCGCCTCTAGTTTTTCGCGTATTTCAGCGAGAATCTCGGGTTTTAATCTGACCGCGGGCGGCGGTTTTCGACCATCGACAGTGGCGTGCGTCTTAGGATCGCGTGATTCATCGGAGGTCCAGAAATCCACATCGAGCTCTGAGTAATGGACTCCCTCGGCGTGCTCGTCCTGCTCGGCTCTGCCCGTTCGCCGGCCGGTTGATTTGACCTCCGGCACCGAAAGAATGATCTCTTCGGCTTTGGCGCCGAGTCGGTCCGACTCCGCCAATGAGATACCGGGATCGGCCACCAGATTGATTGTCGCCGTCCCTTCATTGAATGCCGGAAGAAACTCGCTGCCCAAGCGCGAGACAAGAACGCCTCCGAGCACAATCAAGCCGATTGCCGCGCCCGCGACCGTCCACGGACGCGGAAGGGTTACATCGTAAAGACGACGCGCAAACCGCTTGCAAATGCGTAGCAACGGCCCATCCGATTCCTCGCCCATACGCTTCATGTTTGGAAGAAGGTAGTAGGCCATCGCCGGCGTGACGGTGAGCGAGACCACCAGAGAAGCGAGGATGCTGACAATGTAGGCAATCGCGAGCGGCTGAAAGAGTCTTCCTTCGATTCCCGCCAGGGCGAAGAGCGGCAGAAAGACGAGCAGGACGATGGCGGTTCCATAGACGATGGAGGATCGAACCTCGCTGGATGCCTCGAAGACGACATCGATCGCCGGGCGTGGCTGTTGCGATTGCCGATTCTCGCGCAGTCTGCGAAAGACATTTTCGACATCGACAACGGCGTCATCCACCAGTTCGCCGATGGCGACGGCGATGCCGCCCAGGGTCATCGTGTTAATGGACTCACCGAACATCTTGAAGACGAGCGCGGTGATCAGAAGTGACAGGGGAAGGGCCGTTAAAGTGATGAGCGTCGTGCGGACATTCATCAGAAAAAAAATCAGCACAATCACAACGAGGATGGAGCCGTCGCGCAGGGCCTCGAGGACGTTCTCGATGGCCGATTCAATGAAATGAGACTGTCGAAACAAATCCGTGTTGATGACCACGTCATTGGGCATGGACGGCCGGAGGTCTTCGAAAGCGGCGTCAATTCGATCGGTCAGTTCACGCGTGTCTGCTCCCGGCTGCTTTTGGATCGCCATGATGACGGCGGGGCGGGCATTCATGGAGCCATCGCCGCGCTTGATCGGCGCGCCGCCTTCGCGAACGTTGGCGACATCCTTCACGTAGATGGGCAGGGCCACACCTTCACTCATGCGGGTTGCAACGAGTGAATCTTCAATGTCGCCGACCGAGGAGACTCGGCCCAGGTTTCGAACCACAAATTCCTGACTGGCACCGACGATGAATCCTCCGCCCGAGTTTTCGTTTGCCTTCTCCAGCGCTTCCTGCAGCTCTGAAAGCGTCAGGTCGTATCGTCGGAGTTTTTCGGGATCGGCCAGCACCTGAAACTGCTTGACATCTCCGCCCATGATTGTCACCTGTGCGACGCCGGCGACCGAGAGGAGCGCGGGTCGTATTCGCCAGTCCGCCAGCGATCGCACATCCATGGGCGTGAGCGTGTCGCTGCGCAGCCCAACGAGCATGATTTCGCCCATGATCGAACTGACCGGGCCCATGAGCGGAATCACGCCGGGCGGCAGCTTTTCGGCGACCTGATTGAGCCGCTCCTGCACGACCTGCCGGTCATATCGAATGTCGGTTCCCCATGCGAATTCGACATAGACGACAGAGAGGCCCAGGCCCGAGGTGCTGCGCACGCGCTCGACACCGACAGCGCCATTCAGGGCCGTTTCGAGGTGAAACGTGACTTGTGTTTCGACTTCCTCCGGCGCGAGGCCCGGCGCCTCGGTCAGGACCGTCACGGTGGGACGATTGAGGTCTGGCAGGACGTCCGTGGGGAGACGCGTCGCATTGAACAGGCCATAGGCCGCGAGGATCGCGGCGGCTGCGAGAACAAGCACGCGATTGTGCAGGGAGAATTTGATAATCGCGTTCAGCACGCCACGGGTTCCTCACACGCCAGTCGGCCAATCGGCAGACACATTCGTCTGAATTCGGCGTTAGTTTTTTTTTGCCGGCGTAGCCGAAGCGACGGCGGCTGGAGCGGAAGGACGCAGTTGCGTCAGCGAATAGGCGCCTTGTGACACCACAACGTCACCCGGCGCCAACCCGCTCAGGATTTCGACGAATTGATCGTTGTAAAGCCCGGGCGTGATGTCCTGCTTCCTGTATACGTCGCCGACTTTCAGGAACACAAAATGCACCGGACCATCTTGAACGACCGCGGTCACCGGGGCGACCACTGCCGTTTCCTCCTCGCGCAGCACGATCGCAAGATCAACAAACATGCCGCCCCGCAGCACGCCCTGGTCATTCGGCGCTTCAATGAGAACGTGGGCCGTGCGTTTCACCTGATCGAGAATGGGGCTGATGAATTTCGTTTTTCCCGCGCCCACGAAATCCGCGTCCGCGGTTGTGCGCACCCGCACGGCATCGGACGATCGACTTGCCACCCGCGAAATCAGCGATTCGGGCAACTCGCCCTCAATGAGAACCTTCGAAAAATCCGCGATTTCAAGAAGCACATCGCCTGCAACCGCCCATTGGCCGGGCCTTGCGGTGCGATCAACGACAACACCATCGGCGGGTGCGAGAAGCCGCACGATATTGATCGACTGGTCGCTCGCGGTCTGTGTCGCGGCCAGTTGCTGGCTTTGCTCGATATTGGAGACGGCAAGCAATGCATCGCGCGAGAGTCTCAGGGCATCGGCCTGGCGCTTGAGCGCCGCGATTTCGGGATCGAGCACTTCGAGATCGATGGCGCGGAGTTTGGCTTCGCCTCTTGCGCGGATCGCGGCAGCGCGGCGCTCCGAGAGGACATTCAACGAGACAATTTCCTTGCCGACCGACTCGCCGCGTTGCAACTCGCTTTCCGCGAGCTGGGCAACCTCGTCGGCGTTCTTTGCTTCGATGCGAAGCTGCTCCCGGCGTCCCTCGCTGCGCACAACTTCCACAAGGAGTTTTTGATATTCGGTCTCGAGCTTGCGGGCTTCGTAGATGTTTCTGGCCAGCTCGGGCGAGTCGATCTCCGCGAGCAACTCGCCCCGTTGAACCTTGTCTCCAGTTTGTTTGTAGACCGCCAGAATTTTTCCGGCCGTTCGCGTGCCGATCGTCCAATGGCGATCGGGATCCGCCTGGACGATGCCATTCAAAGTCAGTGTATCCTCTAGCGGACCGAAATCGATTTCGGCGGTTTTTAGCCCGATGTGTGCGGCTGTTTCGGGTGAGATGGACCGGGGCGAGTCCAGGTCATAGGGTCCGATTTCCTTACCGCCGTGTCCTTCATGGGCGGAAACAAGGATCGCCCCGATGACGAGGAGGGGCAGCAGGAATGGCCAACATCGAGAAAGCCCTTTTCGCATTTGGAATCCCCCTCCTGATAGCTCCAAAGTAGGCATCAGCGGATCGCATTGTGCGTCCCATTCCAAAATTGGATGCAGTGGAGCGCGGACTTCTTCCCTATGACTTGATGAAAACTTCCGTGAGCGTTCGGATCGGATCAAACACCTTCCCATGTTGGACATTTTGCCCCGATCCGTGTTTCATGGACGATGGTTCGGTGCGAAATTGGGACTTTTCTGTGGCTGGATGGTGGTCTTGGCGTGACGGAAGCAGACCTATTGGATCGATGTCGGAAAGGGGACCGCGAAGCCCAGCGCAGCGTCTATGATCGGACCTGCCAAAGGATTTTTCGACTTCTCATCGGGATGACCCGTAATCCGGATGACGCCTTTGACCTGTCCCAGGATACCTACGTTCGTGCATTTCAGAGAATAGGGCAGTTCCAAGGTGAGTCTTCCCTTTCTACGTGGCTTTATCGAATTGCGGTCAATGAGGCGCTCCAACTTCTGCGGCGAAAGAGGCCCGCCGAATTGGGAATTCACGTCGAACCCGTGGATCCCAAGTCCGTCGACGGGAGCTACAAGACCGCTGACGCGCGGCTGGACCTTGAAGCCGCGCTGCAAAAAATAAGCGACGATGATCGGGCGATCTTGCTGCTTAAATATCAGGAAGGGCTGGATTATCGCGCGATTGCACAGGTTCTGGACTGTCCGGCGGGGACGGTCGCCTCTCGACTGAACCGGGCACGCCATGCCATGCGCGAAATACTGGGTCCGGGTTATGAATCGATGGAAGAAAGCACACTTTCTACGCATCCAATATCCGGGCGTCATCCAATTGAGTGATGGAGCCGCCGGTCCGATCGGCGGGAAAACGAGGTTGCCATGAATTGCGACACATGCAAAGAGCAACTGGGCGTACGACGACGGCGAATTGCCGGCCGATGAGCGAGCCCGCATCGAGGCCCATGTGTTATCGTGCGCCCTGTGTGCAAATGAGCTGGCAAGCATTCGCGCGCTGGCCGCCCGATTTGCCGAGTTAAACAAACCTTCGGTTCCGAATGATCTGTGGGATGCGATTAAATACCGAACAGAGGGATCGCACCCATCGCATCGGTCCGGACCGCGCGGGCTTTCCACGATTCGCAAGTATGCCATTGCCGTATGTGCGGTGCTGGTTGTTCTTGCCGGCGGCAGGGCCGTTTCACGACTGGGACAGGTTGAAAATGTTGCGAGCGCGTCCGCGGTGGATTTTGGCGCGTTGCTGGATGCGCTGCCGACGGATGCCGTTGGGGCATTTGAGAAGTTCCTGTCGCAGTATCTACGCGCGCAGCGTAAGCCCGATGGAGGCAAAGAAAATCGCTTCGCACTTGAATTTTGAGATTCCGCCGGAACTGCCCGGCGGGTTTCGATTTGAGATGTCCCACATCCTTCAGTTTGGCGGTGAAACCGGTGTGGCGGCGAGATACTCAAGAGACGGCGAATTTCTTGGCGCCATTTTTCACCGACCCATTCAGCGTGAGGAATTCGGAACCCACAAGGATTACGAATGTGTTGTCGGCAAACACCGAGGCCATGCCGTCACGGTGGGGGAATGGAAACTCGTGCATTTAACCGATGCCACGACCTGCCACTGTGTTCTCAGCCGGTTGGATGAAACGACGGAATTGCCACCGGTGATGGCCAAAATCGCGCCGAATTCAATTGCCCCAGCTCATTCGGATGGACATTCCCACGAGAATCATCCCTGAGCGCAAATGCCCTGCCGACCTGATTTCGGGATTTGGGCCTGTTCGGGGGACGCATACTTGATTGCCCGAGGATTCGGGTTCGGGGTCCTGTCAACGTTTCATGAGATTCCAGGCTCGGGGGCGGCTTCACGGCTTCGGTCATTACCAGTACCAGTTTGAGTTGACCCCTGCCGAAAGAATGATATAGTGTTAAGTGATAGGATGTTGCGCCCGCTCGGCGCGACTCTGGTCGTTTGTCGTCTTGCCTTTGATTTGATGCGGGCGGTTCATTCCATGTCAGACCTTCCATGTTAAGAGTGACTCTCCCCGATGGCTCGGTCAAGGAGATGCCGCAAGGTGGCAGCGCGCGCGATGTGGCTGCCGCCATCGGTCCCGGTCTGGCCAAGGCGGCGATTGGGGCGCGTGCGGATTTCGGGCAGGGCGACGTGACGCTGGATTTGGCGACGCCGCTTTCGGGCGATTGCAAACTCGGAATTATTACAAGCAAGGATGCCGACTCGCTGCGAATTTTGCGGCACAGCACGGCGCATGTGATGGCCGAGGCGGTCTGCCATTTGTGGCCGCAGACGAAACTGGTCTACGGACCGCCGGTTGAGAACGGATTTTATTACGACATCGATCTGGACCATAAGATTTCGCCCGACGATTTTCCCGCGATCGAAGCGGAGATGGCCAGAATCGTCGCGGAGAACCGGCCGTTCACGCGGTATGAGATGAGTCGGGAGGCCGGCCTTGAGAAAGTGCGCCGCGAGGGCAATCCGTACAAGGTTGAGAATGCGGAGCGTGCCAAGGGCGAGACACTGAGTTTTTATGTGACCGGTCCGGAGCCGGGCAAGTATTGGGAAGACCTGTGCATGGGCACGCATGTGCCCGAAACGGGCCGAATCGGCGCGTTCAAGTTGCTGAGCGTGTCCGGCGCGTTTCTGCATGGCGATGCGACCAAGCAGCAATTGCAGCGGCTCAACGGCACTGCGTTTCATAATAAGAAGGATTTGACTGCGTACATTACGCAGCTTGAAGAAGCGAAAAAACGCGACCATCGCAAGCTGGGGCAGGAGCTTGGGCTGTTTACCATCGATCCGATGGTCGGCAGCGGCATGGTGTTGTGGAAGCCAAAAGGCGCGATTGTCCGCTTACTGCTTGAGAATCATCTGCGCGGCGAATTGGTGAAGCAGGGGTATCAGCCGGTTTTTACGCCGCACATCGGACGTCTGGAACTCTTTAGAACCAGCGGGCATTTTCCGTATTATCGCGAATCGCAGTTTCCGCCGTTGTATGAGTCCGACACGTCGCGGCTGTTGAATGAGCTGTGGACCGAGGTGTATGAGAACGGCGATGGCGGAAAGGTCTCGGCCAAGGAGCAGAAACTTCTCAATGAATTGAAAATCGAGAACCCCGCGCTCTGGTCGAGCATGTTCGACCAATCGACCGGCGGGGATTCGAAGAAATTTGATACGTGCGCCGGGCACCAACAGCACAATCTCGATTTGATTCGCGAGCATTTGCGGGTTGAGGATGGCTTCTTGCTGAAGCCGATGAATTGCCCGTTGCACGCGCGGATTTACGCGAGCGAGCCGCGGAGTTATCGCGATTTGCCGGTGCGTTTGGCCGAGTTCGGCACGGTGTATCGTTACGAGCAATCGGGCGAGCTGTCGGGCATGACGCGCGTTCGCGGGTTTACGCAGGACGACGCGCACCTGTTCTGCACGCCGGAGCAGTTGAAGCCGGAGCTTTTGGGCTGCGTAAAGTTGACGCGCTATGTGCTCGATATGCTCGGTTTGCACGACTATCGCGTGCGCATCGGCCTGCACGATCCGGACGATCCGAAGTTCATTAAGAATCCGGAAGGCTGGGCGCTCGCGGAGCAGGCGCTGCGCGAAGTGGCCGCGGAGGCCGGATTGACCGCGACCGAGGAAAAGGGCGAAGCGGCATTTTACGGCCCGAAGATCGACTTTGTCGTGAAAGACTGTATCGGCCGCGATTGGCAGCTTGGCACGGTTCAGGCGGACTACAATATGCCGATCCGGTTTGGGCTGGAATACATCGGAGCGGACAACAAGGCCCACCGGCCGATCGCGGTACATCGGGCGCCATTCGGCAGCATGGAGCGGTTCATCGGCATTTTGATCGAGCACTTCGAGGGCGCATTCCCGACGTGGCTGGCGCCGGTGCAGGTCGTGGTCGCGACGATCAGCGAAAAGAGCGAGACGTACGGTCGCGAAGTCGCGGATACGCTTCGGAAAGCCGGGCTTCGCGTGGAACTAGATGCGTCGTCGGAGCGGATCGGCCCGAAGAAGCACGAAGCGCGTCGGATGAAGATTCCGTATATTGCGGTGGTGGGCGAGCAGGAGGCGGCGAGCCGGACCGTGAATCTCAGCGATCGCGATGGGAAGCAATTGGATTCGATGGGGTTGGATGAGTTTGTAGAGATGCTCTTGGATCAGAACCGGCCAGAGGCTTTTGTGGCGGATTCCAAGCCCAAGGCGTTATAGACCGGGGCAGAGGTGTGGCACCGGCTATTAGCCGGTGCCACACCTCTGCTTCGTTGTGCGTTTGCTCACCGGATTTGAATCCGGTGCCACGACTGCAGGATTGTTCGCACCGATTGAAGAGCGGTGCCCCATGATTAGGCGTGTTTAGAAATACAGTGGCTTTTTTCGAGAGGATGGTGCTTGTCACAGAACATTCGACTACGCGTTAACGAACAGATCCGCATCTCGCCGGTGCGACTGATCGACCACGAAAAGAACATGATCGGCGTTGTTCCGACGGACGAGGCCCTGCGCATGGCGCGCGACGCGGGTCTCGACCTGGTGGAGATGTCGCCCAACGAGCGTCCGCCCGTCTGCAAGATCATGGACTATGGCAAGCACAAGTACCAGTTGTCGAAGAAGACAAAGCAGAAGCACCACGAGCAGAAGATCAAGGAAGTGCGACTGCGGCCGAAGACCGAAGAGCACGATCTTGATACGAAGATGAAGCATGCTCGCGGATTTCTGGAGCACGGGGATCGCGTGCTGATTACGATGCTCTTTCGCGGCCGCGAGCGATTTCATCAAGACATCGCCTATGAGATGTTTCGCGACATCGTGAAAGAGATGGCGGACATTTCCAAGGTGGACCAGCCGCCGCGGATCATGGGCAAGAAGATGTCACTCGTGCTTGCCCCGCTGAAGCTGCCGCCGCCGCCGAAGCAATTCCAGCCGAAGAAGCCGCCGAAGGAGAAGCCGGCGCAAGTCGTCCGGGAGGGCCAGGCGGCGATCGATGCGCCGGCCGAACAGCCCGCCGCGGAGGCCGATGCGGGGGCTTGAGCGGCAGTAGATTGGCATCCTGCAAATGAAGTTTAAGTGGGAAAGCCGGGCGATTGGTGGCGGCGTTCCCCCGTGGCCCCAACTGGCGCATTAACTGATATGCCGACCGGGAATGCGGCGGGGATTCCGGAAGTGATTTCCGAGTTCTGTGCGTTCTACGCATAAGAACCGTTAATTTTCGACGCTTCAGGCACCCTTGCGTGCTTGGTTTGGGCCTTTGTTTTCGATATCATTTGTCTTGTTCGGGCCGTGGATGATTGCCCTCGTCTTGGGCATTTCGCGTGATGACATTGCGAGTGACATGTAAATGCGGGGCTCAATTGAAATTGACGTCTGCGCATGCGGACAAAGTGATCAAGTGTCCAACTTGCGCGAAGAAATTTCGCGTGCCGGCGGCGAAGTTCGCGGCGGCGGCGGCCCAGAAGCGTGCAGCCGCACCGGTTGGGCATCGAGCGGATGAACCATCCCGAAGACCCACCAAGGCGGAGGCGAAGCAGCAGATCATCGCCGAAGCTTCCAGTATCAACATTTTGAATGAAGATCAGGCAGACCCGACACCGGCATCGCTGGATGACGATTTGTTGCGCGATATGTCGGAGGGCGCCGCCATTGAAGAAGACGCATTGTCGCGCGAATTCGGACTCGCGCCTGACGCGTCGCCGTTGCCGGTTGGATCGGCAGTACATGGTGGGAATGCCGGCGCACCGGCGCGGCTGGGTGGCCCGACCTGCCCTGCTTGTTCAAGGACGTTATTGCCCGGTGCAAAGATATGCGTTCAATGCGGGATCAACATACAAACCGGCCGAAGCCTGATGACCACCGAAGAGGGTCATTTGGACTCCGTATACATCGCGGCGGAAAACACAATCAGCATCATCAGTTGGATTTTTTGGACGGGCGTTTATCCGATTGCATCGGAGGGGTTCGGAACGAAAAAGCCGTGGGTGGTGCGCGGCGTCGCCATGTTGACGATTCTCACCTCCATATGGTTCTGGTGTTATGACTGGACCGATTCGCCGGGCATGCGGAGTGCGAAAAACCTTCTGCTTTGGGGCGGCAACAAGCCGGCAAATGCAGAGTTAATTTACGCCATGTTTCAGTATTCCAACTTCGGGAATTCCGAAGCGTTTCAGGAGAAACTCGAAGCCATCAGCGAAAGGGAATCTTCAGGCGAGTCTGGAGCCGGAAAGCAGCGCTCCGAAACCAAGTCCAATGCGGACACTGATGACGCGGATAAAAGCGATGAAGAGGATTCACTTTCGGATGAAGAGGGCGACGAAGAATCCGTTGATGAAGAATCGGACA
>JADJRI010000051.1 GCA_016712275.1 Planctomycetota bacterium
CGACGCGGGTTCATCCACGACCACCACACCAGTGGAACCAACACCAGCGCGGCCGGCAGTACCCAGGGATAAGCGAACATCTCGCCGATTTTCATGCGGCCACCTCTTCCAGATCGCCGGTCCTTTCCCGCGCTGCGGCCAATTCCGCTTCCGTCGGAACGGTTTGCATGATGAATTCACGCGCGGATCGTCCGACCCATTCGATCTCTTCGCGATCGGGAATCTGGCGGGCATATTTCACGGGGTCGCATGCCGAGGTGAATTGCTGCAACATCGCCTTGTGGGGCGCGCTCAAAGCAAACGAATCCTGCAACATGTGCAGGAATTCCTCGCTGGTCTGCTCGCCGGCCATGACTTCAAATCGCAATTCGATGTATCGCCGCAGCAATCCGTTCACGCGATAGTAATACTCCTGAATCATTCCGCGCTCGATCAGCCGTTCCTCTGACAAACGATCCAACTCGCGCAATGCCCAGATATGGGGGGGCAAGGCCGGCTCCGCATGCGTCGCGCTGTCCGCCGAGGCCCGCTTTCGCATCCAGCGGACGAACATGGCGGCAGCCGTTACGAAGAGCAACGTCCCGGCAGCCCAGATCAACAGTTTATATTCAAATGGAATCGGAACCGACATGGGTCCCTTAAGGTCCGCCAGCGAACCCTTTACATAAATCTGAATCGGCTCGGTCGTCAGCTCGTCGCGATACACTTCGTTCGATCCATCGGCTTTTGGTCTTCCATCTTCAAATGAAAATGTCAGCGCCGGAATCGTCGCGTCGCCGGGAATCACGCCTCGAGCACATACTCCCATTCGGCGCAGTTTGTGTATTGCGGGCAATCCGGCGTGAGTTCACTTGTGCTTTTGACTTCGAAGTCGCCGAGCACGCCTTCGATCTTGGCCACACCCGCCTGTACGCCTTGTTCCACCTCCACATGAACCGTGAGTTTTACCGGTTCGGCCATGAGGACTTCGTCGCGGTCGGCCGTGATCGTTACGCGCATCGGCCCTTTCTCGGCTGTTCGGGTGATGGGTTTCGCGGCGATCGGCCGGGATGTCGGTTGCGATGTCGCGGAATCTTGAGTTGGTTCGCAGCCCAAGCCCGCGACGACGCCGACCATCAGCAGGGCGATGGCGAATACCCGGTGAACGGGTGAACCGATCCTGTGCATCCAAAAAATTCGTGTCATTGTGGGACCACTTCAACAGCGTCGATGTCGCGATTTTTCCGCGAGCCGGGCAATATAAACGAAAGTGCCGCGCTATGGGATCATGACGAGCCAAGCGGGCCTTTCCGGTCAATATTCCTCCTTTCGACCGTTCTCACTGCCCGCTGACCGAGGTGGGCCCATCGTGTAACATACCTGCGGAGGATTTTGTGCCCATGCCCCAATTTGTCCAAATGGCCGTGGCCCAGGGTATTGCGGCCATCAGCATCAATCGCCCGGAGCTTCACAACGCCTTTAACGAAGTCGTGATTGCCGAGCTGACCGAGGCCATGAATTCCGCGAGCCAGTCGCAGGATGTTCGTGTCGTTGTTTTGCGCGGCGAAGGGAAAAGCTTCTGCGCCGGGGCGGATGTGAACTGGATGAAGCGGATGATCGACTATTCCTATGAGGAGAATGTCGCCGACGCTACCGCCATGGCCGACATGCTGGCCGCGATTCGAAAGTGTCAGAAGCCCGTCATCGCCCGCGTCCATGGCGCTGCGATCGGCGGGGGCGTCGGCCTGACCGCCGCCTGCGATATGGCCGTCGCCGTGAAGTCCGCCCTCTTTTGCCTCAGCGAAGTGAAACTCGGTATTTTGCCGGCGGTCATTTCGCCGTATGTGATGGAGAAGATGGGACCGGGTCCGATGCGCCGCTACGCCCTCACCGCGGAGAAATTCGATGCTGCCGAAGCGCATCGCCTCGGCCTTGTTTCGCACGTTGTTGAGGACGAAGCCCAGCTTGATGCGTGGATCGCGGCCACTGCCAAGGCGATCATGGACAACGGCCCGGAAGCCCTCGCCGCGTGCAAGCGCGTGCTGGCCGATGTGCAGGAGCAGCAGACGTCGGCGGGAAAACAGCAACTGACCGTCGAGCGGATCTCCAAGCAGCGTGTCACGCCCGAAGGTCAGGATGGTCTCAAGAGCTTTCTCGAAAAGCGGAAGCCGAACTGGATTCAATAGTTCTAAGGAAAGCGGGCACATCACACCTCACATATTGTAGAATGTAGTCGGGCGTCAGTTGTGCTGAGTGAGGATCATGGAATCTCGCTGGATATCCTTCATCAATCGGCTCAGTGCGGAGGGTGCACAGCGGGCTGCGGTGCTCTTTCGCATTCTCGAATCCCTTTATCGCCATCCTCCGCGGGCTTACCACAATCTTGACCATGTTCGAAATCTGCTCCAAGTTTTCGATGCCCTTAAGGCCGAAGCCCAAAATCCGGAGGCGGTCGAATTCGCCATTTGGATGCACGATTGCATTTATGTCCCCGGCCGATCGGACAATGAAGAATTGAGCGCGGATGCCGCGTGTGTTTTTCTGTCGTCGCTGAATTGCAATGAGAGCTTCAAGTGCGCGGTTCGAGACAATGTTCTGGCCACCAAGCATGACAAGCCCGGCGCCAATCGGGACGCCTGCCTGACCGCAGACATCGACCTCTCGGTGCTTGCCATCCCACCCAAGGATTACCGGGAAAACAGCGGCAAGATTCGCACGGAATTCAGCCACGTTGATGATTCAACTTTCGATGCCGGGCGACGCGAGTTCATTGAGACGTTTCTCGGAAAGTCTTCGATCTATCAGACGAATCGCTGCCGGGCAATGTACGAATCGAAGGCCCGTGCCAATCTGGTTGAAGAGCGAGGCACTCTATCGACATAGGAATTACGGATTCGGGCGTTGAGTGCATTCGTCCAGTTGAAAAACAAGCCAATCCACGCGAAACTCCCCTTATGTTCAAGAAAATCCTAATCGCCAATCGCGGCGAAATTGCCATTCGAATCGCCCAGACCGTTCAGGAAATGGGCATCACGGCTGTTGCGGTCTACAGCGACCCCGACCGCGGCGCTCTGCACGTTGCCGCCGCCGATGAGGCCTACGCCCTCGAAGGCTCAACGTCCGCGGAGAGCTACCTGCGCATCGACAAGATCATCGACATCGCCAAGAAGCACGGCGTCGACGCCATCCACCCCGGCTTCGGCTTCCTCTCTGAAAATGAGGATTTCGCCCAGGCCTGCGCCGACGCGCGCATCACCTTCATCGGTCCCACGCCCGATGTCATCCGCGACATGGGCGACAAAATCATCGCCAAGGAAAAGTTCGTGGCTGCCGGCGTGCCGGTTGTTCCCGGATGGTCGGGTGACGCGAATGCGACACCGGAGGAGATCCGGAAAGTCGCCGCCTCCATCGGCTACCCCGTGCTCATCAAGGCGGCGGCCGGCGGCGGGGGAAAGGGCATGCGGGTGGTTAAGAGTGAAGCCGACCTGCAGACGGCCCTCGAATCCGCCCGTCGCGAGGCCAACGCCGCCTTTGGTGATGCCCGCGTCTTCATCGAAAAATACATCACCAACCCGCGTCACATCGAATTCCAGATTTTCGGCGACACTCACGGGCATGTCGTTCATCTTTTCGAGCGCGAATGCAGCATTCAGCGGCGGCACCAGAAAATCATCGAGGAATCCCCCTCACCCGCGCTCTCGCCGGATCTTCGCGCCAAGATGGGCGAAGCCGCCGTGCGAGCCGCCAAAGCCATCGGTTACGTCAACGCCGGCACGGTCGAGTTTATTCTCGACCCTTCCGGCGCGTTCTATTTTCTCGAAGTCAACACCCGCCTGCAGGTCGAGCACCCCGTGACCGAAATGGTCGTCCAGCACGATCTCGTCCGGGCGCAGATCGGCGTCGCCTCCGGCGGCAAACTCACCTTCGAACAGGATCAGCTTCGTCAGACCGGCCATGCCTTCGAGTGCCGCATTTACGCCGAAGATGCCGCGAGAAATTTCATGCCGTCCACCGGCCGCATTGAGCGATACGCGGCGCCGGTCGGCCCGGGCATTCGCGTCGATTCGGGCATTCGCGCCGGCTCCGACGTGACAGTCCATTATGATCCGATGCTCGCGAAGTTGATCACCCATGCCCGCACGCGCGATGCGGCCAACGACCGCATGGCTTGGGCCCTGCGGCGATATGCCATTCTCGGGGTCACGACCAACATTGAGTTTCTCCATCGCGTCATGACGCACCCGGCGCACCGCGCCGGCAAGCTGCACACCCACTTCCTTGAAGAGCACGCCGAATCGCTTCGTGCCGAAGTTGCGGCACCTCCCGCCGCGGCCCTTGCCGCCGCCATGTTTGCATTGCGCAGCTCTCCGGGCAAAGTTTCCGGCGCGGCGCGCATGCATGCCGATTCGCAGCATGCCGGCCCATGGCTGACAGCGGGCGCGTGGCGCGCTTTTTAGAACAATTCTCGCTTGACATGAGCCACTTCGCGTTCGCCCTGCCCTTTGGGACCGGGCGAAACGGGCAATTTAGTTCTGAGATATTCTGGGCGGCCGGTTCAGAGATGCGTGAAATTGGAAATCAGAGACCCGACGAGGTGTAGGGCTCGGGCCACAGGTCGTATCCGCGGTCGCGGCTGAAGCGGGTGTCGATGAATCGATAATCGGCGTGGCCATCGAGAAATGAGACGGAATACCGGCTGAAACGCCGATGCCAGCCGAACCCGAGTTCCTGCGTGCAGCTCTGCCCCGCGCTGCCGTCGGCCGGTCTTGCATCCTGCATGCGCGCGTTCATGGGGCCTTCCATGTTGATGATGAATTCGGAAGCGGCGCCGCCCACTTTCAAACGCAAAAGCTCCCGCCCGGCGCTGCTCATTTTGGGAAGGTCCCGGTAGATGGTCACTTTGTTCAGCCAGGGTTGTGACGTCAGCCAGTTCCAGTTGATCGCATAACTGTTACCGTTGAGCGACCAGGTCGGAGCGTTGTCCGATCGCACGGGGACGGCGCAGGGATCGTCGGGAAACGATGTGACAGTGAAGCTGTCGGATGGACACATGTAGGTTTGCACGGGTCCTTCGCACATCATCGGAGCGAGATACCGGTTATAGGGTCGGTCGTTCGTTTGTATCTTGCGAACGTCACTTTCACCCCAGGACCGGATGGATTCGTTCCACGCGGAATCCGCCATAGACATATTCGGAAACGCGATCGATATCCGCGCCGCCGAAATTAAAGCCCAAATGCCAGGGTTGGGTGGGTTGACCTTCGTCTTCCATGTACATGTAGGATGACCGGCCGATCTCGCGAAGGTTTGAAAGGCATCTTGCGACGTTTGCGGCTTCACGTGCGGCGGACAGGGATGGAACAAGAATGGCCAGCACGATGGCTGAAATAGCCAACACCACCAGCAACTCGAGCAAAGAGAATGCTCGAATTCTGAGTGATGTTCTCAAGCCTGGCTCACTTGGGCCAGTACGCATGGTTCGCGTATCCCTTTTTTCCCGACAAACGACAGAAGTGGCAACCATTTGGATTATATCAAAGTCTTTGCGGCGTATTCCAGCAATTTGCGTACTTTTCGCAGCCTTGCATTTTAGATTCTGAGTTTCAATCACCGCACAAGAAGCGGCTTTCAGCATTGCGGCCGGATTTAGTGCCGGCCGATGCGAATGCCATTCATTCGAGAATTTCATGTAGCCAAACGTCTTAAATCTTGCACAATGGCCGATTCCGGCGGATGGCGGTTATTCTGGAGCAGGGCTTTGAAACTGGCACGGCCGAAGTCTGTGAATTGGAGGTCCGCATTAGAATTACGGATACGCTTGAGATTTGGCGTGCCCACCGCCGATTCGACCGGCCGGTTTCATTTAGGAAATCAACCGTGATTCCCGACGCCGAATTTGTTTCCGAGCCCGTGACCCCCGATTTTGCGGCCGCCGACACATGCGCGATGGCACGCGGATTGGCCGGTCTGCCCCCCGGATTCACGTGGCGGGATCAGCATTATCAAATTGTCGAGGTTCTCGAAGACTGGAAGCGCAGCGATGTGGAGGGCGGGCGCCCCGGTGGTGAACGCTACTATCACCGTCATTACTATCGCATTCGCGTCGATACAAACCAAACCATGACGCTTTACTTTGTTCGCCGCCCCAAAGTCGGCGAATCGGCGAAGAAGCGGTGGTGGCTCTATTCAATCGATGGCGCACCGGATACGCGTTGAACAATTCGCATGTGATGCGCGTCTGGCGCGCTTGTCGCCGGAAGAATTCCCGATTCGATCGACTTTCGGCGTCAACACTCGTGCCGGGGCGCAATCCTTAACAAAAATCAAACAATTTTTTGACCGTTCAAGTCGTGGCCGTGCAAGGACATCCGTCAATCCGGAACCGTCTGCGAAGAAGATTCCGTCCGACAAGTCGCGATTCGTGTTCTATCTTGAATGCGAGCGATACTTTGAGAGTGTCGATTGAGCGACACCGCATCGGATCGCATCGCATTTGGGAGGTCATGTCATGAGAGTATTCAAGTACATCTGGCGACTGCTGGTGGATTTCGATGCCCGGCTGCGGCGGCGATTCGAGCGAACGGCCGTGCGGCTGCTCCACGATCACCTTAAGAATGGGACGATCGAAGTGGAACAGCAGATCAAGGTGTTGCATGGTTATTGCGAACTGAAGAAGCAAAACATCGCCGAATTGAAGACGCTGGTCGATTTATTTCAGGCCGATGCCCAATGTGCGGCCAAGAGGCCCAGGAAATTAGCAAAGGGGCAGGCGCGAGCGCATTTGGCGGAAGTGATTGAAAATGTTTATGGCGAAGATGCATTGGTGAAACCCGTGCCGCGGAACGGCGCGCCGGAACTGCAGCCCGGCGAATCGGATAGCGTGGCGGTTTCTTGACACAACGCCGATCCCCTCTAGTCTTACCGCGTCGCCGGAGGAATTTCGCCTCCGGCGGCGCGCGGGAGCTGTCGACGTTTATGTGCATACTTGCGAGCATACAATTCACGCCCTTGCTGTTCGCGGCCGTGCTCTGCTGGTTGCTTTGTGTTTGTGTTCATGAATTCGCCCACGCCCTCGTCGCCTACTGGGGCGGCGACCGGTCGGTTCGCGAGAAGGGCTATCTGTCGCTTGACCCGACAAAATTCATCGATCCGATCTTCAGCCTGCTTGTTCCGGCCATCATTCTCATGATGGGCGGGATACCGCTTCCGGGTGGATCGGTTCGAATCGACCGCGCCGCACTCAAGAGCCGCAATTGGGCGGTCGGCATGAGCGCGGCCGGGCCAATCAGCAATTTCGTTCTCTTTCTGCTTTTTGCGCTGCCCCTGCATCCCGCGCTGGGCATCGTCGATCGTTTCGCGGACGGCCAGCCGACCTGGGTCTATTTTTGCGGGGCGATGGCCACGCTTAATTTTATCGGTACGCTTTTTAATCTCATTCCCTGTCCGCCGCTCGATGGCTACCACATGATCGAGCACAAGCTGCCTTGGGAATTGCAAAACGCGCTGCGCCAACCGCAGGCGCGTTGGGCTTGTTTGCGCTGCTCTTTTCTGATTTTCATGAGTGTCGATCAGGCGATGTATCCGTTTTTGTGGATGCTTGTGAAAGTGTGCTCTGCCCTGGGATTGCCGGTCGATTTGCTGATCAGCGGCTATAGTGTGGTTTTGTTTAACCAGTCGCCCTAGGTGGAGATTCGACGCCTGATTTATTCGAATCGCTGTGCATCTTGTGGCTGCAAAGGGTTCGGGCTGATTCGAATTTGGCGGGTGGGTTCGGAATTGTAAGGAAGGCTTAGAATTGCGGGGTGGGCGCGCGGCCCACCCTATTCGCGAATGGAGTTTCGGTGAAAGCCATGCAACGTGTTCTCAGTGGCATACAATCCTCCGGCAAATTGCATCTGGGCATTATTTCGGCGCCATGAGGCAGCATATCGAAGGCCAGGACACTTTCGAGAGTTTCATCTTCATCGCCAATTACCATGCGCTGACGACGATTCAGGATGCGCCGCTCCTGCGGCAGCTCACACTGGATGTGGCACTCGATTATCTCGCCCTCGGCCTCGACCCGAACCGCGCCACGCTCTTTCGGCAGAGCGACGTGCCGGAAGTTTGCGAACTTTCCTGGATTCTTTCGACAGTGACGGGCAAGGGCCTGCTCGAACGGGCGGTCAGCTATAAGGACAAGACCGCAAAAGGGCTGTCGGCCTCGATGGGGCTTTTCTCGTATCCGGTTTTGCAGGCGGCGGACATTCTAATTTATCGCAGCCATCTTGTGCCGGTCGGCAAGGATCAGGTGCAGCACATCGAAATGACCGCTGACATGGCCGCATCGTTTCACGCCGCCTACAACTGCGAAGTGTTTGTCATTCCGCAGGCGAAGCTGAACGAGGCGGCGATCGTGCCGGGCGTCGATGGCGAAAAAATGAGCAAGAGCTACGGCAACTCGATCGATCTATTTGAGGACGCCAAGTCGGCGAAGAAGAAAATCATGGGCATCAAGACCGACTCGACGCCGATGGAGCAGCCGAAGAACCCGGACACCTGCAATGTGTTTGCGCTGCTGCGACTGTTGGCCAGTGCCGAGGAGACGGCACAATGGGCCGGCCGCTATCGCGCCGGCGGCATGGGCTATGGCGATGCGAAGAAGCGTCTGGCCGAGCTTTTCGAGGAGAAGTTCGGACCGGCGCGGGAGAAGCGGGCGGCGCTGGCGGCCGACCCGGGCTATGTTGTGGATGTTCTCCGCGAGGGCGGCCGAAAGGCCCGGGCGGTGGCGCAGGGGGTGATGGAGGATGTGCGAGGGGCTTGTGGGATTGTGAAGGCGAAGTAGTCGCCCGCCGATTTACGTGCTGATAAGGAAGACATCATGAGAACAATCGTGGCCGTGACGCTTGTGATGGTTCTTGCACTTGCCATCGCCACAAGCGGCGAACCACCGCAAGTCAAGAGTGAGAAACCGACTCCCATCGTTGTTGCAAGCGACGCGATCGGAAAACGCGTGATCATTCACGGCAAGCTGAATCGGCCGTTGGGATCGCTGTTGAAAGCCGTCGGCATTTGTGCTGAGGAATCTGAACCCAAATCGATGCGTTATGCAGATTCACTTTTCTTAGTGGTGGAATCGGTGGATGGGGTCAAACTTGATGAGGCCGTTAAACTGGAGGTGAGAGAATTTGGTCCCGGCCAACATCTCGAAATGAAGGTTGGGAAACGATACGAAATTCGCGGCTACGAACATGGGTTCTTTTTCTCGCTGCCTCAACCAGCATTGGATTTGTACAACAAAACACACAAGGGACGGAACTTTGCAACGGATTCGGGCTACATTTTTGTCACCAGCCTTGTCGTTGTGACCGCGAAAGAGCTTTGATTAATCATGTCGCGGAAGATTCATTACAGCGATTCAGATGATCCAAATGAATCAGAGATCGACAACGACTCTGACGATCCGCAATGGGACGATATTGCGGACGGCGATGACGACGACGCGCTGCCGGAGATGATGTGTCCGGCGTGTCGGGCTCGGTTGACCGAGGATACGCAGAAGTGCCCGAAGTGCTGCTACTGGATTACGCCGGTTCCTCACATGAAAGCGCGGGCGAGGCAACTTTGCGGCCCTTAGATCGCCGCTGTCGCCAGATTTACACCCGGCGCACGACGCCGATGACGACGCCCTGAAGATCGAGGTTGTCGACGTAGATCGGCTGGTACTTGGAGTTGGCGGGTTGGAGGCGGACGCGGCCTTTTTCGCGGTAGAATCGCTTGAGCGTTACTTCATCGTCATCCGGCAGGCGGGCGACGACCATTTCGCCGTTGTGGGCGGTTTTCCGGTTCTCGATGACGACATAATCGCCATCCTCGATGTGGTCGTCGATCATGCTGTCGCCCTTGACCTCAAGGGCATACACGCCATGCGGCGAGGTGAAGATCTCCTCGAGATCGAGCACCTCGCGATTCTGCACGGCCTCGATCGGCGCGCCGGCGGCGATACGGCCGAGGAGGCGAACGCAACTGGGGCGTTCATCCGGCAGCTCGAGATGGCTCGACAGATGCAAAGAGCGAGCCTTGTGCTTCTCGCGGCTGAGCAGGCCTCTTTCTTCGAGGATGGTGAGGTGCTCGAAGACCGTCACCTTTGAGATCTCGAACTGCGCCGCGATCTCGTCGTACGTTGGGGAATAGCCATTCTTGTGGGTGTAGTCCCGGACATAGGTCAGGATTTCTGTTTGGCGCGGGGTCGCGGGGCGCGTGACGCGCTTCTGTCGCGGGCGGGCCTTTTTTGCGGCTGCCTTGACCGAACGACCGGACTTCTTCTTCTTGCGGCGAGACTGAGCCATGAGACTCCTCCTTGAGAGAATGCGGCCATGGGCGCCCGTGCAGGCCTTCGGGACCGAGCAGCAGGATCGGTCCGAGACCGGCACGGGCAGCCCGGGCCACGGTTTCGACGATTTCAGCCTCCGACGCGGCAGTGCCGGATCGCTGACACAGCATAACATCCCGGGGCGGCTCCACAAGAACCATCACGGGCACGACACGCCTGACCGCGGCACGGGTGGCACACCAGACCGCACCTGAAATCCTCGCGAAGGTTTCAAGCACGGCCTCTCGCCAGCGTCGAACCGGCGCTGCGGGGGCGGGGCGTTGGGCGGGCGAATCGGCTGCGCGGCGGGTTGAGCGCCGGGCGACGATCGCCACGGGGGCGGCGGGCACTTTGCCGGCCGCATGGTCTATGTCGCTGTCCTTTGCATCAAAGACACGAAGGAGAGCGCGGGGGTCGCACGCACGGGCGAATTCGATGAAGGAATTCGCGGCGGCGACGGGGTTCATATTGGCCGGCGCTGCGGCATTTTGGGCTTCCGTCAGGGTCCAGGCCCGGCGGTAATCGCCGCCGGGGCCGACGAGACAGAGCGGAAGATCGCTAACATTCTGCGTTTCAATTGCTTGCGCCGTCATGTGCCGCGCTCCTTTCGCCGGTGGTGCATTTGGACACCAGGCGACTTCGGAGCCGGCCGAACGGGCGCCGCCATGCGGCCGGACGCAGATTTGCGGGGGGCCGAGGGCGGCAACTGTTCGGTATGCCGGCAGGGCGACAGACGGACGAAACCGGCGGTTTTTGGCCGGAAATGCCGCATTTTCGCGCTCTTTTACGAAGTCTATCCTAACATCGGCCAAACGTCAAGTGTTTTCTTGAGTGAGTTTTGATTATTTTAGGTCATTTGTTCGGGTGGGGTTTAGGGGAGATAGAACAGGTGAGCAGGTGAGCATGGGAACAGGGGAACAGGGGAACAGGGGGAACAGGTGAGGGGCGAGGCAAGGCAGCAGCGGGGGAGCAGAGGCACGGGTGAGATGGGAGGCGGGGCAGGGAATTGCGGGCTTGGGAATTGTGGGCCGGGTTCGGGTTGAGAATTTTGGATGGCGGGCGTTTTTGGACAGTCGGGGAGGGCGACTTTTTGAAGTGCCACAGTAGAGGCACTCCGGGTGCAGCGCTGCGGGGCGTTTCGGGCGACCGGCGGGGCAGGCCGGGCAGGCCGGGCGGCCGGTCGCCATGTATTCGCAGTCTATCACCGGATTATTGGGGATGGGATGTTGGGATTCGCTTACGCTCTCGCATGGGCTCGGCCTTGCTTGGGTCGGCCGATCGAGGTTGATCGAATTAGCGGCGGCAGGAGAGCCTACCAAATTGCGTTAATTATTCGATTAAGGAGGTGTCGAACGCTTTACACCGGCGGCTGATTATCGCTAGAATTATGGCTCACGGGTTTGCGCATTCGGGCTTTTTCGGGAGTATTCGGCCATGAGAGTATTACGAATTATTGTCCTTGTGGGCGTGCTGTTTGCGCTGTCCAGCCGCGCGTCGGCAGCGCTGATTTTGGCGCATGACAATGGGGGGCCGAATCATCCAGATTCAGCCGGGAGTGACCCAACGATCCCTTTTCAAGTTGGCGGGGGGCGACGGGTTGCCGAACGGCCCCGATCATTTCTCGTTGCGTATATTCGGATTTACTGGCCCAACAACACCCAGCCCCGCACCGCTTGTAGAGTATTCGATTGGCACAGTCTTTCGAGAAATCACTCCACTGACGTTTGTGAATGGTACACGTATTTTTCATTATGTGGCGGACTTTCCATCGCTAAGCCTTGACGCGGGGCATTATCTTCTGAGCATCGTAAATGACACCACGGGGCAACCTGAGCGATGGGGATGGAGTTATCATAGCCGGGTATCAGGTGATGCATTTTGGTTTCGATCGAACAGTTTAGCTAATTGGTCTGGACCATTCGGTTCGGAGATGTCGTTCCAGATTTATGCGGTTCCGGAGGTGGGGACGGGGGCGATGATGGGGGTTGCGGGGCTGGTGGTTCTGCGCCGGCGGGAGCGTCGGTGATTCGGTTTGTGGGTGTCTCGTCAGCGGCATCCGAATTCAAAGTAGATGTTTTTTTGGAGAGGCAGATCAAGGGCCGGCGGCGGAATCAGGTGCGGGGGCCCAACGCCGGGGCGTGGGTGGTTCCGCCCGATGGCCGCGTTGTCAATAATCAACCTGACCCCTTAGATTTTCTCTTAGATTTTCTGACCCCTTAGATTTTCCCCTTAGATTTTCCCGGTTTGTAGGTGTCTCGTCAGCGGCAGCCGAATTCAAAGTACATTTGGATTTGGAGGCAGATCAAGACCCGACGGCGGGAACCGGTGCGGGGGCCCAACGCCGGAGCGTGGGAGGCTTCGCCCGATAGCCGCGCTGTCAATAATCAACCTGACCCCTTAGAGTTTCCCCTTAGAGTTTCCGTTGATTAATAAAAATTGAACGCGACGGGTAACGGGACACTGCCAATTGAGAAGAGCAAATCGGGACGGGTGGAGGTAAATCACGGACCGGAATTCACACGCATGACGTCCAGTCTGATTGAAACGACGTCGTGTGTTCGCGAGGAATCGTAAGCGCTTGTCGCCAAAGGGAATAGCGGGCGAAGGGATTCGAACCCTCGACGTCCAGCTTGGGAATCCACCTGAGCCAGATTCTAACTCATTGCCAGATAAGCAGTAACGATCGGTGTGGCAAGGGGTTGCGACACTGATTCCGAACTGGCTCTGGACTGATTTCCGGGGTGTTTTCAGGGTGATTCTGACGCAATTCTGACGCAACTTTCGGGCGACGAATTTACTGTTCCCCCGGGGTCCAATTGAACCGTACAAATCACGAACACCTCGATTTGCCGGCCGAGGTGTTTCTGACGGACCGACGTCCAGCTTTTTTGATATCCACGTCGGCGGCGTATCGTGGCGCATGTCGCGGCGTTCACTCCATCGCGTTCTTTCCACACAGTCCTGTGGTTCGATCGGCGATTAGCGCTTTCAGCCCGTCCTTCTGATCGTCCGGCAGGAAACAGGCATCAATCAACCCGGTCGCGCCGGCGGCAATCGAGGCTTGCTTCTCCAGTACCCGCTGGGCCGTCTTCTTCGGGATGCCGCAATACTCCGCGAATTCCAGCCAGGTGTTACGCGTCAGTTTCGTTTCTTGCCGACGACCGACAACGCCAGCGGATCGTTCGGAATGACCAGTCGCGTGCTCACCAGGTCATACGCCGGCGTTAGTCGCATGATTCCCTGTTGGTCCGTGAACAGCGAGAAGTTTTTCAGGTGCATGTCGCCGTTGCCGGACCACCAGGTGAACACCAGCAGCCGGTACAGCTTCAGGACTTCGATGAGTGGCTCTGTGGCGTATTTTCTGAGCAATCGCACGCACAGCTCTGCGGATCCCTCGTACTTGTCTTTCGGAGACTGCTCGGCGAGCTGACAGAAATCCTCCTGGCGCAGCTTGCGTCCATCGGGCAGCCGATCGAAGCGTCGAGAAATGTATGCCAACGAGCCGTCGCTGAGCGCGATCATGCCGAACGGAGCCACTTCGATGTCCACGAGCTTCGCCAGGCATGTCGTCACATGTTCATTTTCCGGGAGCGACGGAAACGCTTCGGTTTGCGGCTTCAGGATGTAGCGCCCGCCTTCCGCAGCAACCTGAAGCGTTTCGCGATCCGCCGTCAGATTGACGGATATCTTCTTTTGCACGCCGGAGAGGGAGGTGTGCCCGACCATCGCGAGGGCTGCGGTGTGCATCTTGCTCAGATTGATGTCGAGATGTGGCACTTTCGCAGCGCCAAAAAGTGTGCGCAGGCAGGCGGCGTGATAGTCGCCTTGCTCACCAATGCTCGTCAGGCAGATGCGACAGGCGCGGCTCACGGGTTCGGCTCCATCTGCACGGACTCTTGCACGGGAACGATTTCAACGGCGCCAACGCAATCGGCGCACGTCGCCAGGAGCAACCCGAAGGCATCGTCCTTGGAGATCTTGAGTTTCTTGGTGGCCAGCTCCAGCAGCCAGCCCTCCGGCAGGAGATTCTCGAAGAACGGGTGCAGGCCATCGGTGATATACGGCTCAGGACGCAGCGGAAGGGTCACCGAAATGGGAACGGCGTCGGCTCGGGCGAGCCATTGCGAGTCGTAGTTGAATGTCACCTGTCTGCCAGATTCCACCAATGAACCGACCGGCTGACCATCGAGACGAACTACGGCCTCACGGTTTTTCATGGGGCTCGCCCTTCTTGAGAGCGTCAACGATGCCAAGCGATTTCCCAAACACGCCAAGCACCTTGTTGACCACGTTCAGGCGAACCGAGGGCTTGTTCCGCTCCAACTCCGACACGAAGCGCATTCCAACCCCCGCCAATTCACCCAGCTCACGCTGTGTCATGTTGTTGGCCTTGCGTCGTGTTCGAACGAATTCGCCTATCTTGCTCGTTGGATCTCGTGCCACGTCTGCCTCATGTCGTCGACGGTCGCATTCCCGAACGGGAAAATACATCGCTCAACGGATCATCATACGGCCCGAGTCCGCCGCGATCAACCAAGATTATACCGATCGGGAATAAATGGCATGAACTCCAGCAAAATGCCCGATGTGCCTCCAACAAGAGCGTGGACTATTCCCGATCGGGAATCCGGAATTGAGAACATGGTCCGAGAAACGGCCCATGCCTTGCCAGCGGGTGCCATGCGGCCGCTTCGACCCACGACGCCAACGACTATATGGAAGGTGTTTGCAAAGGTCGCCGCTGGAACATGAGGAATGCACGATCACACGCCCACGGCTACGGTCCGGAAGCCTTGATTAGATGGGAATCTTTCTTCGCACTACTCTGAGCTCCGAGTCGTCGCGACCTCTACCTTCTCGATGATCCGCGCGGCCGATACACCGAGAATCCGGCAAACTCTGAGCAACTTGTCTACGGTCGGCGATTGCCGATTGCGTTCTAGTTGACTGACGTATTCGCGGGAAAGCCGGTCCCGAGCAGCCACCTGCTCTTGCGTTAGACCGGCCTCGCTTCGGGCTTTTCTGAGCTCGTCTCCCAGCATGGCGCGACCGTACCGGTGACCAACGCGGGAGTCTGTAAACTATGATTTACAACAGGATCCAACCGAAATCGCCCAATTCCTGCGTCCCATCCGGGCAATCAATGTCCGCCGACGGTCTTCTGGCCCAGAAGACGCGGACCTGCGGACCGGATCACCGAATCACGTGATGCGCCTGAACCCAATGGGCCAGTTCAGGCGAGGTGCTCTTGACATCCGCGGCCGCCAGTTGGAGACCAGGATGACCACGGAGTCCATCAAGCGACTTACCCTGCTGGCAAACCAACTCGCCGAAAACCTCATGACCGTCGCAATCTGCGCCCGAGGAATTGCGCGCGACAATTCGCACAGAGTTCGACACCGTCGCCGCATCACCGTCCGCGCGCGGAAACGGTGGAAACCATCCGAATCGCCCGTCTGCACCACCGCGTCCGCACGTGGACCATTCAACCTTGTCGGTTCTGTGGGAAGGTCAAACCTGCCAACTCGGCTATACCGTGCTATTCAAGCTGGTCGATCGGCTGTCCCGACGACCGAACCAATTCGTGACATTCGATCAACTACTGCACGACGTTTGGAATGGTGATTCTCGCTCTCCTGACACGATTCGCAGCGCCGTTCGGAATCTCCGACAGAAACTCACCGATGCCGGCATGAACCGTCTCGCGGCTGCAATTCAGGGTCAGGCCGGTCGCTACGGCCTCATCCTGAACAACGGCGACTGATCATTTTGCACGCAAATTGCACACGGATGCGCCGCGCCGTTGCACGGGCGTCGGGCATACTCGTTCGTGCGCACTAAATGGGTGCGAATCGCCGCCCGTTCGGCGAAGAACTTTGCACCGCCTTCGTCGAGCCTCGATATCAGGAGTCCATGACGCGAATGACCGCACTACCAAGCGACCCATCTACCCCATGGTGGATCCGCCAACAACCGGCACTTGATTCCGCCGCGCCTAAATTTCGCGCGGTGGCCTACTACCGCCATTCGGCCCAGGACCGCCAGGAAAACTCGGTCGCCATCCAGCAGGAGCAGGTCCAGCAATGGGCCCAGGCCAATGGCGTTGAAATCATTCACGAGTTTTCCGACCGCGGGAAATCGGGGCTGACCGCTGAAGGACGCGACGGCTTCAACGACATGATGGAAAACTGGGTGAAGCTGCGCGACGATTTTCAGTTCGTGCTTTGTCTCGACGTCAGCCGCTGGGGCCGATTCCAAGACATCGACCTTTCGGCCACATACAGCGCCGACTGCAAACGTCACGGCAAACAGGTGATCTACACGACACTCGGAAAGCCCAAGCCGAACGACCAGCTCTATCAGGTCTATGTTCAATTCGAGCGATTTCGTGCGGCCCAATACAGCAAGGAGCTGAGCGACAAGGTCTTCCGTGGCTGTGTGAAAATCAGCCAGCAGGGCTACTGGGCCGGCGGCAAACCGCCATACGGATTTCGACGAATGCTCTTGGATGAAGCGCGTCACCCCGTCCAGATCCTTGCCCCCGGCCAACGCAAGAGCATTCAAAACCAGCGCGTGACTCTGGCTGAAGGTGATACGGGTCAGGTGCTCGCCATCAGGCGGATATTTCAGGAGTTTACCGAGACGCTTCGCACGACGTGGGAAATCGCACACGGTTTGAATCGCGACGGAATCGCATCGCCCAGCGGAAGCGCTTGGGATGGGGCTCGGGTACGCCACATCCTGATCAATGAGCGATACGTCGGCACAATGATCTACAACAAGACAACCCAGAAGCTCAAGACTCCGACGCGACACAATCCCAAGAGCGATTGGGTCAAGACCGAAAGGGCGTTTGGGGCCATCATCGACCGTGAAGTTTTCGACCGAGCGCAGGCTGTCCTAGCACAAACGAAATTGCGGTACACGCCAGAGTTCATGCTGGTGCAGCTGGAGCGTCTGCTGGGTGAGCACGACATGCTGCGTCCATCGCTCTTGCGTTCGGATGCCGTCACACCATCCGCAACAACGTACGCGAAGCGATTTCTGTCTCTGGACTGCGCATATCAACAGGTGTTTCGCGTTGCTCTGACCGACATTCGGACGCAAGTCGAATCGCTGTTGCGCGGGACCGTGTCGGAAGTGGAGTCATATGACGATTTTCTCGTGCTCAATCGCAGATTCACCGTCTTGATTCAACCGTCTGTGCCAATTCCCTACGGGTACAACCGGTATTGGTACTTTCGGCCCGATCGCCGCGGCGTTGTGGACATCACACTCGGGGTGCCGGTATCGGGACCCAAGGGACCACAGATTCTGGGATACCTGGCTCTGCCACGCCTGCTTGTCCGAAACCGCGGTATTCGATTGTTCGGTTCCTCGGGAGCACGACTCGACATGTACGGCCATCAGGGACTTGAGATCATATCCCAGCTTGCGAGGTCAAAATGAGCAATGCCCCCATCCTGCTGATGAAAGACCGACGGCGCGACATGATACCGATCGACAAGATTCGTGTCCTCAACTCGCGCACGCGAGACGAGTGCCAATTCGCCTTGAACGTTCAGAGCATTGAGGCCATCGGTCAGTTGAAGGACATTCGCGTCAATGACAAGTTTTTTCCGAAGGACGGATTCTATGAACTGATTTGCGGAGAGGGTCGCCTGATCGCCCAGAAGCGGCTGGAAAAGACACACATCCGCGCCGAAATCGTCACGTGCACCCGCAAGCAGGCCTACCTCGAATCCCTGGTTGAGAACCTTGCCCGCAGCCGGCCCGGCACCATGGACTTCGCCCGCGAGTTGAAGAGCCTGCACGATGAGGGGTGGGGCTATGACCAAATCGCACTGGTGGCATGCCGTTGCGCTGAGTATGTCAAGCAGTACATTCGGCTTATTGAAAACGGCGAGGAGCGGCTGATCCACGGCGTCGAACAGGAAGTGTTTCCAATCTCGTTTGCGATTCTCGTGGCTCAGTCGGATGACGCAAGCATCCAAAACGTGCTGATGGACGCCTTCGATCAGGGCATCGTGAACTGCCAGAATTTCGCCAGGGCCCGTGCCATCATCAGTGGCCGCATGGAGAACCGCAAACGGCGCGACCACCACGGCGCTCCTCCAGACTACACCGTGGCGTCTTTGACGAGCGACATCCTGAGCACCACGCAGGCCAAGGACTCGTATGTGCGCGAGGCACAAAGCAAGGAAGGCCGCCTCTTCATGCTATTGGACAATCTCACTTCGCTCTGGAGCGATGAAGCCCTGATGAATCTCCTTCGCGAAGAAGGCCTTGCCGATCGCCCGGAGCTTGCCGGGACTTACAACGTCGCGACCCAAGTCACCCCAAAGGGTCCACCCGAAAGGTAGAACGTATGGACGATTCACAGGCGATGGACATTCCGATTGGCGCACTTCGGCCGCTCAGGTCGCAACATCAGCAAGCGCAGTACGCCCGCATTCTCGCGAGCATCAAGACTACGGGCTTGATCGAACCACTCATCGTATTCCCAGAGGCCGATGGCTACGTGATTCTCGACGGCGTTCAGCGCCACCGGGTGCTGACCGGAACTTGGCGCCGATCTTGCTCCGTGCATTCTCGGAAATCGGCGAGAGGCGTTCACCGGAAACCGGATGGTCAACCGCGTGTCGCCGGTCCAAGAGAACCGCATGATCGAGAAATCGCTGGAGGAATTGGACGAAGCGACGATCGCAGCCGCATTGGGAATCTTGGGGATTTCGCATCGAATCAAAAAGACATTGCTCAAACAGCTTCACCCGGATGCTGCGGCCGCATTTGACCAGGACAAGCCCACCCGCACGTGCGCAAAAGAGCTGACGAATGTCAAATCCGAGCGACAGAAAGAGATTCTTGTCGCCATGGAGGCTTACAAGGACTACAGCTTGGCGTTCGCTCGCGCGCTCATTCTCAAGACGCCCCCCGCGCAACGAGAGTCGCGCAGTCGCAAGAAAGAACCGTGGGGCAAGAGCGGGCAGCGGAAGAGCGACCTGCTCAAGAAGCTGGCTGAGGCCGAGCAGAAGCACGACTTCTACTCGCGGCTGTACAAGCAATACACGGTCGATCTACTGCGGCTGGCGGTCTACGCACGATCGCTTATTACAAACAACCGAATTCGCACCTACCTCGACCAACATCATGCCGTCATAGTCGAGCGATTCGAACGATTCATCGCGGATGCCAAGGAGTAAGGTGTCATGCCCCGTTGGACGCGAGAGGAGATCATCCGGGCCATCCTGCGGCGAGAAGCAGCGGGACTGACATTGTCGCTCGGCGGCGATACGCCGGTGGACCAGTCGCTCTATCAGGCCGCGTCACGAATCTACGGGACGTGGTGCAACGCGGTCGTGGCGGCGGGGATCTCACCGGGAAAGGCGCGAACCCACGATTCATGGCGTCCCACCCAAATTGTCGCCGCAATCCGCGCG
>JADJRI010000052.1 GCA_016712275.1 Planctomycetota bacterium
CAGCGGGGATCGTGGCAACGGACGGGTGGATTCGCTGGAACCGCCTCATCTCGGAGCGGCCACTGGCGATGCGGGCGGCAATCACCGCGACGTTGGAGCGGGAGCGGCCAATGATACCGCAGGATGTGGCGACGATGCGGGCCTGGGCGGCGACGCTCGTGCTCAGCGCACTGGACCGGCTGTTGATGACGTAACTGCGGCGCAGGAGCGCGGCCCCGCTGTTCCGCTGCAGGTCGAAAACGGATCCGTCTACGCCACGTATCGGGTGCAGAAGGCCGGCGTACCCGGCGCGGAACCGCACCCGGCGAACGTGGTTGAGTCGGTCGCGATGGCCTCTGTAGAATCGCCGGACCCAACCTATCAACTCTGCCTTCCCGCCGAAGTGATCCATGAGGGCCGCGTCTCTGACATCCAAATCGAGGACGTAATCTACGCCGGCCAGGCGACAGAGTCGCTGCTGCCGGACGGATCACAACGGGGGCACTGGAACGGCGACGGGACCGGCATCGGCAAGGGCCGCGAGATCTATGCGTTCATCTACGACCAGTACCAGCGCGGGCGCACCAAACACGTGCATATCTCAGCGTCGCACCAACTCGTTGCCGACGCCGAACGCGACCGCAGCGCGGTCGGTGTGCCGCTCCCAATCATCCATCAGGCCCGCTCCAAGACTGCCGATCGCATCATCGCGTCGGAGGGCGTGTTCTTCACGACCTACACGATGCTCAGCCTGGACTTTGGCGGAGAGCGGCAACGATTCAAACAGCTCACGGAATGGCTTGGACCGGACTTCGAGGGCGTCGTCGCCTTCGACGAAGCGCATTTGATGAAGAACGCGGCCGCGACACCGCACGGCGGCAAGGCGACGGTCGACGAAGGTACGCTCCGCGGCAACATGGGGATTGCACTGCAACGGATGTTCCCGCAAGCCAGAGTGCGTTATTTCAGCGCCACCGGAGCGACCGAAGCACGCCACATGGCCCCATACGAACGGCTCGGCCTATGGGGCGAAGGCGCACCATTTCCCGATTTCGCGGCGTTCCTGGTGGCAATGGAGCGCGGTGGTGTGGCCGCGATGGAAATGCTTTGCCGGGACCTGAAGAGCGTGGGCACGTACCTCTCGCGCACGATCAGCTACGGTCCAACGCGACGGACGGACGGCAGCGTGGTGCCGGAGAGCGCGGTCGAATACGAACCGCTCGTGCATCGCATGACGGAGGATGAACGCCGCCAATACGACTTGGTCGCCGACTTGTGGGCAGAGTTGCTGGTGGCATTCGAGCGCGGCGAACAGACCGCCTGTCAGAAGCGCAACGCTCACCGCTATGCTCAATTCTACGCCGCGCAGCAGCGATTCTTCCTGCAACTCATGCTCGCCTACGCGCTGCCGGATGTGATTCCGGCCATCGAGCGCGACCTCGCTGCAGGGCGCTCGGTCGTGCTCAGTCTATTCAACACCGGTGAAGCCCAGACTGATCGCAAAGTCCGTGATGCACGGGCGCAGGGCGTCGAACTGAGTGAGGTCGATGCGACACCGCGCGAGATGATTGTGCAGCTGATCGAGAATCAGTTTCCCATTTACCAGTACCGCGAGCAGACCGACCCGGTCACCGGCAACGTCGTCAGTGTGCGAGTCGAGGATGCGGCGGGGAATCCGGAGATCAACCGCGAGAACCTCCGCCGACAGGAGGAACTGCTCGACAAAGTGGCGGACCTCGACATTCCGCACAATCCGCTCGATGCGCTTGTCACGCACTTCGGCGTGGGCGATGTCGCGGAAATCAGCGGGCGGACACACCGCTGGGAACGCGGCAAGTATGTTCGTCGGAAGCTTCAGGTGTGCCGCGGCGGCAACTGAATGAGTACGAAACGCGACTCTTCCAAACGGGGCGGAAACGAGTGGCCGTCATCTCTCGGGTGCTGGTTCGACCGGCATCAGCGTTCACGCCGATCTAATGGCTCGCAATCAGCAACGACGTGTGTTCTACGCGTTTCAGCTTTCCTGGTCGGCTGACCAACAGATGCAGGCTTTCGGCCGCGTGCATCGCTCGAATCAATCGTCGGCGCCAGTGATTCGCCTGGTACTGCTCGACCTGGCTGGTCAGAAGCGGCTGGTGAACGCCATCTCGAAGCGACTGGCCGCACTTGGCGCGCTGACCAAGGGGGAGCGGCACTCGCTATCCAGCGACCTATTCCGACCGGAAGACGTAACGGACGAGTACGGCAAGGCTGCCCTGACCCGTTTGTATCGCGAGATTGAACTGAACCGACATGTTGACGTGGGCCTCGGCCTGCGCGACCTGGAACGGATGGGCGTGCTCAATAAAGAAAAAACCGCTGTCCGCGACAACCACGCCCGCAACGTTGAGCAGTTTCTGAATCGCTTTCTGGTGCTGACCGTCGAGAAACAAAACCGTATCTTCGAACTTTTCTTTGAGCGGTATTCCCAAGCCGTGGACGCCGCCAAGCGGGCCAAGCGCGTTTGATTTCGGCGTCGAAGAACTACGCCCGCAACCTCCGCGCGCTGGCCGCGCTTCGAGGTGCTGTACACACACCCTGCTTCGGGCGCCCGCACCCTGCTCCACGAACTCGAAGGCGAGGTGGACGTGGACCGGATGCCGTTCGCAATCGCGCTCGGCGCCCACGCCGAGCATGGCTTCTACCGCAATCGCCGCAGCGGCCGGGTGTACGCCGTGTCGCCGCACTTGGAAACGCGCCCCAATGAAGTGTTGCTGACCGCAGTGAAGGGGCCGCGGCGTTCGCTCGAACTGCCTGAACTGGAACAGAAGTACGAGTTGGTGGATCGAGAGGACGCGCAGTATTGGTGGAGGAACGCCTACGAGAACACGCCGGCGACGGAGGCGCGCCGCTTCCACATCCTCAGCGGCGCCATCTTCCCGATTTACGACCGGATCATGGGATCATCCGGCATTCAAAGCGTTAAGATCGCGCGGGCCGTGCTCGCCGACGGTCGCGCGCTGGTGGGCCTCAATCTCAGCCCGTCGGATGTACCCGGCGTCAAGCAGCGTCTCGGCATCGGCACGCCGCTGTCCGACGCCTCGGTAGAGGAGATTCTGTCGTGCCTGGAAGGAGGTGGCGTGATTGAATTGGACAACGGCTGGCGACTCACACGGTCGCGCCTGGCCGGCGATGCGATTGTTGAGTTGGTGCTCAACGGCGTGCCAGCGAATCGCGCTGAGCTGACGCGATACGGGTTCTGCGAGGAGATTGTGCATTTCAAGCGGCGCTGGTTTGTCGTCGTTGAAGATGCGGCAGATAACCTGGTGCGGTTGTTGGCGCACCGGCGGCCGGTCCGTGACGTAACGGCAACCGACACACCTGCGGATATTGGCGATGAAGACGTGGACGAGGGATCGGAATGAGATCAGTTCTCGTGGTGGGTCGCGCGTTCGGCAGCGCAAGTCAGTTCGATTTGGCATTTTCCTCCAATGTTGAAAATGGTTGAGAGGCCCGGTGGTGCAGTGCCTTCAACCTTGTCCGCGAGCTGTGTCGCAGTGAACCTCCTTTCCTGATCGCAGTATGAGTTTGACACGAATCGCTCGATCACACCGCAAGTGCCAGCAGTGCGCCCGCTCGTTCGTCCGCTTCCGTCCGCTCGCCGGCGTTCTTGATCCTGCCTGCGAGCCGTGTCAGCGCGTCAACCACGTTGAAGATCGTGAACCGGCCGCTTGTGCGGGCCAGCTCCAGTGCTTCTTTGGCGACGCTGCGCGGGATGCCCTGCTTGGCCAGCAGTTTCATCACCTCGTCTGCGTCGCTACCAAGCGTCGTCTCCATCGCCTTGCCAATCGTCGTGACAAACCCGTCACGACGCTGGTCGCGCTTCTCGACCAGATTCGCGATCAGTCTTCGCACCTCGCCGAGGCACTCGTGCACGTTGGCCGTGTGCTTGCGGGTGAAGTCGATAACTTCGACCGCGTCCCAGACGATGTGATTTTGGCAGACGGCTTGGAACCAGAACGTTTGCATGCCTACCGAGCGCTTGCCGACCTCCGAGTTCCACAGGAAGAATCCCGGCGCGAACGCCTCGCCATTGATCTCCGCCCAGCCAAGCGGATCGATCAGGAACACGAACATGTCCTGCTCGCCGCAGTACAGCCCTGTACCGCCGTTGCAGGCCGTCTGCGGCGGCTGAAAGTCGGTCGCGAACTCGCGAACGATGTTCAGCAGGTCCACGTTGTGCAGCCGCGTGTAGGCCGTGCCGTGAATCGAGCGGATGGCATCGTCCTGCGTGAGCAGCTGGAGCGGCTTGTCGCCGCTGGGCATCGTCTCGCGGAAGATCTGCGCCGCGGTGCCGGCCGAAACCCGGTTGACGGTCTCCTTGCTTACGCCGGCTAGCCGGCAGAGTTGCCCGAAACTCCAGTCGCTGAGCGAGAAGTCACCATCGTCTCCAATCGTGACGCGGAACCGATTGCCATGCGGCGCCGGCTCAATCGACTGGGGCGGGTGCCAGCGGTCGATTGAGTTTGTGCGAGTCGCGTGGCAGTGGTCGTACAACGCTTGTAGCGAGTCGAAACGCTCGTCCGGCCCGCGCCGGAAGAGTTCATTGGATGCGCTCATCAGTGTTTGCATGTGGAAACTCCTTTGTTTTTGGTGTTTGGGAAAATAGAACCGTTTCGAAAACCGTGAAATGCACCACCGGCCTCTCGGCGTACGCGGTCAGTGTCCGCCGAGGGTCGGTTTGGTCGTCTACCCGCAGTGTTGTGCCGTAAGGCCGATGCTCAGCAATGCGGCAGCAATGTGAAACGGAACGAAATCAGGCGTTCCAAGTCGCCCGGCAGCTGTTCAGTTTGAACGGTCTCGGTTTTCGCGAACGCCTCTGCGGCGTGCGACCAAACGACGAGAGGGGCCGGGTGGAGCGCGCAACTCCGTTCCTCCGCGATTCTGCCACAGATCGGGATCGCTAATCAAACGACGTTTGACTGAGCGTGGAAAACGCGGCCGTACGATGAACGCTCTTTTCCGTTGTTGTTTGGCTTTGGCATCAGTTGTCCTTGGCTTCGGGGGGTTGTGTTCTGAAGCGGGTTGCTCAAACAAAAGGCCGACGTGGCCAGTAAGCTTGTCGTCGGCACGGTCACAACGGGCGCTGTCGCGGTTGCCCGCGCACGAGCCCGAACGGGGGTGACCAAACCTCCTTTCATGGTTGGCAGCATGCCCTTCCCGCGCGGCAGCGCTTCAGGCAGCGGCCCGGCGAAGGGAGTGCTGTGGGGCGAGAGAACGACGGGCGGCGGGGTTACAGCTCAAAGGGGAGAAAGAACAGCGTCGAGCAAACTCGTATCATTTTTTGAGCAGGGGTGGTCAAGGGCCTGGGCCTTTCGAAGGGTGTTCGAGTGTTCGGCACATCTAGGCTCCAAACGGTTGCAGCGGTTGAAGTGCACGCTCCGGAAGCTCAAGCACTTGGCTTGGAACTCCATCAAGCATTCGCTTCAGGGATTCCAGTCCCTCACTTGTCGCGATAATTGCCTGCTGTCCCGCCAACCTGCAGGGCGCCACGTTTCAGCAGGGCCTCAAAGCTGATTTCCTTCATATGTTGCTGCTGGGGTTCATCGAATACGAGGACTCCTGGATGATTCGTCCTTGTCGTCCGCGCGATTTCCCACAGCGCCACAAGGTACGCCCAAATCAGACGAACAGCATCGCTTGCCGACATCAATACTGCGGACGGAAGGTCGGTCCCATCGCGGGTCGGACGGTAGGTTTCATCGGAGATCAGGATCTGCTCTGGCTCAAAGCTTTTGAATCCGTACTGGCGCAGTTGTTCCACGACGGACTTCTGGAGTGCATCGAGCTTCTGCCGGTCGGATATTGAGAGCGTCGCTTGAAGCGCGGTCTGAAGCTTGCCTTGATTCGCGCGCCAACGGTCTGCAATTGGTGCCAACTCTTGCGACGAGTCATCAAACCTAGCCGACAGCTCTTCGAGCCTGGATATTCGGTCTTCTTCGAGTAGTCGTTCTCTTACAGCAGCTATCGAGGGTGCCTCAGCATCACCCCGAAGCGTTCGCTTCCGATCTCTAACCACGGCAGCCTGATCAGATACCTTTTGGCGCAGGGCATTGATCCGCTGCCGCTTGGCACCAATAACAGCGACTGCTTCACGACGAATGTCATTGAAAAGGCCGAGCTGGCCTTCGATGAAACGCAAGTTATCCTCCAGTGTCATCGGCTCTTCCGCCATCTGCTGCGGCAACAGGACATCCTTCAGGGGCTGCTTGCACGTTGGGCACGCGTCCCGAATCAGTTTGAGATTGCCGGGCGCCCCGCGCTTTCGCAGGCGCTGCTCGTCCTTATACTTGCGACGATCTTCCCGGAGCGCTTGAATTCGAACGTCCAGCGCCTCAATCTGGTTAAGCTCAAGCTGAACCTCCTCCGAGAGTTGTGATTGTTCGTCGTCAAGCCGGCTAAGTTCAGTCTCTGCTTGGTACACCGCGTCTCGCAACTCTCCTGCAACCTGTTCGATGCGTGGAATCTCTCGTTGCTCAAGCTCAACAAGGCGGGTTCGCCGCGAATCCATCGCTTGGGCAATTGTCAACCAACCATCTCCCTCCGTTACCGAAAGACGAGGCGGAGGGACTGGAGGCCAATCCGCCACTGGATCAGCAGGTAGATTCTGTACCACGAAACCGATACCTCTTGCATTGGCGTTTAGATCCGCTAACTTCGATCGCCATTGCTCCTTGAGCGTCGCGGCTTCGGCTTGAAGCTCATGAAGGCGTAGCGCATTGGCCTGAATGTCAAAGGCGAGCAGAAATTCGATGGCACTCGTCCACAAATCCACGATACGAAAGTGCGTAGGCATTCTCGTTGTCAGACCAGTCCATCCACGAAGTTGGTCAACAAACACAAACGGAAACACCGATTCCAAATAGAGGGCACCGGGACGCCGTCAAACCGCGGCACAAGCGGCAGTTCGAAAGCCAGTAGCTTCGCGAGGTAGAAGTGGAAGCCAGATTCTGATTGCGGCACCGGAACGCGCACGAAGTAATCGCGTCGCTCAAGAGAAGCTACATCAGAGCCTGTCACGGCTGCGCCGAAAAGGACGGTAATCAGCTGCCTGGCATCATTACTGCCCGTAACTGCCCTTTTCGTTGTTATTACGTTCCCATCTGGCCCGGCGAATTCCAGCATGACGCTTGATTCGACAACCGACACCCAATTGTCACCAGCTTTCAGCCGTTGAGTCATTGCCTCGGGGAATGGGCTGTCTTGGGAACGGATGAAGAGTCCTTCCAGGCCAAGTGCATAGAGAATTGCAGCCAGACAAGTCGACTTGCCGCTGCTATTGTCGCCCCGAAGAACAACCAAGCCCTCCTGAAAGAGTAGGCGAGTCCCGTACGGACCCAGTTCAGTAATTACGCGAATCTCTAGGGCACGCAGGCGTAGGCTCACGGTCGCAGTCCCCATGTAAATAGTTCGCGAACATCGTTCTGAGTCAGTTTGCGGGGCAATGCTGCGAGAAAGGACCGCTCGACCGAAAATAGTCCGTCATTCAAATCGGCGAGTGCTGATTCGCCGTCAGACGTGAGTTCTATTCGGTAGTCGGGAACCGAGCTAGTATTCGCACCCTTGGATGTGACGGCCAAGAGCCCTGCCAACTCCGAGAACAAACCGCGCGGTCGAGCGTTGGATCAAATCGGACAACGGAAGATTCCGGCGACCTGTGGCCCATCAGGAACTCTATCAAAGCTGTGCGCGACGATTCCGTTCGGACGGCCCAGTCTAAGACGTGAAGCTGTTCCAAGTTTGCGACCGCTCCACGGCAACTGTCAATCAGCAATAGCAGTATCGTGACGCGCCGTAGCAGTCGGAGGTCCGGATCGACAGCAGTCGGTCGTTTGCGAAAGACGAAAGGAGAATCTAGAACGGATGTAGGCAGAGCCTCAGGCATGTGAAAGCTCCGGAAAATCGAGGGGACACTCCAATAACCAAAGTCCGATCGCGCCGGTCGCGATTGTTTCTGCGGCGGTCGACACAGCCGATTGGGTCAGCGAGGTGATCGCCATCCGAAACTTGTCCTTTGCTGTGGCAACACGCTGGTTAGGTGCCGAGCCATCAAAAATACTCTCTGCTTCCAGATTACGAGCATGCTCCTGTCGCTGAAGCAACAAAATCTGTTCCCAAAGCATAGGCGTCTGATTTCAATCGGGCGAGGAGATTCTCAGAATCGAGGTATCTCCTCAGTAGTGTCCCCTTGGCCGCACTACGCCGGCCATCGTCCTGCAACGGCGTTACCTTTTGCAACTTGCGATCAAGGGCGGCGATCTGCTCATGTTGTGCGTGTGCAAATGCCGCCAAATCCTCTTCGGACGACGGAAGGTAGCCGTCTGGAATGAAGGAGCAGCCGATCTGGAGAAGATTCCTAGCGGCAATTGGAAAAGCGGAGTCCGCGTTGATCACTGTTGCTTGGAACTCTTCCGAAAGGAATGCAAGTTTGGCGCGTCGAAGTGTCTCGCCTTTGGTGCGGGCGTGGACCAAGACTGATTTGTCCTCCAGTGATGGAACGACAAGATGCCAACGGGAGATCTTCAGTCCCTGAAGAAGGCCGGCCCAAAGTGCGTGGCGCTTGGGATCGGAGAGTTTCTTGAGATCGGACGTAATCTTGCGCTTCTGTTTCTTCGCCCGGTCGGCAGTGCTAACCGAATCCTCGTCAGCGTAAGCCTGAAAAGCTTCCCCCGTAGTCGAGAACCCCTCAAGGCCCCCGTCACCCGACACCTTGTCAGGTATTGCGATGTAGGTGTGGCCCTGCTGAGCGAAGTGTGCCGCGAGAAGCCGATTGACGTACCGCTGCCACCCGTCGCCTCTCGGCTCCGATGGTGGATCGTGCGCATCGATGACATCTGGCGGTTTGTGTGGAGGCCGCATAAGTGGCGATTGTACCGCGTCTTGCACCGATCACGATAGTCAGAGGCCAAACTTGGTCGTGGTCTGCCGTATAAAGCCGTCGCCGTCGGGTCCTCGCCCCGTCGAGGCCGGCAGGCCCTTGGGACCCGATGACGGCGGCTGCGGCAGACCCGGACTCGCGCCCGCGTGCTCCCTTCCTTCCCCGTCCCGCCAGTCGGTCTTGCCTCCCTACCCACCTGCCGGTATTGCCTGGAGTCCGAGGGTTCCTCAACCAATACCGTCCGCACCGTCACGCCACGCACAGCCAGACAGCATCGCACGCAATCCGCGAGCGTTGCGGGTCGGCGGTCATTCGGGCAGACCTGCACCGACAATACGGCGATGGCCAGCTACTACTACTACTACTACTCAGCGACGCTCGTGTAAAAGCTGGCCTCTCAGCCATGAGACGCGCCCCAGACTCAAGCGAATGTGGTTGTTCTTGAGCCACGACGTCGACTTGCCCGGGCGAGTTCGTCGTTGCCGCCGCAAGCGATTTCGCGGTCGTAGCGGCTGAGCGCCTCGGCCCCGGGGCGATGACCTCCTCTTGCCGCAGGCGGTCGGCCACGAGTTGCTGTTCCTCGCGCTCCAGCAGTTCGCGCATCTTCGCGACCCGCTTGGCCGGGTTCTTGGGCAGGTCTTGCTCCAGCCAGCGGCCGGCATCCTCGCACGGCGGAATCTGCTCGTACGGAGTCGGTGGTGCGTTGTCGCCTGCGACGTAGTAATGCCAGGGGTGCCCCGGGTCGTAGTCGCCGCATCGATGCGTACCGCCGGCGACTTCGGCCCGCACCCATTCATCCAGCCGCTCGCGTTGCATCCGGCCCGAAGCCCTCTTCGAACGCCGCAAGGGCGTCGCTGTAGGACCGTTCGACGCGGCGAAGTTCAGCGGTGTGCTTCTGGGCTGCCTTAGCCGCCGTCTCGGCGTCACGGTATGTGTGACCGTTGTGTGTATCAGCGCCATTTCGAATCGCATCTCGCAGGGCCTCGGCTTCGCCCAGCAAGCCGATCAGCGCATTCGCGTGTTCGTGGACCAGCGCGGCCACTTGCTCGGCATCAGGTGCGATCGGACCGTTCACTTCGAAACCGAACACGCCAGCCGCGATGGCATCGGGCAGTGGCGTAGGAATCGGCGGGCCGCGTGGCTCGGTCGTGTGGGCATCTTGCAATGCGTCGCTTGAATGTGCAGCGCGCTCCGGCGTCGCCCCTCCCTCATCACGAACGGATGGTTCGAGAGGCAACGGCGGAAGCGGCGAGCGTGCCTGCTCCTCGGAGTCCGGTTCTCCCCACGGGAATAGCTGCTGCATTCTTGACATCACGTTCGTATTGGGCCTTCACGTTGGCTCGATACCGTGGTTATGACGCGACCGCAACACTGTGTGCCTTCGAAACACAGTGGTCCGCCGGAACTATCAGCCGCGGCGTCCAACGGAATTCAGGCACCGTGTATTGCTGCGGATCGTCGAAGGGGATTTCCGGGCTGTGATACGACAGCAGCACAAGGTCGTCGGCCGGTGCGCTAAACGTGTGCAGCAGGTTTCGCGTAAATACGAGGACGTCGCCGGGGCGAACGCGGGTTGACGCGATGCCGCTCCCGCTGAACCGCCGCCATGGCTCTTCCGACCACCAGAAACGCCCCTCGCCTTCCAGTACGGCGATAAAGCGGTCCGAGTGCTCATGCACATGCAGCGGCAGATCCAGCGTGCCGGCCGAGAAGCGGAGCTTCGCGAGTCCATCCGGGCAGCCCTCACCGACCAGGTCGCGGCCCGACCACAAACCACCGGCGATCGACGCGGTTTCCTCGAACGGCGATTTCAACTCGATATCGTATTCCAGGTCGATCGCGTTCATCAGCGAGTCGAGCGTCGCGCTCAGGCCGTGGTCGCCGGCTTCGCCGTGCAGGAAAGCCGGCATGCGCAATCGGCCGGCCCGAATCTCCGCGTCGGTCTGGTTGAGGACGCGGCGGGCGAGCTCGAAAAACTGAACCAGGGCGGCCGACCAGTGCGGGGAAGTGGCAGCGGTTCCGCCTGCGAGCACGCGCAGGCCCAGCGGTCCAACGGCAGTCTCCAACACGGGAGTCTCCTTTTTCGCGAGCAGGAACAATTTGTCGAGCCGCGGCACGCGCCGGGCTCATCCAAATTTCGTGATCAGAAATGAGTCGTTTACGCCGCCGGAACCGGCGATGCGGCCGGCAGCGCCCCTGACCGACACAGAGCGCGTTCGCGTCCTGCTGGAGGAATACCGCGCGCTCTATGGCCTGCTGTCGTTTCGGCTGGCGGCGGTGGAGCGGAGCCTGCCGGTCGCGGGGGGCACGCTCGCGGCAATCCTGAGCGGCAGCCCAACGCTGCCGATCGAGGCACGGCGAGTGGTCTTGCTGGCCATGCCGGCGGCACTGCTGTGGCTGTTGCGGACGACGTGCGCCCACGCCCGGTCCAAGGAGGATGTGCTGCGGCGGATTGATGAAGTGGAACGTCAGACCAACCAGATTGCTGGCGAAGAGCTCCTCACTTTTCAGAGCCGACACCCGAATCGCGGGCGCGTCGTGTCGGGCCGCAGCGGTGGCACAACGGTGTTCGGCGTGCTGAGCTTCTGCCTGACGGGCGTGACGGCCTGCGCCTGGATGGGGCTCCCGCTGTGGCCGGAACTCGCCGTGCGGGGCGCCTATGCGGTATTCATTGTGGCGGTTGCGGCCGACCTGGTCGTGACCGTCTGGCGCCTGATCCGCTACGCCTATCGCAAGGCCGAGCCGGTGGCCTGCCCGCTTTTCATCGGCCGACGACCGCTCTAAGGCGGGACGATATTGGCTCCGAACCGCTTCGGCACTGAGCGATAAAAGATCATCGCAATATGTTTTTATGTCACTCATGATCCGTACACATTGTATGCGGCGTGAATGTGGGGTCAAGATGTGTTTTGACCTTTTGAGAACATCGCTTAACATGTTCCCAAGTGCTTTGCGGAGCGACAGATGGACCTTCAGCGGGAGTTTGGGAGCCGGGTTCGGGAAGTCAGGGGCCGCTGCGCGTTGACGCAAAAGCAGCTGGCTGAGCGGTGCGGGAACGGCTTCGCTGCCCAACGCGTAGGTCAGATCGAACGTGGGGAGTCCAATGTGACCCTGGCCACTGTGGCGGCCCTTTGTCAGGGCCTGGGCTGTGACCCGCTGGACCTCTTTCTCTTCGACGAGACCAAGGCCGATCGGCCTACAAAACTGCCCAACAGGCGGCTGATGGACATTTGGGGGCGTGCGGACGATCGAACAAAGCGAAAAATGCTCCGCGTGTTAAAGAGTTGCTAGCGAGAATGGCCCATCGAACGCAGCACTGGCGGTTGTAGAATCTAATGGTCCGAATGACGCTCTCTGGCCTAAGCGTCACGATACGTTGGCCAACGTCCGAGCTGGGAAATCGAGGAATGCAATCATGTGGAGCACGTCCAAAACAAAGGGTTGCCGATCGGAGGTCAGTTCGATCGACCAGTTGGTGCCGGTTTGTGGCGCGTGTGGCGGCCCAATTGCGGAGAAACGGGGCCCAACTTGGTTGCGCGGCCGGTTCCTTTCTGGACTGAAGCTGCTGCTGGGTGTTCTCCTATTGGCCATCCTGCTTGCACCGCTGGGGATAGAAGGGGCAAGAGTGTGGACCACCTTAGAGCATAAGCCCTTGCTCGATAACGCGGCCGTTCCGATTGGAGTTCAGCGGCGCCTAGCCCGTACAGGCCAAATCTCCGAGGTGGAATTGGCATCGTTGTCGGCAGCGCAGCAGCTTACAGTACATGAATATTTGGAGGATCTGCACGCGATTGCGCGCGAAGACGATCGCCTCTCGGATCACCGAGAGCGTGTTTCAGGGGCTGAGCCAGCAGGCCGTAAGCGTGATCACAAGGTACGACAGCAAGGGCCGGCCGGAGTGCTGAATCATCAACGAGGCGGCTCCCCGTTCTTGGAAGGGCGAACATTCGCGACCGTCGGCCTCGTGCCCGAGTCGCCAGTCTGGTGGTTGGCGCTCGGCCTTGCTGGCCTTGCGCTCCTTTACGTACTCGACTGGCTGGGCAGGATCCGCGCATACGTTTGCGGGCATTGTGGAGCCACGGCGTCGCCGCGTGGCTGGGGAAGTGCGCTACACATCTGGACCCGCAGTTGGGAAGTGAATCGCCGAGACGCACTTGACACAAAACGTCATGAGCATCGCGCGGAACGGGAGAACCGCGCAATGCAGGCGAAAGAGCTTCGGAAAACGCGCATTGCGACGAAGGCGGCGGAACAGCGCATTCTGGACGTCATAAAGCCGCTGAAACTCGATGAATGGTCTTGGTTGCATTTCGTTTCGCTGCGATGCAATGTAGGAAGCTGGACTCGGTCTTGGCGGGAGCGGGCATCCGCGGTAGCAGGTGTCTGCCTGCGAATTCACCAAGCTGCGCTTGCCGGCCGTAGGCGCGTCGTTGCGGACTCCAGTACTGACGAGGCGGCTGACGAAACCGCCAGGCGGTTCGTCGAGTTATCCGAGCAGGCGGGCCGATTCTTGTATTGCTGGTTTCATTCCCACCGGACGCGGCGCGCATTCCGGTTACGCCTTTCTCAGCTGCGTGAGGTGCGTCGCGACGCGATGAGAGGGACGGCGAATTACGATATGAGCGAGCATGCCGGATTGAGTAATGACCTGCTCGACTTAAACACCGTCCAGAAACTAGCCCTCGTGATCATATTCGAAGCAGGCGACGGCAACGTCGAGCGTTTCCGTAAGACCCTGGGCGAGATTGTGCCCGTCGAATTCGCGTGGGACAGTGATGTGATACAAGAGATCGTATCGGGGCGGGTCAGCTCCAAAGAACTTCTGCGCGAGCATTTTGATCCGACGCTGGGACCGAGCTACCGAGTGCCTTGGCAATGGCGGCGCCAGGGGTTTCGGCTGGCAGAATCGTCGGTCGGCACCGAGGTGGCCGCATGAGCAAATCGCGCCGCAAGGACGTAGACGCAAATCGTGATACGCGCGACAGCGACTCCCAGTTCGATTCTGGTGCGGCACCCGACTTTTGTTTTCCGATCAAAGCCCGGAAGACGCCGTTTGAGGACATCGAGCAGGGTGCAATTACGTTCGCCATGGCGAATGCGAGGGGCACGCTCAACTACGACGAGTACGTTTGCGACATGCGGGTCTTGGAGCACGTGGAGTCCGCCGTTTCCAAGCGGCAAAAGCAGATCGCGTCATCGCTGAAGCATTACAAGACCAGGAAACTAGTTGTCCTGCTCGCATATCGCATCGAGCGCGGCCGATTCACAAGCGTTCGAAGTCGCTGTCGCAGCGCCTGCACCAACTCTCGCTCAGAAACGCGAAGAAACGGATTTGAGTCGGAGTATCCGGTGAACTGGTTATTACGCTAGCCTGTTCGATAGACGCGGTGGACGCGAAACTGTTCAGCCAAGAGCGTGGACTTGATCCACACTGGAAAGGTGAGACAAGCCGCAGGAAGCACGACGCGAAATCGCGGAAGCGATCCAGTCGCCATTGCGGCCCGAGCTCCTTTCGGTTCTTCAGCACTTCAACGAGGAGGTCGAGAGCTTTCAGCGCGGTAAGAAGGAAGAACTTCAGTTGTTCTTGGACGAACTTGATCGAAAGCCTATCGCGTTTGCCTCGGCGGATGAAAAGAAGATCTTTGCATCGCTTCTCATGCAACTCCTGAATCGTCTCGGTCTAAGACTAGTCTGCCAATATCCCGGCTGCCACCAACCGTCTATCTTAAGAGGCGGGCGATATGGCAACGCGAAGCACGGAATATTCCAGTTTCAACATGTCGTAGATGGACGCCGTACTTCGCACGTTGCTTCACCGACCCTGCCGCGTCTTGAACTTGTTGGGATGCCGGAACGAAAGAGCCGTAAGTATAGAATCTGAAATGAGTTAGCGTTTTTCAATCACTCCTGCCTTGACTGGTTACCCATGCGCGTTAGAATCAACTAACGCAATGGTGTAACCGGCAGCCCTGAAACCTCCAAATTGCCGGTGCCACCGAGCGGGACTAGCCGCGATGCCACTGAGAAAAAATCAATGCTCGCGTTGCGCCCGCGGAGTAGTCGTGTACCGCTGGGGATCCGCTTAGGCGTCCCGTCCTCCGCAGAACGATACGCGGACTGAGAGGTCAAACGACACTGACCGATGCGGCAGCGACAGTTACGACGTGCGGTCGGTGTTGTCGGGTGATACGCGCGGCCTCGGTGCGCTGACTGGGTCGCGATTCTGCTTGATTAAGGAGAATCGTCATGTTTTTTTCGAGAACGACGGTAGTCGTAAAGTCGGTCGTCGAAGTGAAGGAGCTCGAAGTCGTGTTGGACGGGATACTCAACGTCGACAATGACGTGGTGGCCATGTCCGACATCGCCAAGAGGCTCAAACTCACGCCTGCAGCCGCGTACTCGGCGTGCAAGAAGCTGAAGTCAACCGACCCGCGCTTTGGCATCACGACAGGCCTAGATGGCGAGCGCCTGCTCTTTCGCGTCCCGGTGGCGGGCGCACACATGGCATCAATTGTTGGGCGCCTTATTGAGTGCGTCAGATTCAAGGCATGGCGCGTTCGAAACGATGTGCGCAGAATCTCGGCGTACCGAGCCTGTGTTCGGCACCAGCTACACGAGGTGCGCACGGCGATGACCACCATCGACAAGAGGGTGCGAAGCATCCTGCAACGTGCTTCGTCGGACCACTGCAAAGAGGTACGAATATCGAAAGCCGCGTCAAATTGTGCATCTTCGCTTTGATCTCTCCCGCGTTTCTGCACACGAGGAGCATCTGCAACAGCGCGCAATGATTTTCGACCGGCATCTCGACGATCTGGCAACCAGCGCATTCGGTCACGAATGCCCGGTTCCACTCCCGCTTCCATCAGTCTTGGTGCATGCATCAAAGACGGCTGAGACAGCGCGCGAGAACATGGCCGACTTGCTCTACTTGTCGATGCAGGCGATCGAGTTGTCGCCGCAGATTACAAATGACCAATTGGAGCTGGCTTTGAGGGAGCTGGAAGCGAGCACGGAGATTAACGCCAAATCAGCGCAATCGGGTCGCTCGGCTGACTCCAAGGACCTCAGGGATGCGTGATTAGGGATCGCCGCGACGCCGCGAATCTCCGGCCACTGGAGTGCGACATTCTCGGCACTGGGAAGTAGTGACCGCGACAATCTGGGATTGTGCGCGACGGAAAAACGATTATGCGAATGCCGAAACTTTGGCCGTCACGTCGTAGGCCGGCAATTGTTCGAAACGGGCTGGATTGCGCGGTAACCCGGTTGTACGACCGGGAGCGACGCGTTTGGCAGTCAATCACGCTTCGGCAATTGCTCGAACACGAACTAATCCTTGGAGGGACCGGATCCGGAAAGACGAGTGGTTCCGGTCAGCTTCTTGCGCTCTCACTCCTCCGGTTGGGCTTTGGGTTTGTAGTCCATACCGTCAAGGGTGATGAGTTGATGCTGTGGGGCAATTACAACGACCAGGCCGGGCCTCTCGGCTACTGTGCCCGCGCGGGAATCAAGCGCGACCGCATTATTGTCGTCGGACCAAGGGTGAAGTTGTATCGCGAGTGTGGCCTGTCCGTTCCGGATGGCGGGCACTGTCTTAATTTATTAGACGCCGAGTTCAAATACCACGATCAGCACGACCCGCTTTCAGCCGCGGCGAGTGTTGCCTATATCTGCTGCACGGCGATTCAGCCTAACGGCGATCGTGGCGCACACTTGGACCCATACTGGGCCGATGCGGTAATGCGGCTTGGAGTGATGGCCGTTGAGCTCTGCATTTGTGCTTGCGGCTCAGTGAAACTCGACGACCTTTGCGAGGTGATTCGAACAGCTCCGCGAAGTCGATCGCAAGCGTGGTCCGCTCGCTGGCGAGCCAAGTCGTTGTTCTGGAACACGTTTGTTGATCCAGCGATTCGTCGCACGCCCATCGATCATATCCGCCATCGTGATCTCGCACAGGCACTCAATTACTTTCTCGTCGAATTTGCGGAGTTGGCGGAAAGGACCCGTAGCGTAATCGTCAGCTCATTCATGTCCAAGCTAACACCGCTGACGAGCGGATCCTTGAGGTCGAGTTTCGCTGGCGATCGTCCGGACACGTGTGCGCTGGAGGAGACCCACCAAGGACGGATTTTCCTTGTTGATCTACCTATTAAGCTGTTCGGGGAGAGTGGTGCAATCGGCCAAAAACTCTTAAAGACGGCTTGGCAAAGAGCCACTGAACGCCGCGACGCGCGGGCCGCCGGGTCGCACGTCGTAGTGCTCTGGGCCGACGAGGCACAAGAGCTGATTACTTCGCACGACGCACGTTTCACAGCGACGGCCCGCGGCGTGCAAGCGGCCATGGTCTATCTGACGCAGAGCATTTCAAGCGTGTACGCGGCGATGGGCGGTCCGGATGCCAGAGCCTCCGCAGACAGTTTGTTGGCCGGCTTCCAAACCACGATTTTCCACGCCCAGGGCGACAGCGTAACTTGCGAGTGGGCAGAGCGCAAGTTCGCCAAGGACCTTTTACCCACGCAGAGTACCGGACTGAATTCGCAATCGGTGTTCAATAGAGGCATGCAGGAGTCCCTGCGGCCGGTTGTCCTGGCGAAGGAGTTCGCCACGCTCAAGAAAGGCGGACCTGAGAATAGTGGCGTTGTCGAGGCCATCGTCTTTCAGACCGGTCGTCGATGGGACGCGAACTGCAGCAACGTCGCACGCATCGAGTTCCGTCAGAGTGACGAGAAGGAGTAACGCAATGCGCGCGTCGTTGAATCAGTTTGCAGCACGGAGTGTATTCGCGATTGGGCTGCTGTTCGTTCTTCCGTCGCTTTCTTGGCTCGGACTCTATGGGACCGCTCGACTCTTTGGCAGTCCCTTGCGAAGCATCGCGACCGGAATCGCAATGGCCCTGTGCGCGGTCAGCGGAATTGGCCACCTAAGAAACCTCTTAGCGACGGCAGATCTATTCGACGGCGCGTCCGTGTGGAAGCATCTCATCGCAATGCTCATCCAGTTGGCGCCGTTTTATTGTGTGTCAATCGCCGTGGGAGTGGCCCTGACGTGGTGCTGGCCTTACATGTTTCGGGTTGCTCGTAGCGTCTTGCCGGAGTCGTGGCCCTCTGAGTCGCTCGGTGAATGTACGGCGCACGGCGTGGTCGGCCTAGTGGTTTCACTTGTCACTCCGTTGCCGGTCTGGATCGCATTCTGGATCGTCACGCATCACAACTTCAGGAGGTTTGACCTTCGAATTGGGAATCAGGCCTAAGGCGGCGATAGCCGTCCTTAGGGGAGACGTCTGATGCCGTTCAATAGCATCTGGGGTGCTCAAAGTGTTGCGGATTGGTCAAAGTAAATCGTCACGGGCGGCCAAGCGGTACTTCAGCGAGGGCTTCGCTCAGAGCGACTACTTCATGGGCCACGACGATGTCGTGGGGCACCAAGTCGGGACTTGGGGAGGTCGCGCAGCAACGATGCTCGGGCTGGTTGGTGATGTGCAGGCGGACGCGTTTGAGGCGCTGTGTGACAACAGGCGACCGGACGGGAGTGGTTCGGTGACTCCGAGAACCAAGGCCGACCGACGGGTGGGTTTCGGCTGCACTTTTGATGCGCCCAAGTCTTACTCTATCGTCGTCGCCGAGAATAAGGACCCAGCGTTACTGCGAGCATTTCCGACAGCGTTGTACGACACGATGTCGCTGATGGAGGTGGAAGCCAGGACTCGGGTGCGCGTCGGCGGAAGAAACGAGCTGCGGGTGACCGGGAACCTGGTATGGGCAACCTTCATTCACGGAACCACGCGTCCGGTTGACGGTATTCCTGACCCTCACGTGCATGGCCACGTCTTTCCTTTCAACATGACATTTGATGCTATCGAGGGTCGGTTCAAAGCTGCCGACGTGAGCTTCATCAAGAAGAACGCCCCCTATTACGAGTCTTTCTTCAACGCCCGGCTTGGGGAGTTGGTGCGGCGAGCCGGTTACGAGATACGCCAGGTCGGGCGGTCGTGGGAAATGGCCGCCGTTCCGGCTGAAGCGATTTGGAAGTTCTCGCGCCGCACCCGGGAAATCGACGAGGTGGCGACGGAACGCGGCATCACCGACGCGAGGGTGAAGGCCGAACTCGGTGCCCAAACACGGCGGCGTAAGTCGGAGACGCTTCCGGCCTCAGTCGTGCGGGCGGAGTGGGCCAGCCGTTTTACTGACGAGGAGCGGAAGGCCATCCGCGAGGCGAAGTCGCAGCGGCCTTTCGAACAGTGTGAAATCGACCTGGTTGAGGTGATTGACCAGGCACTGCAGAACTGCCTGAAATACCGGTCGCTGACAACGGATAAGCAGCTGGTCGATGAAATGCTGCGACTCGACATCGGTCGCGTGCAGGCCAATGAGGCTCATGCCGCAGTCGAACAGGCTGGCATCGCGACGACCAAAGTTGACGGCACGACGTACCGCACAACGCCGGAATCGCAGCAGAATGTCCAGCGGATTCTCTCCGTAGCGCGAGACGGAAGAGGGCAAGTACCGGCAGTCGACTCTCCGAACGGCGTTCGACCCGAATCGCTATCGGCCCGTGGCCCCTTGACCCGGGAACTCCTGGCTTCACAGGACCGCATCACCATTCTCCGCAGTCGGGGTCACTGCTTCCGGCAGAAGGTGGAGCAGGAGCTTGTGGGCGAGTTGCTCGCGCGAGGAAACAAGGTCATGTTCATCACGGGCGAGCGATTGTCCGGAGACGGGTCGCCAGCGACCGGTTCGAGCACTGCGGGGCGAACGGTTCGCGACTTTCTGGACGACCCGCAGGCTTCTCAAAAGGCAGAGGGACGCATCCTCTGGGTGCGAAGCCCGGAGTCCGTCCCGGTCCGCGACATGGCGGAGTTGTTCGACACCGCCGTTCGGTCGCAAGCCCGCGTGGTCCTCGCGGCCAGCCGATGGCGTTCGGCCAAGCCACCAGCGGGCGACATCCTGGCTGCGCTCGAACGGCTCGCTGGGCTTCGCTCCGCCCGGTGGGAGTCGAACCGAAAGTCACGCGAACAGGGCCGCGAAGCCTTCGAGGACTTCAAGTCCGGTCGTGGCGTCGACCCCGGTACGTGGGGACGCGACGGCAGTGTCCACATGCACAACGACGCCGACGTACTGAAGGCGGCGGGGCGTGAGTTCGTCGCCGCCGTGCGGGACAAGAAGTCACCCCTCATCATTACGTCGGGCGACCCACTCGAGATGTCGCGGACAATTCGGGACGCGATGGAAGACGCAGGGCTGTTCAAGAGAGGGGGCCGCCGCGTCGACCAATTGGTCCGGCTGCCATTCAACGATGAGCAGCGCCGCGACGCGCAGGTGTACCGGCGTGGCCAAGTCGTCCAGTTCTACAAGGCCACCAAGGGGTTCCGGCCGGGCCTGCAATACACGGTGCTCGGTCACGACCCGTTCGGCAATGTGCTGGCCCGCAATGGTCGATTTGTCGAGGCCCTTCCGCTTTCGAAGAGCGACCGCTTTGGCCTCTTTCGGAAGTCCACCCTCATGCTCAGGCGGGGCGAGTTCATCCGCATCACGAGTGGCGGACGAACGAAAAACGAGCGCTTTGGCCTGGAAAAACTCCTCACGAAGCGCCAGCAGGCGGTTCGGCTCGCGAACCACAAACTCTTCGGCGTTACGTCGCCGGACCGCCGGTACCGGGTGCCACGCGACTCGCACCATCGCATCACCGGCTTTACCCGCAGGGGCGACATCAAACTCGACAACGGCTGGGTCTTGCCGGCGAATTTCGGCCATCTCGATTACGGCTATTGCGTGGTGAGCGAACAGCGCGCCATCGGCTCTTTTGGGCGCGTGCTGGTGGTCGACGTGCCATCGGCCGGTGGTCGACTTCCGAGTCTCAGCGGGTTGGTCTGCGAGCGCGTGCCAGAGCTTCACATCATCAGTGCCGACCCGGCCGGCATACGCTCCGAATTCACGGAGAAGGAACCCGAGCAAGAGTACGCGGATATGGGGCGGGAAAGATCTTTCCAGCGGGAGTATCGGCGCTCATCGCATCACGAGCGCGAGGCGGAGTACGTCCGAGAGGAGTACGAATATGAGCGTTGACCTCTTGGCTCGATTTCTGGTGCCCGAGGAGGATGAAACGCCGCTCGGCCCATGCGTGCGCCTGTCGGAACACCCCGTGCTGATGCTGGAGCTTGTGTGGGTGAATGGAAATCGCCGGCTGCTGGCATACACGCTGCTGGGGTCGGTTGACTTCAACTTGTCGACGGGGCTTTTGCTCCAATTCGGTCGCTGGCGCGTGACGGTGTCGGGTCAGCGGCTTCGGGAAGTCTTCGACGCCTTACGCGAACACCGTGTGGTGTCGCTCAGCGTCGCTGACCCGCTGGCATCGCCGCCGGATAACGAAAACCCCGTTGTGACGACCATCGGAGTCGACGAAATAAAAGCGCTAATGCGGGCTCGATGCCCGGGAGGAATCGCCATGATCGATGCGATAAAGACGAAAGACGCGACGGACGTGATTCGCACGCAGCTTACCGAGCAAGCGAAAGCCCTTGACCAGCAGTGTGAGCAACTCCGTGCCACGCTCGGTGCCAAAGAGGAGGAGGGATTGCGACTGCGGGCCGCGTTAGAGGCACTGGACGGCAGGCACAATGCCCGGCGGGCCGCGGTCCGACGGCTGCCATCGACCTTCGAAACCGAAGAAGTCATTCAGCTCCTGCACGCCTTGTTGCGGCCTGACGCGACGCTCTCGGTTGAGGAACTTCGGACAACCGTGGAAAACGAAGCCCGCGCTGCAAATCGTTCATGCGTTGGCTTGCATGCGCGGCTGCGCAAGGCGCTCCGCGACACTCGCTTCATCGTGTCGGAAACAGAATCGGGAAAGACGGTGCGTCTGCGGTCGGTCGGAACGGTTCCGAGCGAATCATCCATGTCGGACGCATCGAAACGTAAGCCTTCCGCCGCCGGCGGATAGACGAGGTGACTCATGTCTGAGCAGGGAAACATTGCCAGTCCCAAGCAGCGGCCGGTCCACGAGATTCGGCTGGGCGCCATCAAGGCTGTCATCTGGGCCAACAAACTGGAGAGCGGTCGGGTTGTGCACAATGTGGTCCCGGTTCGCGTCTATCGCGACGAACAAGGGAACTGGCGAGAGACGCACTCGCTCGGTCGCAATGACTTGCTCGTGGCGGCGAAGGCGCTCGACCTGGCACACTCCTATGTCGTCGACGCCGAACAAGGCCATGCCGCGGAGAGCTGAACGCGGACTTTTACGAACAGGTGCGCTGATGATTGACCTCGAACATGAAACCCTGGTTCCGTTCCGCGACGTGCCACGGCTGTTGCCGGTGCGGGCCAACGGCAAGCGGTTGCATATTTCTGCCGTATATCGCTGGGTGACGCGCGGCGTCCAGGGTTTCGTGTTGGAGTCCATTCGCATCGCCGGCACGACGTACACGAGCGTCGAGGCGTTGCAGCGATTCGCAGAAGCGCAATCGCGTAACGGAACGCGCCGACGAACCCGCCGCCTGCGGGCCCGACAGCGCTATCGACGACGCGTCCGAACGCGTGCGTCGTGAACCCGACTGCCACCGCCGGAACAATCAGAATAGTCGGACTGGCCGTGACACCCAACCGGTCGCCGCCGCGGTCCGTGCCTAAGCCGCTGAGCGGGCGGGTTCAGGGATGACGGGTTTCTTGAACAGGACGCAGTATTCGTGCTGAATCCTCGGGTCTTCCATCCGGGCATAATTGACGCCGTCCGAGCGGCAATTGTGTTGCGCCTTGATGATGACCGCGCGCAGCTGGCCCAGCTCGCCCTCCCAGTTCAGCACATCGCGTACGATAGGAATATACTTCCCTTTCCGCCGGACGTCCCCGACAAGCACAGCCAGCCGTCCGCCAAGCGCCAACGATGCGTAAGCGCTGCAGGCAGACGCGGACGCCTGCCGAAAGTGCCCATAGTCATCGATGTTGCTCAGGTCTTCGCCTTTATCGCTATACGAAATTATGTTGAAATAGGGTGGATGGAGCCACACGAGGTCGAACGTGCCGGGCAGGTCGTTCGTCCACAGGTTGAATCCCTTCCGCAAGTCGCTGCCCCAGTACTCCACTCGTTGCGTGGAGTGCTGATTCAGCCACTCGACGACGTCGCGCGTGGTCCCCGAGCCGAGCATCGGGTCGGCCACGCGACGGGGGCCGTACCGTAGCACGAGATTCAGAAAGAGCCGGCCATCGCAGTTGCCGCGATAGCGAGCGTCGCCCCAGGCCGCAACTCGGTCGGGATACGACACGATGGACGTGAATGATTGTTGAAGTGCTGACAGAGAGCGGGTGTTGTTGGATAGTTCCATAATCCTCCATTTTGTAAGGCGTCCCGCCGCGGTTGCGGCGGGATAGCACGTTTTAGGACTCGGCGTCCGGGTCGTATGCCGGTGTCACTTCGCGGAAGAAAGATAGGTAGCGAGCAATCGTCGCCGCTGCCTTGCGCTCCCACGAAAGGGCTTCGAACATGTTCCCGATGCACCAGCGGGTTCGATGTTCGCGACACACGAACCAGTTGTCCCCCCAAAGAACGAGAAACCGCGAAGTTCGCCCGCATTGTGGACAGCCTCCATACCGTTCACGGCATGGGTCTTCTCGGAGCCCCTGCAGCACGTGCCCTGGTGGCCGCTCAGGGGAGTCGGAATTGTCGCTACGTTCGCCGCAGTCGGTTGCCTGCACGAGAACCGTGCCCACCGCTGCTTCAGAATTGGCTTTCTGTGATGTCATGATGTGTCTCCTATGAAAGGAGACCGCCGAATCTCCCGGCGGTCCCCGCACTCTTCTCAGATGTGGGCGTCGAATACGTAGAGCTGCCCTTCACACGCAACCGTAAAGATGTCACCGCTCAGCTCCATGTCGCTGCCGATGCCGTCGTAGTCAATGTGGTAGCGAATGAACTCCGGCAGCGTCTTAATCGCGTCGCTGTAACAATCTTCAATCAGCTCGGCGGCGTAATCCGCCAGGCTTCCGAATGAACCACGGTAGGCCTCCTCCATGTAGCGGCGTGCCTCGTCCACGTTGCCGGCGCCGCCGCAGTGGTTGACGAGGCCCGCGAACACAGGGCCGTGCTCGACGATGCCGCATGCGACCTCGGACACTTTTTCAAGGCTCTCGTACTCGCGCAGGCTGAGCTCGCCGAAGTTCTCGTAGTCGTGAATCGCCCATTCTTCGGCGATGGGCTGCGTCGACTGTGCCAGCATGCCGGCAATCTCGTCGTGAATCGCTTCGACCGGTTGGTCGGCGTCAATCCACCGGCCAAGCAGGTCGCCGGCGTTGTAGTCCGCCAGCGATGCCACGTAGATGCGCGGCGTGCGGTCCTTGCTGGGGCGTGTTGTCTGGGGGTCGGGGTTTGCACTGGTTTCCATGGTCCTCCGTCTATGAAAACAGCCCGCCACTGCCGGCGGGCTGGTGATTGTCTCGCGGGGTGTGTCCGAATTGACTCCCCCTGATGACGAATTGACCGTAACACATATTTGATACATTATGCAAGCATTGTCTTCACTTTTTTTGTATGGCACTCTGAAAAAATGCGAACGGCCATCGACATCATCTTGACCGCCGCGGAACGTCGAACACTTCGCAACCGGGCACGGCAATCCGCGGGCCGTGTGCCGCTGCGTGCACGAATCATTTTGCTCGCTGCAATGGGGTGGACGAATCGTGCCATCGCTGAGAAGTTGCGGACGGACCCGCATACCGTGGCCCGTTGGCGGAATCGCTTCGCAGCGCTTTCGTGTTGCGGGAATCGAGCAGGAGGCTGCGCGCGAAGGTCGCCGGCGTAACGTGCGGGATGCTGCGGAACGTGACATTATCCGGTTGACGAGACGACTTCGCCGGCAGAAACAGCCGTGCAGCTCGCGTGACATCGCCAAGCGGCTGTGTGTAAATCACATGTTGGTGTATCGCGTCTGGAAGGACCACGGCCTCGTGCCGTAGCGACGGAAGCTCGCATCATCCCCACACACACCACTACTTACCAAACCAGGCATGCAAGTCGGCGGGGCTGGTCATTCGTTGCCGCCACTGGGCAGCAACCTGACGGCTGCCGGCAAATGGGGTCAGATGAATGCGGTCCCCAAAGGTTGGTAACCTTGTGAAAAAAGAGTGGGTGCGTTCGGTTTACGCGGAGGTGTTCGCCGTGGAGCCACGCTGGGCGTGAATCCAGGTGAACGCGTCGTTCAGGCACTTGCGAGCACCAGCAGGTCGTCACGTGCCGAAGCCGGACGACTCCTTCCGGGCGTCGCTGTCCTTCCCTTGTAGAGCCGTGAGGCTGGTCACGTTGTACATGTGTCCGTTCGCCCGTTGGATTCTTCCAAGTCCGGCCTTGCGCAGCCGCATCTGGCCTCGTAGGCCGGTCGACTCTTCCAGCTTCGTTCACGTTCACCTCGCTTTCGTTTCCATAT
>JADJRI010000053.1 GCA_016712275.1 Planctomycetota bacterium
TTCGCCGCCCACGCACCGATCGTGTTGTGCAGCGAGGAAGGCTTCATAGAGTGCTCGGTGAAGAGTTGAGTAACCGCTGGCAGCGTCTCGCCTGTGATTTTGTCCTCAGAGGCCAGAACGCGTTCCTTCTCCTCCGCCTGCCAGAACTGATAGACCCAGCCCAGGCTGTCATCGGCCTTGAAGGTCTCGGCCGGCAGCGATTCGAGGAGCTGCTCCAATTCAAGCGTGCGTTCGCGCAGCAGCGCGACCGCCAGGGCAGGATCATCCGGCCGGAAAATCTGCGGCAGCATCCGCTGTGCGAATCGGCTGGCCAGCGCTCCACTTGGTCGATTCTTTGCTCGCGGGCGAGTTCCAGTACGTCTTCAAGATTGACCGAGACGTTGTGCTCCGGGTGAATCAGCAAATCGTTCTCGGCCAGGAAGCGGGCAAAGAGCATCCGGTGCCAGGCTTGATCACACGCACTCGCGGATCAGCCGGCGAATGGCCTGTTCGCCGTTCGGTTTTCGCGCATCGCCCAACTGCTTGGCGTGAGCCCGCAGCCGTGCTCGCAATTCCCGTCCGGCGGCATCTAGGTGTCCGCCCGACTTAGCTTCATGCACCGTGAGCGCCTCAAGCGCGGACTTGGCCCCGCGCTCCGCGATAACGCGAGCTTTCTTGACGACATTCTCAAGGTCGTTGCGAAGTCCACTCATCGAGTGGGGGGCATCAGTAGGTTCCTGCCCAGCGGGGCTCTCTCGCTCCATAGAGCTGGGAACGCCGCTCAGTAATTTTTGCTCTCTCTGTTGCAGCGCTTCGAAAATCCTCAGGCACTCTTCCCCGACACAGTTTGCGGTGATAAATCGCCGCCAATCTTCGATCGCATCTTCGAGTTGGTGAGCGATGTCATCCAACCTCCGGCTGGAAGCTTCACATTCAGTTTTGAGCTTGACCCGTACAGCGCGCATGTCGTCTTTCTTAAGCTCTGGCAGATCGCACTCGGATTCGCGACCCCAATCCTGCTGTGTTGCGATGCTGAAGCGCGCACGTTGGCATGGGGCGTCAATAACGAAAGATCACGCTCTCCGCTTGGGAAGCCAGCGATCATTAGCTTGTTGTGCCGCTCAGGCCGATTCCTGTTTGCAACCGATCCAGTATGCGAGCAAGAAAAGGAATACGTTGAGCAAAGTTTCAACGAGCGGCGTGTAATCTTCGGGTCGGTAGGCCAGGTAAATTGGCGCCCCCGCGAGAACCACAGCCACTGCCAACCACCTGAGTACTGTCGGTGCATGATACCAGGCAAAGGCGAGCTTACCGCCAGTTGCCTCTGACACTTGTTGTTCTTGGTATTCAGCCATCGTTCAAATCCTCACGAGATCACGACTGGGCCGTTCTTAATCATTTCTAACAACTCGGCTTGGTGGGTCGCGATCCACTCATTCACGTCCGATTCTGTCCGGAGCGTCCCGCTGCTGAGGTGAACATGCTGGGTCTTGGGCTCCAGGAGTCTTGCCGCCTTCATTGCGGCGCTGGCGCATCGGCTGGGCAACGCGTCGGTCTTGTCCTTCCAGGACGAGAGCGGCGTAACGTCGAGCGTGGAAAGCAGGCCGTCGTCCGTGCCCACGTCGATGGTGGGCACGTCCGCGATTCCCTCTTCAGCTAGAATCGTCGCGCGCTGCGCGGCACTGATCTTCTGCCAGGCGTCGGTTTTCTCCAGCGCGGCCTTCTCGCTCGCATGACGTTTCACCAACGCCGAGTGCGCTTCGCTCGTTGCGGCTCGCAAGGCGCCGGCGGCTTTCTTGACCAGCGGCTTGATGTGGTCGGTGCCATCCAGCAGCAGCCGGCCGTCTTCGATTCCCCTTGGCGGCTGAGCGCACTTCGTCGAACCCCGGAAGGCCAATTCCGTGGGCCTTCATGCGTTGCAGTCGCTCCCACTCCGGCCGGCGACGCTCGGCCAGTTCCGCCAGAGCCTTCCAGTTGGTCGCGTTCGCCTTCACCGTGTCCAGTTCGCTGAGCATTTTCGTGAGTCGCTCGTTGCCGGCGAGGCCGCGCAGATCGGCCAAGTGGAGCGTCTTCGGCCGTTCCGGAAGTGGGGGTTCGCCGCCGGCACGCTCCGCCAGTCGTTCGAGCACTTCGAGGAATTCGCTCGACTTGGCGTTCAGGTCGTCCGAGGCCTTGGCCGTGATGCCCGCTTCCTGGAACAGGCCACGGAGCTTGATCTTGTCCTGTGCCGTCAGCGTCGCCGTCTCGACTCGGAATTCGGCCTTTCCGATCTTGGCCTGGTCGAGCTGGCCCACCGCGAGAGGGACTGCCGCCGTGCCGGGCGGTGAGGTGCCCGCGGCGTGTAAAGGCGATGAGCGCCGTCGATCGCATCCGCGGCCAGCCGTAGGGGCCTCTGTCGAGTTCCGTCCGAACCGAACGGCCATCCGCACCTGAGCCGACGATTCGCATGACTTCGCGACACACCGCGTGCTGTTCTGTTCAGCCTGTTCCAGTTCACGGCTTCCAGCGGTGAATCGCGACGCCGCGCGGAGTCTTCCATCCGCCCCTGCATCGCGTTGCGGGCTTCCTTGCCCTCATCCGTTCCCGGCACCCCCTTCAATTCGAGCGTCTCTTTCGCGGCCTGGAACTGAATGATCTGTGTGCGCAAATCTTCGTCACTCGCCTTGGGCACGAACACGAAGACGATGGGGCTGTTCGTGCCGGCGGCACGCGCAGCATCGACGACGTTCTTTTCGCTGCAACCCCAACCGTCGCGGACCCAGACCGGGATTTCCGTTCCGTCCGCCTCCGGCGGCTCGTCGCCGAAATAGACCTCGATGCGACCGGGCGATTTTGCTCTCGCCTTGGATGAGCTTGAGCGACTTCACCGCCTGAGCCGCGGCGCTGCGAATCAACGCATCGCGGGCATGGTAGATTTCGCCGGTGTTGTTCTGGAGTCGCGACTTCTTGTTGCGGAACTCCTTGTCCCACTCCGAGTATTCCTTCGTCTGGAGGTTGTACTCGTCGTGGTCCTTGAGCAGGACGCCGTCATCGACCAGCTTTTCGAGCAGGGGCGGCAGGTCTTTGCGGATGGTGGTGCCGCCGTTCTTGAGGTCCGCCACCATGAGGTCTGCCAGCATGTCGGCAGTGGCTCGCACGCCGATGTCGGCCCCACCTTCACGCGGCAACTTGCGAATAAGGAAGATCAACCCGCAAACGCGACGAGCCAGCTTCCCGGCGGGCGTGCCGTCATCGAGCCGGCGAATCGTTTCGTCCAGTTCGCGCAGCAAGACGGCTTGCTGAACCATGCCGGCCTGAAGCTGGTCGAAGATGTAATCGCCGGGAATCACCGTGCCAACAGGCTGCTCGGCCAGGTCGCGCACCGCATCGTGAATGATGCGAAGCGCGCGGAGCATGCTGCTTGTGCCGCTGGGGTCCACCGCGCGAAGCACGGCTTCCCAGAAGCGCCGCCGTGTGGGCAGGAGGGGATAATCGGTCGTCAGCAGCTTTCGATCTTCGGTTCGTGGGCCGACGCGCGTGCCGGCGAGTTGCCGTTCGATTTCACCGGAGTGCGATTCAAGCGTCGCCTTCAATTCCGCTGTTCGCTCAGGCTTTTTTCGCAGGAGCACTTTGCGAGTAACCGCCTCGACATCTTGGTCCTGCAACTCGACGTTGATCGTGAACCGCGCGAGCAGCTTGGTGAGCTGGCGAGTGTCGGCGCCGAGGGCGCTCTGGCCCGCCCCGACCAGCAAGAGGCGGCAGGAGAGTTCCTTCGACGCGCTTCGGCCGTTTCGACCACGGTTGTCGCCCGTGCATCGTCTGTTGCGATGTATTGCTGAACTTCTTTGTTCAACTCGCGAAGGAAGTCCTTCCCCTTTGACTCGATTCGCTTTCGGACGGGATCAAGGAAGCCGTTTCGGCGAAGGTACAAGCAGAACTTCGCTTGCGCGTATGTTTCAGGCAGATCCATCGACCGCAGAATGATTCCGAGCACCATGGGAATTCGGTGTTCGCCCACAGATGGTGCATCATCTTGAGCATGTGCGACTTGCCGGACCCGTAGAACCCCAGACCCAAGCCGCTGGCCGCTGACTCCCCCTAGATTTCCGAGGTAAGACTCCAGAATGCGGATCATCCCGTCCGCGTACTTCCCCTCGCAGACGAAGTGCGACAGCTCATCGCGCAGCACCTTTCGTTCTTGCTCGGTACGGCCTTCCGTGATGCGCGCCTGCCCGTTGTTGATCAGCTCGCTAGTCGCGGGGTCGCGGACGAAGAGATCTCGATTCTTCATTGATCGATGTCTCCGTTATGCAGCGTGATCGGAACGGCCAGGTAGTTCCAGCCATCGCGCGCATCAAGCAGCCGGTAGTTGTTGTCCTCGTACTCACCAGGGAAAAAGAGCAGCAGCCGGCCGCGGATGTCGGCCTCAACACCTTGCAGGATTTTCGAAAGCCGCGAAAAACCGTAGAGCGCCGCGGCTCCGAATACGCCGACGACGGTGCGTTGGTCCACGTCACCGGCCGTCAAGCCCGTAGCTGCAACGCAGCGAAATCAGTGAACTCGCTTTCCAGCTTCAGCTCGATATCTTCCGGGCACTCAAAATAAGCCTCGCGATACTCGTCAGCAGCCATCCAGGCCGGAAACACGCCGGTGAAATCGAATTCCTTCCACGTGTGCCCGGCATTGCGGGTGCGGACTTCGAAGTCGTGCCGGTGAGCACGAAGCCGGCGTTCATCCTCCTTCGGGTACACGATGAAGATGGTCCGCTCCGCGCCCGGCGAGGTTTCGTTGCCAGAGTGGCGCGATGTACCGTTCGTATCGATCAGCAAGTTCGTCAATCCGTCCCATGGCTCTCTCGGATTTCTTCCGGCGTCAATATCGACGTGAAATCGACCTCAATGACGCCGCCCCCGTGCTTAAGATTCAACGCACCCAAGCGTTTGGCGTCCATCGCCAGGAAAATCAGCTTCTCTTGGCTCGTGTCCAGCACCGCCGTCCAAAGCGTTGCAAAGAGCCGCGTTCCGCGTGCGCCAAGGAGGTAGCCCAATAGCAGTGCGTATGCGACAGCGTAGGGACTTGCGGTAACCGATTCGCGGTGCTTTCGCACGCGTCCCGTGAGATGCCCAGCTTGAGCCCAGGTGGAGGAGGTGTTCCGCACGACCTTATCCACGATTGCGTCGTTTAGCCGCTCGTCAGCAGCCGAGCGAATGGCGTCAATCATCCGCTGACGAGCTAATTCCTCGTCCGGATCCAAAGCGAGAACCGGCGGAACGGTGGCCCGGAGAAGGGGATCCCGTGCCAAGGCGCACAGCAAGGCGAGCAATCGCCTGCCCTCTTGGTCAGCATCCCAATAACGCCGCATGACCCGGAAGATTGGGACGACTGGATCTAGCGCGTACAATTCGCCGAGACGTTGATTGGTCAACGAGCGCGTAGATGCCGTCCGCTTCCCCGTCACGTTCTCGTCGATAATCGCCGCGGAATAACGCTCACGCCGGCCGTCGGGTGGGACAGCCAAAAGCACTTGCTCCAGTTCGGCGTACATGAATGTTCGGCTGGTATGGGTTCCCCGAGCACCCGTCCTGAATCCGAACTTTCGTTCGTGGAGCGGGCTTATGCTCAGAGGCGCATGAGACGGTGGTGGAGTTGACGTTCGAGCCATCCATCGCATTATAACGCCACGCCGGCAAGTTTGCCGGCGGTAAAGAAAATTATTTTCCATTGGCCTTGACTAGCCGAGTTTCAGCTATAGAATTTAAGATCGACGCCGCCGGCAAGTTTGCCGGCCTGTAATCTGTAGTGCTGTGCCTGGTGCGCGAGCGCCGGAGGAGAATTGAAGTGGAGCTTACAGATGCGCAACTCGCGTACTTCGTGGACAACCGGCTCAAACTTCCCAAAGGAAAACGCAGCGAATATCTCGCACAGGTGGACCGCCTGATCGCCAACTTTTCCGCCGCCGCAAAAGATGATGACCTCATCGGCGTCAAGAAGTTCCTGAAAACGGGCTCGTTGCGCAAAGGAACGGTCCTTCGGCCAGCAGGCAACTTCGGCGTCGACGCGGATGTTGCAGTCTTCCTCAATTCTGCAGGGGCGACAAAATACGATTTGTCGCGATTACACGAGAGGATAAGAAGGCTCTTAGCTAAGGCATATCCCAATAAGAACTCCGAGGACTTTACGGTTCAGCCGCGGACGCTCGGCATTGTTTTTCGAGATTCTGGTTTGGAAATGGATCTCGTCCCGCTGATCCCAATCGAGGGGGATGGGGACTTCGGTTGGCAACCATCCTCTCAGGGCGATCCGCCTGTAAAAACCAGCGTCACAAAACAATTAGATTTCATCCGTAGCCGCAAGGAAGCTTACCCCCGGTTCACCGCGCTCGTCCGACTCCTCAAATACTGGCGCAACTTTCACGACCTTGACGATTGCCTCCGCTCCTTCACGATTGAGCTGCTGGTCTGCCACCTCCAGGACACTCAGGGCGCGCTGAGTCTATCGAAGACGGATTGCTGCGATTCTTCCTCTATGTCTACCAGACCGAACTGCGCGATCGCATTGCCTTCCAGGAGTGCGGAACACCGAGTGCCTGGCCGAAGGACCGCGTCGTCCTTCTTGACCCGTGCAACGCCGAAAACAACGTGGGGCGCAAGCTCACCGACACCGATTGCGACACGATTGTGACCAAGTGCCGGGACGCATGGGAGACGTTGAGCACAGCTCGCAATCACAACGGCAAGGGTCAAACACTGGACATGTGGAAAGAAGTATTCGGCCGGTCATTCGTGATTGAGGAACAATAATGATGTATACCGAGACACGATCCCAGTCCTACACGGTCATTGATATCGGCAAAGCCATCGACTGCTTCGCCGCTGATCTAGACATGACGTCTCAAGCGACAGGCCTGCTTACACGCGACGGCGTCAAGAACATCGCGGCAGATGTAAAGGCAATGGCCCAAGGCGGCTACCTTCTGGAAGCGAATATTGTTCTTCATGATATGGCCGGCGTCGTGATCCGAGCGGCTAAGTACCAGGTTGCTCTGGACGCGGGCGCCCTGACCGCTCAGCGACCAGGCAACAATCTTTGGCCAAGAACCCCTGGTGGTGAATTGACGGTTGTCGTTAGATACTCCTCGAAGTGGAAGGCTCTTTCGTACGACGAACAGCAGGGGTTCAAGCAGTCGCTGAACATAACTTGGGGCACTTCCAGCACGGATCTCTCATTTCCCTTGCTGTCCGGCTCCGCCGACCGGAACTACGTTAGCAACGGCTGGGGCCTCCAAAGGACGGTTTACAAATGAGTTCGAACGTTGAAACCACAGAATTATTCGAGCTTGAACTTCCGCTTCCCGACGCAGCCATTCAAGCCAGGTCGGAGCGACTGGTCGGCTTCGATGCACGCTACGAACGACTGCGCCGGGACCTCCGGCTCCTGGCTGACCCCGAAGAATTGAGTCGGTGGAGCAAGAAGCACCACCACAAGGAGTTGTCGCTCTGCGCCGCCATCGGCGACCGATACCCGCTGGTGATCTTCTCGGGCGATGTTGGTACGGGGAAGACCGTGACGGCCGAAGCCGCTTCTGATCGGATCGCCCGAGAGACCAACCAAGATGCGATGATCTTTAAGCTCAGCACTCGTGTTCGCGGATCTGGCAAGGTCGGAGAGATGAGCACGCTCCTAAACCACGCGTTTCAGGTTGTGGCCAAGCAAGCGGGGAAGTCTCGCCGCGCTTTTCTGATAATCGACGAAGCCGACTCACTCGCCGCTGCGCGAGATGCCGCACAGAGCCACCACGAAGACAAGGTCGCCGTTAACACGATCATTCAAAGAATCGACGACCTCCGCCGGCATGGCGGGCGTGTCTTGGTCTTTTTGCGTACGAACAGGGGCGGCGCGCTTGACCCAGCCGTGGTGCGCCGAGCTGCACGAATTGAGCAGTTCGACCGGCCAGACGAACGGGAGCGTGAGGAGCTCTTTCGACTGGACCTGGACGGACTTGTCTTACGGGACGAGGTGTTTCGAGATTTAGTGCGCCTCACGGGCCCTCAGGAAGCGCGCCTGGGATTCACATACTCAGACATTCGCACGAAGCTGCTGCCGCATGCACTCTGTTTTGCATTTCCGTCTCGACCACTGACGGGTGACGACCTGATCCAGGCTGCGAGGGACGTGCGGTCATCACCAGAGGTTAGGGACATATGACGATCACAAAATCACCGTTGGACGGTGACGACGTGTCCGCGGTCACAACGGTACAGAAATCCCTCCTGGGGCGCCGAATCCAAATCGCGGGATCAGCCAGTCCAAAGACGGACGTTGCTACCACACACTATGCCCACGAAATCGTCGCTCAAACAGTGCGTGAGATCTTGAATTCAGGCGGTGGGCTGGTTCTGGCCGCCGGAAAGGAACCGCGCCCCGATGGCGCATCACCCGAAGCTCCGAGCTTGATTTTTGACTGGACGGCGTTGGATGTTGTAGCCGAATGCCTGCGCCGGGGCTGCTGCGATGCTTGGCCCGACAAGTTCGGACACCCCATCGTTCTGACAATCTCGGAAAAGGCCGAATTGGATATCCCGGATGGTCGCCGTCAACTGTATGACGAACTCGTCGACAGTGGTCGCGTACGCTTGGAATCGATAATGGCCGGCTCGCGCGCGGCCACCTTAATTCGCCAGCGCCAAGCGACGTTCAGTGACGCCCTAATAATCCTTGGGGGTGGAACTGGTGTCGAGCACTTGGCGCACCTTTACCAGTCCCGTCGTAAGGCGGTGGTGCCATTGGATCTCGCAATCGGGGCTAGCAGGGATGATGGAACGGGAGGCGCAACGCGTTTGGCGAAATACGCCCGGGCCGAACCGAACCGATTCCTTCGCTTCACCACCGCGTTCGCGGGGACCGAGGCGGCACTTTCCGGCCTCGCGACGCGAAACTGCGCCGTCCCTTCGCGACATTGCATCGCACGGTCGATCTCTTGACAAGGCTGGCCCGTCCGCCGACGCGTTCTACGTTCGGCCTAAACACAGCGCATGCTAAGTTTCCAGCCGTCGAGGTCGTTCTTCCCGTGAGGTCGTCGACGCAGTCGTCGATGAGGCGGGGATGAACCGCGTTGAAATCGGCACGAACAAGGCCGAGCACGCGTTCATGAACGTAGCGATCTTTGAGAGCCTTCATTTTTCCAATCTCGCTATCATCGATATTACTGGCGAGCGTCCGAATTGTTTCATTGAGCTGGGCTACGCACTCGGTACCGGGAACCGGGTTTTGGTCACTGCTGAGAAAGGAACACAGCTTCCGTTTGACCAGCAAGCAATTCCGTGCCACTTTTGGATACCCACTGACCCCGTGTCTGAAAGGAAGAAGTTATTCGTAGAGTTTTGGGAGAAAAACGTCAATCGGCCGACCATCGTGAAGATGGAACCGTGACGATTATCGTAGCGCCTGGAGATAGCAGATGCCCGAGGTGTATATATCGGTTGATGTTGAGGCCGCAGGTCCAATTCCAGCAACGTACAGCATGCTTTCCCTCGGTGCGAGCGTCGTGGGGGATGCCGGCAAGACGTTTTACGCGGAGATCCGACCAATCAATAGCAACAGTAAGCCCGAGGCAATGAAAGTCGTTGGACGCGGTTTGAGTGATTTCGTGCGCGTTGGCCGCGACCCCCAGGAGGCAATGGCCGCGTTTCGTGACTGGATTACCTCGGTTGCTGGCAGTAGGCGCCCGGTCTTCGTCGGTTTCAATGCCATGTTCGACTGGGCATTTGTCAACTTCTATTTCGAGACGTACCTCGGCCAAAATCCATTCGGTTTCGGCGGGCTCGACATCAAGTCGTTTTACATGGGTATGAGCGGTTGCGCCTGGGAAGATACACGTTCAAGCCGTATTCCGGACGACTTCAAAGGGCCGTTACCGCATTCCCACAACGCCCTTGACGATGCGATCGAACAGGGGGAGATGATTCGGCGCATGCTCAAGAGTGTTTCCGGGCAGGCCTAACCGAATTAATATGGATCATCCGACTGGACTGACGGATGTGCTGTTTATTCTCATCTTCGTCGACCATCGCTATGCGAATGGCCCAACGATTCGCCGCTTCCAAGGCACTGCCTCAATAGGCACCTGCTCCAATGCGGCCGTATGACGAACCCGATTAACTGCCCGCCACACCTCCATCAATTGCCGACGGATCGGTGCATACGGCTGGTGCCGCAATCCAGCGAATTCCTCTTCGACGCTTCGACTTCCGCGCCGCAAGCCCCACTCGATGAGCCAGGCCTTCATGTCGGTGAAGTAATCCCGCTCTATTCGCACCGACGCATGCCAACGCCCGCCTCGTCCCTTTCGACAGCCGATGCTGTAGCCCGCGAACTTGATCGGCGCGCGACGAACGTCGCGAAAGACGTCGCATTCGCGCTCGAAGAACTCGTGCCGCCCCTTCGTCGCGAGCAGCACGAAAAACCGATCGTGCCGCAGGTACTGCATGTTCGCCAGACCCTGCTTCTTTCGCCGGCAACGTGCCCATTTTGAGATCGCGATGCCGTACCGTTCGATGAGCTTCACATCGACCGCAGCCGGATCCTTCCCTTCCGGAATCTCCCCGGCGACGTAGAACCAGTAACCGTGCGTGATGTACGCGACGGCGAGCTGCTGAACGAACCCCTCGACTGAAGTTGTGACGCACCGATACTCCATGCACTATTCCTCCTCTGCAAAATGGGCGGGTTGTTCTGGCACAACCCGCGAAGCCTGTTTGAACCTCCTTTCGTTCGAGCTTCAGTCTCTCTCCGGACCCGGCCCGCAGAACTCCAGCAGTTCGCGGAGTTCCTGCTCGGTCGGCTCGCGGTCGAAATCCTCCCGATAGCACGCAGCGATGCGTGCCCGCACGTCGGGCGGAATGCTCATCGGCTCCGGCCAACATCGATCATCGAATTCGTCGATGATGTTTGCCGGTCCGTCACCGATGACGGCGCCGCTGCCCGTGCGCCACCAACCCATGCGAATCACCTCCTTTCGCTCGAAACCAAATCCTCTTGCACGCCGGTCACGCGGTCGCCCGCGTCACCGGCCCGACATGCACAACCACCTCCTTCCTCGAAAACCCGGCCGCTCATTGCCACGCCCGGAGCACACTGCCACTTCTGAATCCGTCACCACATAGGCGCAATCCGAATGCCGTCGCATCCCCGCCTTCGCGCGCCGATGGTCGCTGCCGGCATCGCCGCCAGCTCGTCGGCTCGCATCACGCGATCAGCCTCCGTCTGCGCCCTGCCGCTAGATTCATTCATTGCAGTTGCCCAATACATAGCGGTTGCGGCCCCGCAACCTCGATGCACCTGCGAATACACCTCGCCCGTGCATCATCATTCTGCCGCCAAACGACGGCCGTCTTCCGACGGTCCTCGTTTGACCGCATTGGCTGTCTTCCGACTCGCCGAAACGGGCCGGGGCAGGTCAACCCTGCCCCGGCGCCGCACCGACACGTCTGCAAACTTGGGAAATGCTCGTCGGCCCTTTCGTCGTCGTTCACGCATCCGGCACCACCCGTAAATGCACGAACGGCATCGCGACTGCCTTGCCGCTCTGCCGCCACGCTTCCGCGTGCTCCTACTCAGGCCCCGCTCCCAGACTCCGGCTTTTCAAGCACCCGCCCGATAAGTCGCGGGCACCGGGCATCACCCCGGCCGCCAAAGTCCTTCCCCGGTTAGAACCAGTCTCCGTCTGATCGGTCACGTCGCTGGACCTGGAACCGCCGCGTGCGTCTCTCCCGCACGATGCGTTCACAGCGCTGATCGCCCGCCGGCTTCCGCCGATTGGCATGTTTGCGCCCGCCCGTTGGCGAACGATTTCGGGGTACGAATCTAGAAGCTCCCCTTACCCTCAGCGCAGGTCTTTCTATCGCGGTTTGGCACCGTCTCCGATCAAACTTACCCAGAAGCGGTTGTCCCGCCTTTCGCAGTTGAGCTTTTCGCCGTCCACGATTTGCGTGGAACGCCGAGGCTTATCATCGCCCGGTCGCCGGCATCGCTGCCGACGAGCTCCCTGCCTGGGCTTACGTTGAGCGGGCCGCTCCGAGCATGCACTCGAAGTTTGGCCCGAACCCCGCAGGGGGATTAGTCGCCGTGCGGCGACGTCACCCACTTTGACTGACCCGGCTCGCGCGTGCGCGCAAGTCTGTCCCGGTCGCCCATCTTCAATATTCGACTCACGACGCGAAGACCTTCGACACCGCCTTGTCCCGCGGAATACTGCGAAGCGGCAATGCCCAGGCAAATCGCCCGTGATTTCAATGGGATCGAACGACAGGATTACTCCGAAGAATCGGGATTACTCTGTCGAGCCTCCCTCGCACTGAGCGAACGCGTCTCCAGGCATCCAGCCGCTATTGAGCCTCGAACATGGCGGGTGATGAATTCCGCCCCCTTAGCCAGCTTGGTGGACTGGTTTACCGGGTGCTCGACCCCAAGATCCAGACGCCAGGCCACGCGTTTGCATGATTCTGACGATCGTGAAACAAACGCTGTTTCACAGGCCAAGCGTAGGAACGTTATCCCGACCCACTCGAAGCCGATCGTGGCCACCAGCAGGAAGCGATCGACAGGGCAGCCGCACACCTGCAGCGCGAGCTCCTTTCGCCCACGCATTCCGAGTCGCCCTCCAGCCTCGCCGCTGGATTGCCTCTTCCGGACGATGACCGCCCATGGACCCGTCAGGGCGAAGACGCATACTTTGCCCGCGAAGATTTTGCGTTGATTCGCGAGGGCGCAGAAGCGTGGGGGCTATACAGGGAGGTCCCAGACTTGTGCTTCCTTATGCCGTACGTCAGGTATGACGTCAAGGATCGAATGCGTGACGTTCTAAGAGCCGAAGAGGTGCTCGCCAAGCTCCAGAACCGACCAGCGGCTCTGCCTCTTCTCACGTACTCCGGAACGAAGCATTGCCTCGCATTCTTTAATCCGGATACCTACCAGATTGGACTGAACAACCTCTTGTTTACGGCACCTGACCCGAGTGATTTACTGCGGGCATATCTTCATGAAGCTCGACATGCATACCAGTTTCATGCTATTCATCATCCAGACGCCCACCCCGAGATGCAGCCGGTTACGATTGAAGAGTGGAGGCAAGCCGAAAGGGATTATGTACACCTAACACCTGATGCAACGCCAGCAGAAGTCGCCGAAAATGTCAACAACCTCCTTGAAATCGACGCCCGCAAATACGTCGAACGTCGCATGAGGGCATTTGATGAACGCTAGCTCTAAGAATTCTGTGACTTGGCTCGGGCTTCTTGGCGACGTTGCTTCTGGGCTGTCGCAGCGTTCCCATTATTCAGACGAGCGCGCGCTGGAGATTGCGAGGGATATCGGCCACCTACATGCCGGTCTGCAAGACGCATTCAGAAGCTGGTGGGAATCCGGCAATATTCCGATGCAACCGGAGATTCATGGGCACACCGCGCGCAGCCTGATCGAGCAAGGGAGATGCCGGTCGATTCCGGTGGCCTTTACGTGGCTGGACGCGCTGATGAAGCGCCCACAGGAGACGATTGCGCGCATCCATGCTACCTACGACATCATCTCAGCCAATCCAGCCTCAGTTCTGGGCGTGTGCAACTGCACCTCCAGTAGCCGGGATTGCGGCGAAGCCGCTCGAACTCGGTCGTTCCGGGTCGGCTGAGGCAATGTCCGCCGCGCAGGCTGCCGGTTCCCATTTGCCTTCACCGTTCCGCAGGCACTCCTCGACCGTCGAGGAGCAATCAGCCTAGCAACACAAGTGTTCGGAGGCGTCGCTAATCGGCTCCCACGGCATTGCCCGATCGGTACGCGTAGCGATTTGACGACGCTCATCGGAAATGGATCACTTGTCACCGCGAGGTGCACTTCAGAGAGCGTCCGATCGCGGGAGAATGCCGCTGGCCTTGCACGAGCATTCGACGGCGCGGTTCGTCATCAACCGCGCGAAACCCCGCCAGATTGCTCGGGAAACGCATCACGTACAGCCCGACCGCATTGGCGTCGCGTGTTCATACCCCTTTACCCCCGAACGAGCCGGAATACCCCGGAAATTACGCGAAAAAACGCGATGCGGTGTTAAGCCTTGCGAACAGCTCTTTCGATCGCTAAGTTGTTGAAAAGCACGGAGTTTCCCGACCGTTTCGCGGTCGGCCCCGGGGATTTTCCCAAGCTGGACGTCGTGGGTTCGAATCCCATCGCCCGCTGTTGACTATAATTCCGTGGCTGATCGCAAGTTAGCGAGCCTTTCCGCGTCGGAAAGTGCAGCCCGAAAGTTCGAGCGCAAAACGGTACATACCGTTTTGGCTCTGACTGAAGGGAGTTGCACTATGCCGAAACTCACCAAGAAACTGCCGTCGTATCGTCTTCACAAAGTGTCCGGCCATGCAGTCGTCACGATTGCCGGCCGCGACCATTATCTCGGCGCGCACGGCTCGCCGGAGAGCTTCGACGCCTACAAGCGTCTGATTTCCGAATGGAGCGCCGCCGGTCCGGCCGCCGTCGCGGCGAACGCCGTGGCAACGAAGTCCGGCGCGGACTTCCGAATCTGCGAACTGCTAGCGGCATACTACGAGCATGCTGATCGCTACTACGTGAAGGACGGCGAGCCGACCGGCGAAGCCAAGAACATCAAGGACGCGACGCGCCTTCTCCAGTCGCTTTACGGCATGACGCCGGTCGCCGAGTTCGGCCCGATGGCACTGAAAGCCGTTCGGCAGAAGTTCATCGAGGCCAGGCTCTCGCGACGTGTCATCAACTACCGCGTCAACCGCATCCGCCGCGTGTTCAAATGGGGTGTCGAGAATCAGCTTGTCACTCCGCAGGTTCTTCATGGGCTTCAGGCCGTCGCGGCGATTACCGCGTTCGGCCGATTGGCTAAACGCGATAAGCGCATCCTGTAGCTTGGGTTACCTAGGATTGGGGGGTTGCTTAATTGCCTTGAGAATAAAGACACGATGTGAAATGGCCCGGCTCGTATTGCCGGATTGAACTCGCCGTTATTAAGGATTGACGCCTTCGTTCGCGGCCGCCGCTGAGATTCGTGATAGCGCCGTGCGAATCTGATCGGCCAGCTCCGATCCATCTGAAATCATGGCAAGGCCGCTTTCAAAAAAACGCCGAGACTCGGCATAATCGCCAATTGCCGCTAGAGCAGTCGCGGCAGAGTAGATGACTGACGGATCTCGATCACCAATCTCATGGAACGCTTCATGTGCCCAATGGCGAACTTCGTCACGATCCACGCCTGCAGACTCCCCGCGCGCAAGCAAACATGCGTATCTGGCTTTGTCGCGCGGCGAAGCACCGGGATTCCTGGCCCGGCTCTCGTAAAGTTGAAATCGTTCACTGTCAAACGCGTCGATGGTTGTCTGATCGTTTTCTGCTTTGGCCAATTCGGTGCCATAGGTCAGCGCCGCCTCGTAGGCCGTGGCATCGTCCTGCGTCTTACTCACTTCGTATCGCCTTCGAACCAGCCGGAATTGCTCCTCGATCGCCCGATGGCACGTCGCGAGGTCGCCCTCCCGTTTCGCGACAAGATATCGCTTGAATTCTATCTCCAAACGCAAACGGCGGGCGATGTCGCTTGCCGGTTCCAGTTTTTCAAACTGCTCGGTAATGGATTCGGCGATTTGAAGGTATTCAGTCAGGGGTGCCGCTATTTCGACGCAGTCGGGCGGACACGCCATCTTCAGCGAGGCGGCGGCGCAATATTCGGCAAAGCTCCGGTGATTCGGGTCGCGCTCATGCAATGCCCTGGCATAATCAAACGAATGACGATACTCCTCATAAGCCTTGGCTTTCTGGCCGCGCGCCAGAGCCAAATCACCGCAGAGGCGAACCTTTTGCAGCAGGGCCGTCGCGCCGCGTTCGACGCCGGCAATCTTCTCGTTGGCGATGTGCTGCGACTGGGTACTGAAGCGCCCGGCCTCATGACGGGCATGAATGGCGATCTGCACAAGCCGGTCATTGAAGATCCGAACAATCCGGCCATCCCAGCGCGCCCAGACCCGCCGGCCGACATATTCTGGCGGGACGGAGTAATAGGCCTTGTCGACTTCGACGTGGCCATCGCGGTGGACGCGGCGCTGTGCCTCCCGGAAGCAGGCGAATCGCTCGATGGGCAGGGACCGTAGCGCCGATCGCTCCACCTCCTCGAAGACCTTACCGACCTGCTTCTTGGTCGTGCCGTGGATGCGCGTGTCGGCGATGGTCTCCTCCCAGTGAAGCAGATAGGCGTTCTCGTCTTCGAGGCTGGCGAAGCTTCGCCCTTTGAGTCCGTTGTTCTTGACGTAGCCGACCTGCCGTTCGACCTTGCCAGGGTGCTGCGGCGTGTAGGGTTTGGCCGGCAGCAGGATCGTGCCGTAATGGTCGCAGAAGGCCGCGATCTTCGGATTGATCACCGGGTCATACCAGTCGGCCTTCGTGACTGCCGCCTTCAGGTTATCGATGACCAGTGTTTTGGGAACACCGCCGAAGTGATGAAAGGCATTCTCCAGACAGCGGATGAAGTCGTCGGTCGTCTGGCGATAGACCGCTTCGCTGTAGGCCTTGCGGGAATGGCTGAGCACGACGCGAATGACATGCGTCTTGCGCCGCCGGGTCTTGCCCTTGACACCGTTGAGTGCCTGCTGCGTCAATCCTTGACTTGGAGCCGATGTCAAGGGTGTCAAGAATGTCACGGGCTGATTCGGATCGATCGGAATGATCACCGGCGCGCCGGTGCCGAAGTCGATCTGCGCTTCAGCCCCCGGATCGCATTCCATTCGACGGAACGGCAATGGCCGTATTGTTCGCAGAAGGCGCACAAACCGCTGAACCGACTGGTAGCTTTCGTTGAAGCCGTGATCAGCGCGAAGATCCTGCCATATCCGCTGCGCGTCGGGCCCCGCTCCAACGCCTCCACGGTCACCGCGCGATAGGGTTCGCAGTGGCTGCGCCGCCCCGCCGACCCGGCAATCAAAAATGGCCGGTTTTGGCCCCGGGCGAAAATCCGTTGTCGAGGAATCTTGACCGCCGAAGCCCTCGCGGACCGGTAGCTCGACGTCAACGGACACGGTTCACGAGCCTCCGACCGGTCATCGAAATGGCCGGTTTTGGAAAATCACCCCGCGCCAAATCCACATACCGCGCGACCGTTTCACGATGGATGCCCAACTCACGGGCGACCTGGTCAAGCTGGAGGCGCAGACACCAGGCCATCGCCAAACGATGTCATTACGAAGCAAGAAAACGGAAAGCGCAACTGTAGAACTAAGGGACAAGCCAGGTCCCGCGAAATTGAATCTGTGACCTCGTTGATGCCGACTACGCGCTCCAGCCAAGCGAGCTAGCCAAAGACACCTTGGAATACCCCTTCAGGGTGGGAATTGGGGGGCGACGAGTCCCGTGGGCGTTGCCAACGGCTACTATGGTTATCCCCTACAGGGAATTGGAGAGGGATGCCAATCATTGTGCGCGGCCTGGATCAAGAATTCAAGGACGCATCTTAGCAACTTTTCGTACTGCTTATTTCTTGAGCATTTCATTTCCATCGATACTTGGCAAGACGCCTTCAAATACTCCATCTTTGTTGATAATTATTGATGTTGTCGTCGAAAACTCAAATCGTTTTTGGTCGCCGGGCAACAACATAAATGGACCCAAATCCTTCAAACTAGCGTCGGGAGAGAAGCTGCCTAGACCAATCGCGTTTCCTGCTGCATCTGTTATGAACAGTTCGCTTGCCGGAAAAGCGTCTCCATAGACCGTTGCACGAATGGTTAACAGTGTCTTATCTCCAATAGTCGTTTCAGTTATTTCCAGCAACGCATGTTTGTCGATATCTGGAGATAAAGGAATCAGAGGATTCGCCGCAGATTGATTGAGTATCAACATCGATTGGTTTGGATTACTGCTGTTAGTAATAAGGTTGGCTGAAAACTCAGGATTCTGAATGTCGACGCCGATGGGCAAGTTGCCCAAATAGGCGACGGTCGGTGAAGACTGAGTGAATTGATTGCTCATTTTTCCAGTCTTTGTGTCTATCGTTACACGAGAGTCGATTCGTGAGGTAGCGCGAAAGTCAGTTGAAGCCTTTCGATTATCCCCATGAAAATTAAGCGGACCGACACTCCCGAATCTCTCAAAAGGGGCAAAGGACCGAAAAAACACTCTAAACTTCGCGAATCCAGTAGGATCAGTAAAATCTATCGGGCGATTCGCCACAAATGAATATGGGTTGAGGTCACTTGGATCAATGAGTAAGTCAACCTTATTCGACGCAACGGCAGGATCCCATGAAATGAAGCGACACAAGGGAGCAAAATATGAGCGGGCGACTTGATACGTTAGTCCGCTTTCATTGTCGTGTTCCTTGCCGCCGAATCGATACTCGCAATTTGCCAATCCCTCGTCGAGATAACTAAGGCCAAACGGATAATCCGCAACCTGTTTGGATAAGATTCCAGTGGCGCTAGAAAGAAAATGTGTTGAACCCCTGTGATCGGGATGAAAGAAAGTCAGTGAACCAGTTGACGGGAGATCAGGGAGTAGCACTGTTGATTGGTCGGTCCAAACCCAAACAGCATTGCCAGCAGGTGTTGCATACAAAGAGTTGAGTCCGATTGGCAACGAGGACTCATATAAATCCCAATGACCCGTATTGTTGTCGTATGCCCATGCGACGCTGATGCCATGCGTGTTGGAATCAGGTCCAGAAAGTACGGTCGGAACCAAGCGCGGAAATCCAATGAATGTCGGCCTGTTTTCGTCGATTGCAATTGGTGCCGTGGCGACTGGACCACTTAGGACTAACTCAGTCGAATCGGTCATTTCGAACCAATAACCGAGATTCGGGGACAAGGATTCGAGCGTATTAGAGGCTGATCCAGGACGGTATTGTTCAAATGCGACCCCGTCCCAACCAAAAACAGCTAGACAAATCTCTTCAATTGATTCGAGAATGAACGACGGCTCGTTCGACTCTGGCACGACCTGAAAGCTAATCGCGTTCCACTCCGGTCTTAGTGAAATCCGCTGTGTTACGGTTGGCGGTTCCGGCATGCCGCCGGTGACCTGGGCGAGGCGCTGGTCACCGTTCCAGACGTATTTGATCATTTCGCCATCGCGGATTTCGCTGTATTTGTTGATGTAACTGGTCTGGTTGCCATCCACGCGCTTAATCACTCGACGGCCGGAGTAGTCGTAGAGGTAGCGAATATCCGGGGCGGGCTGGTCGGCGACATCGACATCGCCGAGGCGGTCTTTGAAGTCGAAGGTGTATACATCTCCGTTGTTGTTTGTCATGTTGCCGTTGGCGTCGTAGGTGAACGAGCGCTGATCGGCGCCGTTATCGGCAAAGGTGAGGGCGTGGGGGCCGGGGGCGTCGCCGGGTTCGCGGCCGATGCGGTTTGTCGTGCCCGACTGGCCGGCACCGGGGGAGAGGTACTGGCCGCTCTCCATGACCCCGATGTTCACATCGGGATCGGGGATGTTGGGGCTGGCGGCGAGGGCCATGTTGCCGAGGCGGTCGTAGTCGTAATTCAGCGTGCCGTAGCCGGCGCCGACGGCGCGCTGCAGGCGGTAGAGATTGTCCATGATGTAGCTGGCGGTCTGGTCGCGGGCCTGCTTCGCCGGGGGGGAACGGGGCGCGGCCATCCGATATGGCCGTGATGTTGTCGGCCTGGTCGTAGGTGTAGGTGAGGTCCTGGAAGACTTCGCTCGCGGCGTTTTCGGTGTGGAGCAATTTCAGGCGAAGGCGCGGGTCGTAGTCGCGCTCGGTGATGACGCCGTTTTGGAAGTGGACGAACTCGGGCTGGCCGGAGGGCTTGTAGGTGAGCTGCGGCGCGAAATTCGGAATGGAACTGAGCAGGCCGCGGGCGTCGAAGGTCTGCCGGACGACGCCGCCATCGGGATAGACGATCTGGTAGATGCGGCCCAAGTTGTCCACGAGGGATGTGGTGAGGAAATCTTCCGCGGGGCCGGCGAGCTGATCGATGCGCTTGATGCTGGTTTCCTGCGCGCGGCCGC
>JADJRI010000054.1 GCA_016712275.1 Planctomycetota bacterium
CGAAGTCGTGGAGGAGGCCGACGACGCCCCAGAGTTCGGCGTCTTCGCCGAGCTTTTCGGCGTAGTGCCGCATGGCTGACTCCACGCAGAGCATGTGCTGTCGAAGGGCCTGGGACTCGACGAATTCGCAGACGATGCGCCACGCGTCGTCGCGCGAGATGAGGCTGGTCTGGGCCATGAGTGCTCCTCGGCGACCGGCCGCTGCGCGCCGGAGGCGAATGGCGAAGATTTTTTCCTGGGATTCCGCCGGAGCGATATCCGGCCGGCAGCGAGGCCCTTCCACCCTGGGCGTCGTAACCTCTTATTTTAACGTGATTTCTGCGGGAGTTTTTCAGGAAGGTGGCGTGGCTGAATTATGTGTTTGCGGAGGCCTTGACCGGAAATCGGGATCTGCTATCTTACCGAACGGCTGAGACCCCCGCTGTTCAGCGAAAGGTCAGCTGCAAGAAGTCAGCGAAAAATTCGGTAAGATTTCTTCCGAACCCCGCTTGACACTAGTTTTGATCCTGCTAAATTACGCTGCTCGCCGCTGAGGGATGGCAACGTCGCTCAGGCGGGCACTATCGTCGAAACGCGGTGAAGACCGGTTGTTTCGGCTGCTCTTTGACAAGTAAACAGAGATTGCCATGAGAATGTGGATCACCCACTTCGCCTGCTAGCGGGTGGTGTGATCGATCCAAGTGGTCGGCGTCAGCCGGCCCATATTTGGGTGTACCGAGGCCTTCGGGTTTCGGTGCTCAACATTCTCGTTAGCAGACGAGCTTTTGAGCCTTTGATGGAATCGGCTTCGGCTGGTTTCATCGTCAAGTTCGAATGAATCATGTGCCGCTTCGGTGGCATGTGATCGACGAATAAATAATCGAAGAGTTTGATCCTGGCTCAGAACGAACGCTGGAGGCGTGGCTAAGACATGCAAGTCGAACGGTACGTTGTAGCAATATAGCGTATAGTGGCGGACGGGTGAGTAATGAATAGATAACGCACCCCGGTCTCAGGGATACCACCGGGCGCAAGCCCTTTGCGAAAGTGGTGTTAATACCTGATGACGTTCCTGAGGGGCATCCCTTGGGAATCAAAGGTGGGGACCTTCGGGCCTACTGGACTGGGAGCGGTCTATTTCCTATCAGCTAGTTGGTGAGGTAACGGCCCACCAAGGCTTTGACGGGTAGCCGGACTGAGAGGTTGTACGGCCACATCGGGACTGAGACACTGCCCGGACATCTACGGATGGCTGCAGTAACGAATATTCCGCAATGGGCGAAAGCCTGACGGAGCGACGCCTCGTGGAGGACGAATTCCTTCGGGATGTAAACTCCTTTTAGGGTTAAGCAAGCAAGGGTGGCTAATACCCATCTAAGTTGAGCTATCCCAGAAAAAGCCTCGGCTAACTCTGTGCCAGCAGCCGCGGTAATACAGAGGAGGCAAGCGTTGTTCGGAATCACTGGGCTTAAAGCGCGTGTAGGTGGTCTAGCAAGTACTTTGTGAAATGCCTGAGCTTAACTTGGGAATTGCTTGGTATACTGCTGGACTTGAGGCAGATAGGGGTGCCTGGAACTCTAGGTGGAGCGGTGAAATGCGTAGATATCTAGGGGAACGCCAGAGGCGAAAGCGGGGCACTGGGTCTGACCTGACACTGAGACGCGAAAGCGTAGGGAGCAAACGGGATTAGATACCCCGGTAGTCTACGCCGTAAACGATGCGCACTAGACTTCTTAACCTCTTACGGTTGGGGAGTCGAAAGAAAACCGATAAGTGCGCCGCCTGGGAAGTACGGCCGCAAGGCTAAAACTCAAAGGAATTGACGGGGGCTCACACAAGCGGTGGAGGATGTGGCTTAATTCGAAGCAACGCGAAGAACCTTACCCGGGTTTGACATGCTAGAATTAGCTCTGTGAAAGCATAGTGACGCGGCTTGCCGTGGAACTAGCACAGGTGCTGCATGGCTGTCGTCAGCTCGTGTCGTGAGATGTTAGGTTAAGTCCTTGAACGAGCGAAACCCTTATCTAGCGAGACTGCCGGCGTTAAGCCGGAGGAAGGTGGGGACGACGTCAAGTCATCATGGCCTTTATATCCGGGGTTGCACACGTCCTACAATGGGATGGTACAGAGCGAAGCGAGACCGCGAGGTGGAGCAAATCGCACAAAACATCCCTCAGTTCGGATTGCAGGCTGCAACTCGCCTGCATGAAGCTGGAATCGCTAGTAATCGCGCATCAGCAATGGCGCGGTGAATATGTTCCTGAGCCTTGTACACACCGCCCGTCAAGTCATGGAAGCTGGTAGTACCCGAAGTCCGCTTAGCTAACCGCAAGGAGGCGGCGGCCGACGGTAAGACCGGTGACTGGGACTAAGTCGTAACAAGGTAGCCGTAGGGGAACCTGCGGCTGGATCACCTCCTTTCTAGGGGATACCTAGACGAGATCAGCGACCTTCACTCCTCCGGGAGCGATCGTCCCCGACTCGATACAGGTCAGCACATTATTCAGGTTTTCGGCTTCGGCCGATGATTGGGAGCATGCAGTGATGCGGCTCCCTGGCAATCTCTGTTTCTTGATATACAAAACCCCGCCGTGCGAGAAATCGTGCGGCGGGGTTTTCTTTTTTTCTCCTGTCTGGCTTTGTGGTCTCTCGCGGGATTAGACTGGGCAGAGCGATCTGACCTCGGGCAATCTCAGATGCCGCTTTTCTCCGCTGCGGTGCCGGCATGGGATAATCAGTGATGTGGCCATTCAAGAAGAAAACTCACGATCGAATTGCGGTGACATTCGTCGACGCGGATTCCGGCAAGTGCCTTTTCAAAACGGTTGATTCCTTCGATCGAATTCCTGCGAGTTTTGAAGCGGACACGACATTGTCCATTGGCGAAAAGTCATGGCAGGTCGTGGAGGCCAGGCCGATGACCGCACCCGAATATCGGCGTACGGGGGCGCTGACCGTCATTCTGCGTGAATTCAAGATCAAAATGGTCTCCACGAAAGACCTCGTATTCACTCTGCCCACGGTTAGCTCAGAGTTTCCTCCCCGTACAGTCGAGGGCTCCACGAAGCTGAAGACTGATTGTGTTCAGATACTCAGTGACGAGTGGAGGCAGGTTGAATGGGTCTCAAGTGAACAAGCCGACCTGATTGCAAGAGAATGTGAGTCCATACGGGAGATCTACCGCACTGAACGTCGCGGAGAGTACGGATTTGGACGGGTCCACAGTCGCGAGTTGATTCGAACTCCCCTGCACAATCGCGCGATTTCGCTCGGCAGTCTTCGGATGGCGTTGGGGGATGACGCCTCATGGCGTTGCGGCTTTGCATATGTCAGTGAAGCCGGTCTCGCGGAAAATTCATTCGCGGTCGTCATTCCGGAATCGATAACCCTATACGGAACAACTGATGAGGATCGAATTCAGGTTTTGTGCATCGAGCGTTTGAGTGCAGGATCTTTGGCACCAGACCGGTGCTCCCGCCTGGCGCAGTTTGCAGAGGCCAATGGACTCGTACTGGTTGACTGGTGCCGAGCTCATGCGGCAGGTCCGACCGCCGATGAGTATTGCCGTTACTTCGAGGTGCTCGCGGATAAGGCGCCGCGGTAAGCCGGTTTGCCGGTGAGGTGGGGGCGCGCATGGCATCGATGGCGTGAGTGGTTTCGAGTGCGCAGCCGGATACAAGAACTCATTTCACGGACGCTGCTGTCGGAGCAATTGCGGTGATGTTCAAGGAACGCATCGGACGGATTCTGACCAGGCTTGAGCGGGTGCGGGAACTTGGTCTGCCGTGTTTCGGGTCGGAGAAGCACAAGTTTGTTCTGCATTCAACGCTCGAAGAATCCGAAGTCGAGGCCTTCGAATCGAAGCATGGCATCTCCTTGCCGGCAGACTATCGTGCGTTTCTTCTGCAGGCCGGCAATGGCGGGGCGGGGGCCTTACTATGGATTACTTCCGCTTGAGAATTGGGACGACGGCGACCTGGGTGATAATCCGGAATGGTTGTCGAAACCGTCGCTGCTGACGCCGGATCTGACGACGAAAACGCCTCTTGAGGAGCGATTTGGTGTCGACTGGGAGCGGTGCCTTCGAGGCGCGATCACAATCTGTCACCAGGGTTGCGCGTACTACGCGCTTCTGATCGTCACCGGCGCCTATCGCGGGTTCGTGGTGAATATCAATTCAGACGGGTCAGGCGCCTTGTTCTCCGATCACGCAGATTTTCTTTCGTGGTATGAGCGCTGGCTGGATGATCGCATCGAGGGGCGGCCGGATAGCTGGTACGGTCTCGATGCGACCCGAAGTGAGCGTGAGTCCATTGGTATTCTGCAGGGAGAATCGCGAAGCGGCGCTGGGGACAATGAGAAACTGGCGGCGATGATTTCGCTTCGGCTGCTCAGGCGGGTTTCGCGGCAAACGAAGCGCTTCGTTGTCCAGCTTCTGAATGATGAATCGTACGCTGTTCGGTCGATGGCAGCGGCGCTCATTGGCCACTGGAAATTCAAGGGTGGAGAGCTCGCGCTTCGAAGCCTGCTTGAGCGCCCGGATTGCGGGGGCGAAGAGCGACACTGCGCTTCGGTCGCTCCGGGCGCTCGGAGTAAGCGACATTGACGCATTGTGCAGGAGCGTGCTGGCCGACGGCGAGCCGGATGTCGTTATTGCGGCATTGAATGTGGTGGCGGATCGCGATCAACTCTCAATGGATGATTTGCGGCCGCTACTGGAGGCGAATGATGCGCAGATTCGGCGGATGGCGTATTACCATGCCGCCGGGCACCTCAGTCCGCAGAAAGGATTCCGGCCGACAGCTTCCTTGCTGCATGATGCGGATGAGGTCGTGCGAGGGCATGTCGTAGAGTATGCGGCGAAGTGGAGGCTGCGCGAGTTGGTTCCCGCGCTGATCGATCGCCTTGAAGTCGAGGAAGATGTCGACGTTCAGCGGGGTTACTGTTTGCGATTGGGGAAATCGGAGACGCGGCGGCGATTCCCACGCTGATCCAATGGGCGCGGCGGTCGGAAGTGCAGTGCCGAGTCGCCGCCGTCCAGGTGCTGGGGAGATTCAGCGATGAGCGGTGCGTGGCGGTGTTGAAGTCGCTGGCAAGCAATGAAGCGAAGTTGTTACGGAGCGAAGGTCGAGATGTTGATGCGGAGGGCGAGTGGGCTGTCGCTCATGCGGCGCGCACGGCGCTGTCTGCTCTGACAACAAAGCGCTGGTGGCAGTTCTGGCGGTAGGGTCAGATTGGAGGCGGGGCTATTCAGACGGATTGACGCTGATCGTGCCCGAAGTTCGCTTGTTCAAGGAATTTTGATTGAATGTCAGAAGAGCGTATCAGGCGAATCCTCACAAAGCTGCGACGCGCGAAGCAGATCGGTCGCGACACCTATCAATCGAAGCATCATAAATACGTCTTGAATCCGCCACTCACGGAGGCGGCTGTCGCGGCGTTTGAGCAGGAACATGGAATTACGTTACCCGAAGACTATCGGTCATTTCTCACACTTGCCGGCAATGGCGGTGCAGGCCCGCATTACGGCATTCTTCCGCTATCGCACTGGAATGACTTGGGGCTGGAGAATAAAGATACGCTCCTGGTGCGGCCCTCGCCGTTGACCCCGGAATTGAGTTTCGATCGAAAGCTGAATGATGGGGAATCTGTCGATGTCGATCTCTTGTATCAGGGCACCATTACGATTGCCTCCCGGGGATGCGAGTACATGTGCGTGCTCATCATCACCGGCACCCACCGGGGCAGAGTGGTCGATATCAGCGGTGGCGGTGATGGATACTCCTTTCCAGACAACCCGGACTTTCTGTCCTGGTACGAGCGATGGCTTGATGAACTCTTAGAGGGTCGCGACCTGAGATTCTTCGGGCGCGGAATGACAGGGAGTGAGTCCGTCCTTGCTGCCGCTATTTCGGATCGGACACTCCCGGTGAAGAGACGGCTCGCTGCGTTTACGTCAATTGGCGATATCCCAATGCCGACGAAGGATTCGATTCTTGCGGTTGCCGGAGCGCTCAATGACGAATCGCCGGAACTTCGAGGCCTTGCAGCATCATATCTTGGACTTTGGCGTTATCGTGAGGCCGAGCCCACCATTCGAAAGTTGATGAACGATGCTGACAGCGATGTGCGCATGCGAGCGCTTTTGGCGCTTGAGGACTTTGAAGTTGCAGACCTTGAGGCACTCTGTCGTTCAAGCCTCCAGGATCCCCACGTCGAGTTTGTTGCGTGGGCAATTGAAGGGTTGGGGAAGCTAAACCGAATTACTCGCGAAGATGTTGAACCGCTCATGAATTCGGGTGACTCGCATCTTCGCTATGCAGCGCTTCGAGGGTTGGAGGCCTGTGGAGATTGGAAGAAGGTTAGGCCGCTCGTTCGCCGGTATCTGGAAGATCCTGACTGGGAATTGAGAAGCTGTGCACATTGGATCGTTTTTCAGAATGCGGATCGGGATGATGTTCCCTGGCTGATTGAGAAGATTCAGGGCTCTTCCTGGCATCGTGACTATCGAGATCTAGTCGTAAAACTTGGCAGCCTGGGAGATTCTCGCGCGACAGTGGTTTTGGCGGAAGCACTTCGCAGCTTTTCCGACTTCGAAACGCGCAGGACGCTGATCGAAGCGCTGGAACGGTCAGGGGATAGGCGTGCGACACCTGCATTGATTGAGATGCTGAGTGATCCAGAAGGGCCGGTGCGCTTCGCTGCGATTCGGGCACTTAAGCGTGCGGGCGACTTGCGTGCGATCAAGGCATTGAAGAGATTCACTGATCCGACGCTCAGGCCCAAGCACACCATGGCGGCAACTGCGAGTGAGGCGATCTGGCGGATCAGGCTGCGGAGCTGGATACGGTTTCGGTTCTGGTGAATCAGGAGCCGGCGACTTTCTCACTGTGGTGGCGATGGCGGCTTCTGTTGTTCGTTGTTCTGAATTTCATCCCCCACCCTGGATGAATGCTGAGTCGAATTCGGCGTCGAGTCCGAGCGCCAGAGGCCGATCAGGGTCAGCGTCAGGCCGCAGAAAAGTAATACCAGCGCAAATGAAATCATGACGCCGCGGGGAAGGTCGGTGGATTCCGCGCTCAGGATATTGACTCCCATCCCGGCGAGAAAGAGAAGCAGGCCGATGGTCTTCAGACGTCTCGCTTTTTTCTGTTCCGAGGTGAGAACTTGCTGGCTGCTGCCCGATTCGTTTTTGGCACCTGAGGGACGGGGATCCGACCGCCACTGGCCGGGGAAGAGAATCGCCGCCATAAATTGCGGGCAGCACAGTGAGTGCCACGATTGGCGGCTCTTTTCCGGGATTCATTCCCAGGAGAATCGGCAGGAAGACAAGATAGGCCAGCACGAGAATGCCCAGGCCGATGTACGACATCCGCTGGGCTTTCTTCTGCCGCGGCGTCAATGGCCTTCGTCTCATCGGCCACTTGTTGATGGTCCATACGGGGAGGTTTGCCGGCTTCCTGAATTCTTCGACAACGGCCTCGATACCGTCAAATTGGCCCGCCTTGAAATTGAGCAGCAGCCGGGCGAATGTCAGCCATTCGCCGGATGAATCAAATACCCCGGTCAATGCCAGCCAGCTTCCATCATGGAGCAGCAATTTCGGGAAGAAGCTGTATCGCTCGACATTCTTGATCGTGTCGAGGGGCCATGTTTTTGTTCTGCCGTCCACGATGGTGATAATCGTGTCATGGTTGAGAACGATTGAGCGCGACCGCCGCTTCACGTGAACCGTCAGGCGAGTCAGAAGGTAGAGCCCGACGATCGAAAAAATCACGTCGAAACAAAGCGAAACCGGCGTCCTGAGGAACCAGTGCCAGGCATTCGCAATGATGGCGAGGATGAGCAGACCTATCGCATGTTCTTTCACGCGGGGCGTCGGGCGAAAATGAACTGATCCGGGCTGGAAGTGGAAGGCACATTCTGGGCAGCGGCCCTCTGATTTGGGCGGGTTCTGGACGTAATCGCATATGGGACAAGATGTGAGCGGTGAAACGTGGATCATTTGATATTGCCGCGTGCGCGGGTGGGCCGGCCCAATCCTGATTGAACGATGTCACCGGCGGTGACGGATGTCCATGCGTCCAGCGGCATTCCGTCTTTCATTTCAGATTGTGCCCTGAATTTTCTGCTCAGTTCAACTCCATGATGGCTTGGGCGCGGCGTGAGCACAAGCCGGACATGAAAGCGGCCGGGACTTTTCAGGGTCCCGGCCGCGAGGAATGCTGCCATCGTAATCGGATGTTTCAGATGGCGATGGCTGCTGCTCTCTCCCCGTTACGCTGGCGGCCGGCGACGTTGGCGTCCGCCGTCACTCCGCCGTCGAGGCGGCGATTGAGCGAGATTCCGCTATTCGCACCCCTCCCTTTCAAAGTCGAAGCTCAGGATGATGCGTGACATCTGGTGTTCGGTGCCGGGCACATCATCGATCACGTGAACAGTCCAGAGTCCTTCCGGGTTGTCGCCGTCGAAGATCGAGAGCAACTGACCGGTGGGCGCGGGCTGGCCATCCACTCCCTCATCATCGAAGCTATAGAAATACTCCAGGCTCTCATGATCCCAGAGCGTGATGGACTCGCCAAGCGGGGATGTGACAGTGATCTTCAGTTGGCTTGGGTCGATCTCCTCGAAGTGACCGCGCCGGGAGAGCCCGATGCCGACATTGAAATCGGTCGGCGTAAATCCGGCCGGTACGTTGATCATCGCGACAGCGCCGAAGGGATCGCCATCCGGAATGACGACGGCATCGCCGTGAGCGAACTCGGCCCGTGTGAGATTCAGCGTGACGCGCCGCATGGTGTCGCCGAGTGCCAGGTCCCCGCCACCGGTTCCGGAGATGTTGGTGAAGTCCAGGTGCGCGATGTTCTGGCCGAGGGGGAGGCAGTCGGCCAGGCCGTTGAAGCCGACGGTGACGACGCGCGTATCGCCCTCAGTTCCCACCGGGGTGAGGATGAAGTCAAGCGTTTCAGGGCCAAACGGCGGGCCGAGGTAGGGGCCATCGGGAAGCATGCGAATCCAGGGCTGGTCGCGGCTGACGCGGACCGTGACGGGATCGGGCCGCGTGTTCGAAACGAAATAGTCCATGGTCTGGGTGAAGGGTGGAAATGCGGCGTTGACGTGGAAGTTCTGCGTCGGCTTCACAGAGAATTCGGTCAGTCCTAGTTCGAAATCGTGCCAGATCGTATCAGAGTAGCTGTTGGTGCCATTCGACACGACGAGTCGACGGTGGTGATAACCCGGCAGCGCCGCGCCGGCCGCGCAGGTCACAGTAACCACGGCCGATTCACCGGGATAAAGCACCTTTTTCTTACGCTCAACAGGTAATTGAATGGTGAACGAAATTGACGGGACCGGCACGAGGGTTTGCAGATTCGCATCGGGATCAACGACGCTGAATTCCATCGGACCGGCGTTTTGCGTTGGAACAGAAATCGTGAATTGCGTGACCGCATTGGTGATCGGACCGCCCGCGGGGCCGATGTGTTTCACGCGATCAAGCGGGCCGACGATCAACTCGTGATAAGGGGGAACGTTGTACGCGAACGACTTGATCGCGTAGCCGACGCCGCGAATCTGCTCGCACGAATAGTCATAGTACCAGCAGTTTTCCGGCACATCCTGACGCTGGAGCAGACAGACGCCCGACACCGCGACGGATTCGACATATTGCTTATCGATGTTGTAGAACATCGAGCCCGAACTACCCGCCAGAAGATGAACATTCCTGAAGTAAGTCAGCGGCAGACCGGAGCCGGTCGTCTGTTCATCGAACACGCCGGCGAGATCGATCTTCGTCGCAAGTTGATCCGGATGGCCGATGCAGACGACGCGGTCGCCCGGGTCCGCCTGTCCCGATCGCCGGATGCGAACCGGCGCCGTGCGCTGGACGGGACGATTTAGTCGGACAAGCAGGAAATCGCCTTCGTCGTGATCGAGCCCATTGCGAATGATCTCGCGCATTCGAAGACGTTCATCGCCGGAATCGCGTCGAACGACGGCGGTATGCACCCGCCCGCGCCATCGGAGGTGTATTGCTGTCGAAACACGAAGTACCAGTTGTTCATACAGGCAGAAGGGTATGGGGGCTGCACGGTGTGGCCCGCAGTCAAGACGAGGTCGGGCCCGACGAGGAAGCCGGATCGGCCCGGTGTTGCGCCGGCCGGCCGCGGCTGGCCGTAGAACGGGACGTCAGAGCAATAGTCCTTATGAGGAATGCTTCCCCGAATATAGGTGAAGTCGTCTGGAATGATGGCGTAGGAGCCATCGGGGTTCTGGACCATGGCGTCTTTTCGAATGAGGGCACATTCCGCAGCCAGGAGCGGATGAAGGATTTTTTCATCAACTTCGCACGCGTCCACCCAATCGGGGGGTGGTGGCGGGTGTTGTGCCTCGAGTGTGGCAGGCGTCGCCGCGGCCGCCCACGTGGCGAGGGCGATCAACAGGCAGGAATGAGCTCGGTGGGGGTGGAGTGGCGTAAGAGGCATCTTTATTCTCCTATTCCTTTTCAGTGGACGTGGTCCGATGTGATTGGGTGGACGAACGTCCGGACAACGGGCTCGCATTTCGCACGGATTGAGAATGTCGGAAATCGCCGATGCGTCAGCGTGTTAGTCGAGACGGGGGATGCTGACCTGTGGAGATGCTAATGACCGGGAAAATGTAATGCAATCAAAATCGTGACAATGGACACTCATTGCAATACCGGTGCATCAACTGCCGGAGTTTTTCCTGTTATCTGAGGTTTTGCTTCTCGGATCGGAGTACCACTGTCCTGTCAGCGCAACAATTATCCCAATGAATAGCAGTAATAAGAGCATTACGATATTCAAACCGGAGGGAGCGCCACCGCTTTTCACAAGCGAGGTCAGCAGGCCATATGCCACCGCGATTGCAATGATGCCGATGGCGGTGAGTAATCGAGCGCGCTGTTGCAGCGGCGTGCGGGGCTTCCCTGGTCGTGACCAGCGGTTGACAGTCCAGATGGGCGGCTTCGCGGGCGCCTTGAATCTCTCGATGGATTCCGTGATTCCTTCGAAGCGGCCATTCTTGAACTGGATGAGCAATTCCGCGAACGTCAGCCATTCATGGTTGTCATCGAAGATCCCAATGAGAGAAACCGGCCGTCCTGTGTTGAGTGAGATTTCCGGGTAGATGTTGAACCGCTCGGCTCCCTTAATCTCGTCGAATGCGAGTTGCCGGTGATTGTCTCCGTGGATCAGCGTGACTGCGTCGTGTGTGAGAATCAGAGTTGGCCGACGGCTTGCCGATGGGAATGCCGCGCGGATGACAATGATTGCGGCGACGAGAAAGAGGAGACCAATCCCGGTGAGCGCGATCGGCGGGGAGACGATCATTGCGCCGAGGGTAAAAGACATGATTTGTGCAACCCAGGCCACTCCGATAAGGACGAGGAGCCATATTGCCAGCCGGCGTATCTGCGGCGTCGGCCGAAAGATGACGGTCTTATCGCTGAGCGACATGCCGCACTCGGGGCATCGTCCGTCCGATTTCGGCGGATTGAGCGTGTAACCGCAATCGGGGCACGCATCGAATGGCGGGAGGATGATCAAGGCCGGCCCTTCAAACTTTCGCCGCGCAGTAAGTATCCTGGGCGGATCCTCATCCGCGTGTCGTGACGAATTCTCCAGCGCCCCCGCCCGCACCGTCCTCGGGCCATCGGCTCATGATCATTTTCTGCTGCGTGTAGAACTGGATTCCCTCCTTGCCCTGCATGTGCAGGTCGCCGAAGAAGGATGCGTCGTGGCCTGTGAAGGGGAACATCGCCATGGGAGCAGGGACCCCGACGTTGATGCCGATCATGCCGGCGCCGGCGCGGTGCTTGAATTCGCGAGCGGCGCGGCCGCTGCGGGTGTAGATGACGGCGCCGTTGCCGTAGGGATTCCTGTTGGTCAGCTCGATTGCGTCATCGAGCGATGCCACCCGGGTGACGCAAGGACGGGGCCGAAGAGTTCGGTCTTCGCGACGTGCATTTCCGGCTCGAGGCGGTCCAGGATGGTGGGACCGAGATAGTAGCCGTTCGGGGCTTCGGCCACTTTGATGCCGCGGCCATCGCGGGCGAGCTTCGCGCCTTCCTTTGCGCCCTTTTCGATGTTCGTGAGAAGGCCGTCCAGATGCTGGCGCGTGATGACGGGGCCCATATCCACGTTTGACTCGCGATCGGTGGGGCCGACTTTCATTTTGTCGGCGCTCGCGGCAAGGGATGCCACGAGATTGTCGCCGATGGAGCCGACGGCGACCGCATGGCTGCCGGCCATGCAGCGGCCGGCGCTGCAACCGAAGGCGCTGGACTGAAGCGCGGAGACGGTTCGATCGAGGTCGGCATCGGGCATGACGATGATGTGGTTCTTCGCGCCGCCGTTGGCCTGGACGCGCTTGCCATGCTTTGTACCGGTTTCCCAGATGTATTTGGCGATCGGCGTGGAGCCGACGAAGCTGACGGCCTTGATGAGCGGGTGTGTGAGGAGCGCGTCGACGCAGGCCTTATCGCCATGGACGACATTGAATACGCCGGCAGGAAGGCCGGCTTCCTTGAGCAGCTCGGCGAGCCGCATGGCGGACATCGGCACTTTTTCGCTGGGCTTGAGAACGAAAGTGTTGCCGCAAGTCAGGGCAATGGGGACCATCCAGAGAGGAACCATGAATGGGAAATTAAACGGGGTAATGCCGGCGACGACGCCGAGAGGGTGGAGGTAGGTTTCGCAGTCAACGTCCTGGGCGAGGTTGTGGACGGTATCTCCCATCGAAAGTGTGGGGATGCCGGCGGCGAATTCGACCATTTCGATGCCGCGTCGGACGCTGGCGACGGATTCTGCGTGGGTTTTTCCATGTTCCCGTGAGATGGTGCGGGCGATGCTGTCGGCGTTTTTCTCCAGCAGGGCGACCAGGCGGAACATGACGCGGGCGCGTTCGACCACAGGGGTGTCGCGCCAGGCGGGTAAGGCCTTGTGTGCCGATTGGATGACGCCGTCGATTTCAGCGGATTCGCAGAAGGGGGTTTGGCCGATCTGTTCGCCAGTCGATGGGTTAAAAATGGCCCCGAATCGGGTCGCGGCGGAGGGTTGGAGCTGGTTGTTCACGAAGAGGGGAATGGTCCCGGATTCAAGCGTAGCGGCCATTTTTCAATTCTCCAGAGTTTTCGGTCATTGTAACCCGGGGGGCGATTGGAGTCAGGGTTCTGGATTTATCCGGCCGATGAAGTGTATGATGGGTGCTTGCAGGCGAGATCCGCGACGGAAAGGGGTTGCGGCTCGGCTGTGCAGCTTCGGGAAAGGGTCGGCTTAACCAGCGGGTGAGGGCGCCAGATTCGCGGTCGCGGGGATTTTCCGCGCCCGTTGAATGATCGGTTCGGGATTTCGCGGAAAATTCGATTCAGGGTGGATGAAGAGCGAGGTCGGATTTGGAGCCGCGTGAATATCTCGCGTCGGCCGTCCGGTTGATACTCATTCAGTTCACATGTCGAATCGATGGCACAGACTTCGCGCGAGCCCGGGGTGGAGTCCGCATGGACGTTGCAGATCCGCGGGAGATGCCGGCGCGTTTTCTAACGCGGCGGCGATTAATTGTAGTTTCGTTTATAGGCCTGACGCTTCTCCTCGGGGCGGCCGGCTGGTCGGTGCGTTCGGTCGGCGGCGAGGATCGCAATGGCGCCGGCCACGTGGCCTATCGCACGTTCACGGAGCGGTTGTCGGCTGGGGATCGGACGGCGCTGATTGAGCTCGCGGGGCAGCTGGCTTCGCCGAATCCGCCGGATTCGGCGCGCGTTGCGGCGGAAGTGTTTGTCGCAGACGGCAGGGATCGAAGGCCCGAAGAAATTTCCCGATGGATTGTGGAGCACTACGCCGAGATCGAGTTCATGCCGGAGTGCGGCTGCTTCAATACGCGGCTGGCGGCGAAGCGATTTGAGGTCGATGAAGACTGATCGTGCCGTTATCGTGGCACCTATAGCACGACGGCGCCATTGACGGCGGGCCATCGGCGCGATCCTTCGGTGGAAAAAAGAAAGCGGCCGACACGGGATGCGTGCCGGCCGCCGGTGTTTTTACGCTTTTTGCCCGGTTTTGGGCAATGAATGGCGATGCGTTGCGATTACTTTCGGCGTCGGATCATGGCGATTCCGCCGATCGCGAGAAGTGCCAGCGTCGCGGGCTCGGGCACGGTGTTGATGCCCGGGTTGCCGAGATCGCCGCCGGTCGAGGCGTAAGTGCCGTAGCCATCACCGATGAAGCTCAGCTGCCACTGGAAAGGGTTATTGGCGCCGAGTGCGGCAGCGCTGATCGGATTGCCGCTCTTGTTCTGAGTTCGGATTGAGCCGGCAAAGGTCTGGTCGCCGAAGGTGAGTCGGTCGACGAGAACGCCGTTGTTGTCCCAGACGTTGATTTCGTCGTTGCGTCCGAGGTTGTCGATCACGCCGCCCAGGACGGCGACGCCGGTAAGGTTCCAGGCGGTCTGGAACGCGGCGGCCGTCGATTCGGTCAGAATCACGGACTGGCCGGGATTGACGAGGCCGAGAGTACTGAGGTCGGTTGAACCGACGACGCGTCCGTCATCGTCGTAGCTCCAGCCGGTCAGATCGACCGCTGAGGCGCCGGTGTTGGTGAGTTCGATGTACTCGCCGTTCGCGGCGGAGTAAGCCCATTCGGTGATGACGATTCCCGCGTTGGCCTGTGCAGCCGAAAAGGCCACCAGCGCCGTTGCCATGCATGCCAGCTTCTTGGTCATATTCGCTTCCGCTCCTTATCTCCTCGAAGATTGTCGGAGGCGAACCGCGCCCCCGAATGTCCGGGTATGCTAGACGGGGTGTGTTAGACATGAACGAATGGAATATGAAGAGTGCGTGAACGGGCCGTGATTGGGAGTGCCATTGTGGTCTTTTCGACATTCGCCCGGGCTTCGCGTACGTTGCAATTCGGATCAGTAAGTGCTTTCTGGATAGTCTCTTATACGAAGCGGGCGTCTCACGCAGCGATTCGAAGCAGTTGCAAGTGAGAATCTGAGCGATGGTCCGGAGTCGAGAATGGTCCGAACTGGCGACATGTTGAATGACCCTGTCAGGTGCTGGTGTTCGAGGTATCCTGTCGTGCGATGACCTCCTCAGAGATGCAGGTCACGCGTGCAATTCGAATTCTCGGGAGTTGAGACCGCGGACGATGAACGTACTCGACGCATTATTACAGAGATTTCGGGACAAGATCATGCGATCGCGCGCTTGCGTTCGATCGCTTCAACAATGACACCGCCGAGACCGAAAGGTCGGGCCGAAGTGGAATGTGCGCGATCTGGCGGCACTTCGTCTTCTGGATGACCGAGGGCCGCCGATCGGCTGCCGGACATCGCAAAGGCGTCGGTCGGCTGGGTGGAGCTGGACGACGACGAGGCCAATACGCGAGCGGCCGAGGCGAAGCTGCCGGGGTATGATCTGGATCGGGTGAATGAAGAGGTGTTCAAGAAGTATCGGCGGATGTCGTTCGTCATGCTGATCCCGCAGCTTCGGACGGCGGAAGAGAAGTTTCTGGCTGCGCTGGGGCGCGCCGAGCCAAAGCTGCTGGTCGGCGAAACACCGCTCCGGCTGTGGATCAATATTCATCTTGAGCATTACGACAAGCACTGGGCGGGGTTGAAGGGGGCGCTGGAGCGGGTTTAGAACGGCGCGTTTCTACGATGAGCTCACCAGATATTGAGCGGGCGATGACGGAGTTGAGAGCACTGGATGCCGAAGTGCTTCAGGCGTTTCGATCGAGAGCGTATTTAAATAATGCGGGATCAGAACATCTCATGCAATTCGTCAGATGCCTGTCACTTTCTGATTGGTTCTGTTGGGACTTTTTCAAGAGTAGTTCGAAGGTTGATGGCGGTGAGTTCACAGTTTCTGAAACACGCTGGCATCGAAGTGACGACATTCGGATATTGGCGCACCCGGTCGAGCGTCAGAAGCACTCGCAACGATTCGTTGCAAGTGTGGACGCGCGGTTGTTGGTGGTTGATGAAGCGACGACAGGCCGATGGTTGGAGCAATTGAGCGAAGTTTGTTTGCCGTTGTCGGCGTCGAGCTCAAGTATTGTGCTCGACGGCGTTCACTATGAGCTTGAATTGGAGAGCGACGGCCGCGCCCGCTGCAGAATTCAGTGGGAGTCTGTGATTCCGACGGAGTGGGCCTCGATCGAACCGATTATTGCGGAGCTGACTTCGGTGTTGGATGCTGCGTCCACCTTTGAATAAACTCCATCATGATGTTGGAAAACTAATTCCGATTTGGACTATGCCTACCGAACTCGAATCCAAACTCCGCGTTGACTCGCATGAACCCGTGCGCGAAAAACTCCGCGCGGCGGCAGCTGCCTATGTGGGGCGAGTGAAGGAAACCAATCGGATACTGGATACCGATGACGGCCGGCTGCTCAATTCCGGCTGCGGTCTGCGGATTCGGCGTGTGGAGATTCTCGATGGCAACGGGCCGAAGGCGACGGTGACCTTCAAGGGGCCCCGGGTCGTGGGCAAATTCAAGCAGCGCGAGGAGTGGGAGACGCAGCTGGATGACGCGGATGCGATGACGGCCATCCTCGCGGCGCTCGGGTTCAAGGATCGCATCCTCTTTGAGAAGCGGCGCGAGACCTGGCGGCTCGGCGAATGCACGATCGAACTCGACGATGTCGCACAACTCGGCCTGTTTGTCGAAGTCGAGGGTCCGTCGGAAAGTGCGATTGACGCCGTGCTCGCCTTGATCGGCCTCGACGGCGACTCGCCAATTCATGAGAGCTATATCGCGCTCCTGATGAAGGGGGAGAACATTGCTCAGGGGGAGACGCGGTCTTTTCGATTTGGTTGAGCTGCTGCGTTGAGGCAGTTGGAGCGGCGTTGAGGGCTGGACACGCCGCGAATCCGAATGCGAAAATTGAACAGCATGGAGTTGTAATGGCTTGATGCCGGTTACTGATTCTCGAAAACGGCCAGGCGACAATAGCACATCTGCGACCGGACTCGATCCGAACTTTCGAACACTCCTCGGCATCACCCTCCTCCTGCGGAGCTGGGCTAAACGGAAGGCCTCTCGCATCACAGGATTCAACCAATCGCGAATCGTTCCAGAACGTTGACCCCCTCGTTCGGCGCTCCGAATCATCGTTTGCCAGTCTGCATCGCGGCTTTTACCGGGCTTCGGTTCGAGCCGTGGTTTGACGTTATTGCCTCGCGGTCCTACATTGATCGGTTTCGACATTGCCGCTTTGGAGGCGACACACTGATGAATCTGGTAACCGGCGCAACCGGGCTCTTGGGCAGTCACATCGTTGAGCAGCTCCGCAAGCGCGGCCGGCCGGTGCGTTGTCTCGTTCGTTTCGGAGCCGATCTCTCGTGGCTCAAAGAGCAGGGCGTCGAGCTGGTCGAGGGCGACCTGACGAACAAGGCGTCGGTCGAGCGGGCGTGCGAAGGCGTACAGTGCGTCTATCACGCAGCGGCCCGCGTTGGCGACTGGGGTCCTTGGTCGGATTTTCAGAAGATCACCATCGACGGTACCAACAACTTCACGTCAGCTCCATCAGCGTCTACGGCCATCGTAACGAGCCGGGGCTGGTGGTGGATGAGAAGGAGCCGCTGGGCGTCAACGTTCATCGCTGGTCGTATTACACGCGGGCGAAGGTGGCGGCCGAGCAGGAGCTCTGGCGGCGGCACCATGCCGGCAGCAAGGTGAAGTATTCCGTCATTCGCCCGAGCTGGCTTTACGGTCCGCGCGATCGCGCGACGATCGCCCGGCTCTCTCGGATGATTCGCAACGGCAAGGCGAAGTTGCTGGGCAGCGGCGATAACCGGCTCAACGTCGTGTACGCCGGAAACGTGGCGGAAGGCTGCATTCTGGCGGCCGACAATCCGGCGGCGGTCGGCGAAGCGTACAATTGCAGCAATGACGGCGAACTGACGCAGCGACAGTATTTCGACATGCTGGCGGATGCGCTGGGCGCGCCGCGCGTAACGAAGCGCGTGCCATACAAAGTCGCCTACAACGCCGCGTTTGTGCTTGAGTGTCTCGGCCATGGCCTGAAGTGGAAGAAGCCGCCGATGATCACGCGCTACGCGGTCTGGCTGATGGGGCGCGACACGTTCTTTTCGGCGGAGAAGGCGCGGCGCGAACTGGGCTGGAAGCCGACAATGACGTACGAGGTCGGCATTCCCTCGACGATTCAGTGGTTTGACGGACTTCAAAAAAAAACGTCTGAGCGGAAGCAGGCTGTTGCCTGAGTGATTTCAGCGGGCCGTCTCATTGGGCATGTTCAATCTCGCAGTGAGGGCTTCGACGGGAGCATCTGTGGGGGATGCGCGTGGTGTATGTTTGAGCATCATCCTTCCAAGCTTCAAATACTATCCTGACCCGCTGACGAACAAATCGATCGTGAAATCCCGGCGCGCTTGCGTTTGCTGTAAGAAATCTCGCGGATACATCTACGCCGGTCCGGTTTATTCTGAGGGGAGTACCACAAACGCATTTGCCCATGGTGCATTGCGGATGGGTCGGCACAAGAAGCTCGATGTGACCTTTTTCACGGAGGATGGCGTCGGTGGCAACGGCGATTGGGTTCGTGTTCCCCGTTCAGTCGTCCAGGAGATCACGTGCCGGACTCCGGGCTTTTCGGGCTGGCAGCAGGAACAGTGGTGGACGCATTGCAGGGACGCCGGGCGTTATCTGGGTAAAGCCGGGTTGTCAGAGTTGAAGTCCTACGGCGCCGACGCGATCGAGGGCCATCCGCAGCTATATCAAGTACGACGCGAAAGATGAGAAGTTGCTGATGTCGAGCCTGGACAAGGATGGTTCACCGACCGCCTATGTCTTTCAGTGTATGAAGTGCGGTAAGCACGGGGGATACTGGGACTGCGGTTGAGAGTCGGGCGGTTCGACTTCTTAATTTCCCCTGGTTTGACGTTCGAGCTTCAAGAGAATTCTTCGGATGGAGCACACTCCGCTCAAACCCATGCTTGGCGTTGTCGGCGTCATACGGCGCGACGAGCGGGTTCTTGTCATTCAGCGATCGGCGCATGTTCGCGCGCCTTTGGCCTGGTGCTTTCCGGGCGGTGAGATTGAGCCGGGGGAATCGCAGCGCGACGCGCTGGTGCGCGAGATGCGCGAGGAGCTGAATGCAGAGGTTACGCCGGGTGAACTTCTCACGACGCAGACGAAGCACGACGGCCGACTGATTCTCTATTTCTGGTCCGCGGATTTGATCACGCCGGAGCCCGCGCCGAATCCGCGCGAGGTCGCGTGTATTGAATGGCTCAAACCGGACGAAATACGATGCAAAGAGGGCGTTCTGCCCGGCACGTCGGAAGTGCTTACCGCGATCGGATATTGACCGTTTGCCGGATGGCAGGACCAAGTTCCGGTGCGGCCGGCTCACTGGGCAGCGGCTCTTCAAAGGCGCTGGCACCGACCGGTTCGTGTTCCGCCGCCGAATCACCCTTTACCAGCGATTTGAACATCAGCATGCCGGAGAAACCGAGCGTCGCCGACACGAGAAACACGCCCGGGCCGATCGTCGAATAGAGAAATGTCCCGATGAACGGCGCCGTCAGACCGCGAATGCCGGTCAGGAAAACGTGAGCTGACATGTAGATGTCAGCCTTTGCGGGTTCCGCGAAATGGAGGTGACCGAGGTTCCAGCCGATGGCGCCGCCGCCGCGGCCGAGCCCCTCGAAGAGGCGCGAGATCGCCACGAGCGCGATCGCCACCGCGAAGAGCCAGACGGTGGTGAACGTTCCGGGGATCAGGAGCATGACTGCCCCGATGCCCCCGAAGACGGATGCCATCGCCCAGGTGATCGCGTTGAGGACACGGAATCGCACGACGCCCCGTCGATCAAACAGGCTCGCCCACGACATCATCGAAAGCATCATCATGAACTGAGGCAGTACTTCAAGCAGCAGCGTCGAATGGTTGTAGTTGAGCGGCAGCTCCTTGGTCACGATGATCGCCATGACGGGGAAGATCATGATGTTGCCGGTGCCGAGGAGCATCATGCCGAGGCAGTAGCGGCGATAGTCGCGATCTTCGCGAATAACGCCGATCGCATCGACGACGGGGCGGAGCAACTTGCGATGCCAGTCACTCTTCGTCGTGCTGGCCGCATGGTTAATCTTGGCAGCGTCAGCCGTTCACCGCGGACGCGCAGTCCCTGGATCTGAAAGAGACCGAACGTGCCGATGAGCGCGACGGTGGGATAGACATAAATGTAATACGAAGGGTCCGCATCGAAGAGCAGCGAGACGCAGAAGACCGCCGCGATGCCGAGGGAGTAACGGACGATCTGAATGCGCGCGGCGATGCGGCCGCGCATGGCGGTGGGATAGTTGTGTTTCCAGAATCCCGATCGAACCGTGACGCATCCCGCGAGGAGCGTTCGCGCGAGCGCGATCTGGCCGGCGAAGATCCAGCCGCCCCATGTCGTTTGCGGGGTGAGCGCAATCGACGCGATGAGCAGCACGTTGCCGACGCCGAAAAGTGTGAACAGTTGCAGCTTGGGTCGGGTCGCGGCAATGCTCCCCCAGACGAGCCCCATGAGATTAGCGATTGTCGGGATCGCCATGACAATAGTGATGAGTTCTTCGCTGCCATGAAAGGTCTTTGCGACGACGATGGAGGAGCCGGCGCCTTCATACATTCCGATGAAGACGCCCCAGGCGAGGATATGGCGCATCTCGATGAGGTAGTTGCTTCGTGCCATGAGCGGCACGGTTCGAGTGCGGAACAGGTCCAAGGAATGACTCGCAGGCAGTCGTGACAACTTGATAAGTCAGGGATTATAGCGGATCACGGGCGACGGACGAGGCGTTGGGACGACGCACCGGACTGAAGAAGCGGTTCGTAAAAAGCGGGCAGCCCGCCGATGCAAGCATCGACGGGCTGCCGCTCATGCCGACCTGAGTGAACAGGTTCGGTTATGTGCTTACGGGCATCAGGGGAGCGGAGTCTTGACGGTGATCTTCTCCGCCCAGATGGAGTATTCGGGGCTTCGCGCGAATCGCGGATCGATGACGGTGGCGCTGGCGTGGCCATCGAGGTAACCGAGCGAGAAGCGGTTGTTCTTTCCGTGGTAGCCTTCGGCGATCCGGGGAACGCCGGCATTGGGGGTCGTGCCGGGCTCGACCATGTTGTAGGCAAAGGTGTTAAAAGCGGATTCCGAGAAGATGACGAACCGGGCGGCGGGTCCACCGACCTTGTCCTTGAGAAGAGCCGAACCGGCCAGGGTCATGGGTTCAACGCCGTAGTAGTTTCCATCGCCGTTGAACGGAGGGCCTTCGACCCAGTACCAGTTGATGGGATAGCTGTTGCCGTTGACAACCCATGAGGGCTGATTGCCCTGGGCGTTGGCGCTTCCGCCGACGAGCGGGGTCGATTCCCACTTGTCTGACGGGCAGACGTAGGACTTGATGGTGATCTTTCCGGTATTGCCCGGAGCGATGTACTTATTAAACGGTCTCCACTCGGTGCGGTAGCGGAAGGTATCGCTGCCGTTGTAGGTGGGGTGGTCGCGTTCGGTCTGCATGCCGCCGTAGACGTACTCCGAGGAGAAGCTGGCAGATGCACCGTTGTAGTTGAAGCCGAGGTTCCAGGGCAGGAGCAGCTCGCCGTTGTGGTCGTCGAAATACATGGGGACGACGCCGGCAAGGGTGCGCAGGTTGTTGACGCAGTAGGCGACGTTCGATGCTTCCTTCGCACGGCTGAGCGCGGGAAGAAGAATCGAAATCAGCAGTGCGATGATTGAGATCACGACGAGAAGTTCGATCAGCGTAAAGCCGTGCCGGGACGGGCGTCGCCCACGAATCTGGAAAATCGACGACATATTCACTCCACCTTTCATCAGAATGTCCAAGGCATCTGGACGACCGCCGCGTTGGCGGCACATTTGTCAGTTATTCGTTCTAATTTCCATCACACCGGGTGTGATGCAACTAAGTTTCGAAGTTAAGGGCAGTCCGGGCACTTGCCGCTGCCGCCGTCCGCCGCTTCGGCGGGATACCACTTATCATGCGTCTCGCAATGGTGAGCGATGACAGCGGTGGGCTGTCCGCACTTTGCACAAGGGTAGAGCGACCGGGGAACCGAGGTTCTCCTTGATCGACCTCTGCCTTCTTCGGGTGTGGGCACGGATCCTGGAATTTCGGTTTTTTCAAGTTCGGTCGAATTTGCCTGAAAGTGCTCGCCGCACGATTCGCAAA
>JADJRI010000055.1 GCA_016712275.1 Planctomycetota bacterium
CATACTCGTCACGGACGGCTATTTCGAATGGAAGAACCCGGCCAACGAGCAATTCGGCATTGAGCGCATTCTCGATCTCACCCGAAAGAATCGCGACTTGCCGGCCGACGAAATGATTCGCCTGCTCAATGAGTCCGTGCTAAGTTTTGCACAGGGCACCTGCCAGGCCGATGACCTCACCGCATTGATCGTCAAGAAACTCTAATGCCGGCGCAATCAACTCGGCATGGTCGCGAGGCGTTCCCGGATAGCGAAGCTGCCGGAAGGGAATAACTCCTCAAAGCCATTTCCGTGCGAATGTGAAAGAATCAGGCCCAGCGTAATGGCCGTCCACAAGATCGCCGTCACCAGAAACGGCCGGTCGTGAATCAACACATCGCTCGGCCCGGTGCGCTGGCCGAGACTGATGACCATCGCATATCGAAAAACCGCATAAAACACGAGCGGCGTCGTGAAAACGAGCGACCTCGGCGCCGGCGTATTGGGATCGAGCGTGTAGAGCAGGAATGTCATCACCGCCATCGCGCCCGTCACCGCCAGCAATAGGTTAAGCAGCTCAATCGTGTATTGCGACAGCGTCGCCCGATGCTTGGCCGCGGCCTCGCCATTCTGGAGAACTGCGAGCTCACATCGCCGCTTTCCGAAACCCAGGAACAAACAAAGCGTGAATGTGCAAACGACCAACCATGCCGAAACCGGCACCTGAATCGCCTGCGCACCGGCCAGCGCCCGTATCACAAAACCAATCGCAATCAGAATCACGTCGAGCAATACGCGCTGCTTTCCCCACAGCGAATAGAACAGATTGAGCGTGAGGTATCCGATCGCCGTCAGCGCGAACCCGCGCGGCATAAACCAGGCGCCGGCAATGCCACCCCCTGCAAGCAACACCGATTGAACACCCGCAAACGCCGGTGAAAGCGACCCTGGCCACGGGACGATTTTTCTTCGTCGGGTGCAGCGCATCTTCGCGGTAATCGAGCAGATCATTAAGGGCGTAAACGGATGCCGGCGCACGCAAAAAATTCCGAAGGCGGCAACAGCGAGGAGAATGGGGCCGAAGCGCATCCCGGTTGATCGAGCCGCACACCGAATACCAGCGCGGCGAAAACGAACACGTTCTTCACCCACTGGGCGGGACGCATCAATTTGATGGCGGCGACAGCTTTCTGAACCAACTGGGTTGCCTCCCTGGCGAACGATGGGTCATTCTCGCGATCGAGGCAACCGCGTCAAACCTCAGGTTATTTCCCCGGTTCGTGCAGCGGCCGTGCACGAATCCCCGGCGCGATATCCTGGCCTTCCCGCTTCTTGGCCAGCTTCATCTCTTCCGCCCTCAGTTCTCGATTCAATTTGATGCCCAGCTTGAATCGCCCGCTTCCCAAATCGCGGCAATTGCAAATCCGCCCGCTGACATGAACCGGTTGACGGCTGACCGTTCGGTAGGCAATCGTGCAGGCCGATCCGGTTCGCAGCTCCCGATCGTATTCCAGCGCGACACCGCTCTTGGAAATATCAAACACAGGACACTCGACATCTTCCACACGTCCTTGCGCGTCGTGAGGCGAAAAGCAAACGCATGTCCGCTCGCAATCATGTCGCGTTGCCTTTCGCCGCGAAGAGGCCGTGCCGGTCGCGGCTCCACCCGATGCGCGATGCACCGGCTGGAATAAGCCGCCCGTTTCATGACGAATGACGGCGCCGCTGGGCTCGCCGTCGTACATAGGAATCGTCTCTTCGGACATGCAGACCCCCCGTTCATTCCGCAATTCGCGGCAATCCACTGATCAACGCGCATGGCCGGAATGTCCCGTGTATCGGTCCGTCACCCGACGAGAATCTGCGGAGGAGCCGTTATGGGCGGCGTGGAATTTGTGAACGGACCACGGATTCGCTGCGACCGAAAAAAATCTCGCTGTAGAATCAAACGAATCAGGTTCGTGCGACAGTTACCAGTTGACAGGCCGCGGTTGGCCGGATGGTTCGGGACATGACTTACGCTCTAAGGCCGACGTCTGATGCGCCCGAACGCCCCGAATTGACCGCGGGGCTGACGGCGCGTGCAGCCATCGAGGACCTGCGGCGGCGATTGGTTCGTTATGCGGTCAAGCTCCTCTGGAACCGCGATGACGCGGAGGAAGTGACCCAGGAAGCCTTTGGCATCGCTATTGAGCATGGCGTAACCCATGCGGAATCTCGATTCGGACCGTGGATGTTTCGCACCGTCGGAAACTTGTGCCTGAATCGGCGGCGCAAGCGAAAGCACGAGCCGCTCGACAAGTGGATCGAGCATGCCGGCGAAGATGATCCGGTCGAAAAAGCCGCCCAACTGGAAAGATTGACCATGTTGCGCGAGGCAATTGAAAAACTTCCCGATCAGCAGCGAATCGCCATTGTGCTCAAGACACAGCAGCAAATGGACTACGGCGACATGGCCCACATCATGGAGATTTCCGAGTCAGCCGCCCGCGGCCACGTCCATCAGGCCCGACGCAAACTCGCCGAGCTGATGCCACAGGAGTAACACCCGCCCATGCAGGAATGCAACGACATTCGATCGCAAGTCGACGACTGGCTCGATGATGCTGTGTCCGGCGAACGCAGCGCCGAAATCGAGCGACATCTCGCCGCCTGCGATGGGTGCCGCGCCTGCTTCGCCCGCCATGAATCGTTGGTCGCGGATTTGTCGGCGCTGGCCGGCGCGGCGAATCGAATGGGCTCGGAAAAATCCGTCGTGACAACCACCAAATCGCGATGGACCCGCGTCTCGCGCGCCGCCGCCATCATCGCATTGACGGCCGGTATCGCATGGTTCACCAGCGGCTATTTTCAGGCCGATCGCGAGACCCTGATTGTCGAAAACACGGGAATCACGAGCCAGCCGGGCCCGATCATCAATTCGAGTGCATTACCGGCGGACGAATTACCTTTTCGCGTTGAAGTGGACGATTCTCATTTTGCAGTGAATGTCAATTCCGGCGACCCGGCCATTCACATCGTCTGGGTTTATCAGGATCAACTAAAAATTGAATCAAACAAAAGTGACGAATCCGACAATTCAGATGTGCAACCCGCGCGGTAAAAAAGCAATGCCGGAGTCGAGTGTGAATTCGGATTCGGCAGCAATCAAACGAACATAAGGAGATGACTCAAATGCTATCGACAATTTGCATCACATTCCTGCTTCAATCCCTCGCCGCCGACCGTGCCGTTGTCGCGTCTGCTCCACTCATTGCCAACACAGCTTCGCTGGCCATGGCGCAGCAGCCCGAACAGGCCGGTCGGCGCGGCGGTCGCACCCAGCCCCAGCCGCAGCCAACCGATGTCCGCGACGCCATGCCCGAAGGCTCGTCGCCGCTCATCAATCCGCCGGAAGTGCGAATGATCCCCGTTCAGAATGCAACGGCCGACGACATAGAGCGGCTGATTAACAGCGCGCTGCGGGACAAACTGGTCTATGCAGACCCGCGCACCAATTCGGTCATATACATGGGCCCTCCCGGTCTCGCGCAAAAAGTCGTGGACATGATCGCAAAAATAGACGTGCCCGGTCAGGCATCGATGTCGCAGAATTCGGTCCACGTCCAACCGCTCAAACATCGCCGACCGGAGGATATCACACGCCAGCTTGCATCGACTTTGGGGTCGCGCCGCTTGAGATTGGCGGCCGATGAGAGTTCCTGCTCGATTATTCTGTCGGGCTCTCGCGCCGACATTAACGACGCTGTCGGCGCCATCGAAACGCTCGACCAGGAAACGCCGCCCGTGCAGCTCGAGATTCGCCATTCTCAGCGCCACCGCCAAGAAGCCGGATGACAAGACGCGTGAATCACTACCCATGCCCGAAGACCTTCAGCGCGTCGCCGAAGAAGCCGCCCGCTTCGGCCACATCGAATTTCAAGGACGCCTGACGGCCACCGCCACACAGGAACAAAGCTTCAAGATTTCCGGCGGCATTCAGAACCGGGCCGATGTCGGAATTCAGGGGCGCATCGTTTCGATTCCAGCCGATGGCCCGATCAAACTCGACTTTGAATCGCAATTGCGTTTTCAGCAATTCGTGGACAAGCCCGGCCCCAGTTTCATGCTCTCCACCACCGTCATCGCCAAGCGGGGCGAGTTTGTCGTCATCGGCAGCGCGCCGGCGGGCTTTGACCCTGGCGATGCCCTGATTCTTGTGCTTCATGTCCGAAAGTAGAGCCAGTGTGATTGCGGCGACCCTGCCAACCTGACGGTTGATTCACCCTGGTCCAAGCCTTTTTATCAAGAAAATAAAACGGCGGGCGGATCCGACATCGGATTCGCCCGCCGTGTGTTTGCGCATACGAGAATAAGTCGAGTCAAATCGGCGCTGCAATTCGGTTGCACCCGAGATGCATCACCGGATCACAGCGTATTAACAACGTCCAGCGCCAGCCCGCCCAGCAGCGATCGAATCGGCGTCAGCGCCAGATCGAGCCATAGCACACTGCCGAAGGCGACGGCCGGCAATGCGGCCACAAGGCAGCCGGTGGTGAATGGAACCATGGCCACCGCGAACAGCGACAGAATCGCGGCCTTGCCGGACGAGAGTATTCGTTTTGATTCAAACATGCGTGTAATCCTCGCTTCAAAATTCCTGACAACGATCGCACATGCGCCACGCGACCGACAGGAGCCGGGCAAAGCGCCAATCACCTATCCCAACGCCGGCCGTCAAAAGCCGACGACGTTGAAGTCGATGCCGACAAGCCCCAGTCCCGCCGTGATCAGGTCCGCGATCACATTCAGGATCTGCAGAAAGAACCCGGTCGGAAAAAAGGTAAAGAAAACCTCAAACGCGTCTCGAAGTACTCCGCCTTCCGCACCCATGATGCACTCCTCAGTAAATGTCGCGGCGATTCAAAATCACATACGAGGCCGCGTCTTTGCGATTTCACTCATTGTGCCTCGCGGCTAGCAGCAGCCACGATGACTGATTTCGAAGGTACGCTCATCGGCCCCCCCAATCTGATTGGCCTGCCGATGTCACTTCGCCGTCATGGACGAATGTGATGGTGGTTCCCGCGAATTCAATCATTCTACGTCTGTAGATCGGCCCGATCAATGGAACAGCACACTGGAACACCGCGAACTGAAGCGGAGCGTCCCGAAATGCGCGATTGGGATTGGGTTATGGGCCGATGACGGATGCCGCCGAGAACTTATCACCCCTGCGAACATACAAGCAGTCGCTTATTCGTAGGACCACCTCATTTCATTTTGAGCGAAAGCAGTTGCCCATCCTGCATCATGGCGCCGTCGCAACAGCACAATGGAGTGCGCGCCACCAAATTCAAATCACTACTCATCCTGCCGTCGGGACAGCAGCGAAAGCTGCGACCGACTCAGTCGATCCCGCGTTTGTGGATCGTCGATGCTCGACAGAATCGGCCGGTCGACCGAACCGCCCGATGGTCGCACCGTCAGTGTCTGCGACGCCACTGGCATGGCATGTTTCGGCACGACAGATATGCGACGAATCAACGGCAAAATCGCCAGCCGCCCCAGCGACGAAAGGATGAAGAGCGCGAAGTAGGCCTCGTAGCTCTTGTCCCAAAAGCGCAGGATAAAGCCGCCCAGGAGAGCTCCCAAAACGATCGATGCCGAATTCACCAGATTGAACGTCGTAAGAACGCTGGTCCGCTCGTCATCGGGAATCGTTTCGAACAAGAGCAGAAACGTCGCGAATTCATACGAAGCCCAGCACGCGCCTGCCAGCAACTGCGATGGCAGCAGGTAATACGGCGACGGCGAAATCACCCACATCGCCGCCAGTGGCACCAGTCCGGCGCCGCCGAACCAAAGCAGCTTCATCGCTCCGTATTGCCTGACATACCGCCCCAGAAAAAGAGCACGGCCGACCTGGCAAGATACGACGTGGCCAGCATCGCGACATACAACCCGTATGAATACTGAAGCTTTTCGAGCATGAACGGCGTAAAAAAGGGCGCCGCGATCTGCGAGGTAATCTGCACCGCCACCATGTATAGCATCAGCGCCCCTTCGCGCCGCCGAAACCGATCGACCACCTGCCGCAATGTCACGCGCTTCGCTCGATGAAGTCCTCGGCGGCCGGCTCGACCTGCTTGATTAGGAACACCGATGACAGGAGACGCGCCAGACAGGCAATCGAAAACACAATGGCAAAACCGAGAAGCGGCCCGTCCTGCAGTTTTGTTTGATGCAATATGTAACCGCCGGCGATCAGCCCGAGCATGACAAACGTCTGCGCAAAGCGAGTTCGCCGGGCAAAAAAGCCCGCCCGCAATCGCGGCGGCACCAGATGGCTCATCCATGTATTCCAAGCCGGCGCCGCGGCCATGGCCGCTCCCCAGTACAGCGTCGCCGCGACCAGCACCGCCCAGCCGGGGATGTAACCAAGCCATGCGCCCAGTATCAGAGGTAGAAAGGATAGTGCCTGAGTCGTGGCACAGATAATGACCCATCGCCGCCGCGAGCCCGACCGCTTGACCACAATCGGCGAAATCATCTGCAGCACCGATCCCAGCAGCATCGGCACCGTCGCCATCAGCCCCGCAACCACCTCGCCCAGACCGATCGCCAGCACGAAGGCGGGCAGATAGGTCTCCCCCAAACCCACCATCACGCTGTAACTCGACCCGTCGATTACGCTGCATCGCAGGCTCGAACGGATCGGATCGGAATGAGTTGTGGAACGCCGCGACTGCATGAACCTGTTTCACGAAGTGAATTGAACCGACTGCAGAAATGCAGGAGTGCCCAATCGCCAAATCGCCAAATCACTATATCGCTATATCGCTACATCAGTAGGGTGGGCTCAGCCCACCTTTCCCCTGTATCTGAAATCTCGAATTTCAAATCTGATATTCCCGCTCCATCACAAAATCACCAAATTTCCGACTCGCAACTCGCAACCCGAAACTACTCCGTCACACACAAATCCCCGGCTTCATCAAATGAAACTCCGTCGCCACCTGAAACGCATGCGCAATCGATAGCAACCGATCCTCCCCAAAATGCGGACCCATCAGTTGCAGCCCCACCGGCAAACCCGCCTCCGTAAACCCGCACGGAATGCTCACCGCCGGTCCCCGCCAGATTCGCAGCGCGGTTGTAAATATCCGCGAGATACATCTCCAGCGGATTGTCGCTCTTCTCCCCAATCTTAAACGCCGGCGTCGGCGTCGTCGGTGACAAGATCACGTCACACTTCTTAAACGCCTCCAGAAAATCATTCTTAATCAGCGTGCGAACCTTTAGCGCCTTCAGGTAATACGCATCGTAATACCCGCTCGACAGCGCAAACGTCCCCAGCATGATCCGCCGCTTCACCTCCGCCCCAAACCCCTCGGCCCTGCTCCCGCTATATACACCCGTGTAATCCCGCGGCTCCGCCGTCCGATGCCCATACCGCACCCCGTCAAACCGCGCCAGATTGCTCGACGCCTCCGCCGTGCAGATCACATAGTAACATGCGATCGTGTAGGCCGAATGCGGCAGATGAATCTCATGAATCTCCGCCCCCAGCTTCTTGTAAACCTCAATCGCCGCCTCAACGCACCTCCGCGTCTCCGCATTCAACCCCTCGCCGAAATACTCCGCCGCAATCCCAATCCGCATCCGCCCCACCGGCTCATCCAGCTTCGCGACGTAATCCGGTACCGGCGCATCGACACTCGTCGAGTCCCGCTCATCGCGCCCCGCAATAACCCCCAGCAATTCCGCCAACCCACGAACATCCACCGACACCGGCCCCACCTGATCCAGACTGCTCGCAAACGCGACCAGCCCATAGCGCGACACCCGGCCATACGACGGCTTCAATCCGCTCACCCCGCAGAACGACGCCGGCTGTCGAATCGATCCGCCGGTCTCGCTCCCCAGCGCATATGGCACCATCCGCGACGACACCGCGACGATGGACCCGCCGGACGACCCGCCCGGCACGCGCTCCGGATCCCAGGGATTTCGCGTGACGAAAAAGCCGCTGTTCTCCGTCGAGCTGCCCATCGCGAATTCGTCCATGTTCGTCTTCGCGACAATCACCGCACCCGCCGCTTCCAATCGCTCCACCACATCGCGTCATAAGGCGATCGAAACCGCTCCAGCATCTTCGAGCCGCACGTCGTAAACCCATCCTTCGTACAAATATTGTCCTTCAATGCCACCGCCGTGCCGCGCAATACACCGCCCAATTCCCCACGCGCTCCCGCACCCTCCAGCGCCGACGCCCGCTTCAGCGCACTCTCATCCAACCTCGAAATCACCGCGCGCAACTTCGGATCCAAATGCGAAATGTTGCCAAGCGTTGTTTGAATGTCAGTCGTCAATGACATAAGAACGACACTATTAGAGAAAGCTGTTCACAAACGAACGAACCTGTTTAGCCCATCCCCAACGGAGCAGGGCGAACGCATGAGGACTCCAACTATCCGAGCAACGTTGTAGCTGGTTTCAACGTTGTATTCCTCCCGTCCCCTTCAGGCCGTTTCAACGGCCTTCCCCGCAGGGCTGTAGGCCAGTCGTTTACGACTGGTGGGATCAAGACTGGAGAAATTTAGCCCGTTTCAACGGGCTTACTCCCCCACCTTTAGGCCTCGCGACCGCAGCGCGCATCCACATCAAACTACACTCTCACGCATCCATCTGATCCAAAACCTTCGGCACCTTAAAATAAGGCGCCGCCGCATCCGGGGCATTCTCAAAAACCGCGTCAACCCCAAGCGACGGCTTCACCACATCCTCGCGCAACACATTACACACCGCCAGCGGATGCGCCGTCGGCTCCACCCCCTCCGTCGCCACCTCATTCAGCTTCTCGACATATAAAACAACATCGCTCAACTGCGAACCCAATCGCGCAATCTCCTCGTCGCTCAGCCGCAGCCGCGCCAAATGGGCAATATGCCGAACCTGTCTCTCATCAATCCTGTTGCTCATAAATACGCGCGCAAAAAAAGACGATGCCGAATTGCTCAGCATCGTCTTCTATCATCTAACAGTAAAACGGTAAAGCCAAACGGCTCAGCTCGCCGCCTGCGCCTCCGGCTTCCACGTTCGCTTCGCCGGCTTCACAATGAGGCCCATGCGAATCGCCTTGGTCGAAACCTTCACGCGCACGATGCGGCCGTCAATCAACGCCCGAACCTTTTGAATATTCGGCTTGAATTTCCGCTTCGTCTTGCCGGTGACCTTGGTACCGACACCGCCCAAATACTTCGCCTTACCGCGATGGGCATATTGCCGGCCGGCCTTGGTCTTCTTCCCGTGAAATAGCAAACGCGTGGCATATGACACCTCAAAACGTCGATTTTCCAAAATCCTGTAGAGTCCGGCAAGTCTAATACCCCCAGCCTAATCCTTCAAGACCCCATGCCGAACCGCTTTTGCGCCAGAAACCGGGGAGCATGGGCCTCTGGCCCGTGCGAATCAAAGGCCCTTCTTTGGCTTTTTCCCAAACTGTACCAGTTACCCTTGGTCCGGTTGAAGGGATTTCTGCCTGTTGTTACGATCCTTCATCGTTTCGGGCTGTGGCGCATAGGCTAGACGCGGCTGGTTAAGTCCAGCTGTCCCGAAAGGGACTTGAAACGGGGTTCGATTCCTCGTCAACCCGAGGCGTTTTCTTCAATCGACACCAGTACCCTGCCCCTTTTTCGCCCTCCGACGCCCGAAGTCCGATAGAATCTCCTTATGGATTAACGTAACCCGGCCTTGGCCCCGCTTTCCGAAGCACCCCCAAGGCCCATATACCGCAATTTCCCCTCCCCACGAGCGTTATGCTCTGCGAGGATCCGATGGACGACGCGGCGTTGGCGGCAGTCATTCAAGCAGCGCAGCGCGGTGAGCCGGCTGCGTTCGACCGCCTTGTCGACCTGTTCGCCTCGCGTATTGCCGGCTTCCTCTATCGAATGACCGGTTCCCGGCAGGAATCGGAAGACCTCGTACAGGAGGTCTTCCTGAGGTTGGTACGAATGATCGGCGCATATCAACACGACGGCCGCTTCGAGCCCTGGCTCTTTCGCATCGCCGCGAACCTCGCGCGCGATCGCGTCCGACGTGCCAAGCGAGCCCCGACATTCACTTCGGAATCGAAGGAAGGCGCCAACGGCGATGGTCATAACACTGTTGATCGACTGAACCAGTTACCCAGTGCCCACGAAGCCGCCGACACACGAATGATTCACGATGAAGACATGCGAGCGCTGAACTCGGCATTGCAGTTGCTGCCCGATGGCGAACGCGAAGTCATCATGCTGCGTCATTTTTCGCAGCTTTCATTCAAGGAAATCGCCGACCTGACCGGCACGCCCCTCGGCACCGCCCTGGCCCGTGCCCACCGGGGGCTCGCGAAACTGCGGGAACTTATGTCCGATGCACCGGCCCAACCGACCATCGGCCAGGCGCGCGCCGTCTCGACGGGAGGATGTTGACACCATGAAATCTCACGATCGAAACATGCACAACGAGATCGCCGAAGGCGAAGCATGGCTGTCGCGGTTTGAAACCCAGCCGCTCGACGCCGATGTGCTCGCCCGCATCAAGACCGCTGTTCGCGACGAACTCGTCGGTGCCAACGCCCCGGCCGCACGCTCCATCGCATTCGTGCCTGGTATGGTTCACTTGCCGCCGCCGCCATGATCGCGTTGGCCGTCGGCATGGCGTGGTATTCCGTGCGCCTCACGCCTGACCCGATTTTCGTGGCCGCAACGGGTCCCTTTTACTGCACAGGACGCGGAGCAAATCGAAAGCACGATCGAAGCCATCGCCATGGCGCCCGCCGCCGCGACCGACGACAGCCTGGCCGAACTTGAAAAACTCGTCGAGGCCGATGTCTGGTCCGTCGACGGTTCAGCCCTGTATGACGCCTTCGAGAGCGCATTTACCGACGATTCCGACACCACCGACCCAACGGGCACATCGTCCAGCCGGATCAACCGGCACATCACCACCGGAGAGGTTTCATGAGTCCGCATCAATTGAGAAAGTGTCAATTAGTTGGCATCTTGGCATGCGCCGCATTATTGATCGTCGCGTTGACGACGGCCGCACCCGCATCCTTTGCCGAGCCGCCCGCCGACAAAAAGGCGGACGAGCCGAAGGATGACGACAAGAACGCCCGGGAAAACAAGGACAACGACGACCGTCCGCCCCTCGGCGGCCCCCGCTCCGATCGGCCGCGCCGACGCGGACCCGAAGGCCGGCAGCGCGGCATGGACGATGACGACCAAGGCGACCGGCCCGGCAGCTTCGGCCCCCGCGAAGGCCGCGGCCAGCGCCCCTTCCGTCCCGATGGCGAAGGCCCGCGCGAAAGCCGTCGAGGCCCATTCGCGCCCCGCGGCGATGGTGACGCTCCCTTCCCGCCGATTCCGCCCGAAGTCATGAAGGAACTCGAAGAAATTATCCGGGTCGAAGCCCCCGAACTCTACAAGCGCATCATGCGCTGGCGTGAAAACCAGCCGGAGCGGTTCGACCGCGCCATGGCCAAGTTCCAGCCTTCCATTCGCGAATACCTCACCCTGCGCAGCGCCGAACCGGCCCTCGCCAAGAAAGTCATGCGGGAAATCGGCATCGAGATTCGAATCCGCAAGCTTGCGTTTGAGTATGCACGATTCGACGCCGACAGCGCATCGCCCGAACGATCCAGAATCGAAGGCGAACTGGGCAAGCTCGTTCGCGAACAGGTCGACATTCGCCTCGAACGCCGCGCTGCACGGCTTCGCTTCCTCGAAGCAAAGCTTGAAGAAGAAAAAGCCAAGCTCGCCGCTGAACAGGCCGCCATCGAAGTCCACTACAAGGCCCGCCTTGAGGAAGTCAAACGAGGCCACTTCGACGACCCCGAATCCGGCCGCGGCTTCAAAGGTCCGCGCGGCCCCGGCGGCCCGCCTCCCGGCGATCGTGGCGCGACGCGTGGCGAGCGCAGGCCGCGCGATCGACGTGCGGACGATGACCGCGATCCTCCGCCGGATCGTCGCGAGCCTCCGCCCGACGACGAAGCTGAAGAAATGTCACGACCATGACACAAGGTGTGTCGATTTGTAGTCCGAAGTAGGGTGGGCTCAGCCACCTTCCGCAGTCGGGAATGTCACAAATTGATGCGATAACCCAATTCCTCAGTCCGTTTCAACGGGCTTACCTCCCCGCCTTCAGGCATCGCGCAATGCCGCGCCAACCCATCACCGGAACTTACGTCACCTTAAATCCGTCATCATATTCAACCACAACAACCGGCATCGGCCCCGCAATCGCATTCTTGAATCTCGGAAATATCCGCGTCCAGAATGCCACAGCCTTGGCATCCTGCCGCTTCAATGAGAACACGTGCTTCCCCGCCCCGTTCGCGCTCAGTGCGTAATACCCAAACGCGCCGCCACCCATCGCAAAAAGTCCCACCGCCCCGCCGCCAAATGCAATCAACCCCAATGACCCGCCGCCGATCGACACAATCCCGATCGCTCCGCCCCCCATCGCAATCACGCCGACCGCCATCCCGCCCACCGCGATCAGGCCGATCGACAACCCGCCGACCGCCACAATGCCAAGACCCACACCCGGTATGCCGAAGTATCCCCCGGATCAACGAGCGGCACCGGCCCGATCATGATCTTCGGCACGGCAAGCACCCGAGTTGTCAGCAATATCAATCCGCCCATCATCAGACCGAACGGCGCCATCGTCAGCAATTGATAGAATGCCAGCGCTTTTTGAAACGCCCGCGAGTCGAAATTCGGATTGTCCGGTATCAACCCCAGCGTCTTCAATTGCCGCCTGAGCCGCCCATTCTCCGATTCCAGAATATCCAGCCGGCGGCGCAGTTCATCCCCATCCTCTGGAGCCCGCTCCATTGTTTTGAATTCGTCGGTCATGATCGACGTGCCTTAATCCGCCGCGCGAGCTCGCCTTCGACGCCCATTCATCTTAACGCTGTTAACGCTTCGATGGACAGGCATTAACACTCCACCAACAGGCACGCCGCCCGCCGCATTTTCGCCGATTCTGGTACTGGTAAAGTTTGATGTGGCACAACCGCCCCCGGCTGTGGGTCTTCATCATTCTTCACCAGAACTCAAATTTGCCCAAATGTTGCCAACCCGCGTCGGACCGGTACGATATGTCGCTTTCGTCGCCAAAATGTCCGCACGGGCAAATCGTCCGCCCCCAGCGCACTGCAATGGCGGATGGAGATCACCATCATGGCAAAACTGCATGCAAACATCGTTGATGTCGTCGGCAACACCCCGCTGGTTCGAATCAACCGCATCATCCAGTCCAGGGCCGAGGTTTATGCCAAGCTCGAATACATGAATCCCCTCGCCAGCGTCAAAGACCGCCTCGGCAAAGCCATGATCGAAGCCGCCGAGCGCGACGGCAAAATCAACAAAGACACCGAAATCATCGAGCCGACCAGCGGCAACACCGGCATCGGCCTCGCCTTCATCTGCGCCTCGCGCGGATACAAGCTCACGCTGACGATGCCCGAGTCCATGAGCCTCGAACGCCGCGCCCTGCTCAAGTCCTTTGGCGCGAAGCTCGTCCTCACCCCCGCGACCGAAGGAATGCCCGGCGCCATCAAGCGCGCCCGCGAACTCCTCGCCGAAACCAAAAACAGCTTCATGCCCCAGCAATTCGAAAACCCCGCCAACCCCGAAATCCACCGCAAGACCACAGCGATGGAAATCTGGAACGACACCGACGGCCGCGCCGACATTCTCATCTCCGGCATCGGCACCGGCGGCACCATCACCGGCGTCGGCGAAGTCATCAAGGCGAAAAAGCCCTCGTTTCGCGTCGTCGCTGTCGAGCCGGAGGAATCGCCCGTGCTCACGCAGGCGCGAAGGCCAGCCGCTCAAGCCCGGCCCGCACAAAATTCAGGGCATCGGCGCCGGCTTCGCCCCGTCCGTGCTCAATCAGTATATCTACGACGAAATCGAACGCGTTAGCTCGGCCGATGCCATGGCTTGGGCACGCCGCTCCGCAAAGGAATAGGGCATTCTCTGCGGCATCTCCTCCGGCGGTCTCTGCGCCGCCGACCGCGTCGCCCAGAAACCGGAAAACGCCGGCAAGCTCATAGTCGCGATCCTCGCCTCGTCCGGCGAGCGCTACCTCAGCACGCCGCTCTTCGCAGAGGCATGAAACGTCTCACGTAAAACTGTAGGGTGGGCTCAGCCCACCTTTCTCCTGATAACTGAAAACTGCTAACTAACAACTATTGACTTGCAACCAGGAACTAAAAAAATGACCGCCATCAAAGCAACAAACGTCGTCTGGCACGAAGGGCACGTCGATCGCGCCGACCGCGCCAAACTCCTCAAACAAGAAGGCTGCACCATCTGGCTTACCGGCCTCCCCTCCAGCGGCAAGAGCACGATCGGCTTCTCCTTGGAGCACGCCCTCGTGCAGCCAGGGCCGCCTCGCCTACGTTCTCGACGGCGACAACATCCGCCACGGCCTCAACAAAAACCTCGGCTTCTCCGCCGAAGACCGCGCCGAGAACATCCGCCGCATCGGCGAAGTCGCCAAACTCTTCGCCGACGCCGGCGTCATCACCATCACCTCCTTCGTCAGCCCCTACCACGCCGACCGCGACGCGGTGCGCAAGCTGCACGACGACGCGAAAATGACCTTCATCGAAGTCTTCGTGGACACGCCGGTCGACCTCTGCGCCGAGCGTGACCCAAAGGGCCTCTACAAAAAAGCCCGGGCCGGCGAAATCAAAACTTCACCGGCGTCAGCGACCCCTACGAAGCCCCAACCAAGCCCGACCTCATCCTCAAAACCGCCGACATGAAGCTCGAAGAATGCGTGGCCACGCTGGCCGCCCACCTCGAATCGAAAGGCCTCTTGTCTTAACAGAGCCGCGCCCGTTAGGAAGCGGTCGGCGCTCAAACTCGACGCATCTTCGAATGCCAGTTGAACGTGCCGTAATGGTGGCACGGGCAAGCGGCCGTATGCTTACCCGTGCCGATGCTATCGCCATATTAGACGCGGCCCGGCGCGTCATCTCAACCTGACGTGCCACGCAACAGCCGTAATTCAATTCGAGTTATTGCATTATTCGATTTGACTATTTCGCCGGCTGAGCCTTCTTCATTCTTGAGTAAACAAACCAACCCAAGCTATTTGCAATAACGAAAAGATAAACGGTACCGAAATGCCAAAGAAAGAGCAAACTGAATATCCACATTCCGACGAGCATACCATTCGTCAAACAGAAAATCACCAACACCTTACGATTCCGGAAAAACTTAGGCGGCATCAATCTCAACTCCGCATTTTTCAATCTTAAGGCCGCACTCCGAGCAAATGCCGCTCGCGCATCCACGAAGGTCATACCCACACCGCTGACAATAACCCTCCGGCACCCGCTTCATGCGCCGCACTATTTCCTTCATCGTCCGAAAGACAATTCCGAAGAGTGCCGCAGCAAAGGCGAGAAGAAACTGGCTTATCAAGTTTGGCACGACCAAACCTGTAAAGTCCAACGGTCGCCTAAAACGCGAAACCACGAATGCAGATGCAGGAAGAACGAACAACATGGCAAAGTTATACCTGACCCACTTGCCATCCAGCGCCACCGCAAGTCCTACATAGAAAAGGCCAACGATGATAAAACCGCCAACACTCCACTCCATGCAAATCGCTGCCGTATTTCCGCTCGATGCAATGATCGCAAGCAGAACGTAAACGCACACGATCGCGCTCGCGATCTTCTTGTTCCAGACAAGCTTCATCCCCAATATCCCGTCAAGCTTCTTGTTCATCGCCGCGTCCTGCATCGCCCGCCCTGACCAACCCTTGTTCCTATTGTACTCAAAACCCGTAATGTGTAACTCGCAACTCTAAAACCTCCGCGTACCATACACCCCAATGACCCCGCGCTTCATCGACCTCCACCTCCACTCCTCCGCCTCCGACGGCCGCTACCCGCCCGCGCGCCTCATCGAAATGGCCCACGCCCGCGGCCTATCCGCCGTCGCCCTCACCGACCACGACACCACCGCCGGCCTCGCGATGGGCCATGTTGACGCACGACAATCAGTAAATTATCATATAATTCTCTGATCTATGGAGGTGCCCATGTTGCGTGCTGACGACATCCAATCATTAACTGAGTTCCTGCGTAATCACAAAAAGCATATCCAGAAATTAAAGAAAAGCGGCCGTCCCGCGGTTCTCACGATCAACGGCCGCGCCGAAGTTGTTATTCAAGACGCAGCTTCCTATCAAGCGATGGTGGATGCGGTCGATCGAATGGAGGCCATCGAGGGCCTTCGTCGTGGCTTGGCTTCCATGCGCGCCGGAAAGGGCAAACCGGCCGCCGTTGTAATCAAGGAACTTCGGAAGAAATTTCGCGTGCCGCGCAATTCAGCTTCGACCCGAAACTGAGTAAAATAAACCGACTTCTGCATCCAATTGCATCTTTGTGTCGTACTTCCATTCGAAAGGGCCATTCAAATGAAACGCAGTTCCTCCGTCGCACCGTTCCTGACTCTCATCGTTCTTGCCATTCCAGCAACGGCATCCGCCGATCCCGTCATCTCATGGATCGATCCCCCCGAAGAAATCAAAATTCCAGCACCGAAGGAAGGCAATAGATTTCTAAAAGTAAGAGTCACCAATAAAGAGCCTGAATCGGTCTTTCTCGCCGCAGCCGACTCAAGCAACGGCGAGCGAAAATATCTGGATCAAACGGGCGAGGAGGAATACACGCTGAATCTGTCGGATCCCTCAGTCGTCGCCTTCGCCCGAAATGCGGATCTGTCGAAGGGGCTTCGAGCATACGCACAATTCCACAACCGCAAAATAATTTCCTCCGCCGTCATTCGCGTCAAACTCGGAGAGCTCTTCAAGAAAATCAACCTCAAATGCGATCCCATCCGGATCGCTCAGCGAGACGTAATAAATCTCCGCGGTTCTCACGGCCAGCTCCAATTCCACATTGACGATATCAGCAATGGCATGACGGTCGTATCAATTGTGAGCGAAGACGGTGATTCCTACCTCGACGGCACACTCATGCGAGTCGGCGATTCAGACACGTTCGAAATCCGTGATGGCGAGGAATACACCATCACCTGTGAGGCTTTTCATAACTCATTAATGGGAACGGACTACGCCACCTTCCGCATTTGCAAGACGGGAGACTGGAAACCTATCAAATCGATCGCCTCATCCGCTTCATCGAAGAAAGCGATGCATCGTTCATCGCCGGCAAAGAAAAAAACCGGCCCGGAATTCGCCCAAGTTGCTTCAAGCCAAAATGAAGGACGGCAAAATCGATAGGCTGAAATTCGCGAAGTTCATGAATGACGCATCCACGGCACTCGATGCCAAGATACCCTGCGAGATTCAAACCAAGGACGGTAAAAAGGAAAACCTGGCCAATTGGCATGATGCGATATGCAAGGCAGCAGCGAAGCCATCCAACAAGTCCACGAGCAAACCTTCAAGGTAACCCCTTCCAACAAGTGAGCCCTGTCTTTCCGCGCCCGCCGGAATGCCGACTGCAAAGCGTCCTTTTTCCTTACAGTGCGTTAGCTATGCCGCCTCCGTCCGTTTCACTGGACTATACCTTATGGTGTTCAGTGTCGTTCCAGTTCATTCGAAAGGGCTATTCAAATGAATCGTAATACTTCAATCGCTTCATTCCTAACTCTCATCGTTCTGGCCATCCCGGCAGCGGCATCCGCCGAGCCCACCATCTCCTGGATCAATCCCCCCGAAGAAATCACGATTCCAGCGCCGAAAGATGGAAATAGATTCCTCAAAGTGAAAATATCAGGCGATCGAACTGGGGAGGTTTATCTTGCTGCGGCCGATGCACACGCCGAAAGCAATCGTTTGTATTCGGATCCTTTAGGAGAAAGTGAATACACCTTCGACATGTCTGAATCCTCCGTCCGCAGCTTCGCACGCAATGCCGATTTGTCTAAGGGCCTTCGTGCATACGCAAGACTTCAAAACGGCAAAACTATTTCCACGGGCGTTATTCGGGTGAAATTCTCGCCAAAGTTTAAACAGATCAATCTCAAATGCGATCCCATCCGAGTCGTGCAACGTGGTTACGTCAATCTCCCCGGCTCCCACGGCCAGCTTCAGCTTTACATTTCCGATATTACAAAAGGATCGACCGTAGCCCTGATTGTCAGCGACGATGGAGATGACTATACCTCAGGCATACCCATGCGCGCCGGCGAATCGGACACGTTCGAAGTTCGCGAAGGCGAGGAATACACAATCGTCTGCGAAGCGCTTTACGACTCATTTATGGGCACGGACTACGGCGTCTTCCGCGTCTACAAAACGGTCGATTGGGATCCATACCAAATCGAACGCCTAATCCGCTTCATCGAAGTAAGCGATGCATCGTTCGTCGCCGGCAAGGAGAAAAAAACCGGTCCGGAATTCGCCAAAATGCTTCGAGCCAAAATAAAAGAGGCCAAAACAGATAAACTGGAATTCGCTAAATTCATGAAGGAAGCTCTCACGGCACTTGACGGCAAAACTCCCTGTGAGGTTCACACCAAGGATGGAAAAAAGGAAGAATTGGCCAATTGGCATGACGCGATGTGCAAGGCGGCACTGAAAAAGCACAACAAAGCAACTAGCAAGCCTTCAAAATAGCGGCTGTTAAGAATCACGCGTACGATACGCGCGTAATGCTCCAACGCTTCATCGACCTCCACCTCCACTCCTCCGCCTCCGACGGCCGATACCCGCCCGCGCGCCTCATCGAAATGGCCCACGCCCGCGGCCTCTCCGCCGTCGCCCTCACCGACCACGACACCACCGCCGGCCTCGCCGAAGCCGCCCGCCGCGCCGCCGAACTCAACCTCGAATTCATCCCCGGCATCGAGCTCGAAGCCGCCCACCCGCGCGGCACCCTCCATATCCTCGGCTACTTCATCGACCCCAACTCGCCCGCCCTCCAATCCCTCGCCGCACGAGCCATAGAAAGCCGAACAACTCGCAACGAAGCCATCCTCGAAAAACTCGCCGCCGAAGGCTTGCACCTCGCGATGTCCGACCTGACAAACGATCTTCCCGCCAATGCCGAACCATTGACAACAGGCTTTAACGAGCAAAACGGCTCGCATCCCGCACCCTCTGAACTCTCAAATCTCAAATCTGATATCCAATCCTCAATGTCTCAATCGCCAGATCGCCACATCGCCAAATCGCCAGATCGCCAAATCGCCAAATCAATCGGCCGCCCCCACATCGCCCACGCCCTCGTCCGCACCCACCAGGTCAAAGACTTCCGCACCGCCTTCACCGACTACCTCGCCGACGGCGCAAAATGCTTCGTCCCCCTGAATCTCCCCACGGCCGAAACTGTCTTAAGTGCCATAACTACGGCACACGGCCTCGCCTCACTCGCCCATCCCGTCCGCCTCAATTGCGAATCCTCCCTCGAACTCCGCACCCTCGCCAAGCGCCTTCGCGAGGCCGGCCTCCGCGCCATCGAAACCATCCACCCCAGCCACACCCCCGCCCAAACCGTCGACTACGAAAAGCTCGCCGCCGAACTGAAACTCTCTGCCACCGGCGGCTCAGACTTCCACCGCCTCCCCCCCAAGCAGGGCCACGGCATCGGCTTCGGCCGCGTCAAAGTCCCCTACGAACTCCTCATCCCCCTCCGCCGGCTCCATCCTTTCACTTGTGTGTCATTCTAATGACACCCCGTAGGGTGGGCTCAGCCCACCTTTCCCCAAAACTCGAAACGCCACTATCAACTCGAAATTCGTGTGTACGTGTGGCACAGCCGCCCACGGCTGTGATCCGCGCAACACGTAGGGTGGGCTCAGCCCACCTTTCTCCGAAACTCGTTACCCGAAACTCGCCACTCGAAACTCCACACCATCCCGGCCCGGCAGGGCCAACGACCGTTGCCAGAGGTTTCAACCTCTGGACAGCACCACCAAAAAACTTCCTCGTCCGGAGGACGAACGAGCCGTCAAACTTGCAACTCTTTAGCGAGCAAAAGGGTCTCTGCCCACCTCTTTCCGAAACTCGAAACTCGTAACTCCGACGTGGCACAGCCGCCCCTGGCCATGAACCGCCCTCACCTGCAAAACGCCGCCATCTCCCCCATCCACCTCATGCCCAACAACCTCCGCGCGGGTATGATTACATGGGCCGCCGTGTGCGGAAGCTGTCCCACGCACACAATGGAGCCGACTGGATCGAAAGTGAAGCCGTGGAAGACATTCGCTACATCTACGACGGCTGGAACCTCATCATGGAGCGCGATGCTTCCGGCTCGCCTCTCGGCACGACGGAAACCATCCGCCACAAATACGCCTGGGGCCTCGACCTCGACGGCCAAAACGGTGCGGCTGCCACCGGCAACGTCCCATCCGCCCCCCAGGGCGCGGGCGGCATCGGCGGCCTCTTGGCCATGGAAGATTGCACGCCGCAGTTGGGGCTGGCCACGCACCCGGTCTATTTGTATTTCTACGACGGCAACGGCAATGTCATGCAGATGGTCGCCTGGCACGATGGCGATCCCGATTGGTATGAGGCGGAGCCGGACGAATGGGTCATGCCGATCATCACGCCCGGCTTCGTGGCCTGCAACTATGAATACGACCCCTACGGCGGCACGCTTCGTGCCGATGCAAATTTCAGTGTGAACAATCCATTCCGCTTTTCGACGAAATACTACGACGCCCAGCCCTCGGCCGCGGCGGAAGGTGAACGCGGGCTGTATTACTATGGGTATCGGTATTACAGTCCGAGGTTGGGGCGGTGGGTGACGAGGGATCCGATTGGAGAGCGAGGTGGACAAAACCTCTATGCGTTTCTCAAAAACAAAACACCAAACTCCATTGATGGATTAGGCAACGTTGTCGTTTTGATTCATGGAGTTAATGCGGATGAAAATAATTCTCATCAACCGGTGTGGTATCCCCAAGCCAAGGCAGGACTGCGTGCTGCATGGAGAGAAACTGGTGACTGCCCACAAGAGATAATCGAAATTAAATGGGGTGATTTGCATGCGGGAACTGCGGTCTTATTGAGTGGGCGCTGGGAAGGCAATGAGAAACTTGGCGGCCCTGTTACATATGCAACTGATGACGTGGGCACGATCTTTGAGACTACCAAAGACCGCGGATACATGATCGAGGCTATCGTCCGGATGACACAAGTGCTGGATGAGTTGAATCAGCTTCAATCTAAATACCCAAGTGATTGTGAATCCATTTCGGTAATTGCACACAGCCAAGGCACGATTATCACTTTAGGGGCATTGCATACAGGCGTTGCTATAGACAACCTGATAATGATGGGAAGTCCATTAGACGTTGAGGACTCGAAAAACGACTTAACTCTCGCACAATCTTCAATTCGCGGAGCAACTTACAATTACTGGTCAAAACAGGACAAAGCAGCAAGAATTAAAGGCGGTATAGGCACACATGGCAATTTACTTGCACAGGATCCCGCGTTCAATTGGATAACACAAAGGGAATTCTATGGTGGTGCGGTACACAATGGATACACCATTCCGGAGGGTATTGATTGGAATGGACACGACGTGCACATATCTGTGCCAGGGATTTTTAGGAAAGTCCATGCTACCGATTTGGGACTTCGACGAAATTGCTGTTGCTCAATGTCGAGGGATCCTTCTATCTCCCTGATTCACACACTTGCACGAGGTGGATGGTAGAAGTCATGATGACGATTGATATCTCAACTCCTATCAAGGTGTCTATCATGCCACTTGATTGTGAGACAATACTCCGGATACTAAATGTTGGACATTCGCCGATTAGAAAGCCCAAAGTTTATAGCTATTCATGACGAACAATGTTGGTCGGCCAGTGGTAATGGGCTCGCCGAGTCCCTTGGCACGGCAGGTCTGGCGAAGAACTTCGATCGAAAAGAACGTGTATCGTCTCCAACTGAATTGCAGGGTAAATTGTATATCGCAGGAATCGATACTGTAGGTAGTGATGCGATTGCATCGCAAACTTCAGACGACACTCGGGACTGTCGTGACCTCTGTGTGTGAGTGATTGAATCACAAGTTATGAAATCAATGCACAAAAATGACCAAAATTGTAGGCGGATGCGTTCAGTTGCGTCCGTTTTCGATATCGTGCAGTCGTGTAGCATCTATCCTGTCTTTGGGGCCTACATCATTGCAAGCTATTGCATGTCCTATGCGCCGGATTCGAATTGGGCGCTTGGAATTGCGTTTTATGGACACGCTACACTTGGTCTCTTATATATATGGTCGGCGATACGGTACTTTGCAGTTCATTCAAGGGCCTACATTCTTGTGCATTTGCTCATTCTGGTAATGGTGCCTTGGGTCGCGAATGCGATTGAGGGATTTCCGGACGGAATCTCAATGGATGGCCTTGCGCTCTTTACCGCACAGTTCTTAGCAATTATTACTGTTGGATGTACGGCTGTGATTGTTTTCTGGAAGCAATGGAGAACTAAGTCCAGAATAGATGCTTGCCATCAATGTGGTTACTGCTTATATGGAAACACTTCTGGTCGGTGCCCGGAATGTGGCACCCTCGTCATGCAAAGTAGATCGCATTCGAGACAGCAAAACGGAAAAGTGAAGTAAAGCTGGCTGAACACAATACATCATGGTAGCCCGGCGGTGAAACCCGTCGGCGTACCGGTTAGAGTGTGGGTGGTAGAAAATGTGTCACCCATTAGGCTCCGTCGTGTCAAGTAAATAACACTCCCGGCGGTTCTTCCGTTTTTGAAGAACCGTTCGTTGATGCCGATGCAGCGGACTTACTGCTGGTACAAGTCCCGGTTCTCGTCTGTGTGGTTGTCGCGCCTCGCGGGTACGCACTAGTCACCCATCAGGATCAGGTCCTTCCGGGTTTATCGTGGGTGAAAATCGAGCCAGAAACCGGGTTCGACGTCCGAGCGGCCTGACGAGAGATTCCGATGGAGAGGAGATTGGGTTTAACGCATGAGGGCCGCCGGCAATATGAAGGCAGGCGAAATCCCGTGGAAAACCGCGAGATTTCGCCCGTGCCGTACGGCCCCGCCGCGGCGCTCGGGTCGCTCCCCAGCGTTGCCCTATCCTCCGCGACGGCCACAGTATCATACCCAAACTTGCTGTCGGCCCCAAAGCGAAAAACCCCTACACGTTCGGTCGTACCCACGAAAAACCCGGAAGGACCAAAACTCTAAGGGGTCAAAAAAACTCTAAGGGGTCAGGTTGATTATTGACAGCGCGGCTATCGGGCGAAGCCTCCCACGCTCCGGCGTTGGGCCCCCGCACCGGTTCCCGCCGTCGGGTCTTGATCTGCCTCCAAATCCAAATGTACTTTGAATTCGGCTGCCGCTGACGAGACACCTACAAACCGGGAAAATCTAAGGGGAAAATCTAACGGGTCAGGTTAATTATTGACAACGCGGCCATCGGGCGAAACCACCCACGCCCCGGCGTTGGGGCCCCGCACCTGATTCCGCCGCCGGCCCTTGATCTGCCTCTCCAAAAAAACATCTACTTTGAATTCGGATGCCGCTGACGAGACACCTACAAACCGAATCACCGCCGCCCCCGCCGGCGCAGAACCACCAGCCCTGCCACCCCCATCATCGCCCCCGTCCCTATCTCCGGGACAGCATAAATCCTAAAGGACAATTCCGCACTATATGGTCCGAACCAATTCGTGCCATTTTGGAACCGATGCCACCGTTGGCCCGTCACACCATTGCTCAAGTTCCATCCCCACTGCTCGGGATAACCTGTTGTGTCATTCACAATGCTGAGCAGATGCCGGCCTGTAACAAAATCCACTGGTGTGAAATCTGCTTGATAAGAGAAAACCGGAGCACCATTTGTTAGCGTCAGGGCTGTAGGAGTCCGCAAGACATCAGTTAATTCAAGATCGGCAAACGGTGTTGAGTTGGGTGTTGTCGGTCCAACAAATGTAAAAAATCGCAGGGAAAAATGGTCCGGGCCATCGGGCAGCATATCGCCACCCTTATAGGCTCCAAACCATGTCACACGCGTTACCTTTGTCGATTGATTGACTTGGAAGTCATCGCCGGTTTGTACTGGAAAAGTAGGGTCGCTTAAGAGTCCATCCGGGTAATTCAGCCCCCCATTGTCATGCACCAATATTAGCGCCGCCGACGCTCGGCTTGACAGCCCGAAAAGCACGCCCACCAAGACTAAGAATCCCAAATTTCTCATGTCCGAATACTCCCGAAAAAGCCCGAATGTTTGATCCTGCAAGCCTAGATTCTAGCGATAATCAGCCGCCGGTGTAAAGCGTTCGACACCTCCTTAATCGAATAATTAACGCAATTTGGTAGGCTCTCCTGCCGCCGCCAATTCGATCAACCTCGATCGGCCGACCCAAGCAAGGCCGAGCCCATGCGAGAGCGTAAGCGAATCCCAACATCCCATCCCCAATAATCCGGTGATAGACTGCGAATACATGGCGACCGGCCGCCCGGCCTGCCCGGCCTGCCCCGCCCGCGTCGCCCGAAACGCCCCGCAAGCGCCGCACCCGGAGTGCCTCTACTGTGGCACTTCAAAAAGTCGCCCTGCACCCAGCGCCCCGACTGTCCAAAAACGCCCGCCATCCAAAATTCTCAACCCGAACCCGGCCCACAATTCCCAAGCCCGCAATTCCCTGCCCCGCCTCCCATCTCACCCGTGCCTCTGCTCCCCGCTGCACGCTTTTGGTTTGGTAGCCCATGTCGAGCGACGATGCACTTTCGATGACGGACCGAACTGGCGTGCGTATCTGCCTCCAATCGTTGAGGGCGAAAAGCACCCAGCAGGTCGCCAATACACGGATCGACTGCTGCGATTGCAACGCGCCGTACTTACTTCTGTGGCACGGCATCTCGGCGCTCTCGAGGGGAATTGGCCTGTTCTTCGCACTCGCCTCTCAGCAGAAAATCAAGAGTCTATTGGCCGGCTACATCGCTTAAGCGACTGGGTTGTTACGGTTGACCGCAACGTGGGAATCGAGTTTTTCGATTCTCCGCGCACCGTACCAGCAGTTTACGATGCCTATGTGATTGATTGTATACCCGAGCGAGATGACCTTGGTAGCTTGCAGCTGATTACCTCAACGTCACAAACTTCTGAGGTGCGAACATTACTCGATGAGACGCTTGGCATGATGGGACTTAGCAGTAGCCTCCGTAACTGCGAGTTCTTACTGTGGCACCTCAAGGCACTCAGCGGACGACTCGCAATCCGCCTCGTGAGTCCGACGACAAAAAGCGGCGAGCTCATCGCGCTTGCGATGGTGCATGCTAATTGCATCGACAACAACACCAATCCTTCGGATTTATGGCTACACGGCTCGGATGGTTTTTTTGTTCCGTTGGATGATGTGCGTGACTTGCTGCCGCCCACCAAGGACGGGGGATCTCAGCAATCGGGCGTTCGAGCGGATTTATTGTTCGTGAGCGCTCCCGCTCGAACTGGACTCCAATTTGCCTTTGTCGAAGTGAAATATCGACGTCATCTCCGCACGGCCCGCGACCCCGCACTCATTGATGGAGCAGCAATGCAGGCACTAAGGGCGCGCTCAAAAATAACTTGGTCAATTTTTCCTTCGAGGAGTTAAGTTGTAGTTCCAATCTCCATGAATGGAATGAGGTGTTAATCGCAGCCGATTCAGTTGCTCGTCGGTAAATTTAACGGCTGTTTCGTAGTGGTTCGTGTCCAAGGCCGCCTTGACGATGAGGCCTGTCCGTGTGGTGGTGCTGGCAATGAGACTGACGACGGCCTGATGGCTCACCAGCGGCCGACCTCGCCAGTTCTGTGTAATGAAGCTGAAGAGTCGGTGTTCGATTCGATTCCACTTACTCGTTCCCGGCGGAAAGTGACAGAGGTGCAGGCTCAGGCCCAGTTCGTCCGCCAGCGCTTGCAGCGATACCTTCCACAGCCGAGAACGGTGACTGTTGCTCCCGCCGCCGTCGGCGGTGATCAGCAACTCGCCGGCCCGTGGGAAACGCCGGCGTCCCATCTGTTTCCACCACTGTCGGATGCTGTGGACGGCGAACTGGGCCGTATCGTGGTCGATGCCCACACTGACCCATCCCTGATTGTTGACCATGTCGTACACGCCATACGGAATGGCCTTGCCCAGCTTCTTGTCGAGAAAGTCGTGAACACGGACCTCCTCCGGGTCGCCGCTCTGCCGCCATTTCCGCCCGGCATTCTTGAAATCCCCGATCAATTCCTTTTTCGTGTCCACCGAGATCGCCGGTTGATCTCGGTTTTGAAATCACCGCACCTGCGCATTGATGTGCTCGAATTGGGCATTGCGGTCAGGGTGGGAGGCTCCTTCTCTCGTCTTGCGATTGGCCTGAAGACTGTAACCGGCCTGATGGAGCAGCGTCGCCACAGTATTGGCTCCGATGGGATGATGTTGCCGCGTCAGTTCGTCGGCCAGTCGCCGCGTGCTCTTGCAGGTCCAACGCAAAGGGGATTCGGGTTCGCCGCGCGTCGTGGGCTCGATCAGAGCCTCCAGCGCGGCGAGCAAACCCGCGTCCGTTTCGGTGAGTGTCTTGCGCCCCCCGCCCGGCCGACGCACCCGCAGACCTTCGGCCGATCGTTGTGCGGCCGGCAAATCCAGTTCTCGCAGTCCAGCCGTGATCGTCGTGCGCGACAATCCGGTGGCCCGCGCTACCGAGCTCACGCCGCCCCAGCCAAGTTCGCGTGCCTCCGCAGCCGCCCATTGTCGGCGACCGCGTTCCTGCATCTCCACTGCGAGCGAGCGATACTTACGCCGAATATGCGTAGTCAAATGCGCATCTTGCACATATCATCATCGACACCGTCGGACAAACCAATAAAATGAAATTGTTCAAGTTATTTTTGAGCGCGCCCTAAGTACAGCGGAGCGCTGGATGGATTATTATTTTTCCGAGGCGCTTTCCACCATTACGAGAGCACTGCGACGGAGCCGCCTTGCGCGCGTTCTGCGGTTCTACGCGGAAAAAGCGCGACGCCACCGATTGGACGATCAGACGTTTGACCGGCTTTCGAAGGAGATCGACAAGTTATTGACGCAAGGCGCCGAGTTTAAGGTCGCGACACAGGGATCCCCGCATCGCGTATATGTGTTTTGTCCCGAAGCGGATGATATCTCTCGGATTGCGGGTTCAGGCGAGCAAGAGGGCGTACAGGCAATGGTCTTCGGACCCGGCAGGCTGCCCGATCTTGCGACTCGCAGTCTGCCCACAGCACCCATTGAGCCAGGCGATAGCAGCCCAACGAGTTTGCAGCCTGAAGAAAAGCCACTTTCAGTACCCGAGCAAAAGATAAGCATGCCAGACGTGATGCAGGTTCCTGACGCAAGGAGCGACGGCGGCGCTGTCGCCGAAGACCAGTCCGAAGTTGACACGGACAGTGTTCAAATCATCCTGGGGCGACGATCTTTCGACAAATCGGAGGTAGCCTGGTCGGTGTCAATTGCGGCTAATCCTCACCTGATGCTCGCTGGACTTCCCGGAATGGGAAAGACAACGTGCCTCATCAATATCTGCCAACACCTGATGCAGCAGAATATCGTGCCGATTGTTTTCTCATTCCATCAGGACATCGACGAGAAGCTTGGTCGGTTGCTGGGTGATATGCGCATGCTCGAACATGATCAGCTTGGTTTTAATCCGATGCAGATCGATAGCGGAGCCAGGAATGCTCACATCGACAGCGCAGGAATGCTCCGAGACATCTTTTCGGCCATTTTCCCCGAGCTTGGAGACATCCAGACAGAACGAATTCGACAGGCTATTAAGGAAAGTTATGTCCGAGCCGGTTGGGGCGGAGCTGCC
>JADJRI010000056.1 GCA_016712275.1 Planctomycetota bacterium
CCGGTTTCGGCATGACAACCTCCGACCCGCGGAATCCGAGCGAATTCGTTCTCGTTTTGACGCCGGTTTCGGTGCCGATCGAGTTTGTTCGCAAGGACCAGCCGCGCACCGCATGGGGCTCGAGCAGCACGCTCGATGCCGATGGAGGCGGATAGGCAACACCTGCCGCCCGATCCAGCGTAAAAAGTAAAACAAGCATCCCGGCTAACAATGCGGCTCGCGGCACTTTTGTTGAACAGGCCGAGGATCGCCTGATCGACAAAAGCACGCCGAAAACCCGATCGATAAAATCGAGAAGGCCCACATTGTCAAATAAAGCTCGTCGACCAGCGTAAATTGTTCGGGCGGCCATGCATCGGCAAACTTCAACGCAACAACCAGCCCAATGGCCGCAATCCAGCACCAGCCGCCGATCACGCTGAATAACAAGAGCGAAATCCGACGATTCCGCGCGGCCATTCTCGTTCCGGTCCGATCAACCTTCTCCGATTCATCGGCTGCGTTTTCTTCTTGTAAATGAATGATCGATTATCCCATGTGAAAGCGGCAAGTGCTCTCGAAACCGTTCGATAACAGGTTTCCGGTTTTTCGGATAAGCTCATATATACCATGAATGAAGGCACGACGCATTTGCATTCAACCGAATCCCCACGCCGCGTGCTCGGCTGTTTGGCCATTCTCGTCATCGCCCTCAGCATCGCCTGCGGCCGCAATCTGGTGCTTTCACAGTGGCAGCTCACCGCCGACGGAAATGCCGGCGTTGAAGAAGCCGTTTCTTGGCTTCATGGCCGGTTCGACCTGCCCTTCAAGGGAAATGACCCGACCGATCCCGATTCGCGCGGCTGGGACACCGCCGTCTACAACGGCAAAGTCTACAACATTTCTGCCCCGCTCATCGGCATACTGACATACATTCTCCATCCGTTTCACACACACGTGCTCGGATTTCCCGAGGGCGATTGGTCACCGTGGACATTCGTCTGGCTGCTTTATTGGCCGCTACCGATTGCGGGCTTCTTTGTTTTTCGCAATCGTCTCGGTGATTCCGCATGGGCCGCCCTGCTCACTTTCGTATGGATCGCCGGCACCGCCACACTTCCCAATCTCACGCTCACGGGTCGCGGACTGCTCGGACAGATGGACCACACCATGTCGCAAGTCGGCGTGCTCATTCTCATCAACGACCTCCTCGGCCGCCGCCGGATCTGGCCCGGTCTGGTCGGCCTTCTCATCACCACGTATTCGCGTCAGCTTACTTTCCTTTATGGCTTCGTGCTGGTCTGGGCCGCCTGGAAATATCGCGGGCCGAAAGTCGCGGCTCTCTGCCTCGCCGGGATGACCGCCATCGTCCTGCCTCTTTTCGCCCTCAACTATGCAAAGTTCGGCCATCCGCTCGACTTTGGCTATCGCTACATTTACGTCGGACGCGATGACGACTCCGCAGTCAAATGTAGGGAATTCGGCACGTTTTCGCCGCATTTCTTTCTCGAAAACGCGTACTACATGCACTTGGCCCCGCCGGAAATCGCGGAAATATCGCCAAACAGCCTCATCATTCGCGAAACCAACGGCTACGGCACCTGCCTCTGGATCACCACGCCGCTCGCATTGTTCATCTTTTTCGCATGGAAACAGTGGTGGCCCAGCACGCCCGAACGCGCCCTCATGATCTGCACTTTTCTCATCATGGCCGCTCTCTTATGTTATCACACGCCCGGCCACTGGGGGCACGGCTACAGCCGCTTCACCCTGGACTTCATGGTGGTCTGGCTCGTCGTTACGGCCCCTTTTATGCGAGGCGGGTGGCGAACGAACGCCACGCTCGCGTGTACGGCATGGAGCGTGTGGTATTTCTCGGGATTGAGTGTTTAGTGATTTGAATTAACTCGAAGGAAAAATGAAAAATGAAAAATGAAAAAGCCGATGACAACGCGACGTCTTAACCGGAATCAGTTTTTTCATTTTACATTTTGCCTTTTTCATTCCTTGGTGCCCAATGCCCAAATTCGAACCTGTACTGTTGAAAAACCTCGCCGTCGAGAACATCCGCACGCTCAAGACCTACCAGTCGCGCGGCGGATACGAGACTGCCAGAAAAGTCCTCACCACAATGACGCCCGACGCCGTCATCGAACAGGTGAAAAACTCCGGCCTGCGCGGCCGCGGCGGCGCGGGCTTCCCCTGCGGCATGAAGTGGTCGTTCCTTCCGCCCAACCGCGAGATCACCTATCTCTGTGTCAACGCCGATGAATCCGAACCCGGCACCTTCTGCAACCGCGTGCTGATGGAGGAAGATCCGCACCAGCTTCTCGAAGGCATTCTCATCTCCGGCTTCGCCACGCGCACCACCAACGCCTACATCTACATGCGCGTCGAGTTCCACGAGCAGTTCCACATTCTCCAGAAAGCCCTCGACGAAGCCTACGCCGCCGGCCTCTTCGGCAAGAACATCTTCGGCTCGCCCTACTCCATGAATTGCTACATTCACCGCGGCGCCGGCGCCTATGTCTGCGGCGAAGAGACGGGCCTCATCGAATCGCTCGAAGGCAAGCGCGGCTGGCCGCGCATCAAGCCGCCGTTCCCCGCGATCGAAGGCTTATTTCGCCGACCCACCGTCGTCAACAATGTGGAGACCCTCTGCTGCGTCGTCCACATTTTCGAACGCGGCGCGGAGTGGTTCAAATCCATCGGCACCGAAGGCTCCGCCGGGCCGAAGCTCTTCACCGTCAGCGGCCCGGTCAACAAGCCCGGCTGCTTCGAAGCCCCGCTCGGCCTCTCCTGCCGCGACCTGATCTTCGGCGACGACTACGGCCGCGGCATGAAAGACGGCAAAAAAGTAAAAGGCTGCATTCCCGGCGGCCTCTCCGTCGGCGTCCTCACCGAGAGCGAGCTCGACTGCAAACTCGACTTCGACGATGTCCGCAAGTACGGCCTCCTCGGCCTCGGCACGGCCGGCGCGATCGTGATTCCCCACGATGCCGACATCCGCCAGGTGCTCGCCAACATCACGCGCTTCTACAGCTCCGAAAGCTGCGGCCAATGCACCCAATGCCGCGAAGGCACCAACTGGGCCTACAAGATCGCCCTCCGCATCGCCCTCGGTGCCGGCCGCATGGCAGACCTCGACCTCCTCGAAGAAATCACCACCAACATGGGCATGATGCCCGGCCTCTCCATCTGCGGCCTGCCGGACGGCGCCTGCTACCCCATCCGCACGATCGTCCAAAAGTTCCGCGCGGAGTTCGAAGACCACATCCGCAAGCAGGAGCCGCACCGGGTGGAGACGGTTCTCAAACGCCTGAATCCGGCGACGTATGAGCTGCCGATTTTGGGAGTCCGCTAGGACGGGGAAGCGAGCGAGGACCCGTACATGAAGACCTTTAAAGTCTATGTCGACACCTCCGTCTTCGGCGGCGTATTCGATGACGAATTCAAGAACGGCAGCCGATCATTCTTCGATCTCGTTCGGGCCGGACGCTTTGAATTGCAAATCTCCGACGTCTGCCGCAAGGAAATCGCAGGCGCACCTGAGGACGTCCGGGCGTTTTTCGATTCGGTCATCGCATATCTGGAAGTGGTTCCCATCGACGAACGGGTGCTTCAGCTTCGTGATGCCTATGTTTCAGCGGGCGTGGTCGGCAAGCGCTGGCTGGATGACGCTTCTCACGTTGCCGCTGCCGTCGTTTCCGGGAGCGAACTGATTGTCAGTTGGAACTTCCGCCATATCGTTCACTTCGAAAAGATTCGGCACTACAATCAGGTGAACACCCGCATGGGTTACCGCGAGATCGAAATTCGGTCGCCCCTCGAGGTCCTGGATTATGAAGACGAAGAAGCAGTTTGATTGCGTCGAGATGAAGCACCGTGCCCAGCAGAAAATCCGCAAGGATTTGGAAGGGGCCACGCATGCCGAAGAGATCGCCTATTTTCGACGCGGCGGCGAAGAGCTGGAGCGACGCATCCAGGAGGCGAAGGCAAAGCTCCGCAAGGCGTAGTCGCCGATTTCCCAAGGGCCGGATTTGAATGCCCCGACCGCAAACAGGAGCCGCACCGCGTGGAGACCGTCCTCAAACGCCTGAACCCGGCGACGGATGAGCTGCCGATTCCGGGAGTGCGCTGAGGCATTTTTGCACCTCTCCCTTTGAAAGGAGAGGCTGGTTGAGGGTGAATTGTGGCACCGGTTTCCAACCGGTGAGCCGCGGCAGCGGCCCAAAACAGAGCCGCGCCCGTCAGGAAGCGGTGGGCGCTCTCAACGAGTCGGCTTGGCTCGTGAATAGATTCGGCGGAAGTGTGGCGCCGGCTAATATCTGGTGCGAACGAATATCACGCATTGGAATTTAAGTTAAGCGATTCCCAAGAGGCTCCAGAGTGTTCGACCGAATCCTGATAAAGATGCGAGAGTTGATTCGAACAGGACAATACATTGCCACAACCCATGCACTCGACGAGATGGAAGCCGATAGCCTGATCATCTTTGATGTCGAGCACTGCATCCTCGCGGGCCGCATACGGGTTCGCCAGAAGGACCGCGTCACCGCCGAATGGAAATACGTGGTGGAAGGACCGGCCCTCGACCGCAAGCTCATTCACGTCGTTGCAAAAATCGGACCCACCGGTAAGCTGGTGATCATCACGGCCTATCGACTATAGTGGCAGGATGGCAGTTATGGTGTGCGACATCTGTGGAAACAAAAAGGCTCGCGTGCGCCGCATCACCCGCAGCTTCGGTCGCGGCCGCTCGACCTTTCTGATTGAGAACGTGCCGGTCGTCTCCTGCCCCTCCTGCGGCGAAAGCTACCTGACGGCGGCCACGCTGAAGGAAATCGAACGAATCCGCCTCCACTGGCGCGAACTGGCGGTCGAAACCAACATCCCGCTGGCCAAGTTTGAAGGCGCGGCCTGACATCCCGAAAAAGCGTGTCTTGGCACGGCAATTTGCCCAAATGGCTTCATTTGCACGATCGTGCAGAAGTTCCGCCGAATTCGAAGACCCCATCCGCAAGCAGGAGCCGCACCGGGTGGAGACAGTCCTCAAACGCCTGAACCCGGCGACGTTTGAGCTGCCGATCCTCGGCGCACGCTAACCCGCCGCACAGCGGGCACTTCCCTCTCCCTCGAAGGGAGAAGTTGGGTGAGGGTGATTGTGGTTCCGGCTTTCAACCGGTGAGCCGTGTAGCAGGGTTCAGACCTCTCAGAGCAACACCGGCGAATTGCCGCGGCCGCGCCCGCGAAGAACTTCATCGCAATTCTCATCGAGTTCGATATAATCAAGATACTGTCAACTGGAGCAGTCCCATGCCCGACACCGACGACTGGCGCTCGCGAATCCAGATCGACCCCGCCATCCACCACGGCGATCCCTGCATCCTTGGAACGCGCGTCCCCGTGGCCGTCATCGTCGGCAGCGTGGCGGACGGCGACTCGTGGGAAACGATCATCGGTTCGTATCCCCAACTGACCCACGACGACATTCAGGCGGCTCTCCACTTTGCCGCCGAAGCCGTCAACCGCTTCGATTACATTCCGATTGCTGGTTAATGCGCCGATGGCCATCCGATTCAAGATCGATGAAGACCTGCCGGGCGAAATCGCGAACTTGCTGCGAATCGCGGGGCACGACGCGCTTTCCGTTGTCGAACAAAAGCTGACCGGCACAAAAGATGAAGCCCTGTGGCCGATCATCCAGAGCGAATCACGGTGCCTCCTGACGGCCGACAAGGGTTTCGCCGACATTCGTCGGCATCCGCCGGGGTCGCATGCGGGGATCATTCTGTTCCGATTGCCGCGCGAATCGCGGGCCGGGTATATTCGGCTGGCGGAGTTCCTTTTGCGGAGCTTCGACTTGGCGGAGGTGTCCGGGACCCTTGTCGTTGTTTCACCCGCAGCAATACGAGTTCACCGCTCTCAATAGCCGGCGTCGGCACGGGCCATGAGCAAGAAGAAGACATCTGATTGCGTCGAGATGAAACGGCAGGCCCAGCGAAAAATCCGTGAACAGCTTCGCGAGACAACGCGCGAGGAAGAACTGGCATACTTTCGGGCCAGGGGCGAGGCGCTTCAGAAACGCATCGACGCGGCGTAGGCGGGACGGGCAAGGGGCTGAGCCGAGGACGCTGCGAGGCTTCGGGCCGGACTTGAAAGCCCCGTCCGCAGGCAGGAGCCGCACCGGGTGGAGAGGGTCCTCAAGCGCCCGAACCCGGTGACGTATGAGTTGCCGATTCTGAGAATCCACCTATTCTGTATCACTGGGTTTTCAATCGGCCCGATTGTTCTCGCCTGCCCTGCAAAATGTGCCGTTCCGACCGTTCTCAAGCTTCAAGTCCGTTCAAATTGCTGTCCGATAGTTTTCATAACAAGAGCGCCGGGTTATACTTGCGGTCATCGGATCAAAGCCGCTGGCGAGATCGAATCGAACTGAGTCGCTCAAAGAGAGCCGTTAAGATGCTTAACTCAATCGCCATCGAGAACTTTCGGTCGTGCAACCAAATTCATATCCGATTGGGGGAACCGGTAATCGCTCTGTTGGGCAAGAATGGCGCTGGAAAGACCAACGTCCTCCATGCGATACAGCTTGCCGCCGACATGTGCGTCGGCGAACCCAAGTCGATGTTTGGGCTAAGTGCACATAACCGTCAGAAACCAACGAAGTTCGAACTTGAGTTCTCTGAGGGTGGCGGAAATTTTCGCTACAGCGTAAAGCGCTCTGCGAGTCCTATTCATAGGTCACAATTGGAGGAGAAGCTCGAGCTTGATGGCAAAACCCTATTTCATAGAAAAGGCGATGAACTTACAGTCTCGAGAGCCCAACACCCTGCTCCGATTCGCGTACCAGATCATCTTGGAACCCTGTTCCTATTGACTGAAGTCTTCCCACCACACGATCAAATTCATAAAGAGTTAACTCGCGTTTCTAACTACCTTCGAGCTGTTCATTATTACGCATTACCCCAGCAATTCCAGGAACACGCCGAGCGGTCCCCGACTCCGTTCGTAGATGCGGCAATGTACGATAAATGGAAAGCGTCTCTCGAAGCTCGACAGCCCAACGATTCGGTCACAATTCGATTGCTGCATATGCATCTTACCAAGCCCGACAAGTTGAATGAATTACTCAAGTTAGTCGGCGAAGACGGCCTAGGTCTGATTTCTGAGATTCGCATTGAGGAAGTAAAACTTGAAAAACATAGGAAACCTACAGACGCTGGTGAACAAGTGTACTCGGTGACATTTGTTCCATGCGAGAGCATTGCTGGTGCAGGCCGCCCATTCCGATACACAGGTTTATCGGCCGGAACATGGCGTGTGATTCGATTATTGACTTACCTGGTGTTCGACGAATCTTCATGCATGCTGGTTGAACAACCGGAAGACTCGATTCATACCGGTTTATTAGGCAAACTCATTGATCTCCTGAGAACTTACTCCGATAGAACTCAACTAATATGCACTACGCACTCGCCACGCGTTATGAATCTTGTAGGTGCTTCAGGAATTCGGGTGGTTACTGCTGATCACGGGCGTACTGAGGTTTCTGAGTTATCGCAGGCTGAGATCGACGCCTCGCAAGTCTACCTTCAAGATGAAGGGACGCTTGCGGAGTATCTTGAAACACTATAGTGGGCACGACATTGTATGTTTGCGATCCTGGCCGAAGACATTTCCGATGCCGAAGTATTGACTCACCTTGTCCGACGCCGCTTGGATGACGAGAGCATCTCAATCAAGAGGAAAGGCTACGACGGATGTGCAAAACTACGACGAAAAGGGGCGCTCGATATTCGAGCATTTGCTCAACGCGGTGCGACGCGGATCATCGTTTGCCATGATGCCGACCAAAACGACCCGATTGAACTGAGAAAAACGATCCTCGAGGAAGTCGTAAGACCTTCCCAATTTGCACATTTGGTTTGCGTGGCAATCCCGGTTGAGGAAATTGAGGCGTGGATCATCGCCGACGAATCCGCAATAAATAAGATCATTCCATCATTTCGATTCAAGGGGCACTCTAATCCTGAATCAATCAATAGCCCAAAGGAGTGGCTTCGAGACAAGTCCCGGGCGGCCAATGGCAAACCGCTCTATGCTCCCAAAGTCTTTAATCCCTCGGTAGCTAAGCACCTCCAGTTTGATGTAGTCGAGAAAAAGTGCCCCTCATTCAAGAGTTTTCTTGCGTGGTTGGATAATCCGTAAATTAGTTAATATCCCCGCCTTATAGGGACTCAAATCCATAGATGCTGCATAACTTAAGGCAAAGATTCACTCTTTTGCCCATCGCAGGCCAATGCGGCCGTACTTTGCTTACCGTTGACATATAATCTTTCGCTGCAGCGAATGGGATTATACTCCTCGTTTCTATCTTTAATTGACCCGGTTAGAATGTAAATTCAATCGGCGCCAGTCACTTCGCAGCCTGCTCAATTCTATTCTTTGCAGGCTACAAATTAAGGTCTACATGTTACGAACTGTCCGTAACCGCCTCCGCCCCGTCCGTCACCGGTTCGAATCGTTCTTCAACCGGTTCAGCCGCAGCCGTCGCCGGGGGCCGTGGGTTGGTCACCGGATCGCATGTCCTGCGAACTGGGTGCCGGGGTTTCGTCACCGGCTCGGCCGCCCCATGAACCGCGCCGGATTCATCGCCAGCTGCGCCGGATGGATTCACGCCGCCCGTTTCTTCGTCCCCGTGACCCGTTACTTCGTCTGCACTTGGGCGATCACCGATAATTTCCGCTCCGGCAGTGTTGCCGCATTCGCCCGGCGCGCGGGTTCCCGTCATTCGCGCGCTCGCGGGCATCGTCCGCGAATTGAATCGCAAGCCGCCATTCGTTCCGGACGATCTTCCACCATCGCTCGCCGCCCGAAACGCGAACCTCGAAACCCAAAACTCGAAACTCGAAGCCAGACACTCGACACTCGAAACCCGAAACACGAAACTCGGAACTGAATCATGCCCAACATCCACACCATGCCGCGGGCCGATGGCGACTTCGACGCCTGGCAGACCAATTTCCCCGCCTATGCCGCCGCCCATTCGCGGGACCTAGGGCTGTCGGAGGCCGACATCATGGCACTCGAAGATGGCCAGACCGGCTGGCGGAAGGATTTTGATCAGGTCACGGATGCTCGGGCCTATCTCGCCTCGGCCGTCGCCGGAAAAAATGATGCGCGGGAGAATTTCGCCGCCCTCATCCGCGGCGCTGCCACCCGGATTCAGGCCAACCCGGCCATCGACGATGCCCAGCGCGCGGCACTGGGATTGAACGCCCCCCGCACCACCGGCCCGGCCTACCCCATCCCCGACTCGGCCCCGCTCGTGATGATCGACTCCGCGCCGCGGCTGGCCCATCGCCTCCGCCTCGTGGACAGCGAACACCCCACGCGCGCCGGCAAGCCCCGCGGCATCTTCGCCGCTGCCATCTACGTGGCACTCACCCCGCCGGGCCAACAGGCCCCGGCCGACCCCGCCGACTACCGCTTCGCCGCCACCGCGACGCGTTTTCCCGCGACCATCGAATTCACCGGCGCTGATGCCGGGCAAACCGCCCACTACCTCGCCCGCTGGCTGAGCACCCGCTGCGAGGCCGGCCCGTGGAGCCGGGCGGCGAGCGCGACCGTCGCGGGTTAATTCAATGTGGGTCTGACAGAGCATCCATTCACAAACATCCGCTCGCTGGCGCACGGGGATTTGATTCAGTTGTGCCGAATAACAGGCCATTCCTTTTCCCACCGCAGTTTTTGGGCCGCGGCACGGCTGGTTTTGACCTCAGCCAAAACATACCGACATTCAGCGCAAAAGCAGAAGCCGCCTATCCATTCAAGAATCAGCAAGCCGTAAGGAACGTATCTCGACTGAGGCGTTTAGCGAGTGCGTCTGATGAGAATTAAGCAGGAAGCAAAGCAAAGAAGCGTAACGGAGCCCGGCTCGGGAACGACGGCGCGAAATGCTTCATTGTCGCCGGCGGGGTTGATTCCGGTGCCGACAATGACGCGGCCATCGGCGGAAATGTCCGAGACGTAGCGGAGTGTCCAGCCGGTCAGGTCCAGGCCGAAGTCGCCGACGAGCAATTCGCGCAGGTCGCGCATGCCGTGCGACTGATCCCAGATAAATGCGACTTCGCCGGTGCTTGCGGTTCCCTGTCCAACAATGATGGAACCGTCAGCGGATACAGCGGTCGCACTACTCGCGAAGTCACCGCCCGGCAGATCACCCAGGCCGATCATTGCGCCGTCGGACCAGCGAAACGCTTGCCCTTGTGACTGGTCCGTCGAATAGTCGTAAGCGCTCGATCCGCCAACGATGATGCTCCCATCATATGAAGCCGCCGCCGCATAGCTTGCAAGCGAAACATCCTCGCCGGGAAATGGGGGCGGAAGAAATCCGATTCCGGTCATCACGCCATCGACCCAACGGAACGCCTGGCCGTCGCTTCCGCCGACGATGACGCTGCCATCGCCGGAAATGCCGGAGGCAGAACTCGACGATCCGGGCTGACCGCTGAGCGTGCCCAGCCCCGTCATCGAGCCATTTTCCCAGAGCCATGCCTGCGCTAATTCGCCGCTTGCGCTATAGCCCCACCCGACGATACGCTGGCCGTCATCGGACATTCCGTTGGTCAAGTGCGCATTGGTGCCATAGCCGGGTATTCGACCGAGTGATGTGAAGACGCCGTTCTCCCATCGAAACGGCTCGTTTGTTCCTTCCTCAGATCTGGCACTGCCCGCGAGCATGGCGCCGTCGGCGGACATCGCTTGAATCCCGCTAAAAGGAATGGGGTTCCAATCAGGCGGAAAGCCCAATGGGCTCATGGTCCCACCCTGCCACACGAAGGCTTCGGAATAACAGAAGTCATTCATTGTGTAGGAGCAACTCGCTCCTGCGACAATCGAGCCGTCCGCGGACACAGCTCCAGCGCCGCTCATGAATCCGCCGCCCGGCAGATCACCCAGCGGTATGAACGACGGCGGCTCCGCAAGGGCGCTCCCGCTCATCCCCAGCAACAACCCGATGTATACCGCGCAATGGAGAATTCTCATACGCAAATCCGCTTCCATTCTGTCTTGATCGGTTCCGCCAACTGCGAACAATTCTACCGGATTCATGCGGCGGTATCAAAGACCGTTTGGCGGACTTAGAAACGCGGATTCCGGCCTGGAAAAGTTAAACGTGTGTCATGTCGCCCCGCGGCTTCGTCACTCCACTGACGCACGGCCGCACGATTGTGCATGCCGCGCCGCCCAGCCGCGCGGCGTCTTCGCCGCTGCCATCTATGTGGCACTCACCCCGCCGGGTCGCGACGCCCCGGCCGACCCCGCCGACTACCGCTTCGCCCTGACCGCCAGCCGCTTCCCAGCCACCGTCGAATTCAACGGCGCCGATGCCGGACAGACCGCCCACTACCTCGCCCGCTGGCTTAATTCCCGCTGCGAAGCCGGCCCGTGGAGCCGGGCGGCCAGTGCGACCGTCGCGGGATGAATCGGCCATCAGTTGCCGTTGATGATGACGGTCGCCCCGTCGCCATTCGGTCCGCATCGATCCGCCTGTGTTCCGCGCTACGCAGTTCTTTCGCTACGCCCGCCGAAGAAAAACGGCCGTGTGCGAATCTTCGCCCACAGCCGCTTCGGAATTCTTCGTTAGAACGATCGCGTTACCTTTTTCGCCGCCGCCACAAGCCGGCTGAGCTCATCGCCACCATCCAGAGCGTACTCGGCTCCGGGACCGTTTGCGTCCAGAGGATCGTTTCTCGGCGCGACGTTTGCACGTGCCAGCCGCTGCCCAGCACCTCCATTCTCATTCCGTCGCTCCGTCGCTCCATGCATCTTGCACAGCCACGTCTTGCCAGGGTCCCGGTAGGACGGCCAACCGGCGACCCTCCTTCGAACCTTATAGACGCGTCCCTGCAGAACCAGAAATCGCAATCATCGAATTGAGCGAAGTCGCGCCCGCTATGAGACGACTGTGGCGACGGTTTGATGGGTCTTTCTGAATACAATCGGCCATTTCATTTGAACGACGTCCCGAATTTCTCTATTCTGTCAGTAGTTCCCCCGGGCCGTCCATCGACCCATTTCACCGGGTGAACCAGCCGGTCGGCTGCGTGCCGTTTTCGGGGACCAGAATTGACGAGAGAAATTCTTATGAAACAGCTTCGGGCTTTTTCGATCATAGCACTCGTTCTCGGCTCAGCGGGCATCGCCTCAGGGCAAACGAGCTACACTTGGGCGTTGCCTCAAGACGGTGTATGGGGCATACCTGAAAACTGGTCGCCCGCCAACGTGCCGGACGCGACGGCCGAGGCCGCGATCCTGAACGGTCCGGGCCCGTACACTGTCAGTCTTTTTCAGCATCTCGGCGGCATTTCGAGTCTTACGATTGAAGATTCGGCCGTGTCGCTCGCGATCGAAAGCGGAGGCCATCTCGGCGTCGGCTGGATGTTGAACAACGGGCTCATTCGAATGAAGGCGGAAAGCGGCTCGACGCCGGCCAGACTCTATTTTTACGTCGGCCTGACACTCTCAGGAGACGGTGAACTCCGGATGGAAGGAGATGTTCTCCGGCCGACCATAGGATCGGAAGTGCCTTTTACAAACGTCGCGCCGCATCGCATCACCGGCGCGGGCGTGATCGATGCCGGGTTTGTGAACGACAGTCTGATGTCCGCAAATCTGCCCGGAAAGAGGCTATCCCTCTTGAGCTCTATCAATACCAACAATTCTGTCATGCAAGCCGAAAACAGCGGCATTCTCGAATTCGACAACTGCTACGTCGGGCAGGGCCCCGACGGCGTAATCGCGCGGATGGCGGCGACGTCCAGTTTATCGGATCGCCGATCATCTACCACGGCCGACTGGAGTCCACGAACGGCGCATTCATGGCGAATACGTCCAATTTGACGCTCGACAATGTCGCCTGTGCTGCAGACATATATGCTGGTAGAATTCTGTACAAGGGTCCGATTCTTCAGAATGCAGGTGTCATCCGTGTGACCGCAGGTGCCCGCTTCCTGCAATTTTCCGAAAGCACGACGCTGACCGGAGGCGGTGAGATGAGGCTCGCCAACGGTACAGTGGGGACCACCGGCACCCCATTGCCGGTGACAATCACGCAGGAACCGGATCATCGCCTGTTCGGCTCGGGGACGATCGGCGTTTCATTTATCAATAATGGCTTGATTGAGGCCGATCAGAGTTTCCAATCGTTGCGGTTCCTGGGTCAACCCCTGGTGAACAATGGAGTTATTCGGGCGACGAATGGGGGAGTTTTTGAAAGGGCTTTTGGCGGTGCGTCGGGTGCGGGTGAGTGGATTGCGGATGGCGGAACGATCAAAGGTACTTCAAGCCAGCCTGACGTCAATCTCATCGGCCCTACGCGAGTTATTCATGGCGGATTCCTGGGTGCGTTTGGGCTCGGCGGTTGGTCGGCCTCGGATTTGACGATCGACGCCACATCGTCGATGCATGTGACAGCTCGATTGGCGCTGAGCGGCAATTATCTGTTCGAACAAGCGGATGAGTCGAAGATCACGTGGAACGCCGGCGCCAATTTGATCATGTCCGGCGGCTCCGGCGCCTCGTGCAGTTCAGCCAGTTGGGCGACGCTCGAAGTCGGCGGCAGCGATGACGGCGTTGGCGGAAACGGGACCGGCAACTTCGGCATGGAGAACATCATCGTCACGGAGAATGCGGCCGTCGCGCTCTCGGACTTCGCCGACAATGGCAATCGTGGCGGTCTGTCGGGTACCGCCGAGGCGCTATATGCCACGAGCCTGACGCTAGAGGCCGGTGCAATTTTGAATCTTAATGGTTTGCACATCTATGTCGGCGGCGTCGAAAGGGACCCAGGGCCATTTGGTGACGGCTTGATCGTGGATGAGCCGATCCACCGCGCCGGCGACATGAATTGCGACGGCAGCCTTAACGGACTCGACGTAGCCGCCTTTGTCGTCGCCGCGTTGACGCCCGGAGACTATCCTACGCAATTCCCGAATTGCAATCTTTGCACCGGCGACCTCGACGGCGACGGCCAATCGGCGACGATCGAAGATATACCGTTGTTCGTGGATGCGCTGTTGATCGCTCAAGCGCTTTAGACGCTGGAGTCGCACTTGATCGCCAGTCGCGAGCCTCAAGCAGGGTAGGATGCGAAGGCCTTTCGTCGCACTCACCCCGCCGCTATCGAATTCAAGTGCGCCGATGCCGGGCAAACCGCCCACTACCTCGCCCGCTGGCTCAACCCCCGCTGCGAGGCCGGTCCGTGGAGCAACACGGCGTCCGCGACGGTGGCGGGTTAGCGGACCGGTCGGCATTCCCTATCAAACGGCCGAGGCAGTGGCGTCGCCCACGACGGTCGGGCCCCGCAAATTCTTGCCCAAAATCTCCATCACCATGAAGGGAACGACTCCGTTTTCTCATACTGATAAATGTCGGAGCCACCTATGCGGGGTGTTTGCCGCCCGGCTCGATCGAATTCCCGCGTGCCGGGTCGCGATCGATAATCCGCTGTCGGACGCAGAATGAAAGCTGAAATCGATACCGAAACGGGTGAACTCCAGAAGATTCTTGATACTTTTGATTCCAGCGTACCGTAGCCCAAGGGTACAATCACGTTGTTGCCCGGAGAATAAATGATGAAACGAGAACTAAGATGGATACCGGCCGCAATGATCGCTTCCCTGCTCGGCGGCCACGCGATGGCGGAAGAAAAATGGATCGTGGGGCGGGGCTCCCAAGTCGTTGTCCCATCGCCGGACCTGAACGATATCACGCAGATCGCCGCCGGCTACTACCACACCGTCGGCCTGAAGTCGGACGGCTCGGTCACGGCATTCGGCGAAAACATCTACGGCCAGTGTCTCGTGCCGACGCCGAACGCCGACTTTGTCGCGGTCGCGGCGGGCGGCTATCACAGCCTGGGTCTCAAGTCGAACGGAACCATCGTGGAATGGGGCGGCGGGCCGGGTGTGGTCAGTCCGCCGGCGAATACGGACATCGTGGCGATCGCCGCCGGTTCTGATTTCGATCTCGCCTTGCGCACCGACGGTTCGATCATTGCATGGGGCTCGAATAACTCGGGCCAGTGCAACGTGCCCGCCCCCAACGCCGATTTCGTCGCCATCTCCGCGGGCGACAGTTTCGCGCTTGCCTTGAAGGCCGACGGATCGATCGTGGGCTGGGGCACGAATGCGATGGGTGAAATCAATGTGCCCGCGCCCAACACGAATTTCATTTCGGTGGCCGCCGGTGGAAGTCACGGCGTCGGGCTCAAAAACGATGAATCAATTGTGACCTGGGGCTTCAACGGACAAGGCCAGACCAACATTCCCCCGCCCAATGTCGGATTCACCAAGATCGGGGCCGGCCGGAATCACAGCCTCGGCGTCCGTGCCGATGGCTCGATCGTGGCATGGGGCTACAACGCCTCCAACCAGTGCGTGATTACGGGGACAAACATCGGTTTCGACTCGGTCGCGGGTGGTCAGGAGCATACCGTCGCACTGAAGTCCAACGGCAAGATCTCAACATGGGGAAAAAACGCTGAAGGCCAAAGAAATGTCCCAACGCCCGACACCTCGATTGTCGCATTGACGTCAGGAAGATTGCAGGCGATGGCACTGACGGCCGAGGGGACCATCCTGGCATGGGGCGACAATGAATTCGGACAGCTCGACGTTCCAGCACCGAATCGTGACTTTGCGGTTGTAAGATCCGGAAAATACCACATGGTCGGTCTGAAGAGGGACGGCTCCCTTCGCGCGTGGGGTCAAAACGATTATGGACAGTGCGACATTCCCGCTCCCAATTCGGGATTCGTCGATGTGAGCTGCTATTACAATTTCAATCTCGGCCTGAAGTCGGATGGATCGATCGTAGGATGGGGCGACAACGCGCTCGGTCAATGTGATGTGCCCGGAATCAACTCCGGTTTCGTGGCCATCGCCGCCGGCGAGACATTCAGCTTGGCGCTGCGACCTGACGGGTCCATTCTGGCGTGGGGATATAATGGTTGGGGCCAGCTTGACGTGCCCGCACCGAACTCAGGATTTAAGGCCATCGCGGCCGGCTATCGCAACAGCGTCGGAATCAAGAACGATGGTTCAATGCTCGTCTGGGGTCAACCCGACTGGGGTCTTCTCGATGTCCCGACCCTGAACACCGATTTTGTCGCGGCAGTAGTGGGCAGCTATCACATGCTGGGGCTGAAATCCGACGGTTCGGTCGCCACGTGGGGGTATAGCGCAGGCGGCGTGCTGAACGTACCGGAACCCAATTCGGGATACATCGAAATCGCCGCGGGTGCATACTTCAGCATGGGTTTGCTCGCGGATGGATCCATCCAAGCGTGGGGCTTTATTGACGGCAATGGATTGGACGAAGTGCCCGTGCCAGCGAACGGATTCATTTCCGTTGCCTGCGGAGTGGCTCACGGTCTTGGTCTCTTCGCGGACGGCACCGTCTCGGCGTGGGGGTGAAAACGGCGCCGGGCAGGCCACTGTGCCCTTCGACAACACCGGCTTCGTCGCGATCGCGGCCGGTCAGGGGCACAGCCTTGGGCTGAAGACCGATGGAACCGTTGTGGGCTGGGGGAGCAACTCGTGGGGTCAACTGGTGGCGCCGCCCGGCGCGCCGGCGGTGGGAATCGCCGCGGGCGGAAATCACAGTCTGGCGGTGCGCAACGACGGGAGTCTGGCGTCATGGGGAACGAACTTCTTCGGTGAAACGACGATCCCCTCGCCCAATTCGCATTTCACCAAAGTGGCGGCCGGCCTGAATCACAGTCTCGCCCTCCGAGAATTTGGCAATGTCGAAGCATTCGGGCGAAACGTCGACGGCCAGTGCAATGTTCCCTTTCCGAACTCGGATTTCGTCGCGATCGCCGCGGGCGACAACCACAGCGTCGGCCTCAAGGCGGATGGTTCCATTGTGTGTTGGGGCAGCAACAGCCTTGGGCAATTGGACGTCCCGCCGCCGAATGCAGGCTTCGTCCGAATTTCGGCGGGCGACCGTTATAGCATGGGCCTCCGCGCCGATGGCAGCCTCGCGGTCTGGGGCCGCGATGCATATGGTCAACTGAATGTTCCATTGCCCAACACCGGCTTCTCCGAGATCGCTGCGGGCACGAATCACTGGGTCGCTCTGCGGTCACTCTCGCCCTGTGCTCCGTGCGACGCCAACTGCGACGGCGTCACGAACCTCTCTGATATTTCCGCATTCGTCAATACGCTTCTCGGAATCACGCCCGCGTGCTCGCCTTGCGCGGCAGACGCCAATCAGGATGGATCGACGGAAGCAAGGGACATCGAGGCATTCGTGGCTTGTTTGATTCAATAGTCTCACGGGTTGAGTCGGCCGCTTGACCCCGCCGGACCTGCCACCATGACGACACCCAGGAAAACCCGCCCACTTCGCCCCGTCTCCTTCGCCCTGGGTCTGATTGTGGCGACGCTTGCCCTTTTCATGTCCCAGGCAACGCTTCGACAGATTTGCGTCGCAGTTCACAAAGGCGACTATGTTCGCGACGAATTCGAACTCGAGTATTTTTCCGATGGACCGGGCAGGGGACACAATTCGCTCGGCGGCCACGTCGTATCCACCGGCGAGCATTTCTCGACGGCCATGTATCCGATGCCGCTTGAAAAGCTGCGCGAATTGGCCGGTCAAATGAAACTGGAAGGCCACCGCACGCCGGTCTGGTATCTGCCCAGAGCGGCGACATGGGGCTGGACGCAATTCATTTTCTCCCATCGCCTGCTGTCGCCCTCGGAGTTTGAATTGTCGGGCATGTTTCGCTTGAACATCGTGCTGTTCAACCTGACGATGGCTGCACTTAGCCTCTGGTTAATCCGCCGGGGTCTTTATTGCAATCGAGCAAGAAAGTCGGTCGAAACAAATCAACGGCCCGGTTCTTCCTCCTCCGGCGGAGCGATTCCGTAGATCACCACATCCCCCGCCCCGAGATCGGCTTCATCAAACGCAAACGGCGGCTGGGCGCCGCGAAACACGATCGTGAGCATGGCATCCTCCGGTCGAGCCCTTTTCAACTTGGTCCACAGTCCCCCTTCCCGTTCGACATGAAAAACGCCGACCACCAGCATCACCCGGCGATTCGTAAACCGCCCCCGATGGTCCGAGACCGCCTCGGCCATGGCATCGTCCCAGAGCGATTGGGCACGGTAGGCCTTCTCCATTCTCTCGGCCGCGCTCGGTTTGGCCTCCACCGGCTGCGACGCGGCCGCTGATTCGTTGTCCTCGTCGCCCCCACCGCCATCTTCCGATGCGTCCTCGACCGGCGATGTTGTCGCCGTTTCCGCCTCCGATGAATTCTCAGGTGCCTCGTTGGTGTCATTTTCGGATGCCGCACTTGCTTCGCCCGCCGATTCACTCTCTTCCGCCGGCGCCGAAGTCGCGGGCTGCGTATCGGCCGGCTGCGTGCTGGCGGTCGATCCGCCATCACCATGACTTCCCATGACGGCCTCGAAGCGTTCGAGATAAGCCCCCTTGAGCATTTCGCTTTCGCGGGGCAGCCAAGCCCGGTCGGCCGGTTCGACGGACAACCGATACTCCGCAAACGAAAGTCCCGATTTCCCCATGGCCCGCATGAGCCGCCACGGAGCATTGGCGGCGATCACCGGAATCGAAGCCGCCCGGCAATACTCGATCATGGGTCGATGCGACGTCGCATAAGCCCTGTTTCGCCGGGTCAGCGTATTGAAATCGCCCTCCTCGATTCGGCCATCCAAATAAGCATCGAGCGATGGTTGCGTGTCGCGCTCGAAGAATTCCATCGCGAGCGAAACCGGCCGACCCTTCGCAGACAAGGCCGTAAGCAGTTGCGGCTTCGAGTCCGTTGCACACCGCGTTCGAATGCTGTTCACCAAAGAGGACAACATCGGCGGATTGAGCCATAGCGATGACATCATCGAACGACATCGCCCGGCCGGTGCGTCCGTCGAAGGCTTTGAATTGATGAAAGAGCGCGGCGTTTCCCCCGCTCTCGCGCAACCGAATGTCGGTCATCGCGCCGGCGCATCCACACAGCGTCGCGCCCAAAAACAATAGCGATACCATCGCCGCCCGAAACTGAAACACGCGCATGATCAAACTCCCATAAGCCGACGTCGCAACCCGCCGTGCCATGAATTGAGTCCGCCCGTATAATACAGCATTGCCGCACAGTGCGATGTCTTGAAGGGAGGCAAATGCGATGCCAACTGGGAAAAGGATTCTCTGTTTTGTCGGAGACGACTTCGAAGACCTCGAACTCTGGTACCCGAATCTGCGCATGATCGAAGCCGGCGCAGCGGTCGTCGTCGCGGGGCAAAAGGCCCGACACGTCTATCGCGGCAAGAACGGCTATCCCTGCGAAAGCGATGCGTCGGTCAGTGAGGTGAAATCCGCCGATTTCGACGGCGTATTAATTCCTGGCGGCTGGATGCCGGACAAGTTACGGCGCGACGAGCATGTTTTGCGGCTGGTTCGAGAATTCAACGAATCAAAGAAAATGATCGCGTCGATTTGCCACGGCCCCTGGATCAACATCAGCGCGGGCATCGTGCGCGGCGTGAAAATGACCAGTACACCGGGCATCCGCGATGATCTGGTGAATGCCGGCGCCGAGTGGGTCGATGCGCCGGTCATCGTCGACCGTCACCACATTTCCAGCCGCAGACCTTCGGACCTTCCTGTCTTCGCCGCCGAAATGGTCAAATTCCTATCGAAAGCGTAACATCAGCCCCGCATGGCCATGTGTCGAGCGTTTGCGAAATAGACTCGCGTAGAGTGGGCTGAGCCCACCTTTCCTCAGTCAATATATCTACAGGCTCAGAATTATTCTTTAGAGCCCCCTCTCGCGTGATATGTCATTGCTTTCCTAATGGGCAGAACGATCACGCAAATCGGGTTCTTATTTCAGCGATTGCATTCCTGTTTTGACGTTTTGACGTTTCTCCTCAAACCTCCGTCACTTCCTTCGTCTTCGCCGCCGCCATCTCCTCCAGCGTGCCCTCATATTTCTTGGTCAGCTTGTCCATGTTTTCGCTGCCGCGCTTGGCATCGTCTTCCGGAAGATCACCGGCCTTCTTCTCCGCGTCGATCTTCTGAATCGCATCGCGCCGGGCATTACGAATCACGATCTTCTGCGATTCGGCCAGTTTCTTCACCTGCGTCGCGATCTGCTGCCGCCGCTCGCCCGAAAGCGCCGGAATGGGCAAACGAAGCACCTTGCCGTCGCTCTGCGGGTTGATGCCCAGCGAGGCTTCCTGAAGCGAGCGTTCGATGTCCTTCAGCGTCGTCGGGTCGAACGGCTTCACAATCAGCATGCTGGCATCGGGAGCGCTGATGGTCGCCAGCGCCTTCAACTCCATCGGCGCGTCGCCGTAGGCCGCGACTTTCACCTTGACCTGATCCACCAATCCCGGCGACGCGCGCCCGGTGCGAACGCCGCGATATTCGGCCTTGAGATACGCAACTGCCTTTTCCATGGCCTCTTCGGCCTCAAATTCGATTTCATCCAGCGGCATGTGAGCCTCCTATTAAACTCGACCGACATTCTATGGAAAGGGCGTGATTTGGACAAACAGCCACATCCGAATCCAAAGATGCAAAAAATCGAAAACGCTCGTTAAGGGCTTTCCAACCGGTTTTCGTTAACACATGGGTGTGCGCGGTTTGTGTCGGCACTTGACCATACCGCACGGCGCGCTGAGAATCTGATTCTGGATCACAAAGAATCTAATGGCTCATATTTCGATGGAGATGCGACATGATAAAGCATGTTTTCGTTCGACTGAGTTGCGCGGCAGCGATCGCGTGGGGAATGTTCGCCGCCGGCGCGCAGACCGCCATGGCCGACGACATCGTGGTTGTGAAAGTGAAAGGGCAGGGAATCGACAAGGATGGCGCGCTGAAAGACGCCCTGCGCAAGGCGATCGAACAGGGCGGCCAGAATGAGATTGCCAGCCGCTCGCAGACCAAGGACTTCGCACTCGAATATGACGTGGTGCTTGCGCGGGCAACCGGTCTTGTAAAAGACTTCAAGATTCTCAGCGAGTCGACGGCGGTCGGCATCACCACGGTTGAAATTGAAGCCAAGGTCAGCAAAAGCCTGCTCGACGCAACTTGGGCCGATGTCGCCATCGAACTCAAGAAGCTTGGCCGGCCCAAGATCTGGTTCTTTTCCGCGAAGTCATTCACGACCTCGAACGGCCGGAGGGCAGTCGCGAGATCGTTCAGAATAGCAGCCAGACGGGGTGTATATCGAGCGCAAGCTGATGAAGATGGGCTTCAAGATTGTGAACCCTGGCGCACTGAAGGAAATCGAGCGAAAGAAGGCCGAAGTCGCCGCGGCGGAGAACGACACCGACACGCTCAAGGCCCTAGCGACCAGCTACGGCGCGGCCATCGTGCTCAAGGGCGATTCCCGCGCCAGCGGCCCGCAAAAGAGCAACACGCCCGCCGGCACGCTGAACATGTGGGAGTCCGATGTCACCATTCAGGGCTTCTGGACCGAAACCGGCGATGCGATTTTCTCAAATGCGGTGACCGCCATTCGCGGCGGCTCGCGCGTGGCGGGTCCGGCCGGCGCGACACAAACGCTTAACAAAACCGGCGAGAGACTGGCCGATCAGAGCATTTACGATCTGCTCGAAGCCTGGACGCGCGGCACGATGGGCGGCGTCGGCGATATCATCGTCGAAGTGAGAAACATCACGAACATCAAACAGGCCATCATGATCAAGAAGGCTCTGGCTGAGGTCAAGGGTGTCGAGGAAGTGAACAAGGAAGGCGCCAAGGGCACGGTGAAGTTCACCGTGGTCACCGCCATGAGCGCCGAGGAATTCGTCGAACATGTCGTCGAAATGAAGTTTGACGATTTCGAATGGGACGTCGAAGACCAGAAAATGAAAACGATTATCTGCGTCGTGAAGTAGCCGGTTTTACTGTCGCGTTTTCGCAGCTCGGCGCGATAATCCTTCACTGAAATTGAATGCGAAGCCGGTGGATCTTCGGTCCTCCGGCTTCGCTCATTTCTATGGTATGATTATGGAAATGCTGCAAAAACCCGGTTATTCGACCCCGCAAGAGCCCCCTCCGCGCTTACATCCGCTCGATTACGAGCCGCGATGGAAGATGTGGGGCTGCCTTGTTCTCATGCTGGTCGGGCTTCATCTTGTCATCGGACCGAAGATTCAACTATCGATCTGGGAAGTCCAGAGAGGATTGAATTCCGCTTTTGATGAAGCCCTGCAATGGCGACACGGAACCATGGCGCTCTCGGACGCCAATCCCCGCTGGGAAGCGCCGATCATCGACGGCAAGGCATACAACGTCGTCGGACCGCTCTTTGTTTTGATTTCAATCGCCGGCACGTTTCTCTCCGAAAAGCTTGGCACGGAGCCGGGCACATTTTTCGGCCCGCTCTTTGTGTTGATGGTGGCGGTTCCCCTCCCGCTGGTTGCATTCGGCGTGTTTCGTTCGCTCACGCGCTTCTCCGCTTGGGGTGCGGTGATGGCGGCTTACTTGATCGCCGGAACCAGCCTGCGGCCGATGCTGACCGCGGCCCGGCATGGCACCATATATCAAATCGATCACCTATTGGCATGCACCGGCCTGCTGCTGCTTGCCGGCGATTTGCTCGGCAAACGACGCATTTGGCCGGCCGTCATCGGCCTCGCGATGGCGGTCTGGTCGCGACAAATGACCTGCTTCTATGCGCTTCCACTCTTGTGGATTGCCGCTTGGTCGCCTTCGCCGCGCGAGCCCCGCGGCCCTGTCAACCCCCTGGCATCCATCGAGCCTCAACCCAGGGTATCGCCATGAAATTGCGACTGCTGATCGCATTCGCCGGTGTCGCGCTGGTGGCGGCCTATCCGATGACGCTCAGCTACATCAAGTTTGGAAATCCGCTCGAGAGCGGCTATCCCGGCATGTATCACACGCGCAACGATCAGGTGGGGCAAGATGCGAAGGCTTGCTTCTGGGGCCCACGATGGTTCGAGCGCCACGCGCGGGCGATGAACCTCACCATTCCGAAGATCGACATCCGCGAAACCTCACTTTTTCTCGATCACACCGATCAGGAAGGCGGAGCATCTGGTTCACAACGCCGATTCTACTGGCCGTCATTCTGACCGCCCACCGATGGTGGCGCGATCCGCCGCGACAGGCGCTGATGCTGGCGACAATACCGGTAATCATCGGCATGTGGGGATATCACACCACCGAGTCCCAGCAGGCCGGACATTACCGATATGCTTTGGACTTCATTCCGATCTGGTTCGCGGTCATCGCGCCCTATGTGACCAGCCGCAACGCCGCGCCGTGGACACTGGGCTGTCTCGCGTGGAGTGCTCTCTATTTTCACACGCTCATTCCGTAAGTCTTGAGCTACTCACAATCCCCGAAGCCCTGAAGCCGAATCCCCGAGTTTGCACCGTTCATTCGGTCCAGTTGCGCAACAACCGGAAAAGCGATAGAATACGTCCGATGAGCCGGACGAACCGTGCGACTCCTGCCCGCCAAGGCGGATTGTGAAACGAGAATATGCATTCGAGCGCGACAGACCTTCTTGAAGGAACCACACCTCTAACTTTCGGAAACGAATCGCGCAGCGAACAGTATTCACTGTCGCGAATCATCTCCATTTCCCTGCTGACCTTTGGCTGCATGCTGCCTGTGGCCATGCTCGTGCCGGCCTTGAAGGAACTGGTCGGCGATCGCTATGACGCACATCCTTTTGGTCGCATGCCTTCATGTCCGTCAATATGATGGGGGGCGATCGTGGCCGGCCCGATCATCGGGCTTCTGGCCGATGGCCGATTTCCGCGTCGGCGCGTGGCGGCCGTTGCATTGGTGGCCGATGCCGCGCTGCTCGCATCAATGGCCTTCGCTCCAAGTCTCTGGATATTCCTGACGCTGCGGTTTCTTGAAGGCGCGGCCCACATTCTGGCGCTCAGCACCCTGATGGGCCTGGCGTCGCGCTGGAGCGATCCTCTGCGGAGGGGAAGAACAATGGGAATCGTCGGCGCGCTCATGATGCTGGGAACAGCCATGGGCACACGACTCGGCGGTCTGGTTTTTGAATCAGCGCCGGGATGGATGTTCCATGTGGCCGCCATGATTTCCGGAACGATCGCGCTCCTGGCGTTTTTCTTTGCCGGTGAACCGCCGAGCCCGGTCGCGAAAGAAAGCCGCTCCGGCCTGTTGGGTCTCATTCGCGAGCAGCCCCACCTCTTGATTGCCTACGCGTTTGCATTCATCGACCGGTTCTGCGTGGGTGTCGTCATATCGACATTTGTCCTTTTTCTTGAGTCGATTCACGGCTTCGATCCCTCGGCGCGCAGCAGAATTCTGCTGATGTTCTTGCTGCCGTTCGCCTTGCTTATTTTTCCGGCCGGACTTTTGGTCGATCGGCTGGGGCGGGTCTGGACGCTTGCCTTGGGCAACATCGGATTCGGGCTTGTTTTTGCACTGTACGGTTTTGCATCGCCGGATCAGTTGAAATTCATGATGATCGCTTCGGGAGTCCTGAGTGCCATCATGTTCGCACCCAATCTGACCCTGTGCGCGGATTTGGTGCCGCCCCACCGCGCGCACGTTTTACCGGATTCAATGTGGCCGGATCATTCGGCTTCATATTGGGGCCGCTGGCTGCCGGGCGCCATCTACTCGGCCATATCGAGCTTCGGAGCGTCGCTCGGCGCTTTTCAAATGACCTTTGTATTTGCAGGAAGCATGGTCGCGTTGTGCGCCCTATTGACGCTCCCGGCGCTGTTAAGTATGCGGCGGGCGGGCGTCACGCGTTAGCTTGGTCCATGATAGTGCCTTGATCGCGACACGAGTCTGCAATTCAGTCACAAGTTCGACCCTCCACCCCTTGAATGAGCCTCGCCTTTCGATGTCAAGCCATGCGAACAAAACACTTCCGGTGGCTATGAGTGCCCCCGGTGTCTGGCCTGTGATCCGGAGTTTGCCTTTTCCCTGACCGGCGTGGAACTATGCCTGGGAAAAGGCGTTGAACCTGTTCGTTCATGACGCGGAACGAAGCGACTTGCGTTTATCGTCGCCTCACGGACAATAAACACAAGTCGCTATTTTACTGAACAAACCTTGGCTCTCGATGGGAGTATGCTTGAATGACTCGGAAAAACACTCAGATTCTTGTTGTGCTGTGCGTCATCGCCGCATTTGCAACGCTATCCACACAATCGCGTGGCCAGGGAGAACCGCCTGCATCAACGCCCGCGGCCGCTTCTCCATCCTGCTGCGTCGCCATCGTCGATTTTGTCCGCGTCTTTAACGAGTGTACACAAATCAAGGACTTGAATGATGTGCTGCGTAAGCAGGAAGTCGATGTCCAAACCGAGGCAAAGCAGCGCCAAAAAGTCATTGAAGACAAGCAAATCGAGCTAAGTGCCTTCCAACCCGGCACTCCTGACTATCAGCAACGACGCAAGGATTTGATTCGCCTCGGCACCGAAGCCAACATCTGGCTCAAAGTGTGCGAGCAGGATCTCGAGGCCCAGAAGTTCGACTGGACCAAAGTCGTATATCAGGATGCGACCAAAGTTGTCGGGGAACTGGCGACCGAGCGGGGTTATCAGGTCGTGCTTCAGTACAAGCCGTTCTCGCCAGACGACACCGACCAGACCTTGGCCGCGGTCCGTCGTATGATTCAGGAACGCGCGGTGGTTCATGCCGATCCGAGCATCGACATCACCAACGAAGTCATCAACCGGTTGAACAAGGCCTATCTAGCCAAGGGCGGCAAGAAGCAACTCATGCCCGCCACAGACCCGGCCGCCAAGCCCTGACACGATGGGGACGTACTTCATGCCGTCGACCGAACCAAGGCAATTCACGGTTCAGGAAATCGCCAAACTCTGCGATGCAAAGATCGTGGATCAATCCCGCGCCGCGATGGGGCCGATTCTCCGCGTGGCCACGTTGACCGAAGCCGACCAGCACTCCGTCAGTTGGATTTCAAGTTCAAAATATGCCGGCGAACTCGAGACAACCAAAGCGGCCGCCGTCCTGGGTTCGGCTGAATCGATCGGATCGCATTCCGCCGGCCTGATCGTCTCCGATCCCGAGTCCGCCATCGCCACATTGCTCGATGTACTCTATGGCAAGCCTCACGCACCGGCGGTGGGCATACATCCCACGGCCGTTGTGGATCCCAGCGTAAAGTTGGCCGAAGATTGTGCGATCGGCGCGTTGGCCACCATTGGCCCCGGTTCCAAAATCGGCAACCGAACGCTCATTCACGAAGGCGTGAGTCTCGGCGCCGATGTGGTCATTGGCAACGATTGCGTCGTTTATGACCGTTGCGTTATTTATGATCGTTGCGAAGTCGGCAATCGGGTCATACTTCACGCGGGCGTCGTTATCGGCGGTGACGGTTTTGGCTACATCTTCCGCGATGGGCGCCACCGAAAGCTGATGCATGTCGGCTCCGTTGTTATCGAAGACGACGTCGAAGTCGGGGCCAATTCCTGCATCGATCGCGGAAAACTCGGGGCGACACGTATCGGCCGGGGAACCAAGATTGATAACCTCGTTCAAATCGCACATAATGCCCAAATCGGCCCGCTGAGCATACTTGTGGCCCAAACAGGCATTGCCGGCAGTGTGACGTCCGGCGTCGGAGTCATCTACGGCGGCCCGTCCGGCGTCAAAGAAGGCGTAACGGTCAGGATAAAGCCCAGATCGCGGCCAAGGCGGGCGTCATGGCGGATGTTGCGGCAGGAGACACCGTGCTCGGAAGCCCCGCCCAGAGAATTCAGGCAGCCATGCGCGAAATTGCCGCATCGCGGGAGTTGCCACAACTCCTCAAGCGTGTTTCAGCGCTTGAAAAACGAGTGAAGGAAATTGAGCGCCCAGCAAACGATTGAGTCCCAGACCGAAATCCGCGGTCGGGGCCTTTTTACCGGTGAGGAAGCCACTCTTCGCTTCAAGCCGGCGCCCCCCGACAGCGGAATAACCTTTATCCGCCTCGACGGACCCGCACCCGCGCGCATCAAGGCCCATGTTTCCAACGTTACCAAGCGCGCCCGCCGAACGGCGCTTCGCAATGGAACGCTGGCGATCGAAACGGTCGAACATTGCCTTGCCGCCCTTCACGGCCTCGGCATCGACAATCTCGAAGTCGAGTTGCACGGCGGCGAATTGCCCGGCGGTGACGGCAGCAGCCTGTGCTTCGTGGAGGCGATCAAGTCCGCCGGAATCCGCGAACAGGAATCCGCCCGCGTTCCCCTGAAAATCACCGAGACCATTCGCGTCTCAGAAGGCGATGCCGAACTCATCGCCGTCCCTTCAGACATCGAGACCCTCGATATTCTCTACGACCTGGACTATGGCCCCGCCAGCGCCATCCCGCGCCAATGCCTGCCGATACGCATCACGGACGTATCATTCATCAGCGAAATCGCCCCGGCCAGAACTTTTCTGCTCGAAGAAGAGGCCAAGCAGTTCCAGGCCGCCGGTTTGGGCAAGCACCTCACCTACGCCGACATCGTCGTCATCGGCCCTGCGGGTGTCATCGGCAACGAATACCGCTTCCCGGATGAGTGCGTCCGCCACAAAATTCTGGATCTCATTGGAGATATCTATCTCGCCGGCCGACCGGTCCACGGCAAGATCATCGCAACTCGCAGCGGCCATTCCCTGAACCACGAGTTGGTTCGCAAGCTGCTCAGAAACAGCCGAACGAAAAGGCCGCAGCGACCGGCTCTCGTCCCGACCGGCCATCGATGCCGCTCAACTGCATAAAATTCCGCCGCACCGCTTTCCGTTCCTCCTTATCGACCGCGTTGGGGAAATCCATGGCGATCGGCGTGCGGTGGGCATCAAGAATGTATCGATTAACGAGCCCTTTTTTCAGGGGCATTTTCCGGCCCAGCCGATCATGCCGGGCGTGCTGATCATCGAGGCGATGGCCCAGCTTGCCGGCATCCTTTTGTCCCAAAAGCTGGAGCACGCCGGAAAAATCGCGGTTTTATTGTCAATGGACCATGTGAAATTCCGGCGGCAGGTCGTGCCGGGAGACCGCTTGGTTTTGGAAGTGGAAACGCTTAGAGTCAAGGCGCGAACGGGGCATGTTCGGGCGGTTGCATCGGTCGATGAATCGCTCGTGGCCCAGGCGGAAATCAAGTTCATGCTGGTGGATGCCGAAACGGGCTCGTAGCCGTTCGTTAGCAGGTCCACAACGTCAGACTGGGTTGCATGGCCAAGATTGCAAACACGGCAAGTGTCGATCCGAAAGCCGAACTCGCGGCCGATGTCGAGGTCGGTCCGGGTTCCTATGTCGGCCCTCGGGTGCGCCTCGGCCCCGGCTGCCGGCTCATCGCCAATGTCACCCTGCTCGGCAACACGAAAATCGGCGCGGGCAATATCTTTTATCCCCAGGCCGTCATCGGCGCCGCCCCACAGGACCTCAAACATCAGGGCGAAGAAACCGATCTCGTCATCGGCGACCAGAACATCTTCCGCGAATCGGTCACCGCCCATACCGGTACGGTCATCGGCGGCGGCGTCACCACCATCGGCAACCACAATCAATTTCAGGTTGGCTCGCATATCGGCCACGACGCCTTCATCGGCGATCACTGCATTTTGTCAAACCTTGTGCAAATCGCCGGCCATGTCCACATCGAAAACCATGTACACATCAGCGGCCTCGTCGGCGTTCAGCAATTCGTCACGCTCGGCCGCAATTGCTACATCACCGGCTATGCCCGATGCACGGCCGATACGCCCCCCTTCGTCATTTACAGCCACGACGGCATGATTCAGGGCATCAATGTCAAGGGTCTGGCACGATGGGGCTTTTCCGATCAATCCGTCCAGCAGTTGCGCGATCTCGCTAAAATACTCTTCCCCCGAAGAAACCAGACCCACAACGACTATCAGCCGCGCGGCCTCTATGCCTTTCTCCCTTGGAAAAAGCAGAACACCGACGGCATCGCCACCATGGCCAAGCGCCTGCGCGAGGCCGAGGCCCGTTCGTTCAACGACGATAATTGCAAATACATGCTCGAATTCCTAAAGCGATCGATCGAACTTGGCGTCCATGGGCGATATCTCGAATCGCACCGTCGCGACGGCCAGCAGCCCAAGGCGAAGTTTTACAAGCCCGATGAAAAAAAAAGCGCCCACCCCTCCATTAGTCCCGCTGAGTTGAGCGCCATGCGGAGCGACCCGGCGTGACAACCTCCCGAACGCGCGTGGCCGTCATCGGCGTGGGTCACATGGGCAGGCATCACGCCCGCCTCTACGCGGAACTTCCGCAGGCCGAGCTCGTCGCCATTGTCGACCGCGATTCGGAAAAAGCCGGCAAATACGCAGCCGAATACAAAACCCGCGCCATCGCTTCCATCGATGAACTGCCCGATGGCGTTCAGGCCGTCACGGTCGCCGTCCCCACGATCCACCATCGCAAACTGACCGAATCGCTGCTCGAGCGCGGCATCGCCGTCCTCTGCGAAAAGCCCATCGCCCCCACCGTCGAAGATGCCGAAGCCATGCTCGCCTGCTCCAAACGCACCGGCACCCTCCTCACCGTCGGCCATACCGAGCGTTTCAACCCGGTCGTGCGTGCGCTCTCTCGCCTCGAAATTCAGCCCAAATACATCGAAACAACCCGCATCAGCCCGTTCCGCTTTCGCTCGGCCGATATCGGCGTCGTCTCGGACATGATGATCCACGACATCGACATCTTGCTTCATTTGGTAAAGTCGCCCCCCGCCCGCGTCGATGCCGTCGGTGTCAACGTGCTGGCAAAGCACGAAGACGTGGCCAACGCCCGCGTCGTCTTCCAAAACGGGGCCGTCGCCAACATGGCTGCCTCCCGTTTGGCACTCAAGACCGACCGCCGCCTTCGCGTCTTCAGCGAGACGGCCTATCTCTCGGTCGACTACCAGCGAAAAACCGGCGTCGTCATCAAGCGCGACGCGAATCTTGATATCCTCTCTCTCGCGAAAGACAAGGACATCGACGACCTGTCGCAAATGGCCAACATCGATTTTGGCGAGCTGGTTAAGGTCGAGCCGCTTATGGTGGACGATGTCGAACCCCTCCGCGCCGAACTCGAAGCCTTCCTCGAAAGCGTCGTCACCGACAAAGCCCCCATCGTCACCGCCGAAGACGGCGTCGCCGCTGTCAAACTCGCCAGCGACATCGTCACGGCCATCCATGCGCACAATTGGAAGCCGTGACCCCGTAGCGTCCGACCCCCGCGCCGGACGAACCTCTGCGTACGAGCCCCTGTTGCCGGATCGTGCCGATTTCGAGCCGCCTATTGCGAGCCGGATCGCTTGCCCTTGACGGCGTATGTCGATGTCAAGGGTGTCGATCCGCGGCCCGAAGTATCAAGGCCGGGCATGTATTGGCAAGTGGATTTGATGCCGGAATTCAAAGCCCCAAAAGGTGGTTGGGCCTTTTCACCCTCCCATGCCGCCATCATGGCATTCTACATTAATCTCTTCAGAATACGCCATCGGCGTTTCGCCCAATAGCCCACGGTCGCCGTGCAGCGGCCACCCTGGGTAACCCGCGCACGCCGCGAATTTTAACCCCAAGGGGGTTGCGCCATTCCTTCCGCAGCCCGTCGCTCAATCTCAACCGCAGGGCGGCACCACATCAAGCAGGGCGACGTCTCACAAGAATTCCGCCCCAATTCCCAAGCGCAAGTGATTCACCGGCGTCAGAAATCCTCATAGATTTCCGCCCACCCGTCGTCGAACGGATTGACGATCAGCATGTGGGCCACCTGGTTTTCCCCGCCGGTCTCAGGGGTGTGGGTGCGGACGATTATCTCCGTGCCGGGGCGGATGTGGTCGGCGATGCCCTTGGGCAGTTCGGCGAGAATGATGCCGCCGAAGATGCGGCCGTTGTATTTGATGGTGATCGCGTCGTCATGAAGGATGACCTCCGAGATCACATGACGACGATATTCCTCGGGGGTGGGTTCGTGCTCGCGGGTGCGCATGGCCGTCAACCCTTCGCGGACGGTTCCTTGAGAAGGGTGACCCGCGAATCGCGGTCGATGACAAAATCGACGAGTTCGCCATCATCGCGCTTCAGCCGCAGGCGAAGCAGCCAGAGCTTGTCGTTCTTGCCGTGGGCATGCCAACTGCCGGTCGGCTTGTTCTGGATCGACACGATGTCGCCCTCGGCGGCCTGGGTCACCAGTCGCCATCGCGGACATGAATGGTCTGTTCGATACGTACGCGTTGCTCGGGTTGGAGATTGGGTAATGCCATGGTGACTTCGAATCTTAAAAAAAAATCGATTGCGCACTTGCAACAGAATTCGCACATGCGGCGTGCGGACAGGAAATCACAGACGCTCCGCCGCACGGCTTCAGGCCCGTCACAATAACAGCGGCGGCCGGTCCGTCAAACTCCCTCGCTCCAAAATCCAATGGGGAGAAAGAACCCAACGGGTCCATTCACGGAAGCACTTGGCAGGCGTGGAGTTAGCACAATTCCAGCACTTGGACGTGCTGAAAAGTGCGGCTTGACCCACAGCGGCCAATCCTCTATGAATCCATTGTCGGGCAGCCATTTTTTGGCCGCTCCTGAACGTGCAGCGCCGGATGTTGCCTTCTCTCGCACGAAGGTGGGCCGGTCGAAGGCACACCGCGGCACGGAACCATCGCATCGCGCGGAACCGTATGGATACGGCTCCGGTGGGTTCGTGCAATCGAGGCGCTTCTCGCGCGCCGAAGGCTGGAGGCGTCGACTGCCGGTCGTACGCCGTCATTCTATGAGCGGACCCTCGGTCAGCGTCATCATCCCAACGTACAACCGCCTGCGCTTCCTGCGCGAGGCGCTGGATTCCGTTCATGCGCAAACCGTGAAACCGCACGAGGTGATCGTTGTCGACGACGGCTCGAGCGAGGACATTGCTGCGGGTGTCGCCGATCATCCATCGCGACCACAGGTCATCCGCCAGGACCGGCGCGGACCAGGTGCGGCCAGAAATCGCGGGCTCGGCGAAGCCACGGGCGAACTGGTGGCGTTTCTGGACAGCGATGACATCTGGCTGCCGAAAAAGCTCGAAAAATACCTGGGGGCCATGGCGCTTCGACCGGACGTGAAGTTGTTTTACGGGCCGATGTCGCCGATCGACGCAAATCGCCGGCCGGTCCCGGGTCGGACGAAACCCTGCCATGACGGCTGGATTGTCGAGCAGCTCTTTTGCAACAGTTTCGTACACGTGCCGACGGTCGTTTGTCCTCGCGCGCTGTTGAATGAAATGAGCGGGTTCAATCCGAATCTGGCGGTATGTGAAGACTACGACCTGTGGCTTCGTCTTGCCGTGAAATTGCCGTTCGGCCTGATCGAGGAGCCGTTGGCGCTTCGGCGACTTCATGATGATCGGCTCAGCAAAGATCGCATGGACCGCAATTTGTGCGTGAAGTCAAAAGTGTTGCGCGAGTTTTACGAATCTGGTGTTTCCAGCGGAAAACTAAGTGACGATGTCGCCCGTGCGCGGCTGTCCAAGGTCTTTCATGCTGCTTCGCGGGCGGCGCTTCGTGTCGGACGGTATCAACAGGCATTGCAGCTCATTCGGCAAAGCCGGCAGTATGGAAACACACGCCTGCGCACCGCCCCCATTGAACTCGGAGCAATGACGATGTCGCTTCTTAAGTCAGATAAGCCCGAAGCGACGCTTCAGCCGGCCGGGCGATAATCGATTGCCGCATTTCACATCCTATCAATCGAGTCTAAAATCGCGACAGCATCTGGCGTTCGAAATCGTCCATATTGGGATGAGCAACAATTTGCTTTGGAATTGGAAAGGCATTCTGTAACCGCGTGATCGTGAACACCGACGCCCTGTCACCCTATTTCGCGAATCTTCCGGCGTGGCCCTGGCTGGGAACGGCGGCTGTGGTATGCGCGGCGGCGCTGTTTGGAATTGCCATGCGCCGGCGGGCGCTGGCCAGCTTCGCGGCAAGTCGATTGTTGGCGTTTCTCGCGCCGCATGTCAGTTGGCCCCGGCAGTATGTGCGATTGGTCCTGGCGACGACGGCGACCATCGCGATGGCGCTGGCGCTGCTCGGACCGCGATGGGGGATTTACTTTCAGGAGGCACATGCGCGGCACCTCGATCTGATGATTTGTCTCGACGTGTCGAGAAGCATGTTGGCGGAAGATGCGGGGATGTCGCGGCTGAACCGGGCAAAAGATGACATCAATCGGCTGCTGGATCGAATGAGCGGCGCTAGCATCGGACTGGTGGCGTTTGGCGGCAAAGCGACGCTGTCGTGCCCGCTGACGGATGATTACGAATTTTACCGCATGGAATTGGAAGATGTGGGACCACATACGGTGACGGTCGGCGGAACAAACATCGGCGAGGCGCTGGCGACCTCTCGACGGGCCTTTGGCCCCCCGGCGGCGCGCGATCGCGCTATCATTTTGATGACCGACGGCGAGGACCACGGCGGCACGGCGGAAGATGAGGCGAAGCTGGCGTTTAAGGACGGCATCGAAGTGTATGCCATCGGGATCGGAGACGATAACCGCGGCGGGCTGATCCCGATTGAAAAAAACGGCAGCCAGACATTCTTGAAATATGACAATCAGCAAGTCTGGTCAAAACTCGATCCGGCCAAATTGCAGGCGGTCGCCACGGCCGGCGGCGGTGAATACCATCCCAGCGGTCAGGTGACGGCCAGAGAACGGACGCTGGACTGGATTTACTCGCAAAAGCTGGCGCCGAGGCAACAGGAAGAACAGACGCAGCAGCAAGTGGAGCAGCGGCACCATCGGTCGCACTGGTTTGCTGCCGTTGCTTTGGCACTACTGATGATCGATGTACTGCTCAGCGACCGTCGATCGACTCCGCTGGCAACGGACGTGGGGGCCACGGTTTCATGAGAATCAGCGGCAACCAAATTCGGATAGACCGCCGACAACGTACGTCGGTGCGATTGTCGTTGATCGTCGCGTGCAGCGCCGTCGTGCTTGTCCTGCCGGCGGCAAGTGCGAAGGCGGCCGAGTTGCCGCGCGACGTGGCGCTGCTAATCCAGGAAGGCAATGAGCTGCTCTCGAAGGATCGGGCGAAGGAGGCGCTGGAGGTTTTCGACAAAGCCAAAGCGCGGGCGCCCGACTCGGCGGAAATCGCCTTCAACCGGGGCGTCGCCCTGTATCGCATCGGCGATTTCGACAAGGCCCAAAGCGCGTTTCAGGACGCGCTGAAGCCGGAGCGGCCCGATCTGGAGGCGCGGGCGAAATACAATCTCGCGCGAACGGCGCATGCCTCGGCCCTGGCACGCAAGGACGATCCGCAGAATTCGGTCAACGATCTCACCCGCGCCGTCGGGTTTTACAACGACACACTGGCGCTGAAGCCGGACGACGCCGACGCGAAGCAAAATCTCGATCTGGCGCGCCGAATGCAGGCGTTTCTGCAAAAACGGCTGGAACAGCAGAAGCAGGAGGACCAGCCTTCATCGCAGCCCGGCGACAAGGATGACAACTCTACGTCGCAACCGAGCGATGAAAAGCAGCAAGGCGATCAGTCATCGAAATCGGATCAGGAAAAGGGCGACGAAGAGCAAAAGCAGGATTCAGATTCGACCGAATCGGAATCGGACCCCTCGTCAGATTCTCAGAACCAGAATGCGACATCGCAGCCGAATGATGAGAAAGAGCAGCAGGAGCCCGAGGACAAAAACGACGACAACAATAACGAGCAAAGCGAAGCCGACGAGCAGCCGCAGGACGATTCAAACGACAACCAGCAGCAGGGAGAGCAGCAGAATCAGGAAAAAGAGCAAGAGGGGCAGGCGACTTCCCAACCAGATGAACAAGCAACCACGCAGCCGAGCGCGACGTCCACTTCGCAGCCGACATCCATGCCGAGCGGCCAACCGCTGAATATGAATGAGATTTCGCAGGAACAGGCCAGCAGATTATTGCAGGAAGCGCGGGATTCTGAACGGCTGCGGCGGCAAAAACTGAGAGAGCAAATGATGCGGCGGCAGGGACGCGTGACGGTGGATAAAGACTGGTGATGGTCATGAATCGAAGGGGCGGACACATCCTGGCTTTCGCGCTGGCGACCTGCGGTACATTCACTGCTGCTCGCGCGACGGACCTCAGCGCGACGGTGTCATCAACCGAGTGTTCGTTGGAGGAAGTCGTCGGCATCAATGTCGAGGTGTTAAATCCAACGCAGGCATCGGCCCCCGTGCCGGACGCCACGGCCGATTTTGAAATCCGGCTGGTTGCAGGCCCCGCGCGATCGAGCAATACGACGATTATCAACGGCGTCATGGATTCAAGGGTGACCTATACCTATACATTCGAGGCTCGGCCGAAAAGAACCGGCAAAATTTCACTTCCGGGTTTCTCTTTGACCGATGGCGGAACAACCTATCGCACGAAACCCGTGGTCATCAGCGTGACAAAGACTGCGGGCAAAGGCAACGGCGATGTCTTCGCAAAAGTGATCGTCCCCAGAACCACCGCATTTCTCGGCGAACCGGTCGATGCACGGCTCGAAGTATTCGTCAAACAGTATACCCAACAGGGGATACAGCCGTTCACGGTCAACACAACGTTTCAATTGTCACAACTGAACATTTCCCGCTTCGGGGTTTTCGAAAAGGCGATGACGAACACGCCGAACTATCGCATGCCGAAGCTGCGCGACGATCGCGGCATCCTCGCCGACTATTTTGTGTTCTACTGGGAAGCCTCAATCTACCCCAAGGAAGTCGGCCCGTTTGATTTTGGCGATATCCTCATCGCCTGGAAATATCCGACATTCGTAACGCGCGGATTCATGGGGTTGGATCTCAACAATCCGCGAAATCTCCGCGTCGTACCTGAATTGCCGGCGCTGGAGATCAAGCCGATTCCGCTCGAGGGCAGGCCGCCCGATTACAACGGAGCGATCGGCACCTTCACCTACCAGGTGAATGCATCGCCCCGCGTGGCGCCCGTCGGCGATCCGATCACGCTGACCATGACGATTCGTTCGAGTGACGCGCCGCTCGACCGCGTCAGCCCGCCCAGACTGGACCAGGTCCCGGGCCTTACAAAGATTTTGAGCTTTCCGGAGAATCGCTCGCAGGCGACGTGTCGGCCGGGCAGAAGTCCTTTTCTCAAACGATTCGGGCGCTGCGCGAGGATGTCACGGAATTGCCGTCCCTGCCGTTCAGCTTCTTCAATCCGGAAAAGGCAGCCTATGAGACGATCTGGACGCCGCCGATTCCCCTGACGATCAACGCTGCCGAGCGCGTGGCACTTCCCGAAGGGGCGGCGGCCACCGGACCGCAGCCGTCGATGGCGCCACTGGTGGAAACAGCGGCGGGGCTGCGGGCGAACCATTCGAACGTGGATGCGATGCTGGCGGATCACGGCGGCGGGTTTGGCGCCGTGTCGATCGCATTTTTCGCGGCCATGCCGATTGTCTTTCTCGCCTCGTGGTTTATCGCGCGGCGATCGGATCTGTATCAGTCGGATGTGGCGCTGCGAAGACGACGATTCGCCCTCTCCACGGCGCGTAGGGCGCTCGACAAGGCGGCGCGAAGTTCAAGTGCACCGGCGATCGGCGCCGCCCTGCTGGGTTATGTGGCCGATCGGTACAACGCGCCCTCCGCCGGCATGACCCGTGCGGATGCGGTGGCGCGATTGCATTCCTCGCAAGTGTCGGCGGATGTGGTGAACGAAATGAATGGCCTCCTGGAATCGATGGAATTCGCCCAATATGGCGGCATGGCGGGCGTCTCAATCGACGAGACGACCTCGCGCGCCCGCCGCATCATCGATGGATTGGAGAAGATCGAACTGTAATGACCGCCCTTGCCGCCGCCCTACTTCTCTTCATCAATGTCGGCGGACAGTCGACGCCGCAAGCCGCGTTGTTGCCAGCCGCAGCTGCGGCCGACCCGCGCGCCGTGCTCGAACTATCTTTGCGTCAGTACGATCAGGCCGTCGCGCTGCCGAACCCCAAGAGTGCCGAGGCAAAGGCACTCTTCCATGCGGCATTATCCGGCTTTGAATCACTGGTCAAATCCGGACGGCGCAACGGCCACCTATACTACAACATCGGCAACACCCACATGCGTCTCGGTGAAATCGGCCCATCCATCGCCAACTATCTCCTCGCCGAGCGACTCTTGCCGGGCGACCCGGATATTCGTCGAAATCTCGCATTCGCACGAAGCCTTTGCGAACTTCGCATCGAACCCAAGGCCACGACCGCCATCCTCCAGACGCTGCTCCTGTGGCACTATGAAACATCACCGTCGACACGATCATCGGTTGCCCTCGGCGCTTACGCGCTTTTTTGGGCCGTATTATTCGTCATGCTTTTCATGCGCCGTCGCATTCCGGCACTTGTGGCGGTGTGTGTCGTCCTGGGCATTGTGTCGGCGGCGACGGGAATCAGCGTGGCGGTGCAATCGTCGCCCGGCTGGGCCGAGCGAACCGGCGTGGTCATCGCCCACGAGGCGGTGCTGCGCAAGGGCAACGGCGAAGCCTACGAACCGCAACTGGATCGCGCGCTGACCGAAGGCGTCGAGTTTCGGATTCTTGAGTCGCGCCCCAGCGGAAGCGGCGAGACGTGGCACCATGTCGAACTGGCGGACGGCAAGGATGGGTGGCTGCCGGACCGCTCCGTGTCTCAGGTGTGACGAATCCGGCGAAAAACACGCATGGCGATGCAATTGTGATTTCTCGTCACAATCGTAGAATCCGACCTTGATGCAAGATCGCACCCTCATTGAACGTGTATTCGACGGGCTACTCTTTATTTTTGTGCCGCTGGTCGTGCATTCCATGGCCCTCGGCCATTGGCTGCTCGATCCGTTTGGCGTTCGGCGTCGAATCGTGAACGGGTTGTTGCCGGACTTGGCTCGTTTTCCCTCGGCGACATCGCGGTCGATCGCCATCTATTCGGCGCGAATTCCCCAATATTACTCGGCGCAGATATCGGCACTGCTCTTTGGCTCCATCGCGGCATCGGTGTACATGATCGGCGCGACATACATCAATCCACGGCCGGACGGCACGTTCACGATGATCCTTGAATGGGTGTTCTTGATTCTCGCGTCGTTCTGGTTGTTTGCATGGCTGGAAGTCGCACGGATTCGCGTGTTGTTGGAACCGACCCGGCGGGCGCTGCGCATTCGGCTGAGTCGTATCGGCCTGCCGACCTGCGTCGCCTGCGGATACAACCTGAAGGGAAATGTAAGCGGAATATGTTCTGAATGCGGGCTGCCAGTGGTTTCGGTGACACCCAACTGACGTGCTGCCCAGAAAATGGCGACGCCCTATCGCGAGCCGGACCGCCTGCCCTTGACGTCGTATGTCGATGTCAAGGGTGTCGGTCTGCGGCCTCGACATCCGGAGCCGGCATGACGTCGCGCGAAAATTCTCATCCGAAATGCCGATCGCAACGATCGGGTTTCCTGTAGCGAAGATCGATTCAATATAATGCAGGAACCCCGAAAGATTGCTCTCGGGGTTCCCGCCTTCAATTCATGTTCTGAATTTCAATTTCGAAAATTGACATCCGACCGTTGAAGCTCGATGCCAACATTACTCTTGTATCGAGCAGCAAGTCGCGGGCGTCGTCAACTCCTTCACGCCTTTTTCGGCGCTTTCTCCTCATATTCTTCCAGTGCTTCTTCCAGTTGGCTCTTCAGGCCCGGGTCTTTGCACAACGAAATGGCCCGCTTCTGCTGTTCGATCGCCTCTTCAATTTTGTCCTGCATGAAGAGCGAGCGGGCATACGTGTCGATGATGGCCGGGTCCTTGCCCTCGGTCGCATCGAATGCGGCGCGGGCGGCCTTGTGTGCCACTTTCATGTCACGGTGCTTGATGCGTTTGTCGGTCATGACCGTCCATGCGAGGGCGTTCATGAGCTGGGCATCGTCGCTGCCTTTTTCCATGATTTCACTGGAGAGCGTGGCGGCCTTCTTGATGCTGGTCTCATCATCCTTCGCGCAGAGCTTGAAGTATTTGTCCAGGTTTTCATACTGAGCCATGGCGGCCTTGGCTTTGGCAAACTTCTCCTTTGACTTGCTGAGATCGAACTTGCCCGAAACCACCTCTTCCAGCGCTTCATCGAAACCGACCATCGGATGGCCGACCCAGGCGACGACGCCGTCCTTGTTAATGATGAATGCCGTTGGAATACCGCGCTGGCCGTAGGCGTCCATGTAGGCCTTGCTGGTTGCTTTGGCATCGTCGCAGGCAACCACATAGTCCATCTTCTTGCCCTGCTTTTCGACAAAGGGTCGAACGACGTTGGCTTTTTCATCGCTCACGCCGACAAAAATGACGCCCTTGTCCTTATACTTGGCCTGCAATTCGCTGAGGTGCGGAATACTCTCGCGACAGGGGCCGCACCAGGTCGCCCAGAATTCGACGACGTAGATGTTCTTGCCCTTGCCGGCCTTGAGGTCGACCGCGTCGCCCTTGACCCACTTCTTGATTTTCAATTCACCGGCCGGATCGCCGATGTCCGCGGCCCGCAAGCCCCGCCGCCGACGCCACCATCGCCATTGCCAATGCCAACGACCAAACGCGCTTCATGACAAGTCCTTTCAAATGGAGTACGTGAAACTCGCCCAACACAATTCCCGCAGCCTCAAACGAACGGCCGAATCGGGCACCATCATAACATGGCCAAATTCCCGCGCCCTGCCCAAAATTCTGGTTTTGGATATAATCCCGTGCGATGCAGACACACACGTGTCAAACGAATTCCTTTCACCCACTTCACGAAGGTATCCCATGACCGGCCATGCTTATCCCGACCCCTTTGGGGCGCGGAAGACGATCCAATCGAAAATGGGCGATGTAACGCTGTTTCGCCTTGGCAAGCTAATCGAATCCGGCGTCGGCAATGTCGAAAATCTCCCGTTCAGCATCAAGATTCTGCTGGAAAACGCCCTGCGGCATGCCGGAGACGGCATCGTTCATGAAGATGATGTCAAGCGGCTGGCAAATTGGAACGCGGCCAAGCCGGCGGACGACGAGCTTCCGTTCACGCCCGCACGGGTGGTGCTGCAGGACTTCACCGGCGTACCGGCGGTGGTCGATTTGGCGGCCATGCGCTCGGCCATGGTGCGGCTGGGCGGCGACCCGAAGAAAATTAATCCGTTGGTACCGGTCGATCTGGTGATCGACCACTCGGTGCAGGTCGACGTGTTCGGCAGCCAGCAAGCCCTGGCGCTTAACGAGGACATCGAGTTCGCCCGAAACCGCGAACGATACGAATTTCTGCGATGGGGTCAGCAGGCATTCGATGGCTTTCGGGTGGTCCCACCCGCCACAGGCATCGTCCATCAGGTGAATCTGGAGTATCTCGCCAAGGTGGTCATGTTGAGAAAGATCGGCGACACGACATTTGCAATTCCAGACACACTCGTTGGAACTGACAGCCACACAACGATGATCAACGGCCTTGGCGTGCTCGGCTGGGGCGTCGGCGGCATCGAAGCCGAGGCGTG
>JADJRI010000057.1 GCA_016712275.1 Planctomycetota bacterium
CATCGTCCGTATTGCAAACGCACGCGAGGAAATACCCATTCTGGCGCGGGAACTGAAAGTAGATCGTGTTTACGCTAATCACGATTATGAGCCGTGCCGAATCGAGCGCGACATCGCCGTTCGCAAAGCGCTGGCCGGCGACGGGCGAGAGCTTTTGACCTTCAAGGACCACATTGTCTTCGAGAAAATGAAATCGTCAATCAATCCGGTCTGCTATTTGTCCACACGCCCTACAACAAGGCGTGGCGAGCCGAACTTCGCGATGAGCACATCTCCGAAATGCCATGCAAGCGACACTTCAAAAAACTGGCCGGCCCGCCGTCCGGCGTCAATTCGCATGCGTGGTCGTTCGACGATATCGGTTTCGCGGAATCCCGGAATCTCTGGAAGGGGGGCACGCGCGAAGCGAGGACCATGTTCGATGAATTCCTCACCCGAATCGCCGAATACCGCGAAAACCGCAATTTCCCGACGACGCAAGGTGTCTCGCGGCTTTCCGTTCACCTGCGATTCGGCACTGTCAGCATTCGTGAGCTGATCCGCGAAGCCATGCAAATTGACGGAGTAGGTGCGAAGACGTGGATCGATGAACTCATCTGGCGGGAATTCACAACATGATTCTTCATCACTTCCCGCATTCGCAATCCCGTGCTTTTCAGTCCATCTACGATGACCTTCCTTGGCGACGGGATAAGAGGCAATTCGCCGCATGGTGAGGGCCGTACGATACCCGATTGTTGATGCCGCGATGCGAGCTCAACACCACCGGCTACATGCATAATCGGGCTCGAATGATTGTCGCGTCATTCTAACAAAAAAGACCTGTTTATCGACTGGCGGTGGGGGGAGCGTTATTTCGCGCGGCAGCTTCTCGATTACGATCTTTCACAGAATCTTGGCGGGTGGCAGTGGAGCGCCAGCATCGGGACCGACGCCCAGCCCTATTTTCGCGTGTTTAATCCGATTCTGCAGTCGAAGCGATTTGATCCCGAGGGCGACTACATTCGGAAAATTCATTCCCGAGCTGAGCAAATATCCCACAAGCGAAATCCATGCACCCTGGGAACTGCCGTCTTTGTCACAGGCGCAATGCGGCTGCATGATTGGAAAGGACTATCCCGAGCCCATCGTTCAACACGATGAGGCGCGAAAGGAAGTCGTTTCTATTTTCAAGGCGGTCGCAGCGAAATTTCGTCGATCGTGATTCCTTCCAAATGTGGCTCGTTGAACCCACACGTCGATTCTTCGACTTTTATCTCGATTCTGGTCAAACTATCCCGCATGGAACGTTTGCAGCAAACCGAATCGCACGTCTCATCGGCGCTGGCCATCCGCCCATTCCGTGTGCAATCTGCCGCGCTTCTGACGGCCCTGGTCATTTGTGTTTCGCTTGCCCACTGGCCGTCGCTGGAGTCCAAAGCTCTGTTTGTCGACGATTACGCATACGTCATCAACAACCCGCTCGTCATGCATCCAAGCTGGGATTCGACCTCGCGATTTTTCACCGAAGTGCTCCAACCTTCAACTGTGCGGGGCTACTACCAGCCACTGGCGATGATTTCACTGATGCTCGACGTGGCGATGGGGGGCGGGCCGGAAAACCTTGAGCTGTTCCATCGAACCAGCCTGATCTTGCATGTTCTCAATACGGCGCTGGTGGCCGTTGTGTTGTACCAATTGTTTGGGAACATCCCGGCGGCGACTTTGATGGCCGTGATTTTCGGCGTGCATCCACTCACCGTCGAGCCGGTCGTTTGGATTGCCGACCGAAAAACGCTGTTGGCGGCATTCTTTGCCCTCATTTCCATGAGCTGTTACCTGCGATTCGTTCATCGACGCGGCTGGATATCCTATTCGTCCATGACACTCGCATTCGCGCTGTCAGTGCTCTCGAAACCGACGGCCGCCATGCTGCCGATCGCGCTGCTGCTCATCGACATCTGGCCGTTGCAGCGACTCTCGCTGCGGTCGATTCGCCGGAATGTGTGGGGCATTTTTGTCGAAAAACTCCCGCTATTCGCCATTCTGGCGGTCTCAGGTTTTATTGCGTACTGGTCATCGAAGATTTCGCTCGATACGACTGAGGTAGGAGAGAGCAACCCGCTGACATTTCTGCTCGCCCTTTGCCACAACATCGCGTTTTATTTTTGGAAGATCCTTTGGCCGGTAAATCTGACGCCGCATTACCCCTTTCCCCCTTCGATCAAATTGATCGATTCCACGATGATCATCGGTCTCATCGTTTGCACTGTTATTCTGGCCATTTGCTTAATCGGCTTTCGGCGAACCCGCGCGCCGCTCATTGGATTCGTGACTTTTGTCATTCTGTTGCTACCGACGCTGAGCATCATGAAACAAACTATTACGCTGACGTCGGACAAGTACATTTACTTTCCAGTGATCGGGCTGCTCATGGTGGGATGCGCTGCGATGGCCGTCGTATTGTCTGGGCCTTTTCAATCAAAGAAAAACTGGGCGCGACCTGCGATTTGGCTGGCCATACCGATATTGTTACTAGCGGAAATTACCGCATCACGAAACTACGCGAAAGAATGGCGCGACACCGATGCGCTTTACACGCGTGTCGTGAATCTGGCACCGCAATCGTCGTTCGCCCGATTTGGTCGTGGACACTATTACTACTCGTTGGGCAATTGGAATTTGGCCGAGTCGGACTGGCGGCAAGCCGTCCGATTACAACCGGCGAACATAAACGCCATATACAACCTGGGTTTGTTGCTGGAGGAAACCAGCCGCCAAGAGGAGGCGTTGACACTGTATGAAAACGCGCTTCGTTTCTCGCCTCAAAACGTGGAGATTCTGGTTGCGTCGGGACTCGCTTTGCAGAATGTTGGCCGCACGACCGAGGCCGAACGCAGATTTCGTGTTGCGGTCCGGGTCTCGCCCGCAAGTGTCAATGCGGCGAGCAGTCTGGCGAATCTCTTGGCCGACACCAACCGGCTGGAGCAGGCCCGCGAAATCTTCCAACGGTTGGCGGATTCACATCCGAATCACGCAGACGTGCTGAACAACTACGGCCGGGTGCTATTGCGCCTCTCGCGAAACGAAGAAGCGCGTCCCATTCTGGAAAAGGCGGTGTCGCTTTCGCCGAAAAGCGTGGCCGCCCGATTCAATTTGGGGACGGTGCTGCTGAATTCGAATCGGGCGGCTCAAGCAGTGGCTCAATTTGAGGAAGCTGCGCGAATCGTTCCGGGCGATACCCGAATCATAATCAAGCTTGCAACCTCAATGGCAGCGGCCGGACGGACGGCTGATGCGATTCTAATTTGTGAGTCCGCACTCCAAGCATCTCCCGGTAATGCAGAAATTACGGCGATACTTGATTCGCTGAAGAAAGGACTCGCCGGCGGCGCATGAAAAGGCCCGCGACACTTTCAATCGCGGGCCTTGAAATAACTGGACAGACCTGCCGACCGGACGATCAGCTCTGAAGCTTCTTCGCCTTCGCAACGGCCTCATCGACACTGCCGACATACATGAACGCCTGTTCCGGCAGGCTGTCGTGTTTGCCGTCGCAGATTTCCTCGAAACTGCGAATTGTATCATCAAGCTGTGTGTAGTTGCCGGGGAAGCCGGTGAACTGTTCGGCCACGTAGAAGGGCTGCGAGAGGAATCGCTCGATCTTGCGCGCGCGGGCGACGATGAGCTTGTCCTCTTCGCTGAGTTCTTCGACGCCGAGAATCGCAATGATGTCCTGCAAATCGCGATAGCGCTGCAGAATCTTCTGCACGCGCCAGGCGCAACGTAGTGTCGCTGGCCGACATACTGGGCATCGAGAATTCGGCTCCGACGACGCGAGCGGATCGATCGGGATAAATGCCCTTTTCAGAAATCGAACGGGCCAACACGATGAACGCATCCAGGTGGGCGAACGGCGGCGCCGGGGCCGGGTCGGTCAGGTCGTCCGCGGGAACGTACACCGCCTGCACGGAGGTTACCGCCCCCTTGGTCGTCGAGGTAATGCGTTCCTGCAACTCGCCCATTTCCGTCGCGAGCGTCGGCTGATAACCCACGGCGCTGGGCATGCGACCCAGGAGCGCCGACACCTCGGAACCCGCCTGCGAAAAGCGGAAGATATGATCGACGAAGAGCATCGTATCGGCGCCGGACTCGTCGCGAAAATACTCGGCCATGGTGAGTGCCGAAAGGGCGACACGGAGGCGGGCTCCGGGCGGCTCATTCATCTGGCCGAAGACCATCGCGGTGTGCTCAATGACCTTCTTCGTCTTGCCGGCCGTGTCTTTGAATTCGGCCTCTTGCATTTCGAGCCAGAGATCGTTTCCTTCGCGGGTTCGCTCGCCGACGCCTGCGAAGACCGAGAAGCCGGAATGCTCGCGGGCGATGCGGGCGATCATTTCCTGAATGATGACCGTCTTGCCGAGGCCGGCGCCGCCGAAGAGGCCCGTCTTGCCGCCGCGAACGAACGGGGCGAGCAGGTCGACAACCTTGATGCCGGTGACAAGCTGTTCCGTCTTCGGCGTCAGCTCGGAAAACTCAGCGGGCAATCGGTGGATGGGGCGGCGGTCTTTCGTATTCACACTGCCACGGCCGTCGATCGGATCGCCGAGTAGATTAAAAACGCGGCCGAGAATTTCATCGCCCACCGGCACGGCCACCGGCGCGCCGGTGTCGTGAATATCGATGCCGCGACGAAGTCCGTCGGTGCTTCCCAGGGCGATGGCGCGAATGCGTCCGCCGCCCAGGTGGCTGGCGACCTCGCAGACCAGCTTGATCTTTTCGGTGCCAAGGCCGACGGACTGCTCGACCTGCACCTCCAGCGCGTTATAGAGCGCCGGAAGCTGGCCTTCGGGAAACTCGGCGTCGAGCGTCGAGCCGATGACCTGGGTGACTTTGCCGATGTTGTTCTTCGTCGCAACCATTCGATTCTCCAATTCCTTCCAAAAGCGAATATTGGATTCGCTATTACTTCAACGCTTCCGCGCCGCCGACGATATCCAGCAGCTCCATGGTAATCTGCGTCTGTCGGGCGCGGTTGTATTGTCTTGAAAGTGACTTGATCATGTCACCCGCCGCGTCCGTCGCGGCCTTCATGGCCACCATGCGGGCAACCTGCTCGCTGACGGCCATGTCGGTGAAGCACTGATAAAGCCGTACTTTCACCGTTTGGGGCAGCAGTTTTTTCAACAATTCGACCGGCTCGGGTGAAAAGTCATACTGAATTTCCGCCTGGGCGCCGGCGGGCTCCGCCGTCGCATCGCCGACGCCGATGGCATCCTGCGTGAGCGGGAGCAGTTGCATCACTTCCGGCACCTGTCGGCCGGTTGAAATGAACCGCATGTAAACCACATACACATTTCCGATTTCGCCGGCTTCGTAGCGCTGCATCAGTTCCGTGGCGATCGGTTCGACCTGCTCAAAGCGGGGGCGGTCGTCGATCGAGGTGATGGCCCGGCCGATTTTGCGACCGATGAATTTAAAGTATGCAATTCCCTTCTTGCCGACGACGTGAATTTCATTGTTGCGTTCGGTATGGCGATTCAGATGTTCCATCGCCTTGCGAACGAGGCCGGCATTGTAACCGCCGCAAAGACCGCGGTTTGAAGTCAGGACAAGCACGACATCCTTTGTCGTCTCGTTCTTCTTCATCAGCGGGTGATCGAGCTGCCCGCCGCCGGCCGCGGCGAGTTCCGAGACAAGCTGCGTGATCTTCTTCGTATAGGGCTTCGTGGCCATGGCGCGGTTGAAGGCCTGCTGAAAGCGCGCGGTGGCGATGAGCTGCATCGTCTTGGTGATCTTGCGGATGTTGGTCACCGCTTTGCGACGTTTGACGATATGTCTTGCGTTTGCCATGAAGCTGTCACTCAGTTGCGCGACGAATCGCGTTTGCCTCGAAACTCCGTCAGCGTTCTGCTGGGGCCTTGGCGAATGATCTCATGCTCGCCGTACAACGCCCCGAGTTTTTCAAATTCAACCGATCTTGCCAACGTGGCGGCAAAAAGACCGATCCGGGTCTATTTCCAGCACGAGCAGCCGATCGATCGGCAGTTCGTTCGAAAAGTCGTTCCATCGCGAGGCCGCCAAGGTCGGCTTCGCAATGATGATTTTCGCATCGGGCCGCATGGCCGACACAATCGGCAGCAGTTGGCCCCGCTTGGGCTGATCGACGAGCAGGGCGTTTGCCGAGCCTATCGAATCAATGTGCCGCGCCGAGGCGCTCGAGTCGGGCAACAAACCCGCCCAGCCGACTGGCGATGCAACGAACACCAGTAGCAACATCGCCGTCGCCACTTGTCGCTTCGCCCTCGTTTGCGAGGCGGTCGCACGCACGGTTATCGCCAGCAGCGACAACAAGAGCGGCGTCAGGTACTTCGGCTGTGCCGCATGCTCCGGAATTTTTCCCATCGCAAGGCCCACAAGCCATGCAATGGTCCATAGCAATGCCGCCCAAAGCAGCGATCCGAAAGCAAGGCCGCGATGAGCACATCTTTCAGACTGCGCGAACCACGCGGCAAGCATCACCACAAGGACCGCGAATACGACTGAAACAGCCGGGACTTCAAGCCGCATCGGCAGCGGCAGGAATGCCCGTCTGAGCGACTGCGTCATTTGCATCGCTTGCACAGACAGCGAATTCAGCGACAAGTCAACGGCTGAGGCGCGACCTGTTACGACTGAATTCCAGTCAGCCAGTGCAAGCGGCACGAGCATCGCACTCACGACCAAAACAACGATGAGCAGCGGCTTCAATCGCCGCCAACCCACGCGCGGTCCCACTCGACCCGCTAGCGAAATCATGATCCCGACCCAAACAACGGAGCCCAGGTGGGTCCAAACGAGGCCGACGCAGGCTGCCACCATCAATGTCACCCAGGCTTTCGGCGAATCGCCCCGGTCGAGCCGTGCGAGAGCGGCAATCGTCAGCACAGTTCCCAGTGTGACGAGTGCATACTGTCGCAACTCGGTCGCGAGTTCGAGCCACACGGGCCCGGCTATTAACATTCCAAATGCCGCGAGCCTCGCAACAAGCGAAGCGTCCGGCCAGATCCATCGGTCTGCGGCAGCCGCCGCCGCAAGCATCGCGAAAAAACCGATGGCTCGCAGCATTCCGGGCGTCGCCGAAGTCAGCCTTTCGACCGCATGCACCAGCCAGAAATACAGTGGCGGATGCACATCGCGACGAACGACCGAATTCCATACATCGCTGAAGCCGGTGTCGCCCGACGGCTTCATCAGCGCCTGCAAGTCAGACGCCTTCATGACATTCAGCCGATCGAGCGACGCATACAATTCGTCGATTCGCTCGGATTTTCCCGCCGCGGCGAGCAGGGTGATCGCTTCATCGTGTTCCAGCAGCGCGCTTCGCGCTTTTCGGCATAAAGCCAGTGCAGCGCCATTCCCAGCAGGGCGACGACCGCAAAGCCAATTCTGGACATCGCTGCCGTGCTCGATTTCAACGCACCATTCCGCCCGGTGCCATGCATTCAGCACGCTACTTCTTTGTCGTCGCAAACTTCGACTTAAAGGTCTTGACGCCCTCGGAGAGTTTCGCCTCCATCCCGGCATCAAGCTCCTTCTTGGTTTCGAGTTCCTTCCAGACTTCCGGAATCTCGTCCTTGAAATACTTGAGCATGCCTTCCTCGAAGCGGCCGACATCCTTGATCGGAAGATCGTCCAAATAGCCCTTCGAACCGGCGAAAATGCTAATAACCTGGTCGATGACGTTGTACGGGCGATACTGGCCCTGTTTGAGCAATTCGACCATTCGAGCGCCGCGATCGAGTTGGCGCTGGGTGGCCGTGTCGAGTTCGGTGCCAAGTTGGGCAAATGCTTCGAGTTCGCGATAGGACGCAAGGTCCAGACGAAGCGAACCGGCGATTTTCTTCATCGCCTTGATCTGGGCATTGCCGCCGACGCGGCTGACCGAGATACCGACGTTGATCGCGGGGCGAACGCCGGCGAAGAACAAATCGGGCTCGAGATAAATCTGGCCGTCGGTGATGGAAATCACGTTGGTCGGAATATAAGCCGACACTTCGCCTTCCAGCGTTTCAATGACGGGCAAAGCCGTAAGCGATCCTCCGGATGTCGGGTCCGTCGCAACGATATGGCCGGCATGGTTCTTTAGATCATGCTCCGCCTCGTGCTTGCCTGGAACGCCGACATATGTCTTGTTATTTACGCCGCCCTTTTTGTAAGTCTGCCCTTGCGGCACAATCGCGTATCGCTCGGCAAGTTTACAAGACCGCTCAAGCAGACGGGAGTGTAAGTAAAAGACGTCGCCGGGATAGGCTTCGCGACCCGGCGGGCGGCGAAGGAGCAGCGACAACTGTCGATAGGCCTGTGCCTGCTTCGACAAATCGTCATAAATGCACAATGTCGCCTTGCCCTGCGTGTACATGAAGTACTCCGCCATGGCGCAGCCGGCGTAAGGTGCGACATACTGCAACGGGGCCGGATCGGAGCTGGCCGCCGAGACAACGATGGTGTAATCCATCGCGCCTTTTTCGCGGAGCTTTTCGACGACAGTCGCGACGGTCGATTCCTTCAAGCCGATGGCGACATAAACGCAAATAACCCCCGAGCCTTTTTGATTGATGATCGTATCGATCGCAATCGCGGTCTTGCCGGTCTTGCGGTCGCCGATGATCAGCTCGCGCTGGCCGCGACCGATGGGAATCATCGAGTCAATGGCCTTGACACCCGTTTGCAGCGGCTCTTTGACCGGCTGGCGTTCGGCGATGCCGGGGGCCTTGTATTCCATCGGCCAGTTCTGGCTGGCCTTGATGGGGCCTTTGCCGTCCAGCGGGCGACCCAGCGGATCGACCACGCGCCCGACCATGGCATCGCCGACAGGCACGCTCAGCAGCTTGCCGGTCGATTTCACGACGTCGCCTTCCTTGATGCCGAGATAGTCGCCGAGGACGACCGCGCCGACCGAGTTCTCTTCCAAGTTCATCACCTGGCCGATCGCGCCGTTCTGATACTCCACCATTTCGCCGGCCATGGCGCTGCCAAGGCCGTAGATCTGGGTGACGCCGTCGCCGACCGCGATGACGCGGCCAACTTCCGCCGCCTGCAACTGGTCGGAGAACTGGGCGATTTCCTGTTTGATAACCGACGTTATTTCGTCAACCTGTATCTTCATTCCGTTATCCTTCCATCACGAAGCGCGACGTCCCCGCGCGCAGATGTCTGTCCGATGAAGCAAGTAAGTAGGCGCGCATGTCGCGGAGCCGGCTTCGAATGGTCATGTCAAAAAGGCGATCGCCCACCTGAATGCGGACGCCGCCGAGAACATCGGGATCGACTTTTTCGATGAGAATGGCATCGCTGCCGGTGAGGCGCTTGACCTGCGCACGGATCGTCTCCCGCTGCGCCTCGCCGAGCGGCGTGGCCGTCGTGACATGTACGTCGTCGCGGCCGTGCTTTTCGTCGAGCTTTTTGCGATAGGCGTCGCAGACCCACGGGAGGATCATGGCCCGGCGCTTCTGATTGAGCACCAGCATGAGATTCAGCACCAGTTGGCTGACGCGCCCGTTGCCAAAGGCCTTGCGAATCGCCTCGCGGCGCGAATCGTCATCGATCGCGGCCGACTTCATCAGCGACGCGAAGGCCGGCTCGCGATGCCACAGCTCGCGCAGGTCGGCAAGCTCGCGGCCGATCTCGTCGGCCTGACCGGCCTCAAGAGCGAGTGCGAGCAGGCTTTCGGCGTAGATTCGAGCCGCCGCCACAAAGGTGTCCAGTTCGTTTGCCATGCTTTCGATCGCAATCTTGTCGGGAATTCACTTCAGAATTCCCGGCCAGCAAATCCATTCAAATCCTGAATCACGCGCTTCGATTCAGGCTTACGTTTCCGTACAGCAGACGCTTGCGACGCCCTAAGCGAAGTGCGTCACGATGCTGTCAGTTCATCTTGCTCAGTTCGCTGAGCGATTCATTGAGTAGCGATTGATGATCGGTCGCCGTCAGTTCCCGGCGGATCAGCTTGCCGGCGACGGTGGTGGCCAACTGAATGCTGTGGTCGTGGAGCTTTTTCACCGCATCATCGCGGGCAAGCTCGATGTCCTTCTTCGCGCGGGCGACAATGGCCTCGGCTTCCGCCTTGGCGTCGCCGTGCGTCCGCTTGCGCACTTCTTCGGCATCGCGTCGGCCTTCCTCGACGATGGCCGTGGCTTCCTGATGCGCCTTTTCGATCTTGGTCTTGTAGTCGGCCATCAGCTTCTCTCAGCGGCCTCGCTCTCGTGTTGGGCCTTGGCCAGCGAATCGCGAATGAAATTCTCTCGCTGCTTCAAACCCGGCAGAATCGGCTTCCACGCGGCAACGCGAAGGATAACCAGAAGTATGACGAAGACGGCCATCGACCAAAGCGCCGCGCTCGCGTCCCAATGGAGGAGTTCTGCCTTGTGATCGCCATGGCCCTCCGCAGCATGGGCGGCGTCACCGCCGGGTGCGGGTTCAGATGCCATCACTGACGCAGAAAAAGAGAGGACTAGCGCAGGGCGGCTGCCGTCAATGTAACTCGAATCTTGTTCATCTTGGTTTCCACTTCAAGCGACTCAACAGGGTCGCGGGAAGGACTGCACCGCGCCGGTGTCATAACCGGCGCGGTGCATTATGTCCGGTTCAATCAACCAACCATCTTTCCGAGCGAACCCGCGAGGCCGTTGCAAACGACCAGCGCAAAGAAGGTGAAACCTTCGATGAGCGCCGCCGCGATGATGAGCGACGTAAAGATGCGTCCGCCCGCCTCGGGCTGTCGGGCGATGCCGCCCATCGCCTCGCCGGCGAGATGACCGATGCCCTTTGCGGCGCCGATCGTAACGAGGCCCGCGCCGAGCCCCGCGCCAAGGGCCACAAGACCCTTGTCACCCATCAACTGGGTGCCTTCTGCAAGAATATCCAACATGTTGCGACTCCTCTGTTCGGCCAAAACCCCGGCCGTTGGGGATGAATGATCTTTGTCGGCATTTGTCAAAGTATGGCCAGGACACCGACTATCCCAACCGCTGCTTGTTTTCCGATCGTGCGGGAACAACGTTCGACCGCGATCGGATTAGTGTTCCGGCGAAACCGACGCGCCAATAAAAAGCGTCGTCAAAAACGTAAAGATGTATGCCTGCAGGAATGCGACGAACAATTCAAGGCAACTCAATGCCGCGCATCCGACAGCGACGAGCGGGCCAACCGTGGACTTCATGGCCATTCCGCTAAGCCCGCCAATCAGCGCCAAGATGGAGGCAAGCACCACATGCCCGGCGACCATATTGGCGAACAAACGAATGGCCAGCGCGAACGGCTTGATCACGGCGCCGACCATCTCGAGGCCAAGAAGAATGGCCCACATAATGACGTCCGCAATTAACAATAGAAATGCACCGGGCCCATCAACCTTGGCGGGCTTGAAAACATGCGGTGCAAAGTTCCAAACGTACAAGACCGGCGCCGCAGCAAGAGCGGCCGGTGGTGCCATGCCTTTGTCAACTGAATGGTGCCCCGGATGCTCGGTGTCATGGGCAAGACCGAATTCGTGCCCCTGACCGTGAAGGGCATGTTCCTCCTCATGCTCGTGATGATGACCGTAAGTGCCGGCCACCAAATCCATGTACACCTGCTTCGCACCCGAAAAGTGAATCATCAGAAATGCACAAAATGCCAATCCGGCGGTAATCATGATGTTGCCGGTGGCGGTCCCGCCCAAATGCAGCACTCTGCCGCTTGTGGCATAGCCGACCATATCGCCCAGCGGAATCATGCCAAGCAGGTTGCACGTCAAGATATAGAAGAAGGCAGTCCACAGAAACGGCATGAAGCGATCCGTCTTGTCCCCCAGCACCGGGCGAACGACATCGTTCCGGATGAACTGCATCATGGCTTCGATGAGATTCGTGAATCCCGTGGGCACGCTCTTCGATGGTCCGGCCGATGACATTGCCGCATACCGCCGTCCCATCACAAAAAAGATGAGCAGCACGACGACCGCGGCAACCAATGTCATGAACAGTTGATTGGTGAAATAGGTGTCGTGCGGCTTGATCGTAAACAGGTTGAGGGGCGCGCTGAAATCGATATTCCAGTGCATCAGTGGCTCTTTGCTGAGCGGATGCGGAAGCACGTGGTCGAGCGGATCGCCGCTGGCGAAAATGAACGTATTCACGAGGCGATGCCCTCACTTCGCGGGGGAGTCGGACGATAGAACTTCTTGATCGCAATCACCCCGAAGGTTGTATCGATGGCCAGAACGATCAAATAATAAATGACCGCCCAGAATAAGAACGATTCAAATTGCGGTTGCAATAGAACCTGATAGCCGACCATGCTTCCCATCGTCAGGAAAAGCCGGAGCCCCATGCCCTGCCAGTGCGGCCGATCCGATCTGGTCCGGCCAGCGCGGTGCGACAATCATGATCGGCAGAAATGCAATCACGGCCGACGCGAGGCAGATGGCCGCAATGACCAGCATGCTGTTCACACCCTCGGCGCCCCAGCGTGATTGTGTCGGCGCATAGCCAACGGCGGCCGTGACAATGACGGCGAAAAACAAACATGAGATGCAGATAATCGAAAGCTTCAAATCCGGGTTACCGATTCAGTTTTTCCAACTGTTTGATCATCGTAAACAGGCCGAGGCCCATGCCGAGAATCAATCCCATGAAAATGCCCCAAGGGTCGGAGCCGTATCGTTCGTCCACCTTCAATCCCAAATAGCCGAAAATCAGGAGACAACCGACGAATTCAAAACCCAACGCACTGTACCGCATGCCAATGACGTAGAATTTCGCGTCGTTCTTGTCTTTCTCAGGCTGTTTGGGCTCCTCCATTTGGACTTTGTGAAAAAAAGTACGAAGTCCGTGCCAAAAAAACAGCGGGTTTTTGCCTTGCCCACTGTTAGCGCAGTGCAATTGGGCCACCGCGAGCCGCCGGAGTCTAGCGAAGATTTGCGGGGGTGTCAATAGCAAGGGGCTACGGTTTTTCGATCTTCAAAACTCCATAAGGCAAAATAATCCGGCCGTCGAGCTGATTCGTCCCTCATTCGACGTGGACCCAATCGGATTCCAAATAGCCTTGTTTTTTGCTCATTCTTGCATAGTCTGGCATTCGCAGTCACATTTTTGTGCCCCTTGTTGCAATCAGCTTTACAATACCTGACATGCCCACGCCACTCGAACAACTGACAAGAAACCTTGCAAAGCTGGCCACCCATTACGACATGCTCGGCGAATGGCCGGCCCAATCGCTGGAACTCTTGGGAGCGGCCGGTGGATGGACCTGGGCCATTCCACAGCGATTCGGAGGGCTGGGGTTGGATCCGGCATCGCAAATGCTGGCCTACGAAGCAGTTGCAGCGGGGTCCATGTCCTGTGCGCTCATCCTGACGCAGCGCGATGGGGCCTGTGAATTCATCGTCGAATCGGATAACGAGGAGGCGAAATCCGCGCTGCTGCCCAAACTGAATTCGAACTCCGTTTTCGCCACCATCGGCATCAGCCATTTGACCACAAGCCTTCGCGCGGGGAGCTCTGCCCTGACGGCCGTTCGCGAAGATGATCATTACATTCTGAATGGATGCATTCCCTGGGTCACCGGGGCCGTGAACAGTGATTGCATCGTGACGGCCGCTCTGGAGCCGGGCGTTGGACAAATCCTGGTCTGTCTGCCGGTGTCGCTCGAGGGGGTTCAAATCGATGCGCCCATGAAGCTGATGGCTGTCGAAAATGCACTTACTTCGGAAGTGCATTGCCGCAATGTTCGGATCAGCCGCGAGCATTTGCTGCGAAAATCCGCCGCGGATGTGCTCAAGAGACGATCACCGGTGAAATCGCTCGTCGTCGCGGCAACGGGAATCGGTCTTGCGGGAGCGCTGATTCGCGACATCCAGGTGCATGCAGTTGGCGCGGACTCAAAGATTCGCGAGTTCGCGGAGGAGGCCGGCGTTCGCTATGCGGCAACCCGCGAGCGAATCATGGGCTTCGCGGCGGAATTGGGCAATGAGAATTCGGAAATCCCTAAAACGGAGCTGCGCGTAGCCGTGAATGACCTGCTCCTAAGGTTGGCGATCGCGGCGACAACCGTCGGCAAGGGAAGCGGGTTTATTCGCCAGCGCGATACGCAGCGGCTGGCGCGCGAAGCCATGTTCTTTCTCGTCTGGTCGGCCACGGAGGATGTCAGGGTAAAGTCACTCGCGTCGTTCCTGGAACGGCCGGAGCCGGAAATAAGATCAATGCCACTCTGATGGCATCATTTTAACAGGGAATCTCGCGAATAACGCGCGACCCCTGAATTGCTTCTGCACGGTGATTTCATTCGGCCATCTTTTCCAGCGATTCTTCAGAAACCGACTCGGGCGGGCGCTCAAGCCCGAGCCACGGCACAAGAATGCCCGGCAACGACCATACGATTTGAACAAGGCGCGTCGACAGCGTCAGCGCAAGCATGGTCGAGTAATCGCACCAGTCGCCCTGAACCAGAACGCGGATGAATACGGCCTCCATCAGGCCAAATCCCTGAAAACTGATCGGAATCGCCGCAAAAAGAAACCCGACGACGGTCGAAATGAGAATAGCAACATACAAGTCGGCTTCGGTAAACTGCCCGAACGCATGAATGCCAAATCCCTTTGCGAGAAAGTAAACATAAGTAACCAGACATGCATGGCTCAGCAGCGTCACCGCCAATGCGAGAATGGCTTCAACTTTGTGAAAGCGGAAGCTGAAGGTCGTTTCGTCAATTCGACGGATTTTCTCCGCAAACGGAAGCTTGCCCAACCAGTGATCATATCGAATGAGCGTGCGCAATCGGCGCGAGAAAAACAGCAACCCCGCGGCGATCAAACCGACCGTAAGATAGCCGACCACCTGGCCATAGGTTCCGATTCGACCCGTGCGCCCGGCAATCATCAAAACAACGGCCGCGATCAAGAGAAAGCTGATGAGCCCCACTACGCGATCGAGTACCACAATGGTGACACCCTGAACCCTTTTCGAAGTGCGCTTGGCGATGTGATAGGCCTTGTAGAGGTCGCCCCCGGTCGATCCGGGCATGGCGAAATTGAAGAAATTGCCGGCGAAGGTCAGAAGGATCGCATCGCGCAAACTGAGCGGAATCTCCTGCGTTGCCAGAAGAAGACGAAGGCGCCACGCCAGAATGCACGCAACCGGAGCCATCATGACCAGTGCCCAGCCGGTCCATGACCAATCCGCGTTTCGTATGACCGCCTTCAAGCCCCGCTCGATACGGGCCTCGGTCGGATCGAGCTTTTTCGGATTCTTCGGCGGCACAAATGCAACATCGCGCTCGATGCCGGTCTGCGTATCCTTGACCCGCAGTGAACCGGACGATTCAGAAACAATGAGATACTTGGCGCTTTCGGCAGGCACCACCAGGTAGTCATTGAGAGACACCTTGGTGCTGAGGTAATAGAGCGCGCCCGCGCACACGGCAAGTTTCAACAGGCGGAGAATCCACTTCTTTACGGGCGCGGACAATCAATGGCTCCTCGTGACATCAGCGGGGCAGCTTAGCAAGGGCGGGCGGGTCGGGCAAACCGGTCTTATGTGATTGGATGGGCGAATTGCGTGCGAAACCGGCCAATTGGGCGGCGTTGATTGTCACCGATTGCCTGCAGCCGCGGAGGCATTGCGAACGAACAGCGCCGCCGTGGCGTCGCGATGAATCGCCGACCAATTCGCCGATGTCGTCAAGTGTTTTGCAGCGGGCGAATCACTTCGCACAAGGGCATAGCCGATTCCACGGTAAATGGACTCCCCGTCGATTCGCTCCGGATGCTTCAGAAGCTCGACATATCTCAGAAGCCCCGAGTCGCGGTACAACTCACAGCGGTCGTCGATGTACACGCGAGCGCGTGGAGCTTTGTAAATGAGATAGCCGCCGTAACGCATGTCATTAAGCACGCGGTTGGCCCGGGATGTGCCGCAAAATGTCGGGTTCAATACGGCCGTCGCTTCAACCGGCCAATATGCGGAATCGAGTCGGCACCATTCGCCCCGAAGACCGGCACGGTGATGCGCTGCCTGAGTAGGAGAGAGACCATCACGATCAGGAGTGCCAAGGGCGCGAGCGCAGTCAACCATCGGCGTAAGCCAGATTGCATGCTTGCGCGCGGCTGACGCGAGCATGTCGATGGGCCTTGCTGGCTATTTGGAGGAGCAGGCTGGCCTGAATTCGACCGCCATTTCAAAAACGGCGAATGAGCGACCATGTCCAGGATGACCACGGCCGCAACAAGGGCAAAGATCGGCGCGTGACGAATACGCGAAAGGGCCAGAACAAACCAGATGGCCGGCAGGAGCCATGTCGACTTCACACCCGTGCGAACTGATTTCCCAAGGAGCACAAAATACACGCCGGCAATGGTCAAGATGATGGCACCCTGTGCCGTAAGAAGATCGGTGGCCGCATGTTCGATGATCAGTTTGGGCAACACCTTCGAGTCCATGAGACCGAGCCACGTCCGGGGAAGCGAAACGCCAAACGGATTCGCCAGTATGGCTACGGTCGATAAGCCAACTGCGATGCCAATCCAAAGTGGACGCGGCGTAACATGTCCATCGGGTCGCCGCAAAAATCCGGGACGGCACAACAGGGCAAGTGCGAACACCACCAGCGATGCTAGGCCGCCCAGCGCGCCGCCATGCAGGTTGGTCCACAGTGCAATCACAAGCGGCACAACGAGGAGGTACTTCGATGAAACCCGGCCCGCCTCGATGTCGCACAGCATGCCGTCCCGAATGTCATGAAGAGCAGAGTGACGATATGGGGCCGTGGCATGAAATGGTAACTGCCGGCCGCCGCAATGAAGAACAGGAAAAGTACCGCAAGCGGCGCCGGCAACCCCGCGCGGGCCGATCGCGCAAACAGCATCGCAAAAATCCACGCGATCATGGCGCAGGCAATCAGCAGCAAACCATCGAGGCCCGCCAGGCGATGGATGAGTGCCATCGCGCATTCAGCAAGCCACTGCTGGGCGATCCACTCCTCGCCGGTTTGAGTAAAGCTGAATGTATCGGTTTGGATAATTTCATGCCGGTCCAGCATCCGCTCGCCGGCTACCGTATGCCAGAGCGTGCCGGGGTCGCGCATCATGCGCGTGCGGCCTGCGCAGAGCAGCCCGATGAGCACAATGAGGAAACAGACGAACGTCTGAGTTTTGATTCGGTCGTTTGCCGGTGGCATCGATACCCATATCGACCGCCGCGACAGTCGAGTGGCATTTCACATTGATGGAATGGCTTCACAAGTCCAAGTCGGCGTCCGCCAAACCTCGCACTTCCGATGGCCCAAATGCGTACAGGTGAATACCCGATGCAAATAAACATTTGCGGACGACGGGTATCGGACCTCGGAGAATTAGGGATTTGTCGATGTTCCGATCATCAACGTCTTCCTTGAAATTCATTCAATCGATTATGGGTGTTCAATTTGGCCCAAAGGACGTCGCGCATTTGTGCCGGACATATCTTAAAGATAATTCCACACTGACCCGATAGCGGCGGTGACAAAGAATTGTCATCCGCCTCGCGGGACCGTCATGGCGGAATTTGGGAAGAGTTCAGATTGTCGCTTGGCGCTATCAGACGCCGTAACCTGAAGGGGGTTCTGAGATGAGAAAGAAGGCATTTACCCTTGTCGAATTGTTGATTGTGGTCATCATCCTCGGCATCCTCGCCGCGGTGGTCATTCCGCAATTCAGCGATGCCAGCACCGAGGCGCGAGACAGTTCGCTGGCCACAAACCTCGCCACGATCCGAGGCCAGATCGAACTTTATCGGTTGCAGCACAATGGCACATACCCCGCGTTCACCACGTTTGCGAACCAGATGACGCAAAAGACCAATGCGGGCGGAACGGTCGGCACCGGCGCCGGCTACGACTTCGGACCCTACATGCAGCGGATTCCGAACAATCCGTTCAGCAACACGAACAACGTCGTGAATTCGGGAACCGAAGCCTCGACGACCGCCTGGCACTACACCGAAACAACCGGCGCCTTCAAGGCGTTCGACAGCGCGGCTCACTCGGCGCTCTAACGCAGAATTACCGACCCGCGACAATCTGTAAGAGGCAGGGGAGGCCGGGGCGGTCGTTCGACGATCGTCCCGGCCTTTTCGATTATGGGAATCTTCGGCGGGAATTGCCGACGTCATCAAGAACTTGAATTGTATGATTGAGGTGCCGCCAGACCGGATCGAGGATTGCGGACCATGCAACGAACAAGAAATCACATCAGCAAGCCTTACGCCCGCCGCGGCTTCACGCTTGCAGAGGCGCTGCTTGCTTCAACAATTCTGGCGATCATCGCCGCCACCGCCACACTGCCGTTCTCGGCCGGTGTGCAAAACGCCACCGAGGCGGGCCGTATGGAACAGGCCGTCGAGCTGGGCGAATCCATGATGGAGGAGGTGCTGGCGCGATCCTTCTTCGGGCCAAGCCAGACGACACCGACACCCGGTCCTGAGTCCGGCGAAACAACGCGCATGAACTACGACAGCGTGGACGATTTCGCCGGCTATTCCGAAAGTGATAAGGTCCTTCGTAATTTCAAGAGCAATGCCGTCGGCGACCCTTCGACCGATGGATTTTGGCGCGAAGTTGCCGTTGCTTATGTCACGTACCCCAATCAACAGCCGGGCGATACCAACAGTCTTATCAGAGTCACAGTGAAGGTTTACTACCAGAATACTCTGCTAGTGACGCTCGATCGTTTGGTGAGCCGGGAGGACTAAATGAGACGCGCAACGCGACAATCCGGAACAAAACGCCGGGGCATCACGCTTGTTGAACTGCTTCTGGCCTCCATCGTGACCGCCCTCACGGCGACGGCCGGCGCGACCGTCCTCTACGCGGTCAGTTCGTCGGCCACCAAGACACGCGAGTATCGCACGCAGCGCGCGGGCGGACACTATGCACTTGATCGAATCGGCCGAACCGTGCGCGAGTCGCGCGCAATTGTGTATGTTGCCAGCGACGAAATAGCGCTTTGGCTCAACGACTGGAATGAGAACGACGCCGTTGATAAAGAGGAACTCGGCCGGATCATCTACGACAATTCCATGCAGCACATCCGATTCGAGTATTACTATGACGACGGCACGGCCGCGCCGGTGTCCGCGGCTCCGTCGAACATCTTTGGCAGCAGAACATCCATGACAACCGCCATGAGCGGCAGCAACGTCAAGTCTGTAGTTTGGGTGGAGGGTGTGACCGGCGCCATATTCTCGGGCTACAAGGATAATGTCGAAGCCCGCGTGGTGCTTTCAGAATTCACGATCAACGCGGACGGCACATCGCTGTTGTTCCACAAGGCGGCCTCGCCCCGCGCCCCTGGCGATTACCTGTTTTTCGAGGACACAAAACGAGCGCCGGATATCCGTAGCGCCCGCGCAAAACGCAAGATAGTCTCGAAATGGACCGGCCTCGGCGGCCTGACCAAGATTGTTAATTACATCTTGAACTGATAGTTGGCCATGCCGAAAGTGTGACACTATGCTCGAAGCCACATCAAAATCCAACCTCGTTTCAGTGCGACGCCTGTTCCTGAAGCGGGGATATGTTCTGATCATGGTGCTCGGCCTCGCCACGCTCGTCAGCACGCTTGGAATCGCCTTCATCGAAGCCAACAGCACGGCCATGCCGAGTGCCAACAACCGCAAACATGCGGCCCGTGCCCAATATCTGGCCGAATCAGGCGTCGAGTTGGCAAAACACTACTTGCTGTATCCGCCCACTACCGTAGCGTTCGATGATTTCTGGCGTGGAGGAAACAACATCGCGGTGGATGCATCGTCGGATTTCACCAGCGTCTCGGTAACACAACATGCAACGCTCAAAGATCGCTTCAGCATCCAGTCACGCGGGGTTGCACTCGGATACGATGGCTCGGTCAAGGGCAAAAAGGCGGTCTATGCCGAGGTGCTGCTGCCGCCCGGAAATATATGGGATTTTCGCCGGGCGCTGCTCGGAAAATCGGCGACTTTGTCGATACCGGCCGGCGTTGCCATTACCGGCAGCGTGCATGGCAACGGAGCACTCACGGGTTCAGGTACATGCACAGGCGAAGTTTCAGCCTGTTTGACTGCGCTTTGGCTGGGTGGCGGCCCGCCGACGGCAGTGAAATCGCTGGCGCCGGCCGTGGCCATGCCCTCCGCCAGTATTGCGTTTTACACGACCTATTCATTTCGTGGCAAAGCTTACACGGCTTACTTGTATGATCGATCCTCCATGAATGCATCTGATGCGGCGGCCGTCAATGCCATTGATATGACAGCGACCAATCCTGGTCGCGTCATATTGGCCAAGAGTGGAAATTTCAGACTTCAAAACGATGCACAATTGAATGGGACGTTGCTTGTGTCCGGAGGCAGGCTTGAACTTGAAAACAACATTCAGATTGTTGCTCAAGAGGGATTCCCGGCCGTTGTTTGCACCGCAGAAATGCGAACACAGGCAAACGACAACATAGTCAACATCACCGGGCCGGTCATTTGCGGCGACGTCATCACCGATAACGGAAAGGATCGCATCGACTTGACGGTGCGCGGTGTTGCCATCACCACCAACAGCCCGACAATTACGGGCACAAACTCAACAATGAAATTTATCTGGGACGCCAGACGATCATGGCTTTACAACTTCGAATCCGCGCCGACGCGCCAGCCGATCACCGTACTGAGCTGGCGAGAAAACTGACAATGGAGTGTCACCATGAATGAACAGAGGAAATCGGATCGCACAACACGGATTTTTCAGGCCGCCGTGGTCGTGTTGCTCGGCTTGATCGCCGCAGCCTTATGGGACAACAGGCCCAGTCTCCTGCCGCAGGCCGTGGCGCAAATACCGGACACGGCCATGCAGCGAAAGCAGTTGGTCGACGAGCAAAAGGCGACCAATGAATTATTGGCCCGCATACTGCGCCATCTCGAAACAAAGCCGATCAAGGTGCAGACCGTTGGCACCGATGAGACCAAGGGCGATTCTGCCGCGCCGAAGGACGGACGCAGCCCGTTCGCGGGACGTCCGGCCCGGTAAGGCAGATTCGCCAAGGCGTGCGGGCTTTGTGCCCGCGGGGGAAAGAAGCATGAACAAGCTCAGTGCCTTTACATTGATGGAACTCATGGTAGTGGTCGTAATTGCAGCGATCTTGTTCGCCGCGTCAGTGCCGGATTCCGACGCAGTGACCAAGGAGGGCGCCCGGCAGTTTACCGAAAAGCTGGAGGCGGATCTGAGTTACGCACGCACCCTGACCATCGCCGATCCTTCTGACCCAACCATCCTGAAGATGGACCCGGACACGAATTCATATTGGCTTGCAAAGGAATCCGCGCCGAACACGCCCATTACAAACCCAGCCACAAAAAAGCCTTACTTCGTGCAGACCGGAAAAGGATCGACGGCACCCGGCGCACTCAAGCGGCTTGAAATCGTGGCGACGGCCTTTGAGGGCGATCAGGTATTGAAGTTCAACTCGGTCGGCACGCTCGACCAACAAACCAACGCCGTGGTGCGGGTGAAGATTGGCGACTCGGTTTTTGACGTCGACGTTAATCCGCAATCCACGCGCGTGAAGATCGAGACCAAGGTGGATGGTCTGTTAGTAGTCGAATCAGATGGAAAACTCGTGGCTCCAACTGAAACGACTCCAAAGTAAGAAGGAGCGGTTCTGAAGTAATGGCGGATCGCAGGATGCAATGGATCATTAACTGGGAACTTGAGGAACGCGTTTTAGAATCCCCGTGATGTCACAACACAGGCTGTAGGAGGCCGACGTGCTGTTGAAGCGACACAAGAGAAAGGGGCCCATCGGCCTCGATATTGGATCATCCGGCATTCGGATGCTTCAATTGGCCTGCGAAGCGGGACAGCCCGTCGTCGTCGCGTCGGCGTTTTGCGAGCTGCCGAACAATCTGCCAGACACGGCGGACATGCTGGAAATCGTATCCAAAACGATCTCGGACGCCCTTCGCCGACATCCGTTCGAAGGGCGTGACGTTGTCACTGCCTTTGGCAACGGTGAATTTCAGTTGAAGAACATTCGGCTACCGCGCATGCCGGCCGAGGAAATGCCGGGTGCGATTGAATTCGAAGCAAAGGAAAGATTCGACCTCTCCCGCGCGCCGGCCCAGATTCGTCATCTTTCCGTGGGCGAAGTTCGGCACGGCAACGAATTAAAGGAAGAGGTCATCGTCTTCGCGGCATTGGAAGAGGCCGTGCAGGCGCGAATCGCTCTGCTCGAATCGTTGAAGCTGACACCCATCGCGATCGACCTCACCCCTGTGCGGTCGCACGCTCATTCATTCGCTTTCTGCGCCGCACCGAAGACTGCAACGCGATCAACGTGTTTATCGACCTGGGTTATCGCGGCACCAACGTCATTATTACTCGCGGCGCGGAAATTTCCTTTATCAAGCAAATCGACGTGGGCGGCTTTCAATTGAATGAAGCCGTGGCCAAAGGTAGCTCTCCATTTCAACGCCCGAGGCGGCCGATCTTCGCATTCGCATCATGCGCGACCAGGGCGGCCGCCGCTCGGACGAAAACGCATCGGTGCCGCCGGAAGTCCGGGCGGCCGTCGTGGATGCCGAGCGCCCATTCGTCGAACGGCTTAGCCGCGATTTTCAACTGTGCCTTCGATACTTCGCGGTGACGTTTCGCGGTCAGAAACCCGAAACACTGACGCTCGTCGGCGGAGAGGCCTACGAGCCGCTGTATTCTGATTGTTGGCGGAGTCGGTCAGTGTGCCCTGTACGATCGGTTATCCCTTGCGCGGCATGGGCCAATTGAAAGCGCTGTCGGGGCGCGACCGACGAACAATTCAGCCGGCTTGGGCGACGGCCTGCGGCTTGGCTTTGTTGGGATCGCCCTGGGTGAAGACTTCGGGTGCGCGAATCGGCGAAAGGTCGTCAATGGCGGCAGCGGCCTCTTAGAGTAGGGGCGCAACGAAACTGGTTGGAGCGAGTGCTAAAACGTGATTGACTGCGATTTCATACCGCCGAAGTACCATGAGCAACGCGTCACGCGCCGGATGGTAAAGCGCCGATCTGCATGCGTCGGCGGCATGTTCGCCGTGATGGTGCTTTGGATTGCCGCACACCAGCACCAGCTCAGCGTGGCCGAGGCCATGTTGACCGAAGTGTCGTCTCAGAAAAGCCAGTTGGCCCAGATTGCCCAGATGAAGGCCGAATTGGCCGCGGAACAATCAAGGTTGATAGCCCACGAGCAATTGATCGAACAGCTTTCGGATCGGGCCGATTTGGTCATTGTGTCGAGCGAATTGACACGGTGCATGCCCGAAAGTGTTGTTTTTGACCGAAGTCATATTGAATGCTTCGTTCATGGAGCCGTACGTGTTGAAAGGTCCGGGGCCGTATCGTCGCAATCGACATCGGTCGAATCATCCCCGATGCCTGCCGCGGTCATGCCTGCGGAACCGATCCGACCGACAAAGCTCAGAATGGCCGGCATCGCACCCACATCATCCGACGTGATTCAGTTTGCCGCGACGTTGGAAAAAAGCAATTTATTTGACAAAGTCTACACCGAGAAAGTTGAATCGACGATTTGGTCCGATCGAAAGGCAGAGTACTTTGAAATGTCGTGCGAACTGATTCCCCATGAAAGGACTGAGCCTTGAATTCGGCCCGACTTAATTTGGCTTTTGTCGCGATCGTGCTGATCTCTGCCGGCGGCTTTGCCGTGGGCATGGTCGTACCGGGTTGGCGCGAACTCGAATCTGAACGCGACAGAATCGGCGTTGAGTTGGATCAGGCACAGCAAGCGCAGGCGGCCGTGAGCGATATGACCGCCATGTACTCGAACGTTCTGCAGTTGAAGGAACGCGAGTTTCAACTCTGGGAGCGCATTCCGGTCGAGCCCAGGGTCAGCGAGTTTGCCAATGGTCTGGTAAAGAGCCTGGCGACACTGGGTATCACCCAATCTGATATACAACAGGAATTGGCTAAAAACGTTGACGAGACGAAGCTGCCGGAAACATTGCGGCTGGCCTCCAACATCACCGTTTTGCCCATGACCATCAAGTTCGATGCCAATTTCAATCAGGTCGCCCAATTCCTGGATGCGATTGCTGCCATGCCGCGTCTCGTACATGTGGATGATCTGAGATTGCAAAATAATGAATCGAAGCCCGGTCGTTTTACGCGTTGCAATCGTGTTGCATGCGTATCACAGGCGCTCCAATGTAGGGAAGTAACTTGGATCTCTCGTTTGCGACATTGAAAACGCAATTGGCTGCGGACAAGAAAAAGTCCGTGGTTCTGGTTACGTTGCTTGTCGTGCTCCTTGTGGTGGTCGGACAACTTTTTTTACCCAAATCGATTCCGGAAGAGGCTGTCGCAATCGTTCCAACAGCTCCAATTACCGCGCCGACAACGGATTCAAATTTGACGCGCCCGACGCCGCAAGTTGTCTCCACCAATCCGGGCACGGCACCGACACCGGTGGCAGTCGCAGGGCAGGCGTCGCGGACTCGCCTGACCGGTCGAAAAACAGTGGTGGTCGATGGATTGTCCCGAGAGATGGTGCGG